>NZ_JBVJYZ010000018.1:0-135644 GCF_055600045.1 Streptomyces sp. NPDC038280
GGGAAAGCCCCGCACCTTATGGTGCGGGGCTTTTCTGCGTTCAGGACCCGTTCTGCAAAGGCCCCTCCCCCTCCAGCCCGAGCATCAGGCCGGGGTCACCAATTGCGTGTCGTACGCCAGGATGACCGCCTGGACCCGGTCCCTCGCTCCCGTCTTCGCCAGAATGCGGCTGACATGCGTCTTCACCGTCGATTCGGCGAGGTGGAGCCGTTGCCCGATCTCCGTGTTCGTCCAGCCCTGACCGATGACCGTGAGGATCTCCCTCTCCCGCTCGGTGAGGGCGGCGATCCGGTCGTCCAGGTGTGGCGGGCCGCCCGGGGAGGCGGGCAGGTGGTGGACGTACGCGTCGAGGAGCCGGCGGGTGAGGCTCGGGGCGACGACGGCGTCGCCGCTCGCGACGGCCCGGACGCCCGAGAGGAGCTCCTCCGGCAGGGCGTCCTTGATCAGGAAGCCGCTGGCGCCGGCGCGCAGCCCCTCGTAGGCGTACTCGTCGAGGTCGAAGGTCGTGACGATGAGGATTCGGGTCCGAGCGCCCGCGGCGATGATGCGGCGGGTGGCCTCGATGCCGTCCAGGCCGGGCATCCGGATGTCCATCAGGGCGACATCCGGGCGGTGTTGGGCGACCATGCGGATGGCCTCGGTGCCGTTCGACGCCTCACCGACGACCGTCATGTCGTCCTGGCTCTCCAGCAGCATGCGGAAGCCGAAGCGCTGCATCGGTTGGTCGTCCGCGATGAGCACAGTGGTCACGAGGGGGAGTCCTCCAGGGGGAGTCGGAGTCGTACGCGCCAGCCGCCGGTCGCGAGGGGGCCGGCTTCGAGTGTGCCGTCGTAGAGGGCAGCTCGCTCCCGCATTCCCGCAAGTCCCTGACCGGGGGCGTCATCGGCGACGGGGCTTGTGCGAGGTTCCACGCCCCTGCCCGTGTCGGTCACCACTGCCTCCAACTCCCGTTCCCCCACCTCACTTCCGTAGGTGAGCCGGACATCGGCCGTCGCGTGCGGGCCCCCGTGCTTCAGCGTGTTCGTCAGGGCCTCCTGCACGACTCGGTAGACGGTCAGCTGGCGGCCGGCCGACAGGGGAGGTACGGGGGCGGGGAAGAGGGCGCGTACGGGCAGGCCTGCCGTCCGTACCGCCTCGACAAGAGCGTCGAGGTCGGCGAGCGTCGGCTGGGGGGCCCGGGCGGCTTCGGCCGGCTGGTCCCGCAACACGCCCAGCAGGCGACGCAGTTCCGCGAGGGCTTGGCGGCTGGTCGTGCCAATGGCTGTCAGGGCCTGGGCCGCGCGCTCCGGGCTCTTGGCCGCCGCGTAGGCGCCCCCGTCTGCCAGGCCGGTGATGACGGAGAGGTTGTGACCGATGATGTCGTGCATCTCCCGGGCGATGCGGGTCCGTTCGGCGGCGGCGGCGAGCTGGGCCTGCTGGTCGCGTTCGACCTCCAGCCGGCGGGCACGCTCGACCAGCGCGGCGGTGTAGTCCTGCCGGGTGCGGACCGCGATGCCGAGCAGGGCGACCATCGCGTACGCCCACAAGGTGGGGACGATCTGCTGGTCCCAACTGCCCCGTGGGTAGCGGGCGGCGCCCACGATCAGCGGTGGCGCGATCAGGGCGCACGTCCAGGTGAGTGTGCGCAGGGGCAGGCGAAGGGCGACGTTGAAGACGACGACGAGCTGGAGGAAGGCGGCTTGGAGGAGGGCGCCCGACCAGGAGTTGAGGACGGCGACGGCCGTCATCACGACGAGGACGGGCAGCGGGTGCCGCCGCCGCCACAGCAGTGGGAGTGCGAACCCCAGGCTCATGGCGACGACCAGCCACACCGGCACGTCGGCGTCGCGCGCGTTGTATCGCCAGCCTCCGTTCGCGTCCACGAGGACGGCGACGAGCCAGAAGAGGGTCAACACCGCGTCCCAGCCCCAGGGGTGGCGCCGGTCGAAGGCGCGTACGCGCTGCGCCCCGCGCTGGATGTACTGGCTGAGGGGCGGGGCGCCCTCGGACCAGTCCTGGTCCGGGGCGCCCCCACCCTCACCGCTCGCGTTCCTCTCGGTGGTCACGTGATCATCCTCGCCGTCCGTGCGTCACACGTCCCGGCGCTTGAGAAGAAAGAGCGGTACGGCGAGGGCGGCCGCCGCCCAGAGGCACAGGGCGAGGAGCGCCGGTCCGGCGGCGGCTGCTCCGGGGAGGGGGTCGGCGGCGCCGAGGGCTCCGGCCGCCTGGGTCGGGAAGTACCGGACGGCGGTCTCCACGGCGTCGTAGGGGAGCATCCCTAGGATCTCCGGGAGGATCATGACGCAGCCGATGAAGGCACCGATGGCGCCGGGCACGGAGCGCAGCAGCGCGCCGAGGCCGAGGCCGAGCAGGCTGAGCAGGGTGACACCGGCGGCGTTGCCGGCGATCGCGCCGAGGATGCCCGGGTCGGTGAGGGCGGCCTCCTGGTCGGTACCGGAGAGGAAGATCTGGGCGACCAGGAAGGTGGTCAGGGCGGTCGTCATCGAGACCGTGAAGACGGACGCCGTGAACACCGCCGCCTTCGCCCACAGGACCGGGGTGCGGCGCGGGACGGCTGTGAGTGAGGCGCGGATCATGCCGGTCGAGTACTCACCGGCGGTGACGAGGATGCCGAGGACGATCAGGCAGAGCTGGCCGAGCATGGAGCCGTAGAGGACGAGGACGACGGTGTCGACGTCGGAGTCGCCGCCGCCGGAGGTGTACGTGGTGCCCATGACGATGCCGATGCCGAGGGTCAGGGCGGCCGACGACAGCAGAGTGATCCAGGTTGAGCGCAGGGACCGCAGTTTGTGCCACTCGGAGCGCAGGACGCGGGTGGGCGTGACGCGGTAGGGGGCGGCGGGGACGGCGGAAGCATCGCCCGTGGTGGACGTGGTGGACGTGGTGGACGTGGTGGACGCGGGGGACTTGGCGGAGGTGCTGGTCGTGGTGGTCATGCCGGGGCTCCGGTCAGGGTGTCGGTGGTGGCCTGGTATTCGACGGCGTCATGGGTGAGGTCCATGAAGGCCTGTTCCAGGGAGGCGGTCTGCGGGGTGAGTTCGTACAGAGGGATGGCGTGGGCGGCGGCGGTGCGGCCGATGTGCGCGGCGTCCGCGCCGGTGACCCGGAGCGTGTCGGCGCTCTCCGGGGTGATCCGGGCGCCGGGCAGGAGGGTGCGCAGGCGGTCCGCCTCCGGGGTGACGACCTTGACGGAGGAGCCGCCCGCCTCCCGTACGAGGGCCGAGACGGTCGTGTCGGCGAGGAGCCGGCCCCGGCCGATGATGACCAGGTGGTCGGCGGTCAGTGCCATTTCGCTCATCAGGTGCGAGGAGACGAGGACCGTACGGCCTTCGGCGGCCAGGGAGGTCAGGAGGGTACGGATCCACAACACGCCCTCCGGGTCCAGGCCGTTGACCGGTTCGTCGAGGATGACCGTGGCCGGGTCGCCGAGGAGGGCGGCGGCGATGCCGAGGCGCTGGCCCATGCCGAGGGAGAAGCCCTTCACGCGGCGGTGGGCGACGTCGGTCAGGCCGGTCAGGCCGAGGACGTGGTCCACGCGGGACCGCGGGATGCCGTGCGTGTGGGCGAGGGCCATCAGATGGTTGAAGGCGGAGCGGCCGGGGTGGACAGAGCGGGCCTCCAGCAGGGCGCCGACCTCGGTGAGCGGCGCCGGGTGGGTGGCGTAGGCGCGGCCGCCGATGGTGGAGCGGCCGCGGGTGGGTGCGTCCAGGCCGAGGAGCATGCGCATCGTCGTCGACTTGCCGGCGCCGTTGGGGCCGAGGAAGCCGGTGACGGTGCCCGGGTGGACCGTGAAGTCGAGGTCCTGGACGACGGTCTTGTCCCCGTACCGCTTGGTGAGTTCGTATGCGCGGATCATGTTGTCGACGCTACGGAGCGGGCGGTGGCGGAGCGTCCGACCAGGGGCGGGAGCGTGAACGAGTGCGTAGTACCGGGGTACGACCGCGACCCCGGGGGAGGCGGGAATCATGTTGCCTCCGCGGGGCCCTTTCGTCAGGATCGGGGAATGGAACACGTCATACGGCCCATCCGCGCCGACGAGTGGGTGCAGACCCGCGATATCAGGCTGACCGCCCTGCGGGACCCCGCCGCGCCCGTCGCCTTCCTGGACACCTATGAGCTGGCCGTGGCCCGGCCCGACGCGTTCTGGCAGGAGCGGGCCGAGGGCGCGGCCGAAGGCAGTCCGGACATCCGGCAGTTCATCGCCGAGGCGCCGGACGGGAGTTGGTCGGGGACGGTGACGGTGCTCGTCGAGCGGCCGGACGCGGAGGTGAGGTTCGGTGAGGCGGCGACGGTCGACCAGACCCATCTGGTGGGCGTGTACGTCCGGCCGGAGGCGCGGGGTACCGGGCTGACGCAGGAGCTGTTCCGCGCGGCCGTGGAGTGGTCCTGGTCGCTGCCCGAGCCGCTGATCCAGCGGGTGCGGCTGTACGTCCACGAGAACAATCCGCGGGCGTCGGCGTTCTACCGGCGGTTCGGGTTCGAGCCGACGGGGAAGTCGGTCGCGGTGCCGGGGGACGGCGCGGCGCGTGAGCTGGAGTACGAGATCCGGCGGCCGGCCGCGTAGGGGCCTGCCACGCCCGGGCTGCCCCGAACGCGCTTCCGGGCGGAGGGGTGGTGCCGGGGGCCGCCGCCCTGCTTCACTCGGACGAGATCGACTACGGGGCTCGAGGGTCGGGGGTTTCGCGGTGGAGCAGCTGGCGGCGGAGGACCATCGTGGACGCCGACCCGGACGCGCCGGCCCCGTGGGTCGCCAGCGACTACATCGACGCGCCGGACCTGGCGGAACCCGCCCGGTGGATGTGCGGGTGCGCGTACACGCGAAGGTCCCCCCGGGGCCCGGGGGATGGCCGTCGTCGGGGGCATCGGGGGGGCGGCGTGGGACTCAGCGAGGGCCTACTCGGCCTGGCCGTGCTGGGCGTGGCCCTGCTGATCGGCGGCGCCATCGCCGTGGTCAGGCGGGAGAACTCCGTGGCGAACGTGGTCGGGGTGAGGGACTGGGGGCTGACCTGCCGCTTCTGGACGCATGAGTGGCAGCTCTCCTGGCACCAGCTCGAACGGGTCACCGTGGAATTGCGGGATGCCTCGGCGTCGAACCTGATCTGGCTGGTCTCCTTGTACCTGCGGGACGGGTCCGGGGTGAGCGTCCCGGTGCCCTTCCGGCTGGAGGGGCGGGCGGACGCCGCCGCGGTCGCGTTGCCGTTCACCGACCCGCGGGTGGCGCGTACGGAGCTCACGGCGTTGGACGCCGCTCTGCGCGCGTACGCCCCCGAGGTCTACGAGCGCGATGCCCATCTGGCCCGACTGCTCGGGTCCTAGGGTCCTAGGGTCAGTTGTGGGGCAGGGGCTCCGGCCAGCGTGCGCGGCCCTGTTCCTGGGAGCGGAGGAGGGCCAGGGCGGGCAGACCCTGGTCGTCGCCGCTGGTCAGCAGCTCCGGGAGCCGGGGCAGTGGGGCCACGGCGGCGATGTCGTCGAGAACGAGCGTCAGTGGTGGGTCGAGCCGACCGTCGGATGACCGTGCGGCCATGCGGCGGCCGTGCTCGACCACGCTGGAGGCGAGTGCCGTGAGCAGGGGCATCGCGCCGGGGTGGGTGCGGGGGTCCTCGATGGCTTCACCCACCACATAAAGAGTGCCCCCCTCGTCGATGAAAGATTCCAGCGTCAGCGAATCAGTTCGATTCGGAGTGCAGGCGTCGCGGATGTGGATGGACGACAGCGCGGACAGCGCCCGCGCGGTCAGTTCCTGGGCCATCTCCCGCCGTTCGGGATGTGCGGTGAGCGCGGACTCCAGGAGCCCGGCCTGGCCACCGGCGGCCTTGGGGTGGGTACGCAGGACCCGTACGGGTTCGTGGGCCGCTCCGCCCTGGGCCCAGCGATGGACCTGCTTGAACGGCCGGGCGTCCACCGCGGCGGCGTGCAGCCAGCAGCGCAGGAGCGTTTCGGCGGTGTCGGCGACGGCCGCGTCGAGGCGGGCGTGGGGCCGCACGGGGGCCAGCAGCGCGGCGGCGCGGGCCTCGGCGGTGGCGGGGTCCTCGCAGCCGGCGGCGGGTGACCAGTGGAGCCGGGCGGGGGTGTCGCAGAGGTGGCCGGGGTCGTAGACGAGGACGGGACCGAGCTTGGCCCGGGCGTCCTTCGTCTCGGACCACAGGGTCGTGTCGGAGGTGACGACGAGGGCGGCTCCCTCGGCGTCGCGGATGGCCTGGAGGGCGGCGGGGCGGCGGGTGGCGGAGTCGCCGTAGAAGAGGCGGGCGCCACGGGGGGAGGGGACGACGGGGGTCGGCACGGGAGAGGGGACGGGTTCAGGCACCGGTCCCAGTACCGGCACCGGCATCGCCGTGGGCTCCGCCTCATGGACCGGTTGTGGCTGCGGTTGCGGCTGCGGGGGTACGGACGCGGACGCCCGGACGGGGACCGGTGCCGGCGCCTTCGGCCGTCTCCCGGCGCCGTCCTCCGCCCCGTACTGCGACACGTAGTCCTGCTCGTAGCCCGTACCGTGCTCCCGCCCGTGTTCCCTGCCGTCCCCGGCGTCGTACTTCGTGCCGTACGAGCGGGCCTCGCGCGCCGCCCGTACCGCCCGCCAGCGCGCCACCGTCCCCAGGACGAACACGGTCAGGACCACCAGCACCATCAGCTCGCCGAGGAACAGGCCCCAGAACAGCCCGTATCCGGAGAGCTGCCCCGGTGGTGTGGCGGGCCAGGCGGCCGCCAGGTCGTGCGGCTTGGAGAGCAGGCCGCGCATCGCGGAGGGTGTGTGGGCGAAGGTCACGCCCCGCGGCCACGCGCCGTGCGAGAAGAGTCCCGCCAGGCCCGTGGCCGTCCACACCATGACCGTCAGGCCGAGCAGAAACCCCAGGAGCCCCACCAACAGGCCGTCCGGGATCCCGCGTTCCTCTCGGGGCTGCGCCGGCGGCATGTCACGCCACCGTCGATTCGGACGACTCGCTCAGGGAGGCGCGCTGCTCCGCCTCCCACTCCGCGGCCTGGAGTTCCTCCGGGAGGTCCGGAAGCGAGGACTCGGTCATCGCGCGGTCGGTGTAGACCAAAGGCCGTTCCGTCTCGGTGATGAGGTGTTTGACGACCTGGACATTGCCGTTGACGTCCCATACCGCGATACCGGGTGTCAGCGTCGGAATGATCTCGACCGCCCAGCGAGGCAGGCCGAGGACCCGGCCCGTCGCCCGTGCCTCGTCCGCCTTCTGGGCGTAGATCGTTCTGGTCGAGGCCATTTTCAGGATCGCGGCGGCCTCCCGCGCCGCGGCCCCGTCGACCACGTCGGAGAGATGGTGGACGACCGCGACGAAGGACAGACCGAGCCGCCGGCCGAACTTCAGCAGCCGCTGGAAGAGCTGGGCCACGAAGGGCGAGTTGATGATGTGCCACGCCTCCTCCACGAGGAAGATGCGCTTCTTGCGGTCGGGGCGGATCCAGGTGTGCTCCAGCCATACGCCCACGATCGCCATCAGGATCGGCATGGCGATCGAGTTACGGTCGATGTGGGAGAGGTCGAAGACGATCAGCGGCGCGTCAAGGTCGATGCCGACGGTCGTCGGACCGTCGAACATGCCCCGCAGGTCACCGTCGACCAGCCGGTCGAGCACCAGCGCCACGTCCAGGCCCCAGGCCCGTACATCGTCTATGTCGACGTTCATCGCCTCGGCCGAGTCCGCCTCCGGGTGGCGCAGTTGCTCGACGATGTCGGTCAGCACCGGCTGGCGGTCGGTGATCGTCTGGACGACGTAGGCGTGGGCGACCTTGAGCGCGAAGCCGGCCCGCTCGTCGAGGCCGTGGCCCATCGCGACCTCGATGATGGTGCGCAGCAGCGCGAGCTGGCCGGTCGCCGTGATGGCGGGATCCAGCGGATTGAGCCGGATCCCGTCGTCGACGGCGACCATCGGGTCGAGCCGGATGGGGGTTATTCCCAGCTCTTGGGCGATGAGGTTCCATTCGCCGACGCCGTCCTCGCCCTGTGCGTCGAGGACGACGACCTGTCGGTCCTTGAACCGCAACTGCCGCAGGACGTACGTCTTCTCCAGCGCGGACTTGCCGTTGCCGGACTCGCCGAGTACCAGCCAGTGCGGGGCGGGGAGCTGCTGTCCGTACAGCTGGAACGGGTCGTAGATGTATCCCTTGCCGCTGTAGACCTCCCGGCCGATGATCACGCCGGAGTCGCCGAGGCCGGGCGCGGCGGTCGGCAGGTAGACGGCCTGCGCCTGGCCGGTCGACGTCCTTACGGGCAGCCGGGTGGTCTCCACCTTGCCGAAGAGGAGGGAGGTGAAGGCTTCGGTGAGGAGGGACAGCGGATCTCGCATCAGTCAGGGCCCCTATCAGCGCTATCGGCGGATGCCGGTCGCGAACGGCAAGGTGTTCACAAAGGCCCGGTGGTGCTCGCGGTCGCACCACTCCAGCTTCAGATACGACTTGCCGGCCGAGGCCCTGATCGTCCGCTTGTCCCTGGCCAGGGCCTCGGGCGAACGCGACGACACAGTGATGTACCCGACAAGATTGACGCCTGCCGCGCCGCTGGCGAGATCTTCACCCCGCTGGTCGAGCCGGCCGTGGGCGGCGATGTCGCGGGGGTCGACGGTGCGGTTCATCTTCGCCGCCCGTGAGGCGTCGGCCTCGTCGTTGGTCTTCTCGGTCAGCATCCGCTCGATGGCGACCTCGGTGGGCTCCAGGTCCATGGTGACGGCGACCGTGCGGATCACATCGGGGGTGTGGACGAGCAGCGGGGCGAGGAAGTTGACGCCGACGGGCGTCATCGGCCACTCCTTGACCCACGCGGTGGCGTGGCACCAGGGCGCGCGGGTCGACGACTCACGGGTCTTGGCCTGGAGGTACGTGGGCTCCATGGCGTCGAGTTCGGCGGGCCAGGCGTTGCGCTTGGTCATGGCCTGGATGTGGTCGATGGGGTGGTCCGGGTCGTACATGGAGTGCACCAGGGACGCGAGCCGGCTCTGGCCGAGGGGCTGGCGGACGCGGATGTCGGCCTCGGCGAGGCGGGCGCAGATGTCGGTGAGTTCGCGGGCCATGACGACGGCGAGCCCGGCGTCCTTGTCGAGTTTCCTGCGGCCGGCGGCCTGAGCGGCGGCGCGTGCCATGGCCTGGCCCTCGGCGGCGAGCTCGCGGCTGTAGTGCATGCAGGCGACGAGGTAGGCGCGGTGCTGCTCGCTGGAGGTGGACACCATCGACTGGAGCTGGTCGTACGAGTCCTGGAGCCAGCCGGGGGCGTTGTGGTCGCCGCGCTGGGCGACGTCCTTGGCGTGAGCGTCGGGGTCGGCGGGGAGGGTACGGGCCAGCATCTGGAGGCGGGTGACGAAGCCGTCTCCGTTGGCGACGTGCTTGAGGAGGGTGCCGAAACGGTCCACCAGGGCTTCTTGGTCCTCGCTGTCGCGCAGTCCGACGCCCGGGCCCTCGATCTCGATGGCCGCGGTGACCGTCCTGCGGTCGGCGTGGAGCAGTACGGCGATCTCGTCGGGGCCGAAGGGCGCGGCGAGCCAGCCGATGCGGCCGATGCCGGGCGGCGGGCCGACCTCGACCTCGCGGCCGTCGATCCGGGTGCCCGCCTCCGCGGAGCCGGAGCGGTAGGCGGTGCCCCGCTTGAGCGTCCGCTTGTAACTGCGGTTGATCTCGAACCACTTGTAGAAGGTCCGGTGCTTGTACGGGACGTACACGGCGGCCAGCGCGAGCAGCGGGAACCCCATGAGCAGCACGATCCGCGCGGACAGGACGGGGACCAGCAGCCCGCTCATCATGCCGAGGAACGCGCCGGCGATGATCAGTGCGATCTCGCCGGTCTCGCGGTTCTTGCCGACGATCGCGTTCGGCCGGGCGCGGCCGATGAGATACGTACGACGGGGCGTGATCGGCTGGGACTGGGTCGTCAACGCCCTCCACCTCCTGTGCTTCCTGTACCTGTGCCGGTGCTCTTGCGGTTGCTGTGCGGGGTGCCCACGGCGGAGCTGCCGCTACGGGGCGGGGGTGCGGCGGAGGGGACAGTTCCGCCGCCGGCCCCGCCTCCGGACGTCGCCGTCCGGGAGCTGTGCGCCGCCACGCCCCCGGCCAGCGGGTTGACGGGACGGGCGCCTCCGCCACCGCTGCCCCCGTCGCCCTGGGGGCCGCGGCTGCTGTGGGTCTTGATGCCCTGCGAGACGAGGGCGGCCGGGGAGGAGATGACGGCGGCGGCCGCGTTCTCCCCGCCCTGGTGGAGGCGGTTGTTGCGGGAGGCGATGATCTCGTCGCCGAAGCCGGGTACGAAGCGGTAGATCATCGCGGACGCGAAGATGGCGAGCAGGATGATGGCGAGGCCGGAGACGACGGCGGAGAAGGAGTTCGGTCCGTCGTCGGAGGCGAGTGCCCCGGCGAGGCCCAGGACGATCACGATCACCGGTTTCACCAGAATGACGGCGATCATGATCCCGGCCCAGCGGCGGACGTGGCCCCACATGTTTTTGTCGACGAGCCCGGCGTAGACGACGACGCCGAGGAGGGCGCCGACGTAGAGCAGGACGGCCCTCAGGAAGAGCTCCAGATAGAGCACACCGGCGGCGAGCACGGTCACCAGCGACACGATGATCAGCATGATGGGCCCGCCACCGATGGAGTCGCCCTTCTGCAGGGCCTCCTTGAAGGACCCGAAGAAGACGTCGGTCTGTTTGCCGGTGCCGGAGGCGATGACCTCGGTGACGGCGTCGGTGGCGGAGACGACGGTGTAGAGGATCAGCGGGGTGAAGGCCGAGGCGAGAACGGTGAGCCAGAGGAAACCGATGGCCTCGGACAGCGCGGTGGTCAGGGGTACGCCGCGGATGGCGCGCTTGGCGACGGCGAGCAGCCACAGGAGGAGGGTGAGGACGGTGGCGGCGGCGAAGACGACGGCGTAGCGGGCGAGGAAGGCGGGGTTGGTGAAGTCGACGTCGGCGGTCTCCCTCACGGCTTTGGAGAGGGTGTCGACGATGGAGACGGCGGCGTCGGCGCATCCGCGGGCGAGGGAGGAGAGGGGGTCGAGTTGCTCGAGCGGGCTCCCGGGGTTCCCGCCTCCCGTCCCCGGATTCCCGTTCTGGCCCTGCTCGCAGTAGCGCTTGGCGTGGCCGCTCAGGTACCGGCAGACATCACTGCTGTCACTGGGAGAAGGGGTGGGCGTCGGTGAGGGAGCGGCGGTCGCGCGGGCGGCGAACAGGAAGGCCGCGGTCTGCAGTCCTGTCAGCAGCGCGACGACCGGATAGGTGCGGGAGCGAGGACTACCGGGCATAGGTGAACCCTCCAAAATCCTCTACTGCCTTGCTGATCTCGTCGGCGCTGGATGCCGCGACATCACCGGGTACGGGAGCGGGGCCGTCCCGTTCCGCATCCTGTGTGATCTTCCAGTCGCCGTTGGCCCACTGGAGGTCGAAGGTCCAGGTCTTCCACGTGGTGCGCACAGGATCGGTGGAACCGGTCCCTGACATGCCGATCAGTCCCGTGTACCAGACAGCGACCTTGGCCGTGTTTCCGGAGAAGGCCTCGACCTTGGTTCCCACGGGAATGACCCGGGAGACGAAGGTGCTGCCACTGGGAGGGTTCCCCTCGGGGTCCAGACCCAGCTTCTTGAGAAGTTCTGCCGAGTAGGCCTGGTCCTGATGCTCCTTCAGCTTCGCCGCCGCCGCGGTCGTGTAGAGCGTGTCCACGATCGTGTGGCGGCTGGCCCGCTTGAACATGCCGTCCGAGCCCAGCATGACCGCGAAGTTCGCCGCCGCGCTCTGCGCCCCCTGCTCGTCCCGTGCGAACCCCGACCCCACCGGTCTCACGCCCGTCGGCGCCGTCGGTGCCGCGCCGCCGCCCTTCGCGTTGGGCTCGGGTGTGGCCGACGTCCCGCCGTCGCGGTTCGCGAACGCGATGGCCGCGATCAGCAGCACCACCACCCCCACCACCGTGATCAGCGACCGCGACGCGCGGACCGGGCGCCGGGTGTCGCCGTAGACGTCGCCGGTGCCGCCGTCGGGGAGGCGCGTACGGGTCTGGCCCGCGCCGCCCATGCCGTCGAAGCCGTCGTTCTCGTCGCCGAGGCTCATGACGGGTTCGCCCCCTCAACCGATTGCAGGTAATACGACGGTAGCCGTGCTGGTTCCCGCGCGGGCGCGGTGTGGTGACTGGACATCAGGGAGACGCAACCTCGTGGGAACGGGAGGAAAGTGGGGTTGGCGGGGCGGCTAGACAGCCATCCCGTACACGATGGTGAAGAGCGTCCCCAGTGACCCGATGATGAAGACGCCGGTCAGACCGGCCACGATCAGGCCCTTGCCCTGCTCGGCGCTGAACGTGTCCCGGAGGGCGGTCGCGCCGATGCGCTGTTTGGCCGCTCCCCAGATCGCGATGCCGAGACAGAGCAGGATGGCCACGGCCATCACGACCTCGATCATCACTCGGGCCTCGTTCCCCAGGCTCCCGAAGGGCCCCCAGTTCGGGGCGATTCCACCGATGATGGTGGTGATGTCGCCCTTTTCGGCCGCCAGGTACATGTAACTCACCGCCCCTGTTGGGTAGTTCGTTGCCCCCTGCCTGATGGCATGGGTCATCGCCCTATCTTCGCTGATGAAACCGTCCGAGTATGCCGACTTGGCGGCTCTCTTTACCCGATCACCGCACATTTGACCGAACCGGCCGCGCTGACCTGCGACGGACGGACCGGTGGTGCGCGAGGAGTCGTATCGTCACTCTGTGTATCACGGGGGGTGACTCCGGGCAATGACTGTCGTTGTTGCACTCTTGGGGCCGCGCCCACGCATTCCGGCCCGGTGACCGGCACGAATCGGCCGACCTCCCCTCATGAGGGGCTCCGACACCTAGACTGACGGGCGGTGGACTGCCAAGACCCGAGGGGTGGTTGACGGTGCGTAAGGCCTGGCTCGTCGCCGCGGTGTCCTTCGGGGTCTGCCTGAGCTTCGTCGGGCTGCTCGTCGTCGGTACGTACTCCGCCGCCGCCGGCCTCATCGGCGGGGCGGGCACCGGGAAGAACGGGTCCGTGGGCCTGGCCAAGGGGTCCGTACCGGCCGCGTACCAGGCGCTGGTGCAGCGGTGGGGGAATCTCTGCCCCGCCATCAACCCCGCCCTGCTCGCCGCGCAGCTGTACCAGGAGAGCGGCTGGAACCCGAAGATCACCAGCCCGGCCAACGCCCAGGGCATCGCCCAGTTCATCCCCGGCACCTGGGCCGGGCACGGCATCGACGGGGACAAGGACGGGGACCGCGATGTGTGGGACCCGAACGACGCGATTCCGTCGGCCGCCTCGTACGACTGCGAGCTCGCCCAGTACGTGAGGAAGGTGCCCGGCGATCCGACGGACAACATGCTCGCCGCGTACAACGCGGGGGCGTACCGGGTCATCAAGTCCGGCGGGGTGCCGCGCATCAGTGAGACGCAGAACTACGTCAGGATCATCAGGACCCTGGAGAAGAGCTTCGCGCGGCCGATCGGACGGGTGGAGCCGTCGCGGCAGGCGGCCGGGGCCATCTACTTCGCGCAGAAGAAACTCGGAACGCCCTATCTGTGGGGCGGCAACGGGACGCCGGAGCAGGGTGGCCGGTTCGACTGTTCGGGGCTGACGCAGGCGGCGTACCGGACCGTGGACATCGAGCTGCCGCGTGTCGCCAACGACCAGTACAACGCGGGGCCGCACCCGTCCCGTGACGAGCTGCTCCCGGGCGATCTGGTGTTCTTCTCCGACGATCTGACGAACTCGCGCGCGATCCGGCATGTCGGGCTCTACGTCGGCGGGGGCTACATGATCAACGCGCCGTACACCGGGGCCGTCATCCGGTTCGACAAGATCGACACACCGGACTACTTCGGGGCGACCCGGGTCACCAAGGACGGCGCGGCGGCCCTGCCCCCCGCGCGGCCCCGGGTCTGACGACCGGTCGGGCACCCGACGACCATCTGACGCGGCGTCGGCGATGGCTGGAACTCTTCGTTGAGCCGAGGCCCTGAACTGCGACGATGTGTCACTCTTCGATAACGTCATGGTGATCGTTCGGTGGAGAGTGGAACGTACCCCTCGAGCGGGTCGTTCCCTGGTCTGGGACAGCCGCATATGACCATGCGACTGGCCGCGCAGTTCTGACCGCACGGATCACGGGGGTTGGAAGCGCGGCGCACACGGACGTGCGCCGCCGCAGGCGACAAGGCAAGGGGCCTCAGCAGATGGCTGGACTCGCATCGGACGGTTCGAACCCCGATGTCGGCCTGCTCTACGACATCAACGGGCTGGCGCGCAGCGCTCCGTCGTGGTTCGACCGGGTCATGGAGTTCGTCGGCGAGTACGGAATCATGCTCGCGATGGTGCTCGTCGTGCTCTGGTGCTGGTGGAGCGTCCGCCGGCGCGGTGCGCCGTCCGACTCGGTGAGCGCCGTCGCCGGGCTGGTCTGGGCGCCGCTCGCGGCCGGAATCGCCCTGCTGATCAACATCCCCATCCGCGGCTTCGTGGAACGGCCCCGCCCGTTCCTGGACCACGAGGGCCTCGAGGTCCTCGTCGCCGGCAAGACCGACTTCTCCTTCGTGAGCGACCACGCCACCCTGGCCATGGCGCTGGGCGTCGGCATCTTCGTCGCGCACCGGAAGTTCGGCCTCGCCGCGATCGGTCTCGCCCTGGCCGAGGGCTTCTGCCGGGTCTACATGGGCGTCCACTACCCCACCGACGTCATCGGCGGGTTCGCGCTCGGCACGGCGGCCGTGCTGCTGCTCGCCCCGCTCGCGCTGGCCCTGCTGACCCCGCTCGTCTCGGCCCTCGCCCGGTCCGGGACGGCCGGCCGGCTCGTACGCTCCCGGCGCGCGCCGGCCTTGGAGCGGCCCGAGGCCCTGGACATCCCCGAGGCCCACCTCGGCAGCGGCGAGAACGACCTGGCGGCCTGACGCCACTGTCGGACGCCGCCGGCCCCCCGCTGCGCGGCCTCGCGGTCCGGCCTCGCCGCGTCCTCAGACGCCCGGCTCGTGGTGCTGCGCCGCGTCCGTGCGGGCCCGGTCGCGCGAGCGGCGCGCGGGCCCCGTCCAGCCGCAGCTGCACCGGGCGATGCAGAACGAGCCACGTTCGACGGTGGTGGTCCGGTGTATGGGGCTGTCGTCGGGTGGGGCTTGCTGATGCACGGTTCCACGGTACTCGGCCCACGGCGTCCACCGCCCGCGTGACGGGGAGCCGGGGCAGTCGTTATCCGGATGGGTTGTCCCCAGGTCCCCGGACCCAGGGGACGGGTGGGGCTCTCGGGCAAGCGGCGGTCGGGCGTTGGGGGTTGGCAGGCGATGGTGGTGCAGCAGCACAGGCTCAAGGGCGGGGCGTTCGCCGTCACCGTCGCCGTGATGGGGGCGATGGCCGCCGGGTGCGCCGGAGAGGCGGCCGGGGCCAGAGCGGGCGGCGGCGACACGGACCCCGGGCGCACGGTGCGGGCGGCGTCCGACGTACTGCTCAGGTCCGGTACGTCCAAGGCGCGTACGTCCATGGAGATGGCGACCGGCGGGACCCGGGTCACCATCCGGGGCGAGGGCGGTTACGACTTCCGCCGCCGGCTCGGGCAGCTCAAGGTCGTCCTTCCCAAGGACGCCGCAGGGGCCAGTGAACACCGGCCCATCACCGAACTCCTCGCCCCCGGCGCTCTGTACATGAAGAACCGCGGCGCGGGCGTCCCCGACGACAAGTGGGTCAGGGTCGACACGACGACCCTGGAGGACGGCAACCTGGTCACCGGGGGCGCCACCGACCCGGCGGCCGCCGCCGAACTGCTGCGCGGTGCGCGGCAGGTGACCTTCGCCGGCGAGGAGGAGCTCGCGGGGGTGAAGGTCCGGCACTACCGCGGGACCACCGACATCGGTCATGCCGCACGGGCCGCGTCGCCCCAGCTGCGCGGCGCGCTCGCCGCGGCGGCGAAAGGGTTCGCCAAGGACAGCGTGCCGTTCGACGCGTACATCGACGAGGAGGGGCGGCTGCGCAAGGTGCGGCACCAGTTCAGCTTCGTCAACCAGGGCCGTTCGGTCGCGGTCGCGTCGACGACCCTGCTGTACGCCTTCGGCTCCCCGGTGGACGTACGGCTTCCCGATCCGAGGGACATCTACGCCGGGAAGATCAAGGCCTGACGCGGGAGCGGTCCCGCCACGGCGCGTGTGGGCGGCATGGGGCCCCTTGGCCGGAAAACGGTGGTCCGGGGTGGGCCCTGTGGGGCCGGAAGAATGGTCCGGACGTGCCATGCGCGGTGTGTGCCGCGGTCCCTACGCTAGGAAGTCGACACCGGCTGGAAGAGGTGAACGCACGTGGCACCGCCCAGTACGACAACCGTCCAGGACCACGTCGCCCTCGCCGAGATCGAGCTGTGCGGTGAGCTGATGATCGCGGCCGCCGCGGCGGCGGGGGAACGGCTCAGTTCCGACCGTATCGACGAGGTGCTGAAGGTGACCGCCGACCGGGCCGAGCGCTGAGGTCCGCGCCGCCCGGGCGGCTCAGGTGCGCATCATGCGGGCGATGGCCTTGGTGGCCTCCTCGACCTTCGCCTCGATCTCGTCGCCGCCCTTGAGCGCCGCGTCCGCGACGCAGTGGCGCAGATGCTCCTCCAGGAGCTGCAGCGCGAAGGACTGCAGTGCCTTCGTGGACGCCGAGACCTGGGTGAGTATGTCGATGCAGTAGACGTCCTCGTCGACCATCCGCTGCAGGCCGCGGATCTGCCCCTCGATCCGGCGCAGACGCTTGAGGTGTTCGTCCTTCTGCTTGTGGTACCCGTGCACCCCGTGGTCGTGGTCGGTCGCCGCGCCCGTGACCTCGGTGACCTCGTCCGTGACCGTGGGGCCGGTCGCCTCGGTGGTCGTCATCGCGTCCTCCCGTTGTCCAGAAAGGGTGTGTATACCCCGCGTGGGTATATGGTACCGATCCCCGCCTATCGCTGCGGGGGCCCGTGCGGAACACTGTGCCTGATGGGCGACACTGAAGGGACGCCGGTTAGCCGTGGCCGGATGATGCGCCTAGCATCAGCCTGACCGAAACCCATGCACCCCGAGGACCCCACGTGCGATTTCGTCTGACCCCCAGGGAGACGAGCTTCTACGACATGTTCGCCGCGTCCGCGGACAACATCGTCACGGGCTCGAAGCTCCTGATGGAACTGCTCGGTGCGGATGCTTCCGCCAGGGCCGAGATCGCGGAGCGGATGCGGGCGGCGGAACACGCGGGGGACGATGCCACCCACGCGATCTTCCACCAGCTGAACTCCTCGTTCATCACGCCGTTCGACCGCGAGGACATCTACAAGCTCGCCTCGTCCCTCGACGACATCATGGACTTCATGGAGGAGGCCGTCGACCTGGTCGTCCTCTACAACGTCGAGGAACTGCCCAAGGGCGTCGAGCAGCAGATCGAGGTGCTGGCGCGAGCCGCCGAGCTCACCGCCGAGGCCATGCCGCACCTGCGGACCATGGACAACCTCACCGACTACTGGATCGAGGTCAACCGCCTCGAGAACCAGGCCGACCAGGTGCACCGCAAGCTGCTCGCGACGCTCTTCAACGGCAAGTACGACGCCATCGAGGTGCTCAAGCTCAAGCAGATCGTGGATGTGCTCGAGGAGGCGGCCGACGCGTTCGAGCACGTGGCCAACACGGTGGAGACCATCGCGGTCAAGGAGTCCTGAGGCTTCGTGGACACCTTCGCGCTGATCGTGACCATCGGTGTCGCGCTCGGCTTCACGTATACGAACGGCTTCCACGACTCGGCGAACGCCATCGCGACCTCGGTCTCGACGCGGGCGCTGACCCCGCGGGCGGCGCTCGCGATGGCGGCCGTGATGAACCTCGCCGGTGCCTTCCTGGGCAGCGGGGTCGCCAAGACCGTCAGCGAGGGCCTGATCCAGACGCCCGAGGGCTCGAAGGGGATGGGCATCCTCTTCGCCGCGCTGATCGGCGCGATCGTCTGGAACCTGGTCACCTGGTACTTCGGGCTGCCCTCGTCGTCCTCCCACGCGCTGTTCGGCGGCATGGTGGGCGCGGCGCTCGCGGGCGGCACCGAGGTCATCTGGACCGGCGTCCTGGAGAAGGTCGTCATCCCGATGTTCATCTCGCCGTTCGTCGGGCTCATCCTCGGCTACCTGGTGATGGTGGCGATCCTCTGGATCTTCCGTAAGGCCAACCCGAGCAAGGCGAAGCGAGGCTTCCGGATCGCCCAGACCGTCTCGGCGGCGGGCATGGCGCTCGGACACGGCCTCCAGGACGCGCAGAAGACCATGGGCATCGTGGTGATGGCCCTGGTCATCGCCGATGTGCAGACCGCGGGCGACGCCATTCCGATCTGGGTCAAGGTCGCGTGTGCGCTGACGCTGTCGCTGGGTACGTACGCGGGCGGCTGGCGCATCATGCGGACGCTGGGCCGCCGCATCATCGAACTGGACCCGCCGCAGGGCTTCGCCGCGGAGACGACGGCGGCGTCGGTGATGTACACGGCGTCGTTCATGTTCCACGCGCCGATCTCGACGACGCATGTGATCACCTCGGCGATCATGGGCGTGGGCTCGACGAAGGGCTCCCGCGCGGTGCGCTGGGGTGTCGCCAAGAACATCGTGATGGGCTGGTTCATCACGATGCCGGCGGCGGCGATCGTGGCGGCGGTGAGTTACTTCGTGGTGCAGCTCTTCTTCGGCTGACCGCGGGTCGCCAGTACGCACCTGAGAACGAGAATGGGCCCGCCCCCGGGAGAGGGGGCGGGCCCTTCGCCTTGCAGTGGCACCGCCATGCAGCACTGCAAGTCCCTGTCGTCTATCCGAAGCGGCCGGAGATGTAGTCCTCGGTCGCCTGGACGGACGGGTTCGAGAAGATCCGCTCGGTGTCGTCCAGCTCGATGAGCTTGCCCGGCTGGCCCACGGCCGCCAGGTTGAAGAACGCCGTGCGGTCCGAGACGCGCGCCGCCTGCTGCATGTTGTGCGTCACGATGACGATCGTGAAGCGCTCCTTCAGCTCCCCGATCAGGTCCTCGATCGCGAGCGTCGAGATCGGGTCGAGCGCCGAGCACGGCTCGTCCATCAGCAGGACGTCCGGCTCGACCGCGATCGCGCGGGCGATGCACAGACGCTGCTGCTGGCCGCCGGAGAGACCGGAGCCGGGCTTGTTGAGACGGTCCTTGACCTCGTTCCAGAGGTTCGCGCCCTTGAGGGACCGTTCGACGATGTCGTTGAGCTCGCTCTTGCGGTACTTGCCGTTCAGCCGCAGGCCCGCCGCGACGTTGTCGAAGATCGACATGGTGGGGAACGGGTTCGGGCGCTGGAAGACCATGCCGACCGTACGGCGCACGGCGACCGGGTCGACGTGGGAGCCGTACAGGTTCTCGTCGTCCAGCATCACCTTGCCCTCGACGCGCCCGCCGGGGGTGACCTCGTGCATCCGGTTCAGGGTGCGCAGGAACGTGGACTTGCCGCAGCCGGACGGGCCGATGAAGGCCGTCACCGAGCGGGGCTCGACGGTCATCGAGATGTCGTCGATCGCCTTGTGGGCGCCGTAGTAGGCGGAGAGGCCGCTGACGTCGATTCGCTTGGCCATGTGAATCACTTCCAATCGACCGCGTCAGCGGCCGGTCTTCGGGGCCTTCCAGCGGGCGATGCCGCGGGCCACCAGGTTGAGGAGCATGACGAAGGCGATCAGCACGAGGGCGGCTGCCCAGGCGCGGGCGACCGATGCGTCGGTGCCCACCGCGTACTGCTCGTAGACGTACAGCGGCAGGGAGGCCTGAGCGCCTTCGAAGGGGTTCGGGTTGATCAGCTTCGTACCGAACACCAGGAGCAGCACGGGGGCCGTCTCACCGGTGATGCGGGCGACCGCGAGCATGACGCCCGTGGTGATGCCGCCGATCGCGGTGGGCAGGACCACCTTCAGGATCGTCCGCCACTTCGGGACGCCCAGGGCGAGGGAGGCCTCGCGCAGCTCGTTGGGGACGAGCTTGAGCATCTCCTCGGTGGAGCGGACGACCACCGGCATCATCAGGATGGCCAGGGCCATCGCGCCGGCGAATCCGGAGGGCCCGAAGCCCAGCATCAGATTCCAGGTGGCCAGGATGAAGAGGCCCGCGACGATCGAGGGGATGCCCGTCATCACGTCGACGAAGAAGGTGACGGCCTGGGAGAGCTTCCCGCGTCCGTACTCGACGAGGTACACCGCGGTCAGCATGCCGATCGGCGCGGCGATCAGGGTCGCGATGCCGACCTGCTCGATGGTGCCGAGCAGCGCGTGGTAGATGCCGCCGCCGGTCTCGGCGTCGAGGACGCCGTTCATCGAGTGGCCGAGGAAGTACGGGTCGAGGACCTCCAGGCCCTTGCTGATGGTGACCCAGCCGAGGGACAGCAGCGGTACGACGGCGAGGATGAAGCACACCCAGACGAGGCTGGTGGCGACCCGGTCCTTCGCCTGGCGGCCGCCTTCCACCTTGGCGGTGAGCAGGTAGGTCGCGGCGACGAAGATCAGGGCGGCGATCATGCCCCACTGGACGCGGCTGTGCCAGCCCGCGGCGACGCCGAGTCCGGCGCCGGCGGCGATCGATCCGGCGGCGATGCCGAGCGGGGTCCAGCGGGGGAGCCGGGCGTGGCGCAGCGGGTCGTGGCGGACGGCGCTCGCGACCGGGCGGTCCTGGACGGCGTGGCTCTGGCTCATGCTGCTCCCCTTACGTTCTCTTCTCCGCCCGCGCGGCACAGGGGTGCGGGTTTCGTCGTTGTCTGCGGCACGGCGGCCGAGCGTGCGTCGTTCACGCGGCGGCCCCCGAGTACTCCTTGCGGCGGGCGATGATCCACCGGGCCGCGCCGTTGACCAGCAGCGTGATGAAGAAGAGCACCAGACCGGAGGCGATCAGCGCGTCGCGGCCGAACTCGTTGGCCTCGTTGAACTTGGCGGCGATGTTCTGGGCGAACGTGCCGCCGCCCGGGTCGAGGATGTGCGCCGAGATGACGAAGCTCGGCGAGAGCACCACGGCGACGGCCATGGTCTCGCCGAGGGCGCGGCCGAGGCCGAGCATCGAGGCGCTGATGATGCCGGAGCGGCCGAAGGGGAGGACCGAGAGCCGGATGACCTCCCAGCGCGTGGCGCCGAGGGCGAGGGCGGCCTCCTCGTGCATCTTCGGGACCTGGAGGAACACCTCACGCGTGACGTTGGTGATGATCGGAAGGATCATGATCGCCAGCAGGATGCCGACGGTGAAGAGGTTGCGCGCGAGGCCCTCGCCGGCCTTGTCGAAGATGTACGTCCAGCCGAAGTACTCGTCGAGCCACTTGTTGAGGCCGTCGAGGTACGGGACGAGGAAGATCGCGCCCCACAGGCCGTAGATGATGCTGGGCACGGCGGCGAGCAGGTCGACGATGTACGCGAGCGGGCCGGCGAGCCTGCGCGGCGCGTAGTGCGAGATGAACAGCGCGATGCCGATGGCGACCGGGACGGCGATGGCCATCGCGATGACCGAGCTGACGATCGTGCCGAAGACGAGGACGGCGATGCCGAAGGCCGGGGGCTGGCCCGCCGGGTTCCACTCGGAGGTGGTGAGGAAGTTCGCGTCGTCCTTCGAGATGGCGAGGGCGGCGCGGTAGGTCAGGAAGACCGCGATCGCGGCCATGATCACCAGAAGGGTGATGCCGGACCCGCGGGACAGGCCGAGGAAGATCCGGTCACCGGGGCGGGTCGTGCTCTTGGACCGCTCGGCGCGTATGTCGGAGCGCCTGGGCGGTGGTACTTGGTTGGTCGTCGTAACCATCGGAATCTCCGGTCTGCGGAACCCTCACGGGTTCCTGGCGGCGGTGCACCGGATGCCGGGCCGGCCCGTCAGGGGTGTGGACGGGCCGGTCCCGGCAGGGATCAGGACAGGGTGGGGACGATCGCGCGGACCTTCGCCGCGATCTCCGCCGGGAGCGGGGCGTAGCCGGCGTCGGAAAGGACCTTCTGGCCCTCCTCGCTGGCGGTGTAGTTCAGGAACGCCTTCAGGGTCGGCAGGTTCTCCGCCTTGTTGCCCTTGTCGCAGGCGATCTCGTACGTGACCAGGATGATCGGGTAGGCACCCTCGGCCTTGGTCGCGTAGTCGAGGCTCAGGGCCAGGTCGTTGCCCGTGCCCTTGACCTTGGCGGCGGCGATGGCCTTGGAGGCGTTGGCCGTGGTGGCCTCGACCGGGGCGGCGGCGCCGGTGTTCACCTTGACCGTGCTGATCTTGCCGGCGGTCGCGTAGGAGAGCTCGAAGTAGCCGATCGCACCGTTGGCGTCCTTGACCGCGGAGGCGACACCGGAGGAGCCGTTGGCGGCCTGGCCGCCCTGGGCGGGCCACGACTTCGACTTCGGGTCGTGCTTCCAGTCGGCCGGGGCGGCCTGGCTCAGGTACTTGCCCAGGTTCTGGGTGGTGCCGGACTCGTCCGAGCGGTGGAAGGCCTGGATGGCGGTGTCGGGGAGCTTCACGCCGGGGTTGAGCTTGGCGATCGCCTCGTCGTTCCACTTCTTGATCTTGTCGTCGAAGATCTTGGCGAGGGTGGGGGCGTCGAGGACGAGGTTGTCCACGCCGTCCAGCTTGTAGCCGATGGCGATGGGTCCGCCGACCATGGGGAGGTTGATGCCCTTGCCGTCCTTGCAGACCTTCTGCGAGGCGGCGACCTCCTCCTCCTTCAGGGCGGAGTCGGAGCCGGCGAGGGCGACCTGGCCCTGGTTGAACTTGGTGATGCCGCCGCCGGAGCCGATGGCCTGGTAGTTGACCTCGACGCCGGAGCAGGCCGCCTGGAAGTTCTTGACCCAGAGGTCCATGGCGTTCTTCTGCGCGGTGGAGCCGGCGGCCAGGAGCTGGCCCTTGGCGCCGTCGCACTTGATGTTCGAGGCGGCGGAGGTCTTGGTGCCGCCGTCCTTGGTGCCCGTGTTGTTGTCCGAACCACACGCCGTGAGGGCCAGGGCGCCGGAGACGACAAGGGCACCGACCGCAGTGGCGCGAAGCCCGATCTTGCGCGAAAGCTTCACTTTCGGGTGTTCCTTCCAGAAGCCGCCTGCCGTGGACCTGTGTCCTGACGTTGTACGGCGGCGTGTGTCGGGGTGGTGGGTGCGGCGCATTGCCGGGCACCGTGTAAGGCCGAAATTAGGCAGAACAGGTGAAGCGGCCGACGGGGAAGGATGAACGGGAAGTGAACCGTGCCGGTCGCCTCGGTGCCGGGGCGATGGGCGGCCGGAGGGGTGGGGGAGCGGTGGGGTTTCGGCGGCGGGCGGCGGGGGCGCGGATGGCGACCGTGGGCCCTGGGGCGGCCTCCGGGACCCGCCTCGCGGCGCCGGTTTCCCCGTCGAGGCGGTGGTCGCACCGCCGGCGACCGACAGGGCGCGGCCTGCCCGGCCGGTGGCGGCTTTCGGTGGCCGCTGGTCGCGAGCCCGCGCCGCCGCGGGGTCTCTCCCGGCCCGGCCTGGGTTGGCGGCCTGCGCGCCCGGCGCTCCTCGGCGCGCCTCAACGCCTGCCTGGCGCCCAGGCACCGGGCTACGCCGACGACAGGGTCCTCAGCAGCGCGTCCACCAAGGGCCGGTCGCGGGGGTGGGTCAGGCGGTGGTGGGCTGCCGCAGGGGGGAGCCAGAGGAGGCGGTCGACCTCTGCGGTGGGGGTGAAGGTGCCGCCCGTCGATTCCGCCGCCCAGTAGGAGACCTCCTTCGGGCGGCCGTTCGCCAGGTAGTGGGCGGTCGGGAGGCGGGAGCCGAGGGCGCAGGTGTGGCCCGTTTCCTCGAGGACTTCGCGGAGGGCCGCCCTCCGCGCGTCCTCGCCCCGCTTCAGCTTGCCCTTCGGCAGGGACCAGTCGTCGTACTTCGGCCGGTGGACGAGACAGATCTCGATGCCGCCGTCCCCGTACGGCGAGCGTCGCCACAGCACGCACCCGGCCGCCAGGACCGTCATGGGACCGCGACCGTCGCGCGCTGCCGCCAGGCGTGCTGGAAGGCGAAGCGGGCCGCCTCGACCTCGTGGCGCTGGTCGGCGTGGAGGACCCCGAGGGCGTAGGCCGTGGCCGGGGCGATGCGCGGGGTGCGGGCCGCCGTCGAGGCCGCGGACGCCGCGTCCGAGGCGTCGCGGTGGCGGTCGAGGGCGCGCCCGGCCTCGTACAGCACGGGGTCCGGATCGCCGCCGGTGCGGACCTCCTCCGCGTACCGGTGGAGCCGCAGCAGCAGCCGTGCCTGGTGCCAGGGCGCGTCCTGGGCCTCACCGGCCGAGAGCGCCAGGGCGTCCGCGTTGTACGGATGCGCGGCGCGGCCCAGCGGAAGCGCCGCCACCGCGTCGAGGAGCCGCCGTTCGACCGTTTCGGCCGGCACGTCGAGAACCTCCAGGGCGGGGGCCGCCGCCGCCGGGCCGAGCGGGACCTCGGAGGCGAGCAGCGCGACCGCGTCCGCGACCGCGTGGAAGCGGGACGAGCCGAGGGCCTGGAGCGCCGCGGAGTGGGCCCGTGTCCGGGCGAGCGTCAGCTGCCGTTCGAGGAGCGCCCCAGCCCGCGCGGCGCCCACGGTCAGTCCGCCGCCGTCCGCTCCCCGGGCGGCGGGCACGGGCCCGCTCACGCCCGACAGGCGGGACAGCGCGTCCACCAGGCGGACGAGCCGGGACGTGCAGGCGTGCTCGAGGGCGAGCGTGCCGGACAGCCAGGCGAGTTCGGACCGCAGGTGGTCCGCCCAGGACGCGTCGAGCAGCGGGCGGAAGGTGTGCAGCGTTCCGCTGATCCGCCGTGCCGCACCCCGCAGCGCCCGGGTGGCCCGCTCCGCGCCCGACGTGTCCGCGCCGGCCTCCGCGTGGACTCGCAGGCTCCGCAGGAAGTCCGCCGCCTGTGCGTGGAGATACGGCGCCAGGACCTCCCCCGCCGTCACGTCACGCGTGTATTCAGGGCTGTGCACGCCGGCGCCTCCGCGCGTCTATGAGCATCGCCTGGACATGTCGCAGCGGCTGGCCCTCCGCGTCGTGGGCGTGCCGCGTCCAGTTGCCGTCCGGGCCCAGGTGCCAGGACGAGGTGGTGTCGGACATCCCGGTCTCCAGCAGCCGCGAGAGCGTGGCGCGGTGGGCCGGGTCGGAGACGCGGACCAGGGCTTCTATCCGCCGGTCCAGGTTCCGGTGCATCATGTCGGCGCTGCCCAGCCAGACCTCCGGCTCGCCACCGTTGCCGAAGGCGAAGATCCGGGAGTGTTCCAGGAAGCGGCCGAGGATCGAGCGGACCCGGATGTTCTCGGAGAGGCCGGGGACTCCGGGGCGTACGGCACAGATGCCGCGGACCCAGATGTCCACCGGTACACCGGCCTGGGCCGCGCGGTAGCAGGCGTCGATGATGGCCTCGTCGACCAGCGAGTTGACCTTGATGCGCACGTAGGACGGCCGCCCGGCCCGGTGGTGGGTGACCTCCTTGTTGATCCGGGAGACCAGCCCGTCGCGCAGGGACTTGGGGGCGGTGAGCAGACGCCGGTAGGTCTCGCGACGGGAGTAGCCGGAGAGCCGGTTGAAGAGGTCGGAGAGGTCCGCGCCGACCTGCGGGTCGGCGGTCAGCAGCCCCAGGTCCTCGTAGAGGCGGGCCGTCTTGGGGTGGTAGTTGCCGGTTCCGACGTGGGAGTAGCGGCGCAGGGTCTCGCCCTCCTGGCGGACCACCAGCGACAGCTTGCAGTGCGTCTTCAGGCCGACCAGGCCGTAGACGACATGGCAGCCCGACTCCTCCAGCTTCCGGGCCCACTTGATGTTGGCCTGTTCGTCGAAGCGGGCCTTGATCTCGACGAGGACGAGGACCTGCTTGCCCGACTCCGCCGCGTCGATCAGGGCGTCGACTATCGGGGAGTCGCCGGAGGTCCGGTACAGCGTCTGCTTGATCGCGAGGACGTCCGGGTCGGCCGCCGCCTGCTCCAGGAAGGCCTGGACGGAGGTGGAGAACGAGTCGTACGGGTGGTGCAGCAGGACGTCCCGTTCGCGCAGGGCGGCGAAGATGTCGGGGGCGGACGCGGACTCGACCTCCGCCAGGTCCCGGTGGGTGCCGGCGATGAACTTCGGAAACTTCAGCTCCGGCCGGTCCAGCGCCGCGATGCCGAACAGGCCGGTGAGATCCAGTGGTCCGGGCAGCGGGTAGACCTCGGCGTCGGAGACCTTCAGTTCGCGTACGAGCAGGTCGAGGACGTACGGGTCGATGGACTCCTCGACCTCCAGGCGCACCGGCGGTCCGAACCGGCGCCGCATGAGCTCCTTCTCCAGGGCCTGCAGGAGGTTCTCGGCGTCGTCCTCCTCGACCTCCAGGTCCTCGTTCCGGGTCACCCGGAACATGTGGTGGGCCAGCACCTCCATCCCCGGGAAGAGCTCCTCCAGGTGCGCCGCGATGACGTCCTCCAGCGGCACGTACCGCTGAGGAGAGGCCTCCAGGAACCGGGAGAGCAGCGGCGGGACCTTCACGCGGGCGAAGTGGCGGTGGCCGCTGACCGGGTTGCGGACGACGACGGCGAGGTTGAGCGAGAGCCCGGAGATGTACGGGAAGGGGTGCGCCGGGTCCACCGCGAGGGGGGTGAGGACCGGGAAGATCTGCTGCCGGAAGAGCGTGAACAGCCGGGCCTGCTCGCTCTCGGTCAGCTCGGGCCAGCGGATGAGATGGACGCCCTCGTCGGCGAGCGCGGGCGCGATGTCCTGCTGGAAGCAGGCCGCGTGCCGGGCCATGAGTTCGCGCGAGCGGGTCCAGATCTGCTCCAGGACCTCGCGGGGCTGCAGGCCGGACGCGGAGCGCGTCGCGACGCCGGTGGCGATGCGGCGCTTGAGACCGGCCACGCGGACCATGAAGAACTCGTCCAGGTTCGACGCGAAGATCGCGAGGAAGTTCGCTCTTTCGAGGAGCGGGGTCGCCGGGTCCTCGGCGAGCTCCAGCACCCGCTCGTTGAAGGCGAGCCAGCTGCGCTCGCGGTCGAGGAAGCGGCCGTGGGGGAGCTCGGCGTCGAAGCCGTCCTCCTCGTACGCGTCGAGATCGGCGTCGATGTCCGGCTCCAGGCCGTTGGTCGGCCCGGTGGCCACGGTGTGGGTCCGGTGCGCGGCTATGGAGCCGACGGAGGGCTGGGCGGCGACGGAAGCGGACGACTGGACCGGGACCTCGGCGGGCTGCTGGCTCATGGCCCTATTCTTCCGCGCGAAGGGGTGGTCGGGCGCGTCGGAGCGGGCCGTGGTGGAGGGAAGTCTCCCCTTGGGGAGCGCGGACACGGCGGGCTTCATTCGGTGAGCGTTGCAAGCGTGTCTGAATGGCCGGTAACGGTCACATGACGTGCGGGATATCGGGGCGGGCCCCCGAGGTGCGCCGGCGCCCCCGCGAGCCCGCCCCGGTGCCCCCTCACGCGTGCCGCGCCCCCAGCACCCTGAAGGCCGCGAAGACCGCCAGGGCCGCGACCGCCAGCGCGATGCCCGTCTCCATCAGCTGGAGCGGCCAGTAGTGGGACGCCGGATGGACGTCGAGGAAGTCGACGACACCGCCGCGTGACGCCATGCAGCCGTTCACGTCCTGGCCCGGTCGCACGGTGGCCCAGCAGTCCTCCCAGAGGACCCGCTCCCCGGAGGCCGTGAGCATGCCGCTGCGCAATTGCCAGGTACTCCCCCGAGGGGACAGATCGTGGCCCGTCAGCGTCTGGAGGGGCCAGAGCCCCGCGCGCACGGCGGCGAAGGCGGCCAGGAGCAGACCGGTGAGCAGCGCGGCGCAGCTCATGGCGGCCACCGTCCGGCGTACGAGCAGGCCGGTGAGTGTTCCGACGGCGAGTCCGAGCAGGGCGTGGGCCACCGGCACGGTGCCGTACGAGACGAACATGGTGGGCTCGTACCAGTACGTGGGGAAGTCGTTGGACGGGCCGGTCGACCAGGACCAGTGGAAGAGCAGGCTCAGCAGTGAGGCGCCCGACAGGACGCACACGGCGGGCACGGCCAGCTTGGCGACGAGCCAGCGCGCCGGGGTGATGGACTGGGTCCACGCCAGCGCGTGGGTGCCGCTCTCCAGCTCACGGGCGATCATCGGGCCGGCCACGAACGCGCCGACCACACCGGGCAGGACGAGCATGCCGAGCGCGACGTACTCGAGGAGGTTGCGGGCGAACCACCGGGTGTCCGTGTAGTCGCGGGCGGGCTGGAAGCAGGTCTGTTCGGCGCTGTCCACGGCGCAACCGGCGGCCCGCAGCGCCTCCTCCGCGCTGTCCGCCCACAGCCGTGAGGTGATCAGCGCGGCGGCGGCGAGCGCCACCAGGGCGAGGGCGCACCACAGCGCACGCCGGTGCTGGCGTACGGCGACCCACTCCGGACCCTTCAGGGCGATCGCGCTCATGCCGACTTCACCGCTTCCGCGCTCGGCGTCAGCAGGACAGGGGCCTCGGGGGAGCGCAGATGGGCCAGCAACAGCTCCTCCAGGGAGGGTTCGGTGGTCTGCCAGGGGCCCTCGACCGGGCCCTCGGGGCGTATGAGCGCGGTGAGCTGGCGGCCCGTCGTGCGGGATTCGACGACCGTGTGCGGGGCGAGGTCGGCGACCGGGCCGGTCAGCAGGGTGTGGGCGGCGAGGATGTCGTCGATGGCGCCCCCGAGGCGGATGTGGCCGCCGTCGACGAGGAGGAGGTAGTCGCAGGCGCCCTCGAGCTCGGTGAGGATGTGCGAGGACATCACGACCGTGGTGCCGCGTTCGGCGGCGTCGGCCATGAGCGTGCCCATGAGCTGGTGGCGCGCCAGGGGGTCGAGGTCGGCCATCGGCTCGTCGAGCAGCAGCAGTTCTGGACGCTTGCCGAGCGCGAGGGCGAGCGCGACGCGGGTGCGCTGGCCGCCGGAGAGCGTGCGGATCCGGGCCGTGGGTTCCAGGCGGCCGTCGTCCACGATCCGCCGGGCGGTCGCCTCGTCCCACTGGCCCGGGTTGAGTTCGCGGCCCATCCTGAGCGTCTCGTCGACGGTCAGCTGGGGGTAGAGCGGTTTGGCCTGGGCGACGTACGCCAGCCGCTCACGCGACGGGGCGTGGAGAGCGCCCTCGGTGGGCCGCAGCAGGCCCGCGGCGAGGGCGAGCAGCGTGGACTTTCCGGCGCCGTTGGGTCCGACGAGGGCGCAGACGCGACCGGCGGGGAGCCGGAAGGAGCAGTCCCTGAGCGCCCAGCCGCGCCGTCGTCCGTAGCGTTTGCCGAGGCCGTGCGCCTCGATGACCGATGAGGTCACTGGTCGTCGTCCCCCTTGAAGTGTGCGTCGAGTACGGAAGTGAAGAGCGCGGCCACGTCGTCCCGTTCGAGGCCGGACGCGCGGGCTCGGAGGGCCCAGGCGTCGAGTTCGGAGCGGAGCGGGGAGTCGGCGGGGGCGCTGCCCAGGGTTTTCCGTACGAAGGTGCCGAGGCCCCGGCGGGCCTCGACGAGGCCCTCGCGTTCCAGTTCGCGGTAGGCCTTGAGCACGGTGTTCGGGTTGATGGCCGTCGCCTCGACGACCTCGCGGGCGGTGGGCAGCCTGTCGCCGGGTTCCAGCAGGCCCAGGCGGAGGGCCTGTTTGGTCTGCTGGACGATCTGGAGGTAGGTGGCGACGCCGCTGCGCCGGTCGATGCGGTACTCGACCACGATCCCTTGCACCACCCTTTCACTAATTGAGTAGTGAAAGGGTGGTGCAAAAGAGGGGGCGGTGTCAACCGCCCCCTCATCGCGCGGGGTTGCCGTGTCGGGTCAGCCCGCCGGGTTCACCGGTTCAGGACTCGGTGCGGTACATCAGGTCCACCTCGTGCGTCACGAAGCCCAGGCGCTCGTACACCGTCACCGCCGCCGTGTTGTCGGCGTCCACGTACAGCATCGCCGTCGGCAGCCCCTGCGCCGCCAGGTGCCGCAGCCCGATCGCCGTCAGGGCCTTGCCGAGGCCGCTGCCCTGCGCGTCCGGGCTGATGCCGACCACGTAGACCTCGCCGAGCCGCTCCTCGGCGTGCACCTTCGTCCAGTGGAAACCGACGAGCCCGCCGTCCTTCTCCGCCAGGAAGAAGCCCTTCGGGTCGAACCAGGGCTCCGCCTTGCGGTCGTCGAGGTCCCGCTGGGTCAGGGAGCCCTGCTCGGGGTGGTGGGCGAAGGCGGCCGCGTTGACCTCGAGCCAGGCGGCGTCGTCCTGGCCCGGTACGAAGGTGCGCACGGTGATCCCCTCGGGGAGCGCCGGCTCGGGGATGTTCAGCGGGCTCAAGGAACGGCGCAGCTGGCGCAGTTCGCGGAACAGGGTCAGGCCGAGAACCTGCGCGAGATGGCGGGCCGCGGACTTGCCGCCGTGCGCCCAGACGCGCAGCCGCTTGCCCGTCGCGGCCAGGAGCGCGGCGCCGAGCGCCCGGCCGTGGCCGCGGCCGCGGTGCGCGGGGTGGACGACCAGCTCGGCGGCCGGTGCCTCCACCGGGTCGGTGTCCTCCAACTGGGCGTATCCGAGAAGCTGGGAGCCGACGGTCAGCAGGAAGTGCCGTACGCCCTCGCGCCGGCCGCCGCGCAGGTACAGCCGGCCCTGCTCGGACACGGCCTGCATGCCGTCGGCGCGGGCGGCCGCCGCGAGCAGGTCGTTGACCTGCTCGACCTGGTCCGGGCCCAGCTCGTCGAGGGTGTGGATCTGCCGTCCTGGCTCAAGGGCTGCTGGTGCGTCAGTCGTCATACGTACGAGCGTACGGCGGAGGGCAGCCGGGCCGACGGCGACCGGGCCAGCGGCCTCTCGCGCCACCCCGATCGGGGACCGCCACCCCCCGCCTCGGGGCGCCGGATCCCTCCCCGACCGGGCGCCCCAGCAGCCCCGCCGTCCTCAAAGGCAACCAGCTCGTAACCCGCGCCCCCCTGTTGCGCTACGCGCGTTGACCCTAGGCTGCGCTGGCCAGACTTGCGCTGGCCACACAAGAGACACGCTGAATCACAAGGGGACAGATGTCAGCGACACCGCAGAAGAACCGAGCGGCCCGGCGGATACTCGCCGCCGGCGCGGGGATCGCCACCCTGGGTGCGCTCGTCGCGGCGCTGCCCGCGGGGGCGTCCGAGACCACCGGGACCGGGGGCGGGGGATACGGGCAGGGGCGCTACGCCGATGTGCAGCTGCTCTCCTTCAACGATCTGCACGGAAACCTGGAGCCGCCGGCCGGCTCGTCCGGGCGGGTCACGCACACCAACGCGGACGGCACCACCAAGACCATCGACGCGGGCGGTGTCGAGTACCTCGCCACGCACCTGCGCGAGGCCCGCAAGGGCAACCCGTACACCATCACCGCCGCCGCGGGCGACATGATCGGCGCCTCCCCGCTGGTCTCCGGGCTCTTCCACGACGAGCCGACCATCGAGGCCCTGAACCGGCTGAAGCTGGACGTGACCTCCGTCGGCAACCACGAGTTCGACGAGGGCGCCAAGGAGCTGGCCCGGATCCAGAACGGCGGCTGCCACCCGACGGGCGGCTGCTACGAGGAGGGCAAGACCTTCAAGGGGGCGAAGTTCCCCTACCTCGCGGCCAACGTGACGGACGAGAAGACCGGCAAGCCGCTGCTCGACCCATACTTCATCTGGGAGAAGAACGGGGTCAAGATCGGCTTCATCGGCGTGACCCTGGAGGGCACGGCGAACATCGTCTCCGCCGAGGGCATCAAGGGCCTCTCGTTCGGCGACGAGGTCGAGACGATCAACAAGTACACCAAGGTGCTGGAGCGCAAGGGCGTCAAGTCGATCGTCGCCCTGCTGCACGAGGGCGGGCTGCCGGCCTCGGGGTCGTACAACTACAACTGCGACAGCCCCGGCCCGGGCGACGGCATCTCCGGCCCGATCGTCGACATCGCCAAGAACGTCAGCCCGCAGGTCGACGCCCTGGTCACCGGTCACACCCACCAGGCGTACGCGTGCAGCATCCCCGACCCGTCGGGCAAGCCGCGCACGGTCACCTCGGCGGCGTCCTTCGGCCGGCTCTACACCGACACGACGCTCACCTACGACCGCCGCACCAAGGACATCGTCCGTACGGCCGTCGCCTCCGCGAACCACGTCGTGACGCGTGATGTGGCCAAGGCCGAGGACATGACCCGGCTGATCACCCGCTGGAACGCGCTGGCCGCGCCGATCGCCTCACGGCCCGTCGGCTACATCGCCGGTGACATCGACAACCCCGCCGACGCGTACGAGAAGCCCCTGGGCGATCTGATCGCGGACGCGCAGCTCGAGGGCATGACCCCGGCCGACAAGGGCGGTGCCCAGCTCGCGCTGATGAACCCGGGCGGCGTGCGCGCGCCCCTGGTGCACAAGGCGTCCGGCAGCGAGGGCGACGGCGTGGTGACCTACGGCGAGGCCTACACCGTCCAGCCGTTCACCAACATGATGACGGCCGTGGACCTGACCGGTGCCCAGCTGATCACCGCGCTGCAGCAGCAGGTCAGCGGCGCGAACCAGGCGGCGCCGAAGATCCTGCAGGTCTCGAAGGGCTTCACCTACACCCTGGACATGACGAAGACCGGCGCCGACCGGATCGTGACCGGTTCGGTGAAGCTGAACGGCGAGGCGATCGACCCGGCGAAGACCTACCGGGTCGCGATGAACGAGTTCCTCGCGGGCGGTGGCGACGGCTTCGCCGTCCTGAAGGAGCACAAGAACAAGCTGGTCGGCGCGTCCGACCTGGACCTGTTCACCGCCTACCTGGCGGCCCACTCCAGCGCGAGCGCCCCGCTGGCGCCGCCGGCGACGGGCCGGATCACCGTCATCAAGTAGGTGACCACCCCATGAAGTAGGCCCGAGCGCGGGGGGAGGGGCGGCGGACACGAGGTCCGCCGCCCCTTCGTCGCGTTCTTCGCGTTCTTCGCGCCGGGGACGGCGTCCGGACCCTGGTGCTTTTTGACGTGGACCCGTCATAATCCCGCTTCATGGAGCGACGAAGCTTTCTCGCCGGTGCCCTGGCCGTCTCCGCGACCGCCCTCATCGGCGCCTCCGCCCCGGCGTCGGCCCTCGGCGTCCAGGACTGGATGGCCGGCCACGGCGACGCCACCCCGCTGCGGCAGCTCACCATCCCCGGCACCCACGACTCCGGAGCCCGCTACGGCGGTCTCTGGGTCGCCTGCCAGAACACCACCATCGCCCAGCAGCTGAACAGCGGAATCCGCTTCCTGGACGTGCGGTGCCGGGTCACCGGCGACTCCTTCGCCATCCACCACGGCGCGTACTACCAGAACCTGATGTTCGGCGACGTCCTGATCGCCTGCCGCGACTTCCTCGCGGCCCACCCCTCCGAAACCGTCCTGATGCGCGTCAAGCAGGAGTACTCCGAGGACTCCGACGCCACCTTCCGCCGGATCTTCGACCTCTACCTGGACACCAAGGGCTGGCGGCCCCTCTTCCGCATCGGCGACGGGCTCCCCTCCCTCGGCGAGGCACGCGGCAAGGTCGTCCTCCTCGCCGACAACGGCGGACTGCCCGGTGTCCGCTACGGCGACGGCGCGCTCTTCGACATCCAGGACGACTACATGGCCGAACCCGGTGCCAAGTACCCGAAGATCGAGGCGCACTTCCGCAAGGCCGTCCAGCAGCCCGGCAGGCTGTACATGAACTACGTCTCCACCTCGGCCCTGCTCCCGCCCCGCTGGAACTCCGACCGCCTCAACCCGAGGGTCCACTCCTTCGTCGACGGCGGCGAGGCGGGCGGCTGGAAGGGCCTCGGGATCGTCCCGATGGACTTCCCGCAGACCCGCTCCGGCCTCATCGAGTCACTCATCCGCCACAACTGACACCGGCGGCGGTGGCGTCGGCGCGCCCGGGAGCCGGATCACCGCGCTCGTGCCGCCGCCCTCGGCCGCCGTCAGCGACACCGTGCCGCCCGCGTGCTGCACCGTACGGGCCACGATCGACAGGCCGAGCCCCGAGCCCGGCAGGCTGCGGGCCGACGGAGAACGCCAGAACCGCTCGAAGACGTGCGGCAGTTCCTCGTCGGCGATCCCCGGCCCGTGATCCCGTACGGTCAGCTCCCCGTCCGCCAGCGTGACCTCGATCGTGCCGCCCGGCGGCGAGAACTTCACCGCGTTGTCCAGCACGTTCACCAGCGCCCGCTCGAGGGCCGCCGACTCCGCCCGTACGAACCAGGGGTCCACGGCCGCCGTGATCGTCAGCTCCGGGCCGCGCAGCCGCGCACGCTCCAGGGCGGCGCCCACGATGTCGTGCAGCCCCACCACCTCCAGCGGGCCCGGATGCACCGCGTCCGGCCGTGACAGCTCCTGCAAGTCGCCGATCAGCGACGCCAGTTCCGTCATCTGCGCGGTCACCGACGCCATCAGCGCCCTGCGGTCGTCGGGCGGGATCGCCCGGCCAGTCTCCTCGCTGCGGGCCAGCAGTTCGATGTTCGTCCGCAGCGAGGTCAGCGGGGTGCGCAGCTCGTGTCCCGCGTCGGCGATCAGCTGCGCCTGCCGGTCGCGGGAGGATGCCAGAGCGGCGGTCATGGAGTTGAAGGACCGGGACAGCCGGGCGATCTCGTCCTCGCCCTCGACCGGGATGCGGACGGTCAGATCCTCCGTACGGGCCACGTGCTCCACCGCCCCGGTGAGCCGGTCCACGGGCTTGAGCCCGGCCCGGGCGACCCACAGACCGGCGGCCCCCGCGCCGACGATGCCGCCCCCGGACACGGCCAGGAGCACCCAGGCGAGCGTGGACATCGAGTTCTCGATCTCGGTCAGCGGGCGGGCGATCGAGACCGCGACGAGATCCCGGCCGTTGTACGGATACGGATAGGTGTAGACCCGCATCTCCGTGCCGTCCTGGGCGGTCGAGGTGTGCAGCACGTCCGGGATCACCCTGCGCGCCACCGCGATGTCGCTCGCGTCGGCGGGAATCGGGGAAGAGCCGTTGATGCACGTGGTGCCGTTGGCGAGGACGATCCGCATGGTGTAGCCGACGGGCGCCGACGGCACCGCCGAGTCGCCCCCGGCCGCGCACGAGGCCAGCAGCCCCTGCACCGTTCCCTCCGGGAACCGGCTGTTGCGCAGGGTCGCGTCGAACTCCTGCGTGAGCTGCGCCCGTGTCACGAACCAGCACGCCGCGGAGACCGCCGCCACCGCCACCGCGACCGCCGTCGCCGTCAGCAGTGCCAGCCTGGACCGCAGCGGCAGCGTCCGGAACCGCCCAGTCAGCCCCCTCATCCGTCACCGCCCGCGGCGCCGCCGGCCCGCAGCACGTACCCCACCCCGCGCACCGTGTGCACCAGGCGCGGTTCGCCGCCACCCTCGGTCTTGCGCCGCAGGTACATCACATACACATCCAGGGAATTGGAGCTCGGCTCGAAGTCGAAGCCCCACACGGCCTTGAGGATCTGCTCCCGGGTGAGCACCTGACGCGTATGCGTCAGGAACATCTCCAGGAGCGTGAACTCCGTCCGGGTCAGCTCCACGCGTCGGGTGCCCCGGGTGACCTCGCGCGTCGACAGGTCCATCCGCAGATCCGCGAAGGACAGCACGTCGGCGTCGGCGCCGGGAAGCTCCCCCGCGCCGGCCGCGTACGAGCTGCGCCGCAGCAGCGCCCGGATCCGCGCGAACAGCTCGTCCAGCTCGAACGGCTTGACCAGATAGTCGTCGGCGCCCGCGTCCAGGCCGGTGACCCGGTCGCCGACGGTGTCCCGGGCGGTCAGCATCAGGATCGGCACGGTCGAGCCGCCCGCCCGGATCCGCCGGGCGGCCGTCAGCCCGTCCATCCGGGGCATCTGGATGTCGAGGACGATCAGGTCGGGCGCGTACGCCTCCGCCTTGGCGAGGGCGTCGATCCCGTCCACGGCCACCTCGGTGCCGTACCCCTCGAAGGCGAGGCTGCGTTGCAGCGCCTCCCGGACGGCGGGCTCGTCGTCGACGACGAGAATGCGGTCGGGCTCGGCGGCGTGCGGGGGCGGCGTCGTCATGGAATCAGCCTCGCACGCGTTCAGCTGTCGCCGCCGGAGCGCAGGCTTTCCAGGTCCGCCTTGACGGTGTCGACGGGGATGGCGAAGCCGAGGCCGACACTGCCCGCGTTGGAGCCACTCGAGGAACTGGGCGAGTACATGGCCGAGTTGATGCCGATGATCTCCCCGTTCATGTTGATCAGGGCGCCGCCGGAGTTGCCGGGGTTGAGCGAGGCGTCGGTCTGCAGGGCCTTGTACGTCGTCTTCGACGAGCCGGTGTCGCCGTTGAACTGCTGCCCGCCGAACTCGAACGGCCAGCCCTGGCGGGGATCCTGCTGCGGCTGCCCGCCCCCCTCGTCCTTGGCGACGGTCACATCGCGGTCGAGGGCGGAGACGATCCCGCTGGTGACCGTGCCGGTGAGGCCCTCGGGCGAGCCGATCGCGACGACCTCGTCACCGACCTTCACCTTGGACGAGTCCCCGAGCGTGGCGGCCTTCAGGCCCTTCGCGCCCTTCAGCTTGATCAGCGCGAGGTCCTTGTCGGGGTCGGTGCCGACGACCTCGGCGTCGTAGGTCGTGCCGTCGCTGAGCCGGACCTTGACGGACTGGGCGCCGGAGACGACATGGTTGTTGGTGATGATCTCGCCGTCCCCGGTGATGATCACCCCGGAGCCGGTGGACTTGCCCGCGTTCGAGGTCGCGTTGATCTCGACGATGGAGGGAGAGACGGCCTCGGCGACCCCGGCGACGGTCCCCTTGCTGCTCTGCGACACGGTCGTACCCGAGACGCCGCTTCGCGACGTGCCGGTGCCCCCGTCGGTGAACTCGTTCACGAGCACGGAGGCGCCGCCGCCGACGACCGCCGCCAGGATCGCCACGGCGGCGAGCAGCGCCACGGGCCGCTTGGCGCGCGGCGCGGCGTGCGTGGGCCCGGGGGCGTAGGGAGGCGGAGGCGGGAAGGCGCCGGCCGGCTCGGAGGGGTACGGGGTGCCGTCTTCGCCGCTGCGGCGGTAGTAGTCCGTCATGGCTAGGACTCTCGGAGCCGTACATGAGAACCGTCTGAGGACGGTCTGAGAACCCGGAAAGAAGCGTGTATGTCCCACATAAAGGCGCCTGCGCAGAAAGCGCCCCCAGTCCGCCGCGCGAAGCCCGACGCGTGACCGCCGCCGGGCGACTACGGCTTCCGGCTCACCCGCAGCCGCAGGACCGTCGCACGATCAGTGCGGACGGGAACTGCTTGACCCGCTCCCGGCGCGAACCGACCACCCGCAGCCCGTCGTCCAGCACCAGGTCGACCGCCGCGCGGGCCATCGCCGGGCGGTCCGAGGCGACCGTCGTCAGCGGCGGGTCCGTCAGCCCGGCCTCCTTGACGTCGTCGAAGCCGGCCACCGCCAGCTCCGTCGGCACGTCGATCCGCAGCTCACGGGCCGCCCGCAGGACACCGATCGCCTGGTCGTCGGTCGCACAGAAGATCGCCCGCGGCCTGTCGGGGGCGGAGAGGATCTTCAGGGCGACGAGATAGGCGTCGTAGCGGTTGTACGGGGCCTGGAAGAGCCGGCCCTCGACCGAGCGGCCGGACTCCAGCATCGCGCGGCGCCAGCCCTCGACGTGGTCGGCGACCGGGTCACCGACGGCCGGGGTCTCCTCGATACCGCCGAGGCAGGCCACGTACTCGTACCCGTGCTCGAGGAGGTGCCGGGTGGCGAGCTGCGCGCCGCCGATGTCGTCCGTCACCACCGCGACGTCGTCGATCGCCTCGGGCCGCTCGTGCAGCAGCACCACCCGCGCGTCCCAGGCCTCGATCTCCTGCGCCGCCCGCTCGCTCGGGCCCTGGCTGACCAGAATCAGCCCGGAGACCCGCATCCCGAGGAACGCGCGCAGATAGTGCACCTCGCGCTCGTCCCGGTAGTCGGAGTTCCCGACGAGGACCATTTTCCCGCGCTCGGCCGCCGCCTGTTCGACCGCGTGCGCCATCTCCGCGAAGAAGGGCTGCCGCGCGTCCGGCACGATCATGCCTATGAGGTCGGTCCGCCGCGACGCCATCGCCTGGGCGACCCGGTCGGGCCGGTACCCCAGCTCCTTGATCGCGGCGAGGACACGCTCGCGCGTGGCCGGGGCGACCGGCCGGGGTCCGTTGTTGATGACGTAGCTGACGACCGCGGTCGACGTACCCGCCAGTCGTGCCACATCGTCCCGCGTCACCTTGGCCACGGCCGGAAGTCTACGCGGGGTGACCTACCTCTTGGCAGGTCGTACCGCTGCTTCCTCGATCTTCACGGCATCCTCCGAACGGGGGACCGCCGCGGCCGCCTCCTTGACCCGTGCCTCCTGGGCCCTCGCCTCCTCCGCCGCGCGCTCCACCTTCTCGGGCGTCACGAAGCGGTATCCGACGTTTCGCACGGTCCCGATCAGCGACTCGTGCTCGGGGCCGAGCTTCGCCCGCAGACGCCGTACGTGGACATCGACCGTTCGGGTGCCGCCGAAGTAGTCGTACCCCCAGACCTCCTGGAGCAGCTGGGCACGGGTGAAGACCCGGCCCGGGTGCTGCGCCAGATACTTCAGCAGCTCGAACTCCTTGAAGGTCAGGTCCAGGACCCGGCCCTTCAGCTTCGCGCTGTACGTCGCCTCGTCCACCGACAGGTCTCCGTTGCGGATCTCCATGGGGGAGTCGTCGGAGACGATCTGCTGGCGGCCCATCGCGAGCCGCAGCCGCGCCTCGACCTCGGCGGGTCCGGCGGTGTCCAGCAGGACGTCGTCGATGCCCCAGTCGGCGGTGACGGCGGCGAGACCGCCCTCCGTGACCACGAGGATCAGCGGGCAGCCGGGCCCGGTGGAGCGCAGCAGCTGGCAGAGCGAGCGGACCTGGGGAAGGTCACGCCGGCCGTCGATCAGGATGACGTCGGCACCGGGGGTGTCGACGAGAGCGGGTCCTTCGGCGGGGGCCACCCGCACGTTGTGCAGAAGCAGTCCGAGGGCGGGGAGCACCTCCGTCGACGGCTGAAGGGCATTGGTCAGCAGCAGAAGTGAGCTCATCGCGCCCCACCCCCGAGCTCGTCGCTCCGGTCGAGCAGGGGGGATCCCCATGCCCGGGCCGTCCCTGCCTGGTTCGTCGTCTCTCGGTCGTGCACGGTTCGCTCGCCCATAACGTCGGTTCCTCCTCGGTCCCTGCGAGGACGTTGCGGCACTGCTTCGTACTCCTACTCGCCCCACCACGGTTCTCGCGCCCTGCGAACCGTCTGTGAGCGTTTGTTCACCCAGCCGTAACAACGGTCGGGAAACACAAAAGGACCCGGGGGCTGCGTTGCCCGGATCCTCTTCCCAGCACAATAGCCCACATGAGTTCCGAGGCAGAGGGCCGATTTCACATGGTGGATGTCTCCTCGATCACGTGCGGACTCCGGCGCGCAACCCTGACGACCGACGACGGTGTCGCGATCGACGCGGTGTACCAGCCATTCACGCACGGTCCGACGGATACCGCCATCGTGGTCGCCCACGGGTTCACCGGGTCCGCCGACCGGCCCGCCGTCCGGCGGGCGGCAGCGGTGTTCGCCCAGCGTGCGGCCGTGGTCACCTTCTCCTTCCGGGGACACGGGCGCTCGGGCGGCCGCTCCACCGTCGGCGACCGCGAGGTCCTCGATCTGGCGGCCGCCGTCGCCTGGGCGCGTGAGCTCGGCCATCCGCGTGTGGTGACCGTCGGCTTCTCGATGGGCGGTTCGGTGGTGCTCCGGCACGCCGCGCTGCACGAGCCGTCGCACGGGGGGCGCACGGACGCGCGCTCCGACGCGGTGGCCGCCGTCAGCGCCCCCGCGCGCTGGTACTACCGGGGTACGGCCCCGATGCGCCGGCTCCACTGGGTCATCACCCGGCCCGCCGGGCGGCTCGTCGGCCGCTACGGCTTCGGTACCCGTATCCACCCCCAGGAGTGGGACCCCGTACCGCTCTCGCCCGTGGAGGCCGTTCCGCTGATCGCCCCGACGCCGCTGCTGATCGTCCACGGCGACCGCGACCCGTACTTCCCGCTCGACCACCCCCGGACGCTGGCCGCCGCCGGTGACGCCGAGCTGTGGCTGGAGACCGGCATGGGGCACGCCGAGAACGCCGCGGGGGACGAGCTCCTCGGCCGCATCGCGGACTGGCTCACGCGCCGATAGCCCATCATGGGAGGCGGCGCGCAGACCAACGAAGGGAGTGCCGCTATGGCAGCGGGGACCATCCGCTACTGGGCCGCGGCCAAGGCCGCCGCCGGTGTCGCCGAGGAGCCGTACACGGCGGAGAACCTGGCGCAGGCGCTGGACGCCGCCCGTGAGAGGCACCCGGGCGAGCTCGTCCGCGTGCTCCAGCGGTGTTCGTTCCTGGTCGACGGTGACCCCGTCGGTAAGCGCGGACATGAGACGGTACGGCTGGCCGAGGGCGGCACGGTCGAGGTGCTCCCGCCGTTCGCAGGAGGGTGAACCGCACGTCATGAGCAGCGATCAGCAGTATCCGTACGACCCGTACGCCCCGCAGGGCCAGCACGGCGGGCACGGTCAGCAGTACGGGTACCAGGAGCCCGCCACCCAGACCTGGGAGGGCCAGACCTGGGACACCCAGTACCAGCCGACCGTGCGGCCCCAGGCGCAGCCGGCCGCCGCGGACATGGCGTATCTGCCGCCGCAGGCACCGGCGCATGCCCACCCCCTGCCGCCGGAGGTTCCGGTCGACCCCGTGGCGTACGACCAGCGGCAGGAGCCGCCGGCCGCCGCGGGGCCGACCTACAGCGCCCCCACCACCCTGGGCAACGCCCGTGTCACCGACGCGCAGCGCGCCCGGGCCGAGGGGCGCTCGCCCGTCATCGAGCCGGGCATCCAGCCCGCGGGTCTGACGGCCGTGCTCGGTCTGCTGCTCGCGGTGAGCGCGTCCGTCGGTTCGTACGCGCTGCTCGTCCCGCTGATCCTGCTCCAGGCCGTGACCGCCGCCGGCTGGTTCCGTCTCAACGGCATGTGGCCCGCCCGGCAGGGCATCGCGCTCGCCTTCGCCGGTGGTGTGACCGCCGACATCGCGCTCCTCGCCGTGGGCCGTGAGAACGCGCCCGCCGCGATCATCGGAACGCTCGGCGTGTGGGTGCTGCTCACGCTCGTCCTCCAGCTGCGCAGCCACGCGGGCGCGGACGAGCGGATGTACGGGCTGATGGCCACGGTCGCCTCGGCCGCCCTGACCGTCGTCGCCGCCGGGTACCTGGGGGCCGAGCCCGACGCGGTGGTCGTCGGCGGTGTCGCCGTCGCGGTCGCCACGGCGGCCCGCGCGCTGCCGTTGCCCGGGCCCGTCTCCGTCGTGGTGGCCCTGCTGGCCGCCACGGGCGCCGGGATCGCGGCCGGCGGGCTCACCGACCTGGGCGCCTCGGGCGCGCTGCTGGGGCTCGGCGCCGGGGTGTGCGCCCTGGTCGGACTGAGGGCGGCGAGCTACGACTACCCGTCCCGGTTCGTCCACATGACCGCCGGAGTCGCCCTGCCGCTCGCGGCCGCCGCGCCCGCCGTCTACCTGCTGGGCCGCGCGCTCGCCTAGGGAGTGACCGGGGAACCATCCGGCCCTCCGGCACGTCGATCATTGATGTCGGGGGGCCGGACCAGGGGCCCGGACCACAGGTGGGGGACTGAGACCAATGCGGGCACTGCGGATCGTGCTGATCGTCGCCGTGATACTCGGCGGCGTCTTCGTCGCCCTCGACCGGATCGCGGTGAACTACGCCGAGTCCGAGGCCGCGGACCGGATCAAGCTCGGCCCCGCGCGAGCCGCCTCCACGGACGTCTCCATCACGGGCTTCCCGTTCCTCACCCAGGCCCTCGACAAGCGCTTCGACGAGGTCGACGTCACCCTGACCGGCGTCGAGACGACCGCGGGCAGCCGCCGTCTGCGGATCTCGGAGATGTCCGCCGAGCTGCACGACGTACGGGTCGAGGACGACTACGCGGGCGCCACGGCCGCCACCGCGACCGGCACCGCGCTCATCTCGTACGAGGACCTCACCCGCGCCGCGAACAGCAATGTCAGCCTCTCCTACGGCGGGAGCGGCAAGGTCAAGGTCACCGGCGGGTTCGAGATCCTCGGCCGCACGCTCACGCGCAGCGTGGTCTCCACCGTGACCCTGGTCGACGGCGACACCATCCGCGTCAGGGCCGACCGGGTGCCCGGCGAGGGCATCCCGGGCCTGGCCGGCCTCATCCGCGAGCGGACCGACTTCGACCGCGAGATCGGCGGGCTGCCCGAGGGGCTGAAGCTGTCCAAGATCGAGGCGCGGGCCGACGGGGTCGCGATAGCGGTCACCGGCCGGAACGTCGTCCTGGCGGGCTGAAGAACGGCCTTCGGCCATATGGTGAGACACCGCCGTCCGGTCCGTAGATGCGGAACGGCCCCCGGCCCGTCCCCAGGGCCCCGGGGATGGACGACACAGTGATCACGTCCCGCATCGTGGACGATCGCGTCTCAAAATACGACACACCGGTGACATGGCCGCCTGTCCGTCCCTACGATCGACGCATGAAGCGACAGGCGGATCTCACGAAGCGGCGGGCAGTAGACCTGTGCCGCGTCGCCGCCATGCTCTGTCGTTCCGTCTGAGCGGGTGCTCACGCCCCGCATTCCCCCGGCCCTTTGACCGCGTTCAGGGCCGAACCGTGCTCACCGTACGCACGCGATGCCGCGTACCCGCACCACCCCGCCGCACACTGCCCCGGAGGAGAAACAGCATGAGCCGCAGCGACGTCCTGGTAGACGCCGACTGGGTCGAGGCCAACCTCGACGACCCGAAGGTCGCCATCGTCGAGGTCGACGAGGACACCTCGGCCTACGAGAAGAACCACATCAAGAACGCCATCCGGATCGACTGGACCAAGGACCTCCAGGACCCGGTCCGCCGTGACTTCGTCGACCAGGAGGGCTTCGAGAAGCTCCTGTCGGCCAAGGGCATCGCGAACGACACGCTCGTGGTCCTCTACGGCGGCAACAACAACTGGTTCGCCTCCTACGCCTACTGGTACTTCAAGCTCTACGGTCACGAGAACGTGAAGCTGCTCGACGGCGGCCGCAAGAAGTGGGAGCTCGACTCCCGCGATCTCGTCGCCGAGGTGCCGGTCCGTCCGGCCACCGAGTACAAGGCCAAGCCGCAGAACACCGCAATCCGCGCGTTCCGCGACGACGTCGTCCAGGCGATCGGCGCGCAGAACCTGGTCGACGTGCGCTCCCCCGACGAGTTCAGCGGCAAGCTGCTCGCCCCGGCGCACCTCCCGCAGGAGCAGTCGCAGCGCCCCGGCCACGTGCCGAGCGCCCGCAACATCCCCTGGTCGAAGAACGCCAACGACGACGGCACCTTCAAGTCGGACGACGAGCTCAAGGCCCTTTACGAGGAGGAGCAGGTCGACCTGGCGAAGGACACCATCGCGTACTGCCGCATCGGTGAGCGCTCCGCGCTGACCTGGTTCGTGCTGCACGAGCTGCTCGGTGTCGAGAACGTCAAGAACTACGACGGCTCGTGGACCGAGTACGGCTCCCTCGTCGGCGTGCCGATCGAGCTCGGCGCCAACAAGTAGGACCCCGGGCCCCTCTCCCGGACCCCTCCCGGACCACCCGGAACCTCCCGACCGTAAGGACAGAAACATGTGTGGAGCGCAGGTCGGCGGCCCCGACGCCTCGACGATCAAGCCCGGTGAGACCACGATTCAGGGCCAGGTGACCCGCGACGGCCAGCCCGTCACCGGTTACGTGCGCCTGCTGGACTCGACCGGCGAGTTCACGGCGGAGGTCCCGACCTCCGCGACCGGCCAGTTCCGCTTCTACGCGGCCGAGGGCACCTGGACCGTCCGCGCGCTGGTGCCGGGCGGCACCGCCGACCGTACGGTCGTGGCGCAGACGGGCGGCCTGGCAGAGGTCGCCATCGCCGTCTGACGGCGACGCACTACCGGCCGAAGGGCCGCACCTCCTGGGGGGTTGGACGCCATTCCAGGACCTGAGGTGCGGCCCTTCGGTCTTTCCGCGCGGGGCGCGCGCTCCGGGCTCCGCGCCGCCGCGCCGCACTCCGTCCGCCGGTCTCCGGCGGCCCCTTCGGTCGTACGCTGAAGGTATGTACGCGCGTCGACGGCACGTCTACTTCCTGATGATGGGGGTGTGCCTGGCGCTCTTCGTGGGCGCCTGGGCCGTCGTCAGGCTGTGGTCGATGCCCGTCGCGATCGGGATGTGCGTCGTCGCCATGGTCATCCCGCCGGTCGCCGCCATGATCGCGAACCGGCGCGGGCCCGAGGACCGTTGGTGGGACGATCCCTCGGGCGACCCGAAGTCCGACGAGTGGTGGGACGAGCTCGACGGCAAGAAGCGCCGCGAGCCCTGAGCCGTGGGAGTCCGTCCGGGCCCCGTCGCGGGCCGGAACTAGTAGACGAGCGCCTGCACGTCGTCCGCGGTGATCTCCTGGACGAAGACCTGAGCGCCGGCGATCCGTACGCCGTCCAGGACGTCCCCCTCGGTGATCTCGCGACGGGCCGCGCACTGGGTGCACAGCGTGATCCGCCCGGAGGCCTGGATCGCCGCGAGCAGGTCCGGCAGCGGGGCGGCGTGGGGGAGTTCGAACTCGGCGGCCTTGCCGGGCAGGGCGAACCAGGAGGACTCGCCGGTCAGCCAGAGCGACACGTCGAGCCCGCTGGCCACGGCGACGGCGGCCACCGTGAAGGCCTGCGAGCAGCGTTCGGGGGCGTCGGCCCCGGCGGTCACCTTGATCACGAGCTTCTTCGCCATATGCCGAACTGTAATACGCGGGGGTACAACCCCGGCCGTGCGTCACGGGTCAGTTGGATGCGCGGGTGACGGAACCCGCGATTCAGGTCTTGTGGGGGACCCCGTTGGATATCGATCAACCCGTAGAAACCGTTCCTGACCAGCAGGAACCGGCCGAGACACCGCCCGTCGCGCCCGTGCGCCGCCGCGCTCGCGGCCGTACCGCCCTGATCCTCGCCGTGGCCGCCGTCCTCGGCGTCGCCGGTGGCACCGCCGTCGGCTACACGATCCAGGCCGACCGCGACCCGACACCGCTGCCCCCGCTGAACCAGCCGGACCTCGCGTATCCCGCGAAGCCGCTCCCGAAGGGCAGCACCCCGGAGCCGCTCACCGCCGCGGAGGACCGCAAGGTCAAGACGGACGGCGACCTGCGGACGCTGCTGCTGTCGAGGCCTTCGGGCGCTCGCGAGCCGGAGTTCTGGCGGGGCGACGGCTGGGTCGATGTCGCCTCCTACTCCGAGGGGTTCAAGGACGAGGGCTACATGCTCGAGTCCCTGTCGGAGAGCCGGATCCGCCGGATCGCGGCCGCCTCCTGGGAGCAGGGGGAGCACCGCCGGACGATCATCCATCTGGTGCAGTTCCGTCCGAGCGACGTGACGGGCGCGGCGGACCACGCCGAGGGCCAGCTCGAGTACATGCCCGACGCCGAATACGCGGACAACGCGGGCGACGCGATCAAGGGGAGCGGCAACGGCCGCTACTTCCTCTACCCCGTCGAGAAGAAGGCCGGCTACCTGGACATGTACCGGGCCCGCGCCCTCTTCCACCGTGGGGACGTGATGGTCGACATCACCATCTTCGACACCGAGCGGATCACCAAGGACGCCATCCGAGCGGTGGCCGAACGACAGCTGGAGCGTCTGTGACCGAGGAACAGCCCGACGTGTCCGTGGCGACCGTCCCCGCGCCCGTCCCCTCGGACGGGACCTCGGCGAGAAGGGGCCGCAAGCTGCTCACCGTAATGCTCCCCGCCGTCCTCGTCGTCGGCGCCGTCGGCGGTGCCGGCACGTACACCGCCGTCACCGTGAACGCCGCCGACCGCACCGCCGAAACGACCGTGTGGGAGCCGCCCACGGGCACGGCGCCCAAGGACCCGGCAGCCGGAGTCGCCCGGGGCCGCGCCTCGACCCCGCTCAGCAAGCTGCTGCTGCCCGTACCGCAGGGATACCACCTCGGCCCGGACATCGACGCCTACGGCAATGACGGTGAGCTCACCGAGAAGCAGGCGGTCGCCCTGCTCAAGGAGGAGGGGCGCGGTCTCTCCGGCAAGAAGCGCCGCGACTACGAGAAGCGGGTCGACACGCTCGGCGTGCGGGGCGTCGCGATGCGCTCCTTCAGCGCGAGCGCGAACGATCTCGTCGTGGAGGTGGAGATCATCCGGATGAAGAACAAGAGCCGGCTCCACGACATGTACGAGGTGAAGAGCGAGCTCTACACCCTCCTGGAGTTCCCCAAGGGCCCGACGATCAAGGGCCACAAGAACTCGGCGTGCTTCCTGATGCCCAAGCGCAAGCGCGACGGCGACGGCGAAGAGAAGAAGAGGTCCGAGCTCGACGGGATGACGTGCGCGGCGTACGACTCCGAGCTGTTGGTGACGGTGTCCGCGTCCGGGAGCAAGCCCTTCGACAAGGGCGCCGTCTCCGAGCTGGTGAAGAAGCAGCTCGACCACATCTCGTCCCCGGGGGAGTACGTATGACCGAGCAGCAGCCCGAAGTGATCGAGCCGACCGACCGGCCGGAGGCGACCGCCCCGGCCGAGCAGCCGGCGGGCACCCCCGCCGCCCCGCCGGCCCCGGCGACTCCGGAGCCGCCGGCCGCTCCGCAGGCCCAGCCCCAGGAGACCGCGGCGACTCCCGGGCCTCCGACGGCCCCGCAAGCCCCGGAGGCGCAGCCCGCCGGGGACGGCGCGCCGCGTCGTCGCGTGCTCGCGGCCGTCGCCCTCTGGGCCGCCGCCGTCGTCGTCTGCGGCGGACTCGGCGCCGGTGTCACGGCCGGGATCACGGCCATGGAGCGCACCGACGTCCCCGGTCTCGCCACCGCGGACGACGGTCGCTGGGCGTACCCGAAGCTCGCCCTGCCGGCGCTCGCCGAGGGGACTCCGCGCCCCTTCAGCGAGGGCAACGAGGCCGAGATCCACCACGCCGACCTGCGGAAGCTGCTGCTGCCCGCCCCGGCCGGCGCGACCGCCCACGCGACGTTGACCGGCGGCTGGACGAGTGTCGACGCGTACCTCTCCGAGTACGCGCCCGACAAGCGCGCGGGACTCGAGCAGGCGCTCACCGACTCCGCACTCCGGCACGTCGCCGCCCGGGGCTGGACCATGCCGGACGGGACGTCGACGCGGATCTATCTGGTCCAGTTCCATTCGGTCGCCTACGCGGAGGCCTTCAAGGACGAGGAGATCGAGATCGGGATGACGGCCGGCACCCCGCTCGTCGGCAACCCCACCCGGGTCCTCGACGAGGACTGGTCGGCCTCCGCCTCCGTGAGGCGGACCAGTGCCTATGTGTACGAGGAGACCAAGCCGTACGGCCCCGAACAGACCCGCCTCGCCTATGTCCAGGCCGGTGACACCTTCGCCGTGATCGTCCAGTCCCGCAAGGGCGGCGCGGCCAGGGTGCCGTTCCACCAGACGGTGATCCTCCAGAACCAGCTCCTGGGCTGACGCGCACCTCACACGGATGGCCGTCTTCCCGCCCACTAAGCTGGGAGACGGCCCGTTCCGCCTCCACGCTCATTCGAGGAGCACCTGTGATCGTTTTCTTCGAAGCCCTTCTGGCTCTGGTCTGCGTCGGCGTGCTCGCCTTCACCGGACTGGCTGTGAAGAAGCTGTACCAGGGTCAGCGTTAATCACCTCTACAGATCGACAGAGCTGCTCATGATCGAGATCCCGTCCGACCTCAATCCGGACCTCGTCCCCCTCGCGTTCCTCCTCGGCACGTGGGAGGGCGCGGGCGTCTCCGACTTCCCCGGCGCCGAGAAGTGCAACTTCGGCCAGTCGGTCACCTTCAGCCACGACGGCCGGGACTTCCTCGAGTACGTCTCGCGGACCTGGGTCCTCGACGACGAGGGCAACAAGGTCAAGCCGCTGGAGAGCGAGTCCGGCTACTGGCGGATCGACAAGGACCGCAAGGTCGAGATCGTCATGGTCCGCGACCACGGCGTCGTGGAGATCTGGTACGGCGATCTCGCCGACCAGAAGCCGCAGATCGACCTGGTGACGGACGCCGTCGCCCGCACCGCCGCCTCCGGGCCGTACAGCGGTGGCAAGCGGCTCTACGGCTACGTCAAGGGCGACCTGATGTGGGTGGGCGAGAAGGCCACCCCGGAGGTCCCGCTGCGGCCGTACATGTCGGCGCACCTGAAGAAGGTCGTCTCTCCGGAGGACGTCGCCGCCATGGCCAGGGGCCTCGGTGACCTCCCGGACGACGGCATCGCCTTCTTCAAGTAGACCCCCGCGAGAAGCGGGCCCCCCGCGGGGGTCCGGCCGCACGCGCGGCAGTCGCACCACCACGCCGACCTACACTGGACGGCGTGGTGAGCACCGACTGGAAAAGCGATCTGCGGCAGCGCGGGTACCGGCTGACCCCCCAGCGCCAGCTTGTCCTGGAGGCAGTCGACGTGCTGGAGCACGCGACGCCGGACGACATCCTGGGGGAGGTGCGCAAGACCGCCTCCGGGGTGAACATCTCCACCGTCTACCGGACGCTGGAGCTGCTCGAGGAGCTGGGCCTCGTCAGCCACGCGCACCTCGGGCACGGCGCCCCGACGTACCACCTGGCCGACCGCCATCACCATCTGCACCTGGTCTGCCGGGACTGTACGGAGGTGATCGAGGCCGACACGGAGGTCGCGGCCGAGTTCACCGCGAAGCTGCGGGAGACCTTCGGCTTCGAGACGGACATGAAGCACTTCGCGATCTTCGGCCGGTGCGCGGACTGTTCCGCGAAGGCGGCGACGCCCGAGTCGTAGGCTTATCCGTATGCAGCGACATTCAACGATCAGCCCTCTCCTGTCCCTGCCCGGCGCCGTTGCGGCCGAGGGGAGCGACGAAGGTGTGGCCGCGCACTACGGTGACCTGTTCCGCGAGCAGCGGACCCTCGCCGACGGCGCCGGCCTGGTCGATCTCTCGCACCGCGGAGTCATCACCGTCACCGGCGACGACCGGCTGAGCTGGCTGCATCTGCTGCTCACCCAGCACGTCAGCGAGCTTCCGCCCGGCCGGGCCACCGAGGCGCTGATCCTGTCGGCGAACGGCCACATCGAGCACGCGCTCTATCTCGTGGACGACGGCGAGACGGTCTGGGCGCATGTCGAGCCCGGTACGCAGGAGGCGCTGCTCGGCTATCTGGAGTCGATGAAGTTCTTCTACCGGGTCGAGGTCGCCGACCGCACGGAGGAGTTCGCGGTCGTCCACCTGCCGGCCGGCTCCATCGCCGACGTCCCGGAGGGCGTGATCGTACGGGAGACCGCGCACGGCCGGGACCTGTTCCTGCCGCGCGCCGACCTCGCGTCGTACGCGGCCGGGCACGGCCCGGTGGCCGGGATCCTGGCGTACGAGGCGCTGCGCGTCGAGTCGCACCGGCCCCGGCTCGGCTTCGAGACGGATCACCGGACCATCCCGCACGAGCTGGGCTGGATCGACAGCGCGGTCCATTTGCAGAAGGGCTGCTACCGGGGACAGGAGACGGTGGCGCGCGTCCACAACCTGGGGAAGCCGCCGCGCCGGCTGGTCTTTCTGCACCTGGACGGCAGCGAGGTGCATCTGCCGGGGCACGGCACGCCGGTGCGGCTGGCCGAGGACGGCGCCGAGGGCCGCCAGCTGGGCTTCATCACCACCTCCGCCCGGCACCACGAGCTCGGGCCGATCGCCCTGGCGATGATCAAGCGCAATGTGCCGCTGGACGCGCGGCTGATGGCGGGGGACACGGCGGCGGCGCAGGAAGTCGTCGTCGAGCCGTAGTTCCGCGGCCGGGGCGCGACCGCCGTCGCCGGCGGCCGGGCGGTTGCGCCGCGTCCCCGGCCCCGCTAGACCTCGATGATCACCGTGAACGGGCCGTGATTCGTGAGCGAGACGCGCATGTCCGCTCCGAACCGGCCCGTCTCCACGCGCGCCCCCAGCTGCCGCAGCTGCCTGACCACCTCGTCGACGAGCGGTTCGGCGACCTCGCCGGGCGCCGCCGCGTTCCAGGTGGGGCGGCGGCCCTTGCGGGCGTCCCCGTAGAGGGTGAACTGAGAAATCACCAACAAGGGCGCATTCACATCCGAACAGGATTTCTCACCCTCCAAAATCCGGACGGACCAGAGCTTTCTGGCCAACTGTGCCGCTTTCGCCCCAGTGTCCTCGTGGGTCACTCCCACCAGCACACACAGTCCCTCACCGACGATCTCGCCGACCGTCTCTCCGGCCACCACGACGCTCGCGCCGTCGACCCTCTGCACCACCGCACGCATACAGACCAACCTATCCGGCGGCTGAACGGGTGCAGAGCGCCTGCACGTCCACAGGGAGGAGTGGCACCATGCCAGTCAGGCGGTGCGGCTCCGCACCGGTCGAGGGGACGGATCCACATGAACACACCTGGCGCCGGGCAGTCGCCCGGTCCCGTACCGATGACCCGAGCCGGCGCCGGTGCCACCGGCGCCGTGCGCCCGCCTGCGCAGCGGTCGGCCGAGGCGGCCCTGCCGGAACAGCGGCAGCCGGAGATCTCCGCGATGCATCTGCCGGAGCTGCGCGCCCTGCGCCGTGACTCGCAGGGCGACGAGGCGGACCTGAGCTATGTGCGGCGGCTGCTGCAGGGGCGCATCGACATCCTCCGGGCGGAGCTGGCACGGCGTACGGGCCCGAAGGCCCCGGTCGTCGACCGGCTCTCGGAGATCCTGGCCGATGTCCCGTCCCGGCACCGCACCTCCGCCCGCCATGTCACGCTCTCCACACCGCGCGGCGAGGAGTACCGGCGGCTGGCCGCCGAGATGCTCTCCGAGGTGGAGCTGTCCGACCTCGGCGCGCGCACGGACGAGGAACTGCACACGGCGATGGGCCGGCTCGCGGGCTACGAGCACCAGGTCTCGCGCCGCCGCCAGCAGTTGCAGCGCACGGCCGACGACTGCAGCGCGGAGATCGCCCGTCGGTACCGCGAGGGTGAGGCGCAGGTCGACGACCTGTTGAGGTGAGGAGCCGCCCCGGGGAGCGGCGGAGAGGAAACCGGGTGCGTGCCGCGCGGCCGTGTGCCTAGCGTGGGGGCATGAGCCTTGACCTCCGCACGGTCACCGAGTCCGAGTTCGCCGACTGGCTGAAGGCCCTGGGCACCGGCTTTCTGCGGCCGCCGGTGGTCTCGGAGGAAGAGGCCGCCGAACGGCTGGGCTGTATCGACCTCTCCCGCGTCCTCGGCGTCTTCGACGACGGCCGCGTCGTCGCCACCTACCGTTCCTTCGAGCAGGAGCTGACCGCCGTCGGCGGGGCCCCGCTCGCCGCCGACGCGGTGACCCAGGTGACCGTCTCGCCGACCCACCGTCGCCGCGGCCTGCTCAGCCGGATGATCACCACGGACCTGGTCGCGGCGAAGGAGCGCGGGGATGCCGTCGCCACGCTGATCGCGGCCGAGTACCCGATCTACGGGCGGTACGGCTTCGGCCCCGCCACCTGGACCACCGAGTGGACCGTGGACGTCCGGCGCGCCGGGCTCGACCCGCGCTGGGCGGGGCCCGGGGACGGGGGCCGGATCGATCTCACGGACGGCGACGAGGTCCGCAAGGCCGGTCCCGAGCTGCATGAGCGACTGCGGGCCGTGCGACCCGGCGTGATCACCCGCGACGCGCGTGTCTGGGACCTCGCCACCGGCCGGGCGCGGCAGGCCAGCTACCCCTTCACCGAGCCCTTCTACGCGGTCTACCGCTCCGCGGCCGGGGAGATCGAGGGCCTGGCGGCCTACACGGCGGACGACCTGTGGGGGGACAGCAAGCAGCCCCAGAACACCGCGACCGTGCAGGACCTGATCGCCGTCTCCCCGGCGGCCGAGCGCGCGCTGTGGCACTTCCTCTGCTCGGTCGACTGGATCGAGACCGTGAAGAGCGGCTACCGCGCCCCCGACGACCTGCTTCCGCTGCTGCTGCCCGACCCGCGCGCGGCCAAGGTCACCACGCACGCCGACATGTTGTGGGTGCGGGTGCTCGATCCCGTACGGGTCCTGGAGACGCGGACGTACGGCACCTCGGCGCGTCTGGTCCTGGAGTTGCGCGACGCGATGGGGCTGGCCGGCGGCCGATTCCTGCTGGATGCCACACCGTCAGGGGCGTCCTGCGTCCCGACCACGCAGTCCGCCGATCTCGCCCTGGACGTCAGGGAGTTGGGGGCGCTGTTGCTCGGTGACGAGTCGGCGGTCCGGCTCGCGGCGCTGGGCCGGATCGAGGAGCCGACGGCGGGCGCCGCGGCGGTGGCGGAGGCACTGTTCCGCACCCCGCGCCGGCCCTGGTGCCCCGACATCTTCTGACGAGGCCCCCGCGCCCGGCCGGTCAGACGGTGATCACCGTCTTGCCCAGCAGCTCGCGGCTCTCGATCGCCCGGTGCGCGAAGGCCGCCCGCTCCAGCGGGAACGTCCCGCCGATCACCGGCCGCAGCCGGCCCCCGGCCGCCGCGCGCAGCGCCTCGGCCGCCAGTTCCGCGTGCTGAGCGGCCGTCAGCTGTACGTCTCCGATGCCGAGCAGGCGCACCTGACGGGCCTCGGCGTCGGCGGGGTCCACCGCCGCGAAACCGCCGGTCGGAGCCCCATGGGCGGAGAACCGGCCGCCGGCCGCCACCAGTGAGAACGCGGCCAGGCCGACCTCGCCGCCCACCCCGTCCAGGACGACATCCGCCCCGCTGCCGCCCAGGGCGGCACCCGCCCGCTCGACCCAGTCGGGGAGGGTCGCGTCGATGACGGCGTCGGCGCCCAGCTCGCGGACGAGTGCGGTCTTGCGGTCGCCGCGCGCCACACCGACGACCCGGGCGCCCGCCGCCTTCGCGAGCTGCACCAGCAGGGTGCCCATGCCGCCCGACGCGCCGGTGATCAGTACCTGCTCGCCGCGCCGGACGGCCGTCGTGGCCAGCAGCTTCGTGGCGGTCACACCGTCGTGCACCAGGGCTGCCGCGTCGGTGAAGGAGACCTCGTCCGGGATGGCGGCGAGTGCCTCGGCGGGCGCGACGGCCCGTTCCGCGTATCCGCCGGTGAATCCGAGGGAGGCGACGACCCGGCGGCCGGTCCAGGCCGCGTCCACACCCTCGCCGGTGGCGAGGACCGTGCCGGCGACGCCGCCGCCGGGGACGTACGGCGGGGTGATCGGGAAGTAGTCGGCGCCCCAGCCGCCCCGGACCTGGGTCTCCACGAAGATCGTGTCCACGGCGGCGACGGAGATCAGCACCTGGCCGGGGCCCGCGACCGGTTCGGGCGCCTCCGCCGGGACCAGTACCTCCGGGCCGCCGAACTCGATCGCCTGTGTGACACGCATACCGTTCACCCCTCCGTTCGGGCCGTGCCGGTCCGTCCGGCGCCCGTGCGGTGAGTCTCGGACGTCAAGCGCGGTTGAGGTCAAGCGCCGGCCGGGCCGGGCTCCAGGGGCGCTGACGCGGGGCCGCCGGGCGCTGCGCGCCGTACAACGCCAGGAGTTCCGCGGCCAGTTCCACGCCATGCGCCCGCACGGGGGAGTTCGGACGGGATCTCAGAGGGCGGCGTGGGCGGCGGCCGGGGTCTGCGTCCCGGCGCCGGGCCGCTCCGGCCGGCGCAGGACGGTGAGGGCGACGACGAACGCGGTGACGAGCAACCCCGCGCCGACGGCGAAGGCCAGGTGATAGCCGTCGGTCAGCGCCTCGGCCGGGGTACGGCCGTCGGAGAGGCGGGTCTCGGTGCGGGAGGCCGCCAGGGTGGAGAGGACCGCGACACCGAGGGCCATCCCGATCTGCTGGGTGGTGTTGAACAGCCCGGACGCGAGGCCGGCGTCCTCCTCCTTCGCGCCGGACATGCCGAGCGTGGTCAGAGCGGGGAGCGCGAGGCCGAAGCCCGCGGCGAGCAGCATGACGGGCAGCAGGTCGGTGACGTACGAGGCGTTGACCGGGACGCGGGCGAGGAGTCCGAGGACACCGACGAGGAGGACGAGGCCGGTGAGGAGGACGCCCCGCTCCCCGAAGCGGGCGTTGAGGCGGGCGGAGACGCCCAGGGAGACGGCGCCGATGACCGCGGCGGCCGGGAGCATCGCGAGACCGGTCTCGGCGGCGCCGTATCCGAGCACCTTCTGGAGGTAGAGGGCGACGAGGATCTGGAAGGAGAACAGCGCGGCGACCATCAGCATCTGGACGAGGTTCGCGCCGGCGACGCTGCGGGAGCGGAAGACGCGCAGCGGGATGAGAGGGGTCGAGGCGGTCGCCTGGCGGACGACGAAGGCGGCGAGCAGGAGGACGGCGAGGGCCCCGAGGCCCAGGGTGTGTCCGGAGGTCCAGCCGTACTGCTCGACCTTGACGACCGTGTAGATGCCGAGCATCAGACCGGCGGTCACCAGGAGCGCGCCCATGACGTCCGCTCCGGCCCGCAGGCCCAGGCCGCGGTCGGCCGGGAGTACCGGGACGGCGACGGCGAGCGCGGCGAGACCGATCGGCAGGTTGATGAAGAAGATCCAGTGCCAGTCGAGGGCGTCGGTGAGGACCCCGCCGAGGACCTGGCCGATGGAGGCCCCGGCCGCGCCGGTGAAGCTGAAGACGGCGATGGCCCTGGCACGCTCCTTGGGCTCGGTGAACAGCGTCACGAGGATGCCGAGACTGACGGCCGCCGCCATCGCGCTGCCGATGCCCTGGAGGAAGCGGGCGGCGATCAGGAGGGCGGGGGAGGTCGCGACGCCGGCCAGCAGTGAGGCGGCGGTGAAGGCCGCGGTGCCGGCCAGGAACATCCGCTTGCGCCCGATGAGGTCACCGAGCCGCCCGGCGAGCAGCAGCAGGCTCCCGAAGGCGATCAGGTAGGCGTTGACGACCCAGCTGAGGCCGACGGGGGTGAAGCCCAGGTCGGCCTGGATGGCGGGCATCGCCACGGTGACGATGGAGCCGTCGAGGATGATCATCAGCAGGCTGGTGGCGATGACCGCGAGGGCGAGCCAGCGGTTGCGGGGCGCCGTGGGGGAGGGGACGGGGCTGGAGGTGGCGGACATGACGGCTCTCCTGTCGAATGGGCCAACAGGAGAGACCGTAGCAGATAGTTTTGTTGCAGACTATTTCTTTCGGATCGGCTTGGTACCCCTCGGGCTTGGGTGGGGGCCGGTCGCGGGCGCCTCGGGTTGCCGTGGGCCTATCGCTCCCGCTGACGGGCCCGCCGGGCCGGCCGGGGGCTCTCGGCGGGAGTGGCCAGATGACCCTCGGTCAAGTGCTTCAGTGCCCGCACCAGTACTTCGCGGTCCCCGTCGGTAAGCGCGGCGAGCGCCCGCTCGTGGACGCCGTCGACGATCCCCTGACTGCGGCCCGCGACCCGCGCGCCCTCCTCGGTCACCGCGATGATCCGGGCCCGCCGGTCGTGCGTGGCCGGCCGCCGCTCGGCGAGCCCCGCCTTCTCCAGCGCGTCGACGGTCACCACCATCGTCGTCTTGTCCATGTCCCCGAGCTCGGCCAGCTGCGCCTGTGTCCGCTCCTCCTCCAGGGCGTGGACCAGTACGCAGTGCATCCGCGGCGTCAGCCCGATCTCGGCGAGCTCGGCCGCCATCTGGGTCCGCAGTACATGGCTGGTGTGGTCCAGGAGGAACGACAGGTCCGGTTCGGTGCGGGTGGGCGCCATGGCAGTCATGCGGTCAGCCTAGCAATTCGATCCGTGGCGGATTATAAACAAGCGGACTTTTTGACGCTCGAGAAGCACGCGCCCGGGCCGCCAACTCGGGACCATCGACGCATGGCCTCCCGCGGGCGAATCGTTAAGGATGATCTTCAGGGCGCCATGAGGGCGTTCAGGGGAAGGGACGGGGCGGCGTGGACGGGATTACTTTGCCGGTGGAGGAGTTCGAGGCGCACAGGCCCCGGCTGCGGGCGGTGGCCTACCGGATGCTGGGGTCGCTCAGCGAGGCCGAGGACGCGGTGCAGGAGGCCTGGCTGCGCTACGACCGCGCCGACACCGGCGACGTCGAGAACCTCGCCGGGTGGCTGACCACGGTGGTGGCGCGGGTGTGCCTGACCATGCTTCGCTCGCGTGAGCAGCGGCGCGAGGACTCCATCGAGATACGGATGCCCGACCCCGTCATCAGCAACGAGCGCGGGATCGAGCCCGAGCAGGAAGTGCTGCTGGCCGACTCGGTCGGCCTCGCGCTCATGGTGGTCCTGGAGTCGCTGTCCCCGGACGAGCGGATCGCCTTCGTCCTGCACGACATGTTCGCCGTGCCCTTCGACACGATCGCCCCGCTGCTGGAGCGGACCGCGGCCACGACGAGGCAGCTCGCGAGCCGTGCCCGCCGCCGGGTGCAGGGCCGGGCTCCGGTCCCCGATCCCGACCTCATCCGCCAGCGCGAGGTCGTGGACGCCTTCTTCGCCGCCTCGCGCGACGGTGACTTCGAGGCGCTCGTCGCCGTACTCCACCCGGACGTCATCCTGCGTGCCGACGGCGACCGGGGCGCCCGCGGCACACTCGTGCTCAACGGCGCGCGGACGGTGGCCTCGCAGGCGGTCACCTACCGCAAGCTGTCCCCGTTCGTGCGCCCGGCACTGATCAACGGCGCCGCTGGCGTCGTGGTGATCGCCAACGGTCGGCCGATGTCCGTCATGGCCTTCACCGTCAGGGACGGGAAGACGGTCGCGATCGACGTCCTCACCGACCCGGAGCGGCTGCGCAGGCTGGACCTGACGGTCCTGGAGGGGTGACGCGGCACGGGTGACACCGGGCGGGTGACACGGCGCACTATTGCAAGCGTGTGCTTGCAATAGTTAGCGTCCCGGTGCACCATCGAACGCATGGCATCACTCAACGTCGGCAATCTCGGTGACTACCTCCGTGAGCAGCGGCGCACCGCGCAGCTGTCCCTGAGGCAGCTCGCCGAAGCCGCCGGGGTGTCCAATCCGTATCTCAGCCAGATCGAGCGCGGTCTGCGCAAGCCCAGCGCCGAGGTGCTGCAGCAGGTCGCCAAGGCCCTGCGGATCTCCGCCGAGACGCTGTACGTGCGGGCCGGGATCCTCGACGAACGGGAGCGGGACGAGCTGGAGACGCGAGCCGTCATTCTGGCCGATCCCTCGATCAGCGAGCGGCAGAAGCAGGTGCTGCTCCAGATCTACGACTCGTTCCGCAAGGAAAACGCACTCGAGAACGAGACCGCGGAGCGTGCCGGGCGCAAGGATGCCGAGAGCACGAACGGCTCCGAAAGCACCAGGAACGTCGAAAGCGCCCACAACGCCGATGACACCGCCGAGGACGGCCCCCGCACGGCCGACGGCAGTGGTGCCGCATCACCCGCATCACCCTCATCCGACCTCTGACTCTGCGATCCGGGAGGACCACAGTCATGGCCATCATCGAAGAGCTGCGCACGCCCCTCTACTTCGCGGCCGGCACGGCCGACCTCGCCGTCCAGCAGGCCAAGAAGGTGCCCGGCCTGATCGAGCAGATCGCCGCCGAGGCGCCCGCGCGGATCGACGCCGTGCGCAACACCGACCCGAAGGCCGTGCAGGAGAAGGTGACCAGCCAGGCCAAGGAGGCCCAGGCCACGGTCCAGGCCAAGTTCACCGAGGTGCTCGGGAACTTCGACACCGACCTGAAGAAGCTCGGCGAGACCGCCCAGGACCTGGCCCTGCGCGGTGTCGGCGTGGCCGCCGAGTACGCCGTCAAGGCCCGTGAGAAGTACGAAGAGGTCGCCGCTCACGGCGAGGAGGCCGTACGGGCGTGGCGCGGTGAGGCCGCCGACGAGATCGCCGAGATCGCGGTCGCCGTCGAGCCGGACGCCAAGCCGACCGTGCCGGCGCAGGAGGACGCCCCCGCCGACTCCACGACCACGGGGTCCGAGGCCGCCCCGGCGGGCAAGAAGGGCCCCGCCCGCAAGACGCCGGTGCGCAAGGCCGCCCCGGTCACCGAGAAGTAGTCAAGAGAAGCAGGCGCCAGGAAGACGTAGGCGCGAAGAAGCAGACCGGTCCCGGGGCGGGCACGTTCGCCGTGCCCGCCCCGGCCGCTCCACTCATGCCGCGGACGCGTTCCCGGGATAGGTTTCCGGGGTATGCGGGTACCTTGGCCGCGAGGCGCTCCATCCACTCACTAGGCGGTGCTCACCCATGTTGCGTGCGGGATTCGACAGCATTCTCTGGCTGGTCCTCAGCCTGGTCTTCCTCGGTACTTGCATCGCCGCCTTCGTCCTCGCGGCGATGGCACGCGAGGACGCCTACCGCGCGGCCGAGAAGCAGACCAAGAAGTTCTGGCTGATCATCCTCGGCATCACGGTGGTCGTGAACCTCGTGCTGCCCATGCTCTTCCTGCAGATCGCCGGGCTGATCGCGTCGATCGTGTTCTTCGTCGACGTCCGCCCCGCGCTCAGGCAGGTCTCCGGCGGCGGCCGTGGCCGCAGCGGCGGGTCCAGCAGCGACGGACCGTACGGCCCCTACAACGGCGGCCGGTAGCCGCCGCGCCCCTCAGGGGCGGTCGCGGTCCAACAGCAGCACCGCCACGTCGTCGGTCAGCTCACCGCCGTTCAGCTCCCGCACCTGCGCCACCGCCGCCTCGAGCAACTCCTCGCCGCCGAGGCCCTCGGCCAGCTGGCGGTTGATCATCTCGACCATGCCCTCCTGGCCGAGCCGCGGCGATCCGGGGCCCGCCGAGCGCCCCTCGATCAGGCCGTCGGTGTACATCATCAGGCTCCACGAACCGCCCAGTTCGACCTGACGGCGCGGCCAGCGCGCACGCGGCAGCAGGCCGAGCGCGGGGCCGCTGTCCTCGTACGGAAGCAGCTGCGCGGCCCTGCCGTGCCGGGTGATCAGAGGTGAGGGGTGGCCGGCCAGGCACAGCCCGGCCCGGCGACCGTCCGGCGCGATGTCCACCGTGCACAGCGTCGCGAAGATCTCCTCGCTCTCCCGCTCGTGCTCCAGCACCTGCTGCAGCGTGGAGAGCAGCTCGTCGCCGCACAGGCCCGCGAAAGTGAGCGCGCGCCAGGCGATCCGCAGCTCCACGCCGAGCGCCGCCTCGTCCGGGCCGTGGCCGCAGACGTCCCCGATCATCGCGTGGACCGTGCCGTCGGGCGTGCGGACGGTGTCGTAGAAGTCCCCGCCGAGCAGTGCCCGCAAGCGGCCGGGACGGTAGCGCGCGGCGAACCGCAGGTCCGAGCCCTCCAGCAGCGGGGTCGGCAGCAGTCCGCGCTCCAGGCGCGCGTTCTCCTGGGCCCGCAGCCGGGACTCCGCCAGCTTCACCTGGACCGCGTCGGCGCGCTTGCGCTCCACGGCGTACCGGATGGCCCGGCTCAGCAGCCGCCCGTCGAGCTCCTCGCGCACGAGATGGTCCTGGGCGCCGACCCGGACGGCCTCCGCCGCCAGCTCCGCGTCGCCGGACCCGGTCAGCGCCAGGACGGCGTGGCGGGGCGCGAGACGCAGGACGTGCTTCAGGGGGGCCAGCTCGTCGTCCTCCGGGCGTCCCGGCAGGGCGAGGTCCACGAGGATGCAGTGGATGTCGTCGGTGAGGAGCCGCTCCGCCTCCGTGAGGTTGCGGGCGGTGCGTATCCGGACCCTCGTACCGGCCGCGTCGAGCAGCTCGGGGACGGTGAAGGTACCCGTCGGGTCGTTCTCGATCACCAGAAGGGTGAGATCGGTGCCGTTGACGCCGCCATGCGCGGCCTCCGCGACGGCGGTGTTCCTCTGTCGCGGTACGGGTACGGCCATCGGTCCGGTTTCCTTCCCTCCCCCCGAGGGCGCGGCAGAACGCCGATCGACGCACCGCCAGACGGGGACCATAGCGGTAGGCGGCGGCCCAGCGGAATGGTGATCGACGAAGAGCGGATGGCATATGCCGCGCATGGGGAGGTAGTTGCCCCCCGGGCCATGACGAACATCACGCCGGGGGCGGCGGGCAGCGCCATGGCGTGGGTCACATGTCATGGCGCCGCGCGTACGGTCACTTCCGGCGAAGTCACCTCAATACGGCCGCCGGTGACATGGCACCGCGCCCCCTCACATCGGGCGGACGACCCCCAGGATCGCCATCGAGCCCGCCCCGGTCATCGTCACGTTCCGCCCCGGACGCGGCGCGTGCACGATCGCCCCGCCGCCCACGTACATCCCGACATGGCTCGCGTCGGCGTAGTAGATGATCAGGTCCCCAGGGCGCATGTCCTTGATCTGGACCTTCGGCAGCAGCCGCCACTGCTCCTGCGAGGTCCTCGGAATGCCGCGTCCCGCCGCGCCCCAGGCGCTCTGCGTCAGCCCGGAGCAGTCGAACGAGCCGGGGCCCTCGGCGCCCCACACGTACGGCTTTCCGATCTGCTGGGTCGCGTAGGCGACGGCCTTCTTGCCCTGTTCGGTCGTCGCGCCGCTGAGGCCCTTCAGCACACCGGTGTTCAGCCAGGCCGTCTGCCGCTTGTACTGGTCCTGCTCCTCCAGCTCGAGCAGCCGCGCCAGTTCGGCCGCCGCCAGCCGGGATTCCAGCTTCTTGGCCGCGGCGATCTTGTCGTTGATGTCCTTCTTGGCCTTCGCCTGCTTGACGCGGTTGGCCTCCAGCTTGGTCCACCGGTCGCTGGCGTCCTTGGTGTAGACCGTCAACTCGCTCTGCGCCCGCGTCAGTTCACCGAGCAGGTCCTTCGTCGCCTTCTGGCCCTCCTGAATGCGGCCCGCGCCGTCCAGAAAGAGCTGAGGGTCGTCGGTGAGCACGAGCTGTGCCTCGGGGGGCAGGCCGCCGCCCCGGTACTGCGCGCGGGCGGCCGCGCCGGCCCGGCCCTTCAGGTCGCTGATCCGGTTCTGGCCGGCCACGATCGCCCGTGCCAGCTTCACGATCTCGGCGGACTGCTTCCTCGTCTGCTCCTCGGCGAGGTTGTACGCGTCGGTGGCGACCGCGGCCTTGCGGTACAGGCCGTCGATCTCCTTGCGTACCTCTTCGAGGCTCTTCTTGGGGAGCGGCGGCGGGAGCGGTGACGCGTACGCCGTCTGCATGGATGACGCCAGCACCGTCAGGGCGCAGGCCGCGGTGATCGCGGCGGTGGCACAACGGCGTCGGTTCACTAGCTTCCCCCTCCGGAAACACGCCAATACGCGTATGTGATTTACCGTCAGTAACTTCTCGGTGACGTGGGCGATGGTGCCACGGCCCACGGCAAAGCAACAGGGCCAACCGCCGCCCGACGGGTCACATCCACCCGTGTGGGACGAATGATCGCGGCGATCCGTTCCATTTGGGGGCCAACCATTCGGCGCACACCTGCGCGCGGTTCACCGGGAGTTGGGCGCGAGGGCCGTCCACGCCACCGTGATCTCGCCCTGCCGCCACCGCCGACGCCCGTCCGCGAGCGGCCAGTCGGCCGCCAGGTCCTTCGCCGTCCTGATCCAGCGCTGCCGGGCGCCGAGCGAGGCGTAGGGAGCCGCCGCCGCCCACGCCCGGTCGAAGTCGCGGAGGAAGGCGTGCACCGGTTCGCCGGGCACATTGCGGTGGATCAGCGCCTTCGGCAGCCGCTCCGCGAGGTCCGACGGGCGGTCCAGCGAGCCGAGCCGAGTGGCGAAGGTCACCGTGCGCGGACCCTCCGGCCCGAGCGCGACCCACACGTGCCGACGCCCGATCTCGTCGCAGGTCCCCTCGACCAGCAGACCCTCGGGCGCGAGCCGGCCGCACAGCCGCCGCCAGACGGCGGCCACCTCGTCCTCGTCGTACTGCCGCAGCACGTTCGCCGCCCTGATCAGCATTACCTCGCCCGTCACGGGCACCTCGAACCCTCCGTGGACGAAGGAGAGGCCCTCGCGTGCGTACGGAGCAGCGGCCGCGACGCGCGCCGGCTCGATCTCGACGCCCACCACCCGGGTGCGCGGGGCGGCGGTGCGGAGCCGTTCGAGCAGCTCCACGGCGGTCCAGGGAGCCGCTCCGTACCCCAGGTCCACCGCGACGGGCGCGTCGGCGGCACGCCGCAGGGCCGGGCCGTGCGTGGCGGCGATCCAGCGGTCCATGCGGCGCAGACGGTTGGGGTTGGTGGTCCCGCGGGTGGGCGTGCCGACGGGGCGGGTGCTGCGCGGGGCCATGGAACGAGCGTAAGCCGTCCCTTTGCCCGCCCCGCACGCCTCCCGCCACGAGGCCGGCCCGTCCCCCACGCCTTCCCTCACCGGGCCCGCCCGTCCCGCACGCCTCCCGCGCCCGGCCCGTTCGTACGGGACACGCCGACGCCAGGGCAATGAATTGGCAAAGCGGAAATGAAAGGAGGCGTTCCGCTGTTGAGCGGGTCGTGGAGGCAGGCGCTCGCCTCCCGGTTCGCCATGCCATGCCCCGAGCGGAAGGACCGTCGACGTGAGCCAGTACGTGTCCCGGTTCGCCGGCACCCTGGCGGCGCCGTCCCGGCTGCGGCTCCCCGGCCGCTCCCGGGCCCCCCGCCGGGTCGCGATGCTCAGCGTCCACACCTCGCCGCTGCACCAGCCGGGAACGGGCGACGCGGGCGGTATGAACGTCTACATCGTCGAGCTCGCCAAACGGCTCGCGGCCATCAACATCGAGGTCGAGATCTTCACTCGCGCGACCACCGGCGGGCTCCGCCCCGTCGTCGAGCTGGCGCCGGGCGTGTTGGTCCGCCACATCGACGCGGGGCCGTACGAAGGACTGCCCAAGGAGGACCTGCCGGCCCAGCTCTGTGCCTTCACGCACGGCGTGATGCAGGCCTGGGCGGGTCACCGGCCGGGCCACTACGACCTGGTCCACTCGCACTACTGGCTCTCCGGCCACGTCGGCTGGCTCGCCGCCGAACGCTGGGGCGTCCCCCTCGTCCACGCCATGCACACCATGGCCAAGGTCAAGAACGCGGCGCTCGCCGAGGGCGACACCCCCGAGCCCGCCGCCCGCGTCATCGGCGAGACCCAGATCGTGCGCGCGGCGGACCGGCTGATCGCCAACACGGACGAGGAGGCCGACGAACTCGTCCGCCACTACGACGCCGAACCCGCCAAGGTCGCCGTCGTCCACCCAGGCGTCAACCTCGACCGGTTCCGCCCGCTGGACGGCCGCGCCGCGGCCCGCGCCCGCCTCGGGCTGCCCGTCGACGCGTTCATCCCCGTCTTCGCGGGCCGCATCCAGCCCCTGAAGGCCCCGGACATCCTGCTGCGCGCGGCCGCCCGGCTGCTCGACGAGGACCCCTCGCTGCGCTCCCGCATGGTCGTCCCGATCGTCGGCGGTCCGAGCGGCAGCGGGCTCGCCAAGCCCGAGGGGCTTCAGAAGCTCGCGGCGCGGCTCGGTATCGCGGACGTCGTCCGCTTCCACCCGCCGGTCGGCCAGGACCGGCTCGCCGACTGGTTCCGGGCCGCCTCGGTCCTGGTGATGCCCTCGTACAACGAGTCCTTCGGCCTCGTCGCCATCGAGGCACAGGCCGCCGGGACGCCCGTCGTCGCGGCGGCCGTCGGCGGCCTGCCGGTCGCCGTCCGGGACGGCCTCACCGGATACCTGGTCCCGGGCCACAACCCGGCCGACTACGCACACGCCCTGGGCCGTTTCGTCGACGACCCGTCCCTCTCGGCCCGCATGGGCGCGGCGGCGGCCCGGCACGCCGGATCGTTCGGCTGGGACACGGCGGCCTCGGGGACGGCCGACGTCTACACCGCGGCGATGCACGAACACCGGCGTCGCGTACGCTCCCACCATGGCTGACGTGCGGCAGGTCATCGAGGACACGTTCAAGGACGCCGAGCTGGAGTGGGAATCGCCCGAGCCCGGCTCGTACGTCGTCAAACTCCCCGGCACGCGCAAGCTCTCCACCACGCTGTCCCTGCGGGTGGGCCGCCACTCCCTCTCCCTGAACGCCTTCGTGATCCGTCACCCCGACGAGAACGCCGACAGCGTGCACCGCTGGCTGCTGGAGCGGAACCTGCGGTTGTACGGGGTGAGTTACGCGGTCGACAGCCTCGGCGACATCTATCTGACCGGCAAGCTCCCGCTGTCGGCGGTGACTCCCGAGGAGCTGGACCGGCTCCTGGGGTCGGTCCTGGAAGCGGCGGACGGCTCGTTCAACACCCTGCTGGAGCTGGGGTTCGCGAGCGCGATCCGTAAGGAGTACGCGTGGCGGGTCTCTCGCGGCGAATCCACGCGCAACCTTGACGCGTTCACGAATCTGACCGGTGGCACCTCCGGCTGACGGGCTGTCCCGTACCGGCTCCCTTTCCGAAACCGCCGCACCGCCCCTTCCCGCGCTCTGCCTTGCCATGGCATGCTCACGGCCGTTGTGCACGTACACCTGAACGGCGTTCACATACTGGGAGAGCGGTCATGGCTGGAACCGATATCACCAGGCGCACTCTGCTCGTCGGCGCGACTGCCGTGGGCATCGCGGCGACCACGGGAGCGGCCCCCGCCGCCGGCCCCGCGGCGCAGCACCCCGCTGTCACACCGCTGTGGCGCGAGTTCCTCCAAGGCCCGTACGCCCACCCCCAGATCCCCTACGTCGGTCACGCCGGCGCCCACCCGCGCCCCCGCCGCCCGCTCCTCGTCGACGCCCGCGACCACGGGGCCGACCCGCGCGGCGCCACCGACTCCGCCCCCGCCATCAACCGCGCCCTCACGGCCGCCGGCGAACGCGGCGGGGGCACCGTCCTGGTCCCACCCGGCACGTACCGCGTCGACGGCCTCATCCACATCGGCCACAGCAACGTCGTTCTGCGGGGCGCCGGTTCCTCCCGCACCACCCTCCTCGCGACGAGGAGCCTCACCGAACTCATCGGCCCCTACGGCTCCCGCTACGGCGGCGACAAGTCCTCCTGGTCCTGGGCCGGTGGGCTCATCTGGCTCAGTCCCGCCGCCCGCCACGCCTCGCTCACCGCCGCGATCCGCTCCCGGAACTGGCCCTTCGAGGGCTGGACCGGCAACACCCGCGACGAGTGGCGCACCCTCACCGCCCTTCGCCCCGCCCGGCGCGGCGACTGGTCGGTCACGGTCGACGACCCGTCAGAACTGCGGCCCGGCCGGCTGGTCCTGCTGCGCCTCGCCGACGACACCTCGCACACCCTCCTGCGGCACATGGCGGGTGACGGGCCGGGCCCGGCGGCGTACACCTGGGACGACAAGACCAAGCTGACGTCGTACGTCCCCTACGAGTGGCCGGTGCGCGTCACCTCCGTCCACGGTCGCAGGGTCTGCCTCGAACGCCCCCTGCCGCTGGACGTCCGCCCCGAGTGGGACCCGAGGTTCACCACCCTCGCCACCGCGCTCACCGGCTCCGGCGTCGAGGGGCTCACCCTCGAAGCCGTCGAGACCCCGCAGGCCCCGCACCTCCTCGACACGGGCTACAACGGCGTCACCTTCCAGTGCGCGTACGACTGCTGGGCCGACGACGTCACGGTCCGCCATGTCGACAACGGGTTCGGCCTGGTCGCCGCCTCCGCCTGCACCCTGAGCCGGACCCGGGTGGAGGGCCGGGGCTCCCACCATCCGTACTTCTGCCGCGAGGGCTCCCACGACAACCTGATCGAGGACTTCACGCTCGCCGCGCGCACGACGCCCGCTCCTCCCGGCACCCAGCTCCACGGCATCAACGTGGAGGGGCTCTCCAGCCACAACGTGTGGTCGCGCGGGCTGATGGAGATGGGGACGTTCGACACCCACCGGGGCATGCCGTTCGCCAACGTCCGTACCGAGATCACGGTGAACAACACCGGCCGCCACGGCGGCGACGCCTCCGCCGGACCGCTCTACGGCGCCCGCTTCGCCCACTGGAACGTCACCGTCACCAATGAACGCGCGGGACTCGTCAAGATCGACGGAATCGCGCCCTGCAGCGCGACCGTCGGCGTCAGCGAGGTCCGGGAGTTCGACCAGGTCGACGTCCCGGACTTCGCGGGCGCACTGAACGCACGCCTGGAGGCGTACGGCGCGCCCGGCGCCGTACACCCCCGGAACCTCTACGAGGCCCAGCGCGACCTCAGGCGGTGACCCTCTCGCCGTGGGTCTCGGGGGCGGGGACGGGAGCGGCCGCCACCGCCGGGGCATCTTCCTCCGCCGCCGTCACCGTGCCCGCCCCGGGCTCGGACTCCGCGAGCACCCGCCGCAGCCGCGTCGCGTACCCGACGGCCGCCAGGCACCCGGTGATCCCGCACCCGATCCACAGCACGTCCGGTCCCGGCCCGTCCACGATCCAGCCCGCCAGGATCGGCGCCAGGAAGGCGGCGAGCGACCAGGAGATGCCCATGACGCCCTGGTACTGCCCGCGCGCGTGCTCCGGTGCCAGCCGCGCGGTGGCGGCGGCGTTGGTCGGCACGTGCACCATCTCGCCGAGCGTCCACACCACCACGGTCACCGCGAACAGCGGGGGCGACCCGGCCAGCGCGGTCGCCCCGGTCCCGGCGGCGAACAGCAGCGAGGAGACGGTGAGCAGCGCGGCCGGCGAGCGCCGGTCGGTGATCTTGTTGACGAGCAGCTGGAAGCCGACGATGACGACACCGTTGACCGCGATGACCATGCCGTACGCACTCGGCTCCAGGCCCGCGCCGGCCATCGTCAGCGGCAGCCCGACCCAGGGCGCGGTGAAGATGAGACAGACGAGCAGGTTGAGCAGCACCAGCGTCCGGAAGGGCCCGTCGCGCAGGACCTCGAGCACGTTCACCCGCGGCTCGGCGGGCGCTTGCTCGCCCTTGACGGCCCCTGGGGCGTCCGGCCGGGTCTCCGGCAGCCGCAGGAAGACGATCAGCGCACAGAGCACGGTTGCCGTGGCGTCGACCAGGAACAGCGTCCGGTAGCCGAAGACGATCGCCGCGCCGCCGCCGAGCGCGGCGATGGCGAAGCCGAGGTTGAGCGCCCAGTAGTTCAGGGCGTACGCGCGCCGGCGCTCCTGTTCCGGCACCAGGTCGGCGATGGTGGCATCGATCGGCGGGCGTACGGACGCCATGGCGACGCCCATGACGAGCACCACCACGGCGACGCCGACCGCGCTGGTCACCACGGCGAGCGCGGCCGCCCCGGCCGCCGTGCCCACATGCCCGGCGATCATCGTGGGCCGCCGCCCCCACCGGTCGGCGAGCATCCCGCCGAGCGGCGAACCGGCCACGCCGCCGAGCCCGTGCAGCGCGACGACCAGGCCCGCGTACCAGGCGGAGTAGCCGAGCTCCTGCGTCAGATACAGCGACAGGAAGGTGAGCACGAAGGCGCCGGTGCGGTTCACCAGCGTCGAGGTCCACAGCCACCAGAAGCCGTCAGGCAGGCCCGATACGGTCGCCTTCGTGGCACGTTTGAGCGTGGCCATGGACATTCGCGCATTCCCCCTGGGCCGTCGGCGGCACCGCCGCCTGTAAGTGGCTGATCCGGCACCAGGAACTTACAAGCGCGTGCTCTGGCCCGGCCACTCAATTGACGGGAGTCGTCAAGCGTCGCGCGGCCCGCGAGCCGGTCGGGACGTCCATTAGGCTCGTACGCATGGCCGACGCACCGTACAAGCTGATCCTCCTCCGCCACGGCGAGAGCGAATGGAACGCGAAGAACCTGTTCACCGGCTGGGTGGACGTCAACCTCACCGAGAAGGGCGAGAAGGAGGCAGTCCGCGGCGGTGAGCTGCTCAAGGACGCCGGTCTGCTCCCCGACGTACTGCACACCTCGCTCCAGAAGCGCGCCATCCGCACCGCGCAGCTCGCGCTGGAGTCCGCGGACCGCCACTGGATCCCCGTGCACCGCTCCTGGCGCCTGAACGAGCGCCACTACGGCGCGCTCCAGGGCAAGGACAAGGCGCAGACGCTCGCCGAGTTCGGCGAGGAGCAGTTCATGCTGTGGCGCCGCTCGTACGACACCCCCCCGCCGCCGCTCTCCGACGACAACGAGTTCTCGCAGGCCCACGACGCCCGCTACGCGACGATCCCGAGCGAGCTGCGTCCGCGCACCGAGTGCCTCAAGGACGTCGTCGACCGGATGCTGCCGTACTGGTACGACGGCATCGTCCCGGACCTGCTGGCGGGCCGCACGGTCCTGATCGCCGCCCACGGCAACAGCCTCCGCGCGCTGGTCAAGCACCTCGACGGCATCTCGGACGCCGACATCGCGGGCCTGAACATCCCGACGGGCATCCCGCTCGCCTACGAGCTGGACGCCGACTTCCAGCCGATCAAGCCGGGCGGCACCTACCTGGACCCGGACGCGGCGGCGGCGGCCATCGAGGCCGTCAAGAACCAGGGCAAGAAGTAAGCGGTACTGATCGGGCCCCCTGCCGCGGTTCCTCCGCCGGTAGGGGGCTTCGTCAGCTGCGGGTGCACGCGGGGCGTCAGGCCGGGGCCTTGACCGCCGCGCCCGCCTGGGCCGTCTCCCGCACCACGCGGCGGGGCCGGGTCGGCACGAGCAGCGGGTTGGCGACGCCCCAGGCCGCGCCCTTGCAGACCAGCTCCTTGTAGACGGCGGCGAACCGTCCCGTCAGGGCCGCCCGGACGGCGCGGTCGTCGGCGGTGACGTACTGGATCAGGCCTTCCCTGCGCCCCAGCGAGATGCACTGGTTGAAGTAGCGCACCGGCACGTTCGGCAGCTTCCCGCCGGTCAGGCGCGCCGCGATGGCGTCGGCGGCCTGCCACGCGACGGGGACGCCCGAGGCGCACGACATCCGCAGCGGCTTGTCGCCGGGCCCCCTCACCATGGCCGCGTCGCCGACCGCGTACACGTCCGGGTGCGAGACCGAGCGCATGGTCCGGTCGACCACGATCTGGCCGGTGTCGGTGACCTCCAGGGCGGTGGCCTTCGCGATCGGGTGGACGGCGAAACCGGTGGTCCACACGGTGACCGCGGCCGGGAGGGACGTTCCGTCGGCGGTGGTGACGCGGTCGGCCGCGACGCCGGTGACGGCGGTGTGCTCGCGCACGGTGATGCCGAGCTTGTCGACGACCTTCCGCAGGTGCCGGCTGCCCTTGGGCGAGAGCCAGTCGCCGAGCTCGCCGCGGGCGGCGAGGGTCACCTCGACCTCCGGGCGGGCCTCGGCGATCTCGGTCGCGGCCTCCAGACCGGTGAGGCCGCCGCCGACCACGACCACGGGCTCTCCGGCGGCCAGCCGGGCCAGGCGCTCGCGCAGCCGGAGCGCTCCGGGGCGACTGGCGATCTCGTGGGCGTGCTCGGCGGTGCCGGGGACGCCCTGGTCGTTCCAGCCGCTGCCGAGGGCGTAGACGAGGGTGTCGTACTCCAGCTCCTGGGCGCCGTTCGCGTCGACCACGGCGACCGTCCTGCGGTCGACGTCGACGCCGGTGACCTTCCCGAGCTTCAGTTCGACACCGGTGCCCGCGAACATCTCGCTGAAGGGCCGGGGCTTGAGGTCCTGGCCGACCGCAAGCTGGTGCATCCGGACGCGCTCGACGAAGTCGGGCTCGGCGTTGACGAGGGTGAGGGCGACGTCTTCGCGGTGCAGTCGCCTGGCGAGGCGCCCGGCGGCGATGGCTCCGGTGTATCCGGCTCCGAGGACGATGATGCGGTGCTGCATTTTCTTGCTCCTGTCTTGAGCGGATTCGCCACCTGAACCGGGCGGCCGACCGTTTCCTGACAGGAACGCGATGTGAAGCACCTCACATCAGGGTCAGAAGGCGTTTTTGAGCAGGGGTTCGCCGTGGTCGGCGGCCGCCCATTGCCGGGTCGCGCGTTCGAGCTTGTCGGGGTTGGCCTGGTTGCGGACAGCGGCAATGCCGTCGGCGGTGACCTCCAGGCACATGATGCCGATGACCCGTCCGTCGAGCACCGCCACGAGGGCGGGGTCGCCGTTGGCGGTCGTGGCGTAGACCTCGGGCGAACCGCCGACCAGGTTCCGCTTGGCCTTGCCGGGCTTGAACAGGCCCCGCATGAACGTCGCGACCGCGAGAGCGCCCTCGAACGCCTTGGTGCGGGCCGGGACCTTCCCGCCGCCGTCGCCGATCGAGATGGCGTCCTGGGTGAGCAGCCGTACGAGCGGTTCGGTCCGACCGCTGGTGGCGGCCGCGAGGAACTCGTCGACGATCCGCCGGGCGGCGGCCTCGTCGATCTCGGTGCGGGCCTTGCCGTCCGCGACGTGCTTCTTGGCGCGGTGGAAGATCTGCTGGCTGGCGGCCTCGGTGAGGTCGAGGATCTCGGCGATCTCCCGGTGCGGGTAGCCGAAGGCCTCCCGCAGCACGTACACCGCCCGCTCGTTGGGGGAGAGGCGCTCCAGGAGGGCGAGAACGGCGTACGAGACCGATTCGCGCTGCTCGGCGGTTTCGGCAGGGCCGAGCATCGGGTCGGTCCCGAGCAGCGGCTCGGGCAGCCACTGGCCCACATAGCTCTCGCGCCGCGCGCGGGCCGAAGTGAGCTGGTTGAGGCACAGGTTGGTGAGAACCTTCGTCAACCAGGCCTCGGGGACCACGATGTGGTCGACGTCGGACGCCTGCCAGCGCAGGAACGTCTCCTGCACGGCGTCCTCGGCCTCGCTCGCTGAGCCGAGGAGGCGGTAGGCGATGGCCTCCAGGCGGGGCCTGGCGGCCTCGAAACGGTCGACGTCGTTCATGGTCAGGGCCATGGCCCGGATCCTAGCTCTCGCGGTGCGGACCTTGCCGTGATCCGGGCGGTCTTCAGCCGGTGAACCCCAGGACCAGCGCGCCGACCACCGGCGCCGCGTACACCAGCGGGAAGGGGGCGTGGGCGTACCAGCGCGCCCGGATCACGGTGATGACGGCGCCCGCGTAGTAGAGGACCAGGCCGATGCCGGCGAGGACGCCGATGACCGGGACGGCCAGGCCCACCAGCAGGCCCACGGCTCCGGCGGCCTTGGCGAGGCCGAGCCAGGTCCACCAGGACCGCGGGACGCCGTAGTCGGCGAGGGGCTCGACGACCCACTTGGCGCGGAAGAAGACGGATCCGGCGGAGAAGCCCGTCATGACGGCGGCCAGGACGGTGACGACGACGTAGGTGGTGGACATCGGGAACGCTCCTCTTCGGGCGGAAGCCGGTGCGGAGTCGCTCCGGCGCGGTGCGGTGGGCTTTCACCGCATTGACCCGGCGCGGCGCGCGAATGTGACAGGACGGGGGAAGATTTTTATGGTGCGTGCATGACACCCCGCCTGGAGAAGGTCACCCCCGCCACCGTCGACGCCGCGACAGCCCTGCGCGTCCGGCCCGATCAGGAGCGCAACGTCGCACCGGTCGTCACGTCCCTCGCCGAGGCGTATGCGTACGGTGACACCGCCTGGCCCCGTCTGATCTTCGACGGGGACGCGCTCGTGGGCTTCCTGATGGCGTTCCTGGACATCCGCTGGAACCCGGAGGAGGACCCGGACGACCGCCGCAGCGGACTGTGGCGGCTGAACATCGCCGCCGACCAACAGGGCCGCGGATATGGGCGGTTCGCCGTGGAGGCGGTGTGCGAGGAGGTGCGCCGGCGCGGCGGGACGCGGGTCTACACGACCTGGGAGCCGGACGACGAGGGCCCGGGGGAGTTCTATCGGCGCCTCGGCTTCCGCCCGACCGGCGAGACCAGCGGCGGCCAGACCGTCGGCGTACGGGACCTGCCCACCGGGTGAGCCGTCAACGGCGAAGGGCCCCGCCCCGGGAGGGGGAGGGCCCTTCGTCGTCGTCCGTACGGAACGGCCTCAGCCTCCGCACTGGCACGGCGCGCCGGACTGGCAGCCACAACCGCAGCCCGAGCCGCAGCCGCAGGCGCCGAGAACGGGCAGGAGCACCACTTCAACAGGCGCTTCCTGCGGGGAGTCGGTCGTGGGGGAATCGGCCATGGGGTCCCTCCTCAAAGGCGTACATCGCCTCTCCCCATTGCATGCCCACAACTCCCGGCGCATCAACGGCGCATCGCGGCATCAGGCGCCTTCGACCGGAGCCTCCGACTGCTGGAGATCGTCCGCGTGCTCGCCCGTCACCAGGTAGACGACACGCTTCGCCACCGACACCGCGTGGTCCGCGAAGCGCTCGTAGTAACGACCCAGCAGCGTCACGTCGACGGCGGTCTCGATGCCGTGCTTCCAGCGGTCGTCCATCAGGTGCTGGAACAGCGTCCGGTGCAGCAGGTCCATCTCGTCGTCGTCCTGCTCCAGCTGGAGCGCCAGATCGACGTCCTTGGTGATGATGACCTCGCCGGCCTTCGCCATCAGGCGCTGCGCCAGCTGACCCATCTGAAGGATGGTCGCGTGCAGGTCCCGGGGCACGGCCGTGTTCGGGAACCGCAGCCGGGCCAGCTTGGCCACGTGCTGTGCCAGGTCGCCCGAGCGCTCCAGGTCCGCGCTCATGCGCAGCGACGTCACCACGATCCGCAGGTCCGTGGCGACCGGCTGCTGACGGGCGAGCAGAGCGATCGCCCGGGCCTCCAGATCGTGCTGCAGATCGTCGACCTTCTGGTCCGCCGCGATCACGCTCTCGGCGAGCTTCAGATCCGCGTCGAGCATGGCCGTCGTGGCGCGCCCGATCGCCGACCCGACCAGCCTGGCCATCTCGACCAGGCCCTCGCCGATCGAGTCAAGTTCCTCGTGGTACGCGTCCCGCATGGGTGTCCCTCTCTACACGGCAACCGGGGTCCGGGTGGGGCTCGGACCCCCACGTTCCCACGGTCAGCCCCCTACGCGTCCGGCTCTCCCACCACAAGTGAACCGGCACTTTCACCCGAGTGAACTCTGGGCGACGCGGGCCGGGGTCCGCCGCGGACCAAGTGAACCCGCACCATCCCCTCGGTGAACTCTGGGCGACGACTGTTCGAGCAGCCACCCGGACGGCTGGGAGAGTGTCTGTGACCACGCATAACCTGGATGCATGGACGTGAACGCGGCGGTTGCCGCATTGGCCGCTATCGCCGGGGTGTGCACCGGCGTGATCGCCATGCTGGCGTTCCGCTGGAGCGAGCGCGACCAGGCCAGGCCCACCCGCACCTCCCTGCACACCGACGCCGTGCTCCCGCCCGGCGTCGACACCGTCCTGTCCGTCCTGCGCTCCTCCGCGGTCGTTCTCGACGAGAGCGACTCGGTGGTGAAGGCGAGCTCCGCGGCGTACGCCCTCGGCCTGGTCCGCGGCGGAAAGCTGGCCGTGGAGCCCATGCTCCACATGGCCCGCGACACCCGCAGGGACGGCGAGATACGCCAGGTGGAACTGGACCTGCCCCGGCGGGGCACCGGCCGCGGCGAGGCTCTGGCCGTCTCCGCCCGGGTCGCCCCGCTCGGCTCCCGGCTCGTGCTGCTGCTCGTCGAGGACCTCACCGAGGCCCGCCGTATCGAAGCGGTGCGCCGCGACTTCGTGGCGAACGTCAGCCATGAACTCAAGACTCCGACGGGTGCGCTATCGCTCCTCTCGGAGGCCGTCATGGACGCCTCCGACGACCCCGAGGCGGTCACCCGCTTCGCCGGCCGGATGCAGATCGAGGCCACCCGGCTGACCAACCTCGTCCAGGAGCTGATCGACCTCTCCCGGGTGCAGAACGACGACCCGCTGGAGGACTCCGAGCCCGTCCGGGTCGACGAACTGGTCGCCGAGGCCATCGACCGCTCCCGGCACACCGCCTCCACCAAGCAGATCACCATGGCCTCGGGGGGCACCGCGGACCTGCTCCTGTGGGGCAACCGCGGCCAGCTCGCCGCCGCTCTCGGCAACCTCGTCGAGAACGCCGTCAACTACTCACCGGCCCGCACCCGCGTCGGCATCGCCGCGCGCCGCGTCACCGCCCCCGGCGGGGACATGATCGAGATAGCCGTCACCGACCAGGGCATCGGCATCTCCGAGAAGGACCGCGAGCGGGTCTTCGAACGCTTCTACCGCGTCGACCCCGCCCGCTCCCGCGCCACCGGCGGTACGGGCCTCGGCCTGGCCATCGTCAAGCACGTGGCCGCCTCGCACGGCGGTGAGGTGACCGTCTGGAGCACCGAGGGTCAGGGCTCCACCTTCACGCTGCGGCTGCCGGAGGCCGGAGCCGGCCGCGACCGCTCGTCCTCCGCCTCCCCTTCGTCGGCCTCGACCGCCGACCACGACACCGACCCTGTGACCACCACCGAACCGCTCCCCGCCCCGGAGGTCCTTCCGTGACCCGAGTGCTTGTCGTCGAGGATGAGGAATCCTTCAGCGACGCCCTGTCCTACATGCTCCGCAAGGAGGGTTTCGAAGTCGCTGTGGCGGCCACCGGGCCCGACGGTCTCGACGAGTTCGAGCGCAACGGTGCCGACCTGGTCCTCCTCGACCTGATGCTGCCGGGTCTGCCCGGTACGGAGGTCTGCCGCCAGCTGCGCGGCCGCTCCAACGTCCCGGTCATCATGGTGACCGCCAAGGACAGCGAGATCGACAAGGTCGTCGGCCTGGAGATAGGAGCCGACGACTACGTCACCAAGCCCTTCTCCTCGCGCGAGCTGGTCGCCCGCATCCGCGCCGTCCTGCGGCGCCGCGGAGAGCCGGAGGAGGTCACCCCGGCCGCCCTGGAGGCCGGTCCGGTCCGGATGGACGTGGACCGCCACGTCGTCACGGTCTCCGGCGGGAAGGTCGACCTTCCGCTGAAGGAGTTCGACCTGCTGGAGATGCTGCTGCGCAACGCGGGCCGCGTGCTGACCCGGATGCAGCTCATCGACCGGGTGTGGGGGGCGGACTACGTGGGCGACACGAAGACCCTCGACGTCCATGTGAAGCGTCTGCGGGCCAAGATCGAGCCGGACCCGGGCGCGCCGCGCTACCTGGTCACGGTCCGCGGCCTCGGCTACAAGTTCGAGCCGTAGGCCGGCCGGCGCGGGGCTCCGGGGGCTTCCGCGTACACACGGGACCCATGGCATACACGTGCGCCCCGCCGGATCCTTCCGGCGGGGCGCACGTGGCGTTTCACGGGGTCGGTGACGCGCGGCCTCAGTGACCGGCGGCCGAGTGCGACGCGGAGGCGTCGTCCGACGGGGCGGTCGCGCCGTCGGCCGGCTTGTCCGACTGCTCACCCTCGCCGTGCGCACCGTCGGCGGGCTCACCCGTCGCCGAGCCCGACGGCTTCTCGTCCGGCCCGCCGGCCGGCGGCGCCGGCACCTCGGCCGGGCCGTAGTTCTTGAAGTAGCCCGTCGCCGAGACGACCAGCGCCTGGATCTTCACGTCACCGGTCTTGCTCAGCTTGAAGACGACGTCCTGCACATCGCCGTCCTTCGTCGCCTCGCGGCCGTTCGCGATCACCGCGGTGGGGTTGCCCTTGCCGCCGAGGACGATCGAGCCGTTGGCCGGCACGGTGATGCCGGACGAGCCCTTGACGCCGGTGAGCTTCACGGCGCCGGAGCTTCCGGGCAGGGTGATCGATTCGAGCTTCTGCTCCTCGCGGCCGTTGTTGAAGATCGTCGCCGAGACGGCGGCGGGACCCTCGGCGCCCTTCGGCTGGGTGATCACCGCGACGTTCTGGATCTTGACGTCATCGACGGTGACGGCGGCGTTGTCCGGCCTTACTTCGAGGGTCTGGGCGTCGTTGCCCGCACCGCAGGCGGAGAGCGAGGCGATCGAGAGAACGATGGCGGTGGCGGCGAGGGCGCCGCGTCGAAGGCTGCGGCTCACGGCGGCGGCATCTCCTTGGACGTACGGACGGGCTTATGGACAGGCTGTGCATGGTTCAGCGCGCTCAGGTTACCGAGCCGTCCTGCCCCCGCCGCACCCGACCCGCCCCCAAGGCCCCGCCGCCGCCACGGACTCCGACCGCCGCCCGCCACGGAGCCGGACCGTCATCGCCTCGGTCGCGGACCGCCGCCGACCCGCCGCCGACCCGGAGTCGTACCGGGCCGACGGCGGGATCCCGCCGATTCGTCCGCCGTTCACATATCCGCCTTGATCAATTAAGTGGCCGCCGCGCATTACTTCCCGGCCGTTACCGAATAGCCGTGCGTGAGCGACCGGTGATCAATTCGTGGATTCGGCGCGGATGCGTCCGTACGGGTGACCGACATCCGAACGGAGTACGGGAAGATCACCTCTTGGAACCGGCAAAACGGGACATCACAGCTCTCCGGAGGGCTTCCAAGTGCGTGTAACGTCCGGGTTTCTCGCCCCCCGCGCAGCCGCTCCGACCTGCGAATACCCCCTTCCGCAAGCCCCGCGCAGCACGTGCCCGTCGCTGTTGTCAAGCCCCGAGATATGCCCTGACCTGCGAAAACGCCATTCAGAAGAAGCCGTATCCGTGTTACCCTGGATAGCCACGGAAGGGGTACCTGTCACATGACGTTCAAGGTTGGCGACACCGTGGTCTATCCCCATCACGGGGCCGCGCTGATCGAGGCTATCGAAACTCGCCAGATCAAAGGCGTGGACAAGACCTACTTGGTGCTCAAGGTCGCCCAGGGCGACTTGACGGTACGTGTGCCTGCGGACAATGCGGAGTTCGTCGGCGTGCGCGATGTGGTCGGACAGGACGGGCTGGACCGGGTCTTCGAGGTGCTGCGCGCGCCGTACGCCGAAGAGCCGACGAACTGGTCCCGTCGCTACAAGGCAAATCTCGAGAAGCTCGCCTCCGGCGATGTCATCAAGGTCGCCGAAGTGGTGCGCGACCTGTGGCGCCGCGAGCGTGAGCGCGGACTTTCCGCAGGTGAGAAGCGCATGCTTGCCAAGGCTCGGCAGATCCTGGTGAGCGAGCTGGCCCTCGCGGAGAACACGAACGAGGACAAGGCCGAGGCTCTGCTCGACGAGGTCCTCGCGTCCTGAGTGACCTGCTCCAAGGTCGCTGGTCGCTGTAGTCAATGCCGCGGTGCCCGCTGACATCCTGAGAAATCAGGCTTGTCGCCGGGCGCTGCGGCATGTCTGCACCACAGACGTCGGCGACCACAGACATACCGCGCCTCCCACCACAGGCGCACCACTGGCCATCACACCGAAACCACGGACCACCACACCCCAGCGCCTCACGCCCACCGCACCCCTGGTGTGCCGGGCCGGGCAGCTGACACAGCTGGTGCTCAACCGGTGTCACGGAAGGGTCCGGTCGAGCGCCCGGCACTCCCTCGATCCTTGGGACTCGATCCTTGAGAATCCTTGGGCCGGGGGGTGCCCCCAAGGCCATACCCATGTCGGCCGAGCAAACAAACCTGCCGGAGTGCAACCGATGTCAGACGAAACGCGGCCTGGCCGCACCGCCGCGGTGATCCCAGCGGCCGGCCGGGGCGTCCGCCTCGGCCCCGGCGCCCCCAAGGCGCTCCGCGCCCTGAACGGCACCCCCATGCTGATCCACGCCATCCGCGCGATGGCCGCCTCCCGCGCGGTCTCGCTCGTCGTCGTGGTCGCCCCGCCCGACGGCGCCCCCGAGGTCAAGAACCTCCTCGACGCCCACGCCCTGCCCGAGAGGACCGACTACCTCGTCGTCCCCGGCGGCGACACCCGCCAGGAGTCGGTCCGGCTCGGCCTCGAAGCGCTCCCCGAGGGCATCACCACCGTCCTCGTCCACGACGCGGCCCGCCCCCTCGTCCCCGTCGACACCGTCGACGCGGTGATCGAAGCGGTACGGGACGGCGCCGTCGCCGTGGTCCCCGCGCTGCCGCTCGCGGACACCGTCAAGCAGGTCGAGCCCCGTGAGAAGGGCGAGCCCGAGCCCGTCGTCGCGACGCCCGAGCGGTCCCTGCTGCGCGCGGTTCAGACCCCGCAGGGCTTCGACCACGACACCCTGGTCCGCGCCCACGCGACCGTCACCGACAACGTCACCGACGACGCGAGCATGGTCGAACAGCTCGGCCTCCGGGTCGTCGTCGTCCCCGGTCACGAGGAGGCCTTCAAGGTCACCCGGCCCCTCGACCTCGTACTCGCCGAGGCGGTTCTCGCCCGCAGGAGGGCCAACGATGGCTTCTAGCACGCTCCCCCTCGTCGGAATCGGCACCGACGTCCACGCCTTCGAGAAGGGCCGCGAACTGTGGTGCGCCGGCCTGCTCTGGGACGGAGCCGAGAACGACGGGTACGGCCTCGCCGGCCACTCCGACGGTGACGTCGCCGCCCACGCCGCCTGCGACGCCCTCTTCTCGGCCGCCGGCGTCGGCGATCTCGGGGCCCACTTCGGCACCAGCAGGCCCGAGTGGTCCGGCGCCTCCGGAGTGACCCTCCTCGCCGAGGCCGCCCGGATCGTCCGCGCCGAGGGCTTCGAGATCGGCAATGTCGCCGTCCAGGTCATCGGCGTGCGGCCCAAGGTCGGCAAGCGGCGCGACGAGGCCCAGAAGGCGCTCTCCGAAGCGGCCGGCGCTCCCGTCTCCGTCTCCGGCACGACGACGGACGGACTCGGCCTCACCGGCCGCGGCGAAGGCCTCGCCGCGATCGCCACGGCGCTGGTCTTCCGTACGGCCTGAGCCCTCCGCCGCCACCCACAGGCGAAAGCGTGCCGAAAAAGACGCCCCGCGACCGGGAATAGGTCGCGGGGCACTGCTATGGGGCCACTACCCTGGATGCCGTGACTATTCGCCTGTACGACACCAGCGCCCGGCAGATCCGTGACTTCACCCCGCTCACTCCGGGCTGCGTCTCGATCTACCTCTGTGGCGCGACCGTGCAGGCCGCCCCGCACATCGGGCACGTCAGGTCCTACCTGAACTTCGACATCCTGCGCCGCTGGTTCACCTACCGCGGCCACGACGTCACCTTCGTCCGGAACGTCACCGACATCGACGACAAGATCATCGCCAAGTCGGCCGAACAGGGCCGCCCCTGGTGGTCCATCGGCTACGAGAACGAGCGCGCCTTCAACGACGGCTACAACGCCCTCGGTTGCCTGCCGCCGACCTACGAGCCGCGCGCCACCGGCCACGTGCCCGAGATGATCGAGATGATGCGCGCCCTGATCGAGCGCGGCCACGCGTACGAGGCCGACGGCAGCGTCTACTTCGACGTGCGCTCCTACCCCGACTACCTGGCGCTGTCCAACCAGGACATCGACGACCTGCGCCAGCCCAGCGAGGAAGGCATCACCGGCAAGCGGGACCCCCGCGACTTCGCCATGTGGAAGGCCAGCAAGCCCGGGGAACCCGACTGGGAGACCCCGTGGGGCCGCGGCCGCCCCGGCTGGCACCTCGAGTGCTCCGCGATGGCCCACAAGTACCTGGGCAGCGTCTTCGACATCCACGGCGGCGGTCTCGACCTGATCTTCCCCCACCACGAGAACGAGATCGTCCAGGCCAAGGCCTTCGGCGACGAGTTCGCGCGGTACTGGATGCACAACGCCTGGGTCACCCTGAGCGGCGAGAAGATGTCCAAGTCGCTCGGCAACTCGGTGCTCGTCTCCGAGATGACCAAGACATGGCGCCCCATCGTCCTGCGCTACTACCTGGGCACCCCGCACTACCGCTCGATGATCGAGTACAGCGAGGAGGCCCTGCGCGAGGCCGAGTCGGCGTTCGCGCGGATCGAGGGCTTCATCCAGCGCGTCGTCGAGAAGGCGGGCGGCCCCGTCGAGCCCTCCGCCGAGGTCCCGCCGGCCTTCGCCGAGGCCATGGACGACGACCTGGGCGTCCCACAGGCGCTCGCGATCGTCCACACCACGGTCCGCCAGGGCAACTCCGCCCTCGCCGCCGACGACAAGGACGCCGCCATCGCCCGCCTCGCCGAGGTACGTGCGATGCTCGGTGTCCTCGGCCTGGACCCGCTCGACCCGCGATGGGCCGGCGAGACCGAGCGCGGCGAGGACCTGCACGGCGCCGTCGACACCCTCGTACGGCTGGTGCTCCAGCAGCGCGAGTCGGCACGGGAGCGCAAGGACTGGGCGACCGCCGACGCGATCCGCGACCAGCTGAACCAGTCCGGCCTCGCCATCGAGGACAGCCCCGACGGGCCGCGGTGGACGCTGGGAGCGCGCTGAGCCGCCGCTGATGTGCCGCCCGGCAGCCCGGGCGGCACACTTTGACTTATGTACGCGATCCACATTCCTCATGTGGATGGAGATTGACGGGAAACAGATAGCCATGGCCGGGAACAGCCAGCGCAGGAACCGCCGCACGTCCAACAAGAAGGGCGCGCAGGTCGGCAGCGGTGGCCAGCGACGCCGCGGCCTCGAAGGCAAGGGCCCCACGCCGCCCGCCTCCGCCCGCAAGGGACACAAGAAGAACCGCATCGCCAACGCCCAGGCCAAGCAGGCCGCGGCCCGCCGACCCGCGCCCCGCCGCGGTGGCGCCAAGGGCACGTCCGAGATGGTCGTCGGCCGCAACCCGGTCTACGAGGCCCTGCGCGACGGCGTCCCCGCGATCACGCTCTACGTCCAGCAGTTCATCGACAACGACGAGCGCGTCCGCGACGTCCTCAAGCTCGCCGGCGAGCGCGGCAACATCAACCTGATGGAAGCCCCGCGCCCCGAGCTCGACCGGATGACCAACGGGCTCAACCACCAGGGTCTCGTCCTCCAGGTCCCGCCGTACGAGTACGCCCACCCCGAGGACCTCACCGCCGCCGCCTACGACAACGGCGAGGACCCGCTGATCGTCGCCCTCGACGGCGTCACCGACCCCCGCAACCTCGGCGCGATCGTCCGCTCCGTCTCCGCCTTCGGCGGCCACGGCGTGGTCGTGCCCGAGCGGCGCGCCGCCGGAATGACGGCCGGCGCCTGGAAGTCCTCCGCCGGCACCGCCGCCCGTACGCCGGTCTCCCGCGTCACCAACCTGACCCGGGCCCTGGAGAGCTACCAGAAGGCCGGCCTCACCGTCGTCGGCCTGGCCGCCGACGGCGAGCACACCGTCGAGGACCTCGAGCAGCTCGACGGCCCCGTCGTCATCGTCATTGGCAGCGAGGGCAAGGGCCTCGGCCGCCTCGTCGGCGAGACCTGCGACTACCGCGTGCGCATCTCGATGCCGGGCGGCGCCGAGTCGCTCAACGCCGGAGTCGCCGCCGGCATCGTGCTCTACGAGGTCGCCCGGCGCAGGGCCCACTAGCCCGGAGGTACGGGCGGGGCCACCCGCGGCGACGCCGTTCGGAACACCGGCGTCCGGCGCTCTGAACTGGGCGCTTTCCGCGGCCCCTGCCCGCCCCCCGCGCTTACTCCGTCCGGCCGAAAGCGATCTTGACGGGTCTCGGACATTCCGAGCCCGTCAAGGCAGTGTCCTAATCCCGCGTCACTCGGTTAGATGAGTGTGGACACCAGAACGCCCCGGCCGGGGTTCGACGATCAGCCTGCATTGAGCATGGTCAAGGTGGATTGCGATCCCGCGCAGGTCATCGTGAACCACGCCAGTTTCCGTGTGCGGCTCGCCCCGGCCCAGAAGCCGAAGTTCGCCGTGAGCGCCAGGGCTTCCGCGCTCAGCGGGGCGGGCGCGGCGCGGCGCAGGGCCCCCCTCGTCTGGAGCGGACGCTCCTCCCCCGGAGACCCGGGCGCGACCGGCCTGCTCCAGGCCGTCCGCGAGAGCGGCGCGGTGGGAACCCTCGACGCCGGCGCCACCCAGGTCATTCCGCGCCTCGGCCTCGCCGACGACACCATGGAGACCCCCGTCGTCCCCGGCCCCTCGCGCGGCGGCGCCGCCACTCCGCTGCTGCCGCCGATGCGGCGCGCCGAAAGCGCCTACGACGAGTACGAGGCGTACGAGTCATACGCGCGCGACACCGACGAGGACGAGCGGTTCGACGTCCGGCCCCAGCGGCACGGCGACACCCGCCCCGCGGCCTCCGACGGCGCCGGCGTCCGCCACGCCTACTACCCCGGCCGCCGCATGAACCTCGGCGTCGTCCTGCTCCCGCTGCGCGTCTTCCTCGGCTTCATCTCCATCTACGCCGGCATGGGCAAGCTCTGCGACCCCGTCTACTTCGACGGCGGCGAGCGCGGCTCCATGGTGAAGTGGCTCACCTCACTCCACCCGTGGCCCCTCGCCGAACCGCTGCGCGACTTCGCCCTCCAGCACCCCGTCGGCGCCGGACTCACCGTCGCCTTCCTCCAGGTCGTCGTCGGCGTACTCACCGTCTTCGGCCTCTGGCAGCGGGTCGCGGCCGTCGGCGGCGCACTCCTGTCGGCCGCGCTGATCCTCACCGTCAGCTGGAAGACCGTCCCGGTCTACGACGCGCCCGACATCATCTTCCTCGCCGCCTGGTCCCCGCTGATCATCGCGGGCGCCCCCGTCTACTCGCTCGACGGCCGCCTCGCGGGCGAGGCCTGGCGCAGGCTCGGCCCGCGCGCCGAACTCTGGGACCTGCGGCGCCGCGTACTGCGCCGCGGCACCGTCATGGCGGCCCTCGTCGTCGGCCTCACGCTGCTCACCGGCTCGGTCCTCGGCGGAGCCGTACGGTCCACCGACATGGTGACCGTGCCCGGACCCGACGACGACCCGATCAACCACCTGCCCGGCCAGCCCCTTCCGCAGGAGCCGGGCGAGCGCAGCCCGTCCTTCAAGGCGCCGACCAAGCGGCCCAAACCGTCCCCGTCCGGCGGCGCCGACAGCAGCCCCTCCGCGGAGAAGTCCTCACCGGCGGGCAAGGTCCGCGAGTCGGGCCGGATCGAGGGCGGCCGACCCAGCTCCTCCCAGGGCACCGGCCAGCGTCCCCCGCAGCAGTCGAAGCCGGCGCCCCCGCCCGCGACCAGCACCGGCCCGACCTCCACGGGCGGCACGGGCGGCGGCGGTTCGACGGGCGGCTCCGACGACGGCGGCTCGGGCGGCGACAGCCGGAACCCGATCGGCGGCCTGCTGGGCTGACGTCACCACGGACACGGAGAAGGGCGGCCACCGCGGAAGCGGTGGCCGCCCTTCTGCGCGCGAGGGGGAGCCGTGGGCCGGCGGGGTTCTCCGGCAGGGGCGCCCACGGCCCTCACGGCCCCGGGGCGCGCCCGGGGCCGGGGACTGGAGCCGTAGGGCGGGAGAAGACGCTCAGGGGGCGTGGAGCGCCAGTTCCTTCGCCGCCTCCGTCAGGTCCTTCGCCGTGTCGATGGCGCGCCAGTACGCTCCCTGCGGCAACGGGAAGCCGGCCAGGCTCCGTTCGCGGGCCAGCCGCGGGAACGTGGTGCGCTCGTGGTCGCCCTGGTCCGGCAGCAGCGCGGTGAACGCGGCGGAGAAGACGTACACACCCGCGTTGATCAGATACGGCGACGGCGGCGACTCGATGAAGTCGGTGATGTGGCCGAACGCGTCGGTCTCCACGGCCCCCCACGGAATCCGGGGCCGGGCCAGGGCCAGCGTCGCCGTCGCGTCACGCTCGGCATGGAACGCGGCCATCTCCCGCAGGGAGAAGCGGGTCCAGATGTCGCCGTTGGTGGCATACCAGGGCTGCTCGGGCTCCGGCAGGTGCGCGGCCGCGTACTTGAGGCCGCCACCGCGGCCCAGCGGCTCCCTCTCCACGACCGTCTTGACCCGCAGCGGCAGATCGGCGCCCGCGAGCCAGTCCTCGAGCACCCCGGCGAGATGCCCGCAGGACACCACGGCGTCCGTGACGCCCTCGGACGCGAGCCAGGAAAGCTGATGGCCGATGATCGGGACCCCTGTTCCCGGGATCTCGACCATCGGCTTGGGGCGGTCGTCGGTGTACGGCCGCAGGCGCGAGCCCTGGCCGCCCGCCAGGATCACGGCCTGCGTCGGAGAGGTATGCATACCGCGCACGATATGCGCACCTCTGGGACCGGCTCAGCTCTGGTACAGAACGCCGGAGGCGAACGACGTGTCACAGACGGGGCGGGAGTACGACTGCGCGCGCGTGGGGCCGTAGTGCTGGACCGCGGCGCGGCCGAGGGCGCGGGCGATCGACATGCAGTGCTTGGCCAACGACGGGCGCGCCTCGACCTCACGCTGCAGGTGGGTGAGCGCCGTACCGGGGTCCTTCTCCTGAAGTTCTGCGAGAAGGCGGTCGCGGAGAATATCCTGCGGTGCACGCGGCTTGGCGCGTACGGAGACGTCCTCCGAGGATGCGGTGAGCATCTGGGAGTCGGTTCCATGACCTGCCCACGGGACACTGGTGACCGCGAGAGTTCCGGAGAGCACCAGGACGACGGGCAGGACGAGGGCGAGAGAGCGGCCGATTCGGCGGGCTGTGTGGGTCACGGAGGCGAGCGTAGCGCCCAGTGATGATTTGGCGACATTTAGTCACTCTCGCGGGGGACGGTTCGAGGGTTCTTTTCGAATCGGGTGTTGACGCCGGAGTCCGAATTGGCCGATCTGCCGGGGTATTTGTCGACATGAGTTCGAGGGTGCCCGGAGCACGCACAAGGCCCCGCACCGGAGTGCGGGGCCAGGTGGCGGAACTGCGGTTGCGGATCAGTCGCTGAGGCGCTCGCCCGTCGACGTCGAGAACACATGGATCTCACCCGGGCGGGGGACCACGTGCAGCACGGCGCCCTTGTCCGGGACGGCACGGCCACCGACGCGGACGACCAGGTCCTTGTCCTCGCCGCCGACCCGGGCGGAGCCGTACACGTAGCCGTCGGCGCCGAGCTCCTCGACGACGTTCACGGAGACGGCCAGGCCCTCCTCGCTGTCCGCGCCGGACACGTCGAAGTGCTCGGGGCGGACGCCGACGGTCACCGTGGTGTCGCCCTTGTCGGCGGCGGCGGTGAGCGCCTCACGGGAGACCGGGACGACGCTGTTGCCGAACTTCACGCCACCGTCGGTGATCGGGACCTCGACCAGGTTCATGGCGGGGGAGCCGATGAAGCCGGCGACGAAGAGGTTCGCCGGGCGGTCGTACATGTTGCGCGGCGAGTCGACCTGCTGGAGCAGGCCGTCCTTGAGGACGGCCACACGGTCGCCCATGGTCATGGCCTCGACCTGGTCGTGCGTGACGTACACGGTGGTGATGCCGAGGCGCCGCTGCAGCGAGGCGATCTGCGTACGGGTCGAGACACGGAGCTTGGCGTCGAGGTTCGACAGCGGCTCGTCCATGAGGAACACCTGCGGTTCCCGCACGATGGCCCGCCCCATCGCGACACGCTGCCGCTGGCCACCGGAGAGCGCCTTCGGCTTGCGGTCCAGGTACTCGGTCAGGTCGAGGATCTTCGCCGCCTCCTCGACCTTCGCGCGGATCTCGCTCTTGTTGACCCCGGCGATCTTGAGCGCGAAGCCCATGTTGTCGGCGACGGTCATGTGCGGGTAGAGCGCGTAGTTCTGGAACACCATGGCGATGTCCCGGTCCTTCGGCGGCAGATGCGTGACATCACGGTCACCGATGCGGATGGCACCGCCGTTGACGTCCTCGAGCCCGGCGAGCATCCGGAGCGAGGTGGACTTGCCGCAGCCGGAGGGGCCGACGAGTACGAGGAACTCGCCGTCCGCGACTTCCAGCTCGAGCTGGTCGACGGCGGGCTTGGTGGACCCCGGGTAGAGCCGGGTCGCTTTGTCGAACGTGACAGAAGCCATGGTGATGTGTCCCTTCACCGGCAGGAACGTGCCGGACGATCCGATTGGAAGGAAGAATGGGTCTAGTCCACTAAATGGACCGTCCGTGACGCTACCTGGCCGCAGGCGATCTGTCAGTAGCCCTGAGGCGCGGAAATTTTCGGCCGGGGCGGTGCGGGCGTTGGTTACACTGCACTCCTTGCCTCCTTAGCTCAGCTGGCCAGAGCAACGCACTTGTAATGCGTAGGTCGTCGGTTCGAATCCGACAGGGGGCTCCAGCAGAGGCGTGGCCCGGACCTTTTCAGGTCCGGGCCACGTGTGTTTTCAGTGGCGGCCCGAGATGCGGTTCGCCGCTTGGGCGAGGCGGGCCGTTTCGGAGGTGGGGGACCGGGACTCCTGGCGGTCCGCGGTGCGGTAGGCCGCGTAGAGGGCGTGGACGCCGAGCCAGCGGAAGGGTTCCGGTTCCCAGGTGCGGACCTTGTGGTTGACCCAGGGGAGCGTGGTCAGGTCGGTGGGGCCGCTCTGGCCGGAGTCCTGCTGGATCAGGTCGCGCAGGGTGCGGGCGGCGAGGTTGGTGGTGGCGACGCCGGAGCCGACGTACCCGCCGGCCCAGCCGAGGCCGGTGGAGCGGTCGAGGGTGACGGTGGCGCACCAGTCGCGGGGGACGCCGAGGACGCCGGACCAGGCGTGGCTGATGCCGACCCCGGCGAGCTGGGGGAAGAAGCGGACGAGGATCTCGCGGAGCGCGTCGATGGTCTCGGGCTGGGTGCGGCCGTCGTTGTCGGTGCGGGAGCCGTAGCGGTAGGGGATGCCGCGGCCGCCGAGGGCGATGCGGTTGTCGGCGGTGCGCTGGGCGTACATGTAGGCGTGGGCCATGTCGCCGAGGGTTTCGCGGCCTTCCCAGCCGATCTGTGCCCACATCTCTTCGGAGAGGGGCTCGGTGGCGATCATGGAGGAGTTCATGGGGAGCCAGGTGCGCTTGAGGCCCTTGAGGTTGGCGGTGAAGCCTTCGGTGCAGCGCAGGATGTACGGCGCGCGGACGGTGCCGTACGGGGTGATGGCGTGCTTGGGGCGGATCTCGGAGACGGGCGTCGATTCGTGGATGGTGACGCCGAGTGCTTCGACGGCGGCGGCGAGGCCCTGGACGAGCTTGACCGGGTGGAGACGGGCGCCGTGGGGGGTCCAGGTGGAGCCGACGGCTCCGGTGACGCGGATGCGCTCGGCGGTTTCGCGGGCGCCGAGGAGTTCGCGGTCTTTTTCGCCGAAGGCGGTCTCGGCGGCGTGGAAGGCCTTGAGGCGGGTCAACTGGGCGGGCGAGTGGGCGACTTCGAGGACGCCGCCGTGGTGGATGTCGGCGTCGATGCCTTCGGTCTCGCAGACCTGGATGACCTCGGTGACGGTGTGGTTCATGGCCTGCTGGAGGCGGACGGCGGCGTCCTGGCCGTGGAGTTCGGCGTAGCGGTCGCGGCCGGCGATGCCGTTGTAGAGCCAGCCGCCGTTGCGGCCGGAGGCGCCGTAGCCGCAGAACTTGGCTTCGAGGACGGTGATGTTGAGGAAGGGGACGGCCTTCTTGAGGTAGTAGGCCGTCCAGAGTCCGGTGTAGCCGCCGCCGACGATGCAGACGTCGGCCGTGGCGTCGCCGGGCAGCGGCTCGCGGGGGGCGGGGACCCCCTCCTGCGCGTACCAGAACGATATGCCGCCGTTGACGGTGCTCATGGTGTTCCTCGGTGCGAGTGGGTGCGGACGAGTGCGTCTGGCGGGACGTTACTGGATGCGGTGGGGCTTTGGACCTGCGGATTCCGTCGTGTGGGGAGCGGCTGGTCGCTCGATGTGCTGCTGGCGCGGGAGGGCGGGCTTGGGGGAGGCTGCGTTCATGATTCGTACTGCCACACCTGCCGATGTCCCTGTCATTCACGCGATGGTCCGTGAGCTCGCCGAGTACGAGCGGGCGCTCGATGAGGCGCGGGCGAGTGAGGCGCAGCTGAGGGAGGCGTTGTTCGGGGAGCGGCCGGCGGCGTTCGCGCACATCGCGGAGACGGAGGAGGGTGAGGTGGCCGGGTTCTGTCTGTGGTTCCTCAACTTCTCGACGTGGCGTGGGGTGCACGGGATCTATCTGGAGGATCTGTATGTCCGGCCGGAGATGCGGGGTGGCGGGCATGGGAAGGCGCTGCTGACGGAGCTGGCGCGGATTTGTGTGGAGCGTGGGTACGAGCGGTTGGAGTGGTCGGTGCTGGACTGGAACACCCCGTCGATCAACTTCTACAAGTCGCTGGGTGCGAGGCCGCAGGATGAGTGGACCGTGTACCGGCTGACCGACGAGGCGCTGACGGAGTTGGGTTCGTAGGCCCTGGGCCGTCTCGTCCCGTCGAGGGCTCAGGGCGGCGGGGGACCAGGGGCTCAGGGGCTCAGGGGATCAGGACGACCTTGCCCATCGTGCCCCGGTTCTCCAGGGCGTGGTGGGCGGCCGCTGCCTCGGCGAGGGGGAAGCGCTGGACGGCGGGGCGCAGGCGGCCGGAGGCGGCTTCGGCGAGGGAGCGGGTTTCGAGGGCGCGTACGTCTCCGCCGGCCTTCTGGATCATGGCGTGGCCGAGGACGCCCTCGGAGGTGATGCCGCGTTCGGCGAGTTCCTCGTCGGTGAAGGTGAGGGGGGTCCCGTCGTGGGGGCCCTTTCCGGACCAGCCGAAGACGAGGTGCCGGCCGCCCTTGCCGAGGAGGTCGACGGCGGCGCGGCCGGTGTCGCCCCCGACGGAGTCGAAGACGTCGGTGGCGCGCCTGTCCTTGAGGAAGGCGCGGACGTGGTCGGGCCAGTCGGGTTGCTTGTAGTCGACGGCGAGGTCGGCGCCGTTCTCACGGACGCGGGCGACCTTCCGTGGTCCGCCGGCGAGGCCGATGACGGTGGCGCCGGCGTTCTTCGCGTACTGGACGAGGAGGGTGCCGATGCCGCCGGCGGCGGCGGGGACGATCGCGATCGAGTCGGGGCCGAGTTCGGTGAACTGCAGGATGCCGAGTGTGGTGCGGCCGGTGCCGATCATGGCGACGGCTTCGGCGTCGCCGAGGTGCGGGGGCAGTGCGTGGAGCTTGGCGGCGTCGACGACGGCGAGTTCGGCGTAGCCGCCGGGGGCGAGGCCGAGGTGGGCGACGACGCGCTTGCCGAGCCAGGAGGGGTCGGTGCCTTCGCCGAGCCGGTCGACGGTGCCGGCGACTTCGCGGCCGGGGATGGTGGGCAGTTCGGCGGGGGCGGGGAAGGGGCCTGTCATGCCTTGGCGCAGCGCGGTGTCGAGGAGGTGGACGCCTGCGGCGGTGACGGCGATCCGCACCTGGCCGGGGGCGGGCTGCGGGTCGGGCGTCTCCTCGTAGGTGAGGTTCTCGGCGGGGCCGAAGGCGTGGAGGCGGATGGCGTGCATGTCGGGCTCCCCTGGTGGGCGGCTGCTACGGGGAACAGCCTCCGACCTCAAGCGCGCTTGAGGTCAAGCCGTGGTGGGTGCGGGCGCCGGCCGGGGGTGCGGCGGCCCGGGGGTCGGCCGTGGTGGGTGCGGGCGCCGGCCGGGAGGTGAGCCGGGCGCCGGCAGGGGTGCGGCGGGCGGGGGTGCGCCGAGGTCAGGGGGTGCGGGGGAAGCGGGCCTGGAGGTCCCAGATCACCGGGTTGTCGGCGAGGCCCTCGTGCATGTCGGTGAGGTCGGCGATCAGGTCGTGCAGGAAGTCGCGTGCCTCCCGGCGCAGTTCGCCGTGGCTGAAGGTGAGCGGGGGTTCGTCGCCGGGCATCCAGTCGGCTTCGACATCGACCCAGCCGAAGCGTCGCTCGAAGAGCATCCGGTCGGTGGATTCGGTGAAGTCGAGTTCGGCGTACTGCGGCTGGGAGGCGCGGCTGCCCCGGGGGTCGCGGTCGAGCTGCTCGACGATGTCGCACAGGGCCCAGGCCCAGTCGAGCACCGGGACCCATCCCCAGGCTGTGGACACTTCGCGGTCGGCCTTGGTGTCCGCCAGATAGACGTCCCCGCAGAAGAGGTCGTGGCGGATGGCCTGGACGTCCGCGCGCCGGTAGTCGGTCTGCGGGGGGTCCGGGAAGCGACGGGAGAGGGAGTAGCCGATGTCGAGCACGTACGCGATGGTGTCATGCCGCGTGGTGTGCGCGGTGCCGCTTCGCGTAGGACCAGGTCACGGCGGTCATCAGGGCGGGGATGGCGAACAGCGGGGCGAAGAAGAACCACCAGACGGTGTTGGCCGTGGGGGTCATGTAGGTCTGGCTCTCGACGGTGAAGAGGACCACGATCTGCGACAGCACGCCCAGGACCAGCACGGCCGAGGCCGTCCACGCCGATGCGGCGAGGGTCCGGGGGCGCAGGGGCCGCCACCGGTCGGTGACGAGGAGCAGGGGCAAGAGGGCGGCCAGCTCGGAGATGACGGAGAGGCCGACGACGTACGCGATGCCCCACCCGGGGATGTCGAAGACGTCGCGCAGGATCTGCTCGCTGTAGCCGACGTAGATGCCGGCGGCCATGGCGATGCGCCACAGGCCGGAGGGGAGGGCGCACAGGGCGATGGCGTGGGCGGCACGGCGGGCCCAGCGGGGTGCCGGTGCGGGGGCGGTGGCGGGAGAGGAGGCGGCGGCGTTCCGGGGGGTGGGCGTCTGTGCCGGCGTTGTCGTCATGGCTCTCACTCTGGCCCTGGACAGGGGACCCGCGCTTCGTCCCCCGCGGCGGACTCCCTCCGCCGTGCGGGGGAGGCGCCGCACCCTACGGGAGGAGCCGGCGCTCCTTGGCCACCGCCACCGCGCCCGCTCTCGTGTCCACACCCAACTTGCCGTAGATGCGGCCCAGATGGGTCTTCACCGTGGCCTCGCTGATGAACAGCGCCCTGGCGATCTCCCGGTTGCCGAGCCCCTGCGCGAGCTGGCCGAGGATGTCCCGCTCGCGGTCGGTCAGTGGGGGCGGCGCCGAGCCGCGCATCCGGTCCATGACCCGCCCGGCCACGGGCGCGGACAGGGTCGTACGGCCCTGGGCGGCCGAGTGGATCGCCGCGAACAGCTCCTCCGGGCGCTCCGCCTTCAGCAGGTAGCCGGTGGCGCCCGCCTCGATGGCGCGGGTGATGTCGGCGTCCGTGTCGTAGGTGGTCAGGACGAGGACGTGCACGGTCGGGGTCGCGATCCGGCGGGTCGCCTCCACGCCGTCGATGCCCGGGCCGAGCTGGAGGTCCATCAGTACGACGTCGGGGGCGAGCTTCGCGGCCATGGCCACGGCCTCCTCGCCGCTGCCCGCCTCGCCGACGACCTCGATGTCGGGCTCGCTGCCGAGCAGCGCGAGCAGCCCGGCGCGTACGACGGCGTGGTCGTCGCAGAGCAGGATCCGGACCGTCACGGCGCGACCTCCAGGGGGATCGCGGCGGAGAGCACGGTGCCCTCGCCGGGGGCGGACTCGATGGTGAGGGTGCCGCCGAGCTGCTGGACGCGGGCCCGGATCGCGGGCAGGCCGTGTCCTCGTACGCCCTTGTCCGGCGACAGCGCCGGGTCGTGCGGGTCGAAGCCGCGGCCGTCGTCCGCGATGTCGAGGACGACCTGGTCGTCGAGGTAGGTCAGGGTGAGCGCGGCGGCGGTGGCGTTCGCGTGCTCGCGTACGTTCGCCAGCGCGCCCTGGGCGATGCGCAGCAGCGCCGACTGGACCCGGTCGGGCAGCGGGACGGGTGTGCCGTCGACGCGGCAGCCGGCGGACTCGCGGGCGGCGAGGGCGCGCAGGGCTTGTTCCAGTCCGCCGCCCTCGGCGAGGTCGGCGGGTGCGAGGTCGTGGACGAAGCGGCGGGCTTCGGCGAGGTTGCGTTCGGCGATGGACTCGGCCGTACGGACATGGCGGCGGGCGGTCGACGGGTCGCTGTCCCAGGTGCGTTCGGCGGCCTGGAGCAGCATCTGCTGGCTGGACAGGCCTTGGGCGAGGGTGTCGTGGATCTCCATGGACAGGCGCTGTCGTTCGGCGAGGGTGCCTTCGCGGCGTTCGGTCGCGGCCAGTTCGCGGCGGGTCCTGATCAGGTCGTCGATCAGGGTGCGCTGACGGTCGGTCTGGCGCTGCGCGTGGACGAAGACGGCGGTCGCGACGGCGGCGACGGCGGGTGGCGCGACCACCAGGTTGGGGTCGAACGCGCCGTGGGTGAGCGGGAGCTGGGCGGCGACGACGAACGCGGTGAGCAGGGCGACGAGGACGATCGCGGCGCGGGGCGGGAGGGTGCGCAGGCCTGTGTAGAAGAGGGGGACGGCGCACCAGGCGAAGCTCGGCGCGAGGACGACGAGGACCATCCAGACGGCGACGACGGTGGACAACCAGGCGATCCGGCGGGGAGTGGCGCGGGTGGTGCCGAGGACGGGCCCGAGGACGTACAGCGAGACGAGCGCGCCGCTCAGGGCGACGATCCAGGGGCTGCGGCCCTCCCACGGGTGGCGCAGCAGATAGCGGGCGAGGGAGGCGCCGAGGAGCACGAAGAACGCCGCGTGCATGACCCGGGCTAGCCAGTGGGCGTCGGGGTCGTGCTCGTGGGTCACCGCTTGCTCCTCTCACCTGGCGCGCGGCACGGGTACTGGTCCGGGATCCGGGCCGGTCTGTCCTTTCGGCCGGCCCTGGACCCGTACGGCCTTGGACCCGTACGGCCCTGCATCCGCACCGGCCCGGGATTCCCGGGGTCCCGGGACTGGTCTGACCTGGGCCGATGTCTTCATGGTGACCCGGCGGGACCAGATCGGCATCAACCGATCGGCTGACCCTCCTGTCGTCCATCATGCGCGACGGAGGCATCCGCTTCGTGGACCGTACGGCCCCGGACACGGCTCCAGGATCGAAGGCAGGGCGAACGACCTCCGCCCTGCCCCGCCACCCCACGTCCGAGGAGCCCTCCCCATGAAGAAGATCCTGATCGGTGCGACCGTCGCCGCCGCCCTCGCCGCCGGTACCTTCGGCGCCGTCTCCGCCAGCGCGTCCGCTCCGGCGGCCGAGAGCCGGTCGAGCGTCGAGGCCGACGCCGCCCACGGCAACCTCCAGCAGTCCACCCATCTGACGGTCGCGGCCGCGACCGAGGCCGCCCAGGCCGTCCTGGAGGCAGCCGGCAAGGAGAACCAGCGGGTCTCCGTCGCCGTCGTCGACCGCAACGGCAACACCATCGTCACCCTGCGCGGCGACGGCGCCGGCCCGCAGTCCCCCGAGTCCGCCGAGCGCAAGGCGTTCACCGCGGTCTCCTGGAACGCGCCGACCTCCGAGCTGGCCAAGCGGCTCGCGCAGGCCCCGAACCTGAAGGACATCCCCGGCACGCTGTTCCTCGCGGGCGGTGCCCCGGTCACCGCGAAGGGTGCCCCGATCGCCGGCATCGGCGTGGCGGGCGCGCCGAGCGGCGACTTGGACGAGAAGTTCGCCCAGGCGGGCGTCGCCTCCCTGGACAAGTAACCCGGTCAGGTAACGGGACGAGCACCCGGCCGAGCAGCTCGACAGGTGTCCGCGCTCCGAGGGCGTCCGGGCTTCCCGGGCGCCCTGGGGCTTCCCGTCCGCGGCCCGGCGCTCGCACCCGCCGCGAGCCCGCGTCCGTACGGACCCCGACGCCCCGACCGGACCCGGATATTCCGCGCATATGATCACGTGGTGGAACCGCGAAGCCGTGCCTGTGCCCTGACCGCAGCCGTTCTCGCCCTGCTCGCCTCCGGCTGCACCGGGAGCGGCGTTCACGGCACCCCCGGCGCCTCCGGGCTGCGCGACCCCTACTTCCCCAAGCTCGGCAACGGCGGCTACGACGTCAGCCACTACGCCCTGACCCTGGACTACGACCCCGCCCGCCACCGGCTCGTGGGCACCGCCGACATCACCGCCCGGGCCACGCGAAACCTCAGCGCCTTCAACCTCGACCTGGCCGGGCTGACGGTCGACGGCGCCACCGTCGACGGCGCCCCCGCCGCCGTCAGCCGCGCCGGCAACGAGCTGACCCTGCGCCCCGGCGACGACCTGCGCAAGGGCAGGACGTTCCGGGCGACCGTCACCTACTCCGGCTCCCCGGAGAAGATCACCGACGCGGACGGCGCGGACGAGGGCTGGCTGAGGACCGCCGACGGAGCCCTCGCCGTCGGCGAACCGACCGGCTCCATGGCGTGGTTCCCCGGCAACCACCACCCCTCCGACAAGGCGACGTACGACATCACCGTGACCGTCCCCGCCGGGCTTCGGGCGCTGTCCAACGGCGAACTGCGGTCCCAGCGCACCGCCAACGGCCGCACCACCGCCGTCTGGCACTGCGCCGAGCCGATGGCGAGCTATGTGGCCACCCTCGCCATCGGCCGGTACGACGCCAGGAGCACACCCTCCCGCCCGCCGGTGCTCACCGCCACCGACCCGGCCGTCACCGCCGTGAGCGGCCCGCTCCTCGCCCGTATCCCCGAGCTGCTGGAGTGGCAGGTGGAGAACTTCGGGCCGTACCCCTTCTCCTCCGCCGGTGCGATCGTCGAGCGGACCGGTGACCTCGGCTACGCCCTGGAGACGCAGACCCGGCCCGTCTTCCCCCAGGCCGCCTTCGACACCGCGACGCTCGTCCACGAGCTGGCCCACCAGTGGTACGGCAACTCCGTCTCACCCGCGTCCTGGCAGGACATGTGGCTGAACGAGAGCTTCGCGACGTACGCGGAGTGGCTGTACGCGGAGGACTTCGAGGACACCCCGGCCCGCGACAGCTTCGAGGCCGCCTTCGCCGATGACGACAACTGGGCCTTCCCGCCCGCCGAACCACCGACCGCGGAGGACATCTCCGAGGCCCCGGTGTACGGGCGGGGCGCGATGGTCCTGCACAAGATCCGCGAGGCGGTGGGCGACGACACGTTCTACGAGATCCTGGCGGGCTGGCCCGCGAAGTACCGTCACTCCAACGCCTCCACCGACGACTTCACCGCGTACGTGGAGAAGGTGTCCGGCCAGGATCTGACGAAGCTCTGGGACGTCTGGCTGTACGGGGACGAGAAGCCGGACGGGGTCTAGAGGCTGTCCTTCTCCCGGAAGGTCCCGCGGACGCACCGAGCCCCGGCGGGGGCTTCCGCCGGGGCTCGGTACGGCGCCGCGTCAGGAAGGACGCGCCACCTGTGTGACCGTCAGAGGTTGACGCCGAAGTCGCGGGCGATGCCCTCGAGGCCCGACGCGTAACCCTGGCCCACCGCGCGGAACTTCCACTCCGCGCCGTTGCGGTACAGCTCGCCGAAGACCATCGCGGTCTCGGTGGCGGCGTCCTCGCTCAGGTCGTAGCGCGCGAGCTCGGCGCCGCCGGCCTGGTTGACGATGCGGATGTAGGCGTTGCGCACCTGGCCGAAGTTCTGCGAGCGGTTCACCGCGTCGTAGATGGAGACCGGGAAGACGATCTTGTCGACGTCGGCCGGGAGGCCCGCGAGGTTGACGTTGATCTGCTCGTCGTCACCGCCGCCCTCACCGGTGCGGTTGTCGCCGGTGTGCACGATCGTCTGGTCCGGCGTCGACTTGTTGTTGAAGAAGACGAAGTGCGCGTCGGACGCGACCTTGCCCGTGGGGTTCACGCCGATCGCCGAGGCGTCGAGGTCGAAGTCGGTGCCCGTGGTCGTACGGACGTCCCAGCCGAGGCCCACCGTGACGGCGGTCAGGCCCGGCGCCTCCTTGGTCAGCGAAACATTGCCGCCCTTGGACAGGCTTACAGCCATGGGAAGTGCCTTTCCTCGTGATCGTCCTGCCCAGCGGCCGGACTCGTCATCCCCCATAACGCGGCGCGTGCCGGACTGGTTCCAGGAGCCGAAAAGAGGGTGACGGAAAGGGCCGGGAACGGGGAACATGAACGGCATGTCCGGTCCCTATGTCATCAGAGGCTCCGTCTCCCTGCCGGAGGCCGAGCTCATGTGGCGTTTCTCGCGCTCCTCGGGCCCGGGCGGCCAGCACGTCAACACCAGTGATTCCCAGGTGGAGCTGCGCTTCGACCTCGCGGCGACGGAGTCGCTGCCGCCGGTGTGGAAGGAGCGGGCCCTGGAGCGCCTCGCCTCCCGCCTGGTCGGCGGGGTGGTCACCGTACGGTCCTCAGAGCACCGCTCGCAGTGGCGCAACCGCGAGACGGCGGCGGTGAGGCTGGCGTCCCTGCTGGCCGAGGCGACGGCTCCGCCGCCGAAGCCGCGCCGTGCGACGCGGATTCCGAGGGGGATCAACGAGCGGCGGCTGCGGCAGAAGAAGGCGCGGGCGGAGACGAAGCGGGGCCGGTCGGGCCAGGGCTGGACGTAGTCCGTTCCCGTTCGTCGTCCGGTGCTCGTTCCGGTGCGCGCCGTGGTGCTCGTCCAGGTGCTCGCCGACACCGGCCCGGAGGGCCCCGGGTTCGGAGCGCCTCGCTATCCCAGGTGCCGGTAGCGGCCCTTGAAGTACAGCAGCGGTCCGTCCTCCGCGCTCGGCAGCGCCGCCCGCAGGACCCGGCCGATCACCAGCGTGTGGTCGCCCGCCTCGACCCGCTGTTCGGTGCGGCATTCAAGTACCGCCAGCGCGCCGCCGATCAGCGGCGCCCCGCAGATGTCGCCGCGCGTGTGCGGGATGTCCTCGAAGAGCAGTCGGTCGCTGATCCGGCCCTTCATGGCGAATCGCCCCGCCACGTGCCGCTGGCTCTCCGACAGCACGGACACCCCCCACACCGGCTCCTCCGCCAGCAGGTCGTCCATGCGGGAGCCGTTCCGCAGGCTGACCATGACCAGGGGCGGGTCCAGCGAGACGGACATGAACGCCGTCGCGGTCATGCCGACGTCCTCGCCGTAGGGGCCCTCGTCGGGGGAGTGGGCGGTCACCAGGACCACGCCGGCGGCCAGCCGGGACATCGCCGCACGGAACTCGTCGTTGCTCACCCCCTCAGGATGGGGGATGGCATGGGCGGGGGCGGGAGTCGTCTGCAACACACCCGGCACGCTAGCCGCGGCCGTCCGGCCGGCGCATCGGGCCTTGGGACCAGCCCGGTCCTAGGACCGAGGGTCCTCCCCTGCGGCCCGCGCGGCGCACGGAGTCGTGGCCGGGTGTTCAATTTGCGTTCAATAAAGCGATGGAGCGCTCCCGCGCTTCTCGTGCCACCCTTCATCATCGTTTGTGACTTGAGTCACAGAGGCCAGGAATTGTTGACCCTGTGTACCGGGTGCACAGCTCGCTGTGATTCAGTGGCTGGGACAGTGCAGCAAGAGTGCCGATGAGAACCCAGGAGTTGCTGTCGAGGTCTCGGGGAGAGCGAGCAATGGAGACCGAGTCGGAGCCGTACGTCCGCCTTGCGACCCTGCGGCAGCTGCATCAGGCCGTGGCGGACCTCAACACGGCCCGCAGCCTGGCTGACACGCTGCAGACCGTCGCCGACGGCATCGTCGCGGGGCTCAACTACGAGCTGGCCTGCGTGAATCTCGTACGCCCCGACGGTGACCTGGTCGTCGCCGCCTTCGCCGGCAGCCCCGCCGCCGAAGCCCTGATCACCGGCCGGGTCGGCTCCCGCGCCTCCTGGGAACGCCGCCTGTCGATGGGTGAGGCCTGGGGCGACCTGCGGTTCATACCGCACACGGAGGGATGGGTCCTCATCGAGGACGACGTGCCGCAGTGGCACACCGAGGGTCCCGCTCCGCGCTTCGAGGACGAGTGGCACCCCCAGGACCGGCTCTACGCCCCCATGTACGCGTCCGGCAGCGGCCGCGAGCTGCTCGGCGTGATCTCGGTCGACCGGCCCCGCAACGGCAGACACCCCGGGCCCTGGGGCCAGGAGGCCCTGCAGATGTACGCCTCCCAGTCGGCGATTGCGATCAGCAACGCACGCCTGCGAGCAAACATGCAGCGCGCCCTCGTCCGCCTGGAGCGCGAGCAGCAGGCGCTGCGCGCCAGCGAGGAGTCCTTCCGGCAGGCCTTCGAATACGCCCCCTCCGGCATGGCCATCGCCGAGATGGGCGGCGACCAGCACGGCCGGCTGCTGCGGACCAACGACGCGCTGTGCCGGCTGCTCGGCCGCCCCGCGTCCGTGATGCGCCGCTACTCCTTCTCCGACCTCGTCCACCCCGAGGACATCGGCACCCTGCTGCGGACCTCCGCCGAGGGCGGCCGCGCCGAGCTCCGGCTCGCCCGGCGCGACGGCACGTACGTATGGGTCTCCCTGCGCAACTCCGTCGTCGCCGACACCACCGACGGCCCCCGCTTCCTCCTCACCCATGTCGAGGACATCGAGGAGCGCAAGCGCCATGAGCTGCAGCTCGCCCACCGGGCCTCGCACGACTCGCTCACCGGTCTGCCCAACAGCGCCGAGCTGCGGGCCCGCCTCAGCTCCCGGCTGTGCGAGCGGCCCGGGGCGGCGCGGACCACGGCGGTGGAGGCGCTGGACGCGGCGTTCGCGGACCGGCGCGATTACCCGCACCAGGGCGAGTACCCGCAGCCCGGGGAGTACGAGCACCGTGACTATGAGCACAGCTTTCGCGCCGACGGCTTCGACTTCGACCGGATGGCGGCCGGCGGACCGTACGACCACCATGTGCACACCGTCGCGCCCACCGGTGGTGACATCGACGACGGCACGAAGGGCCTCGCGGTGCTCTTCTGCGACCTGGACGGCTTCAAGTCGATCAACGACCGCTTCGGGCACCACACCGGTGACGCGGTCCTGATCGAGGTCGCGCGCCGGCTCACCACCGGCGTACGGGACGGGGACACCGTCGCCCGGCTCGGGGGTGACGAATTCGTCGTCCTCGCCGACGGCCTCGGCGCCGCCGACGCCGCCGACCTGGCCGTACGCCTGCGCAACGCCATCATTCCGCCGATCCGGGTGGACGGACGGGCAGTCCGCGTCGGGGCCAGCTTCGGCATCGGCTGGGCGGAGTGCGGCATGACCGTCGAAGAGGTCCTGAACTCCGCCGACCAGCGGATGTACATCGAAAAGCGCTCCCGCGCGAAGGTCCACCGGCGGGCCGGATAGCCCACGCTCCCACCCCGCGGGCGCCACCGGCCTGTCAAGGGCCGGGGCCCGGGGTGGCCCGTTCGGGGTAGGCTCGGCCGGTCGGCGACGGCTGGCGAGCATGGATAGGAGTGACCAGGGATGGCTGCCGGTAACGACGGCGCGAACACGCCCGAGAACGACGATCCGTTCGGCTACCTGTACGCGGACGGACAGGCGTCGGGCGCTCAGTCGCCGCGCCAGGGCGGTGGCTACGGCTACCCCGGTCCGGCCGCGCAGCCCGGCGTTCCCAGAACGTCGTACAACCAGGTCAGGACGGTCGGCGAGCGCCAGTACGGCCAGGCGCCGCAGCAGCAGTACGCGCAGCCGACCGCGCAGTACGCGGCTCCCGAGACCTATGGCCAGGTCCCCCCGCAGGGCGGTGCCCGCCAGCCCCAGCGAGGCGGCCGCGGCGACGGCCCCAACACCCGGGGTCTGCTGATCGGCGCCATCGCGGTGGTCGCGGTCGTGGTGATCGGCATCACGGCGGCGCTGCTCACCAACGGCGAGAAGGACAAGAACGGCACCGGTTCGAACAACAACGCCGGCGGTGGCCCGACGAAGGTCCAGGAGTCCCCGAGCGCGGAGCCCTCCGGCGAGGACAAGCCGCAGCAGAAGCTCCCGAAGCAGGACGCGGCGACGCTGAAGCTCGGACCTCCTGCGATGCTCGCGAAGGACATCAAGGGTGCCGAGGGCACGGACGGCGCGTATGTCACCGGCTTCAACGCGGTGGGCGCGTCGGTCACCTGGAAGGCCAAGCTGGAGCAGGCGGGTAAGTACAAGCTGTACGTGCGCTACGCCATCCCGATGGTCGACGCCAACGCGACCCTGACCGTCAACGGCAAGGCGAACACCAGCCCCATAGGGCTGAAGAACTTCCGTCACTCCACGGACCCGGCGTGGGAGAACAACTGGCAGACCACCTGGGCGCCGGTCGACCTCCAGGAGGGCGACAACGAGATCAAGATCTCGTGCGAGCAGGGCAATCAGTGTGACGCGATCCTCGACTGGCTCGAGGTCCGGCCCAACGACTGATCACGTCGCTGTCCCGTCGTCCGCCTCGTCCCGGTCTCGCTCCGCGAGCCGGGACGAGCAGTTTGTGCGGCGCTTCGTGTGGGGGACCGCCCGCGCGCGTCTACGCCGCCGCGTGCTCCCGCACCACGACCCGCGTGAGCAGATCACCGTACGCCTCCGCGTCGAACTCGCCCGCCACCGGTGCCAGGACCGTCGCCGTCGACAGTGCCACCGCGCGGGACAGGCGGTCCGGCCAGGGGAGGTGTTCGACCAGGCCTGAGAGGAGGCCCGCGACCGTGGAGTCGCCGGCGCCCGTGGGGTTGCCCTTGACCGTGGCCGGTGGGGTGGCCTGCCAGGTGCCGTCGGCCGTCGCCGCCAGGAGGCCGTTCGGGCCGAGGGAGGCGACGACGGAGTGCGCGCCGCGGCGTCGGGCGTCGTGGGTGGCGCGCAGGGGTTCGCGGGAGCCGGTGAGCTGGGCGAGCTCGTCGGCGTTGGGTTTGACCAGGGCGGGGCGGGCGGCGATGCCCCGGCGCAGCGGCTCGCCGCTGGTGTCGAGGAGGGCGGGGACGCCGGCGGTGCGGGCGAGCCGTATCAGCTCGGCGTAGGCGCCGACGTGGATGCCGGGCGGCAGGCTGCCGCAGAGCGCGACCGCCGCGCAGCCGTCGCGCAGGAGCCGCTCGTAGGTGGTGAGGAAGGCGCCCCATTCGCCGGGGGAGATGTGCGGCCCCGGCTCGTTGAGCTGGGTGGTGTCGCCGGACGCCGCGTCGACGACGGCGAGGGTGCGGCGGGTGGTGCCGGTGACGGGCACCAGCGCGTCGCGCACCGGACCGCCGGCCAGCAGGCCGCGCAGGACCTCTCCGGTGGCGCCGCCCGCGAAGCCGGTGACGACCGTCTCGTGGCCGAGGGCGGCCAGCACGCGGGCGACGTTGAGGCCTTTGCCGCCGGGGCGTTCGGTCACCTCGGTGACGCGGTGGGAGGCGTGCGGGACGAGCGCGGGGACCCGGTAGGTGAGGTCGAGCGCGGTGTTGAGCGTGACCGTCAGAATCACCAGTACACCCCGTCAATCCCCGTGCAGAACGCGCTTGCTGTCCCCGTACGCGCCCTGATCATGTCAAACGGAGGGCGGTTGGCCCAGACCCCTGGGTCAACCGCCTTGCGGGAATGCGCGGAGCGGATCAGCCCAGGTGGGGCTCAACCACCCAATCGCCCCTGCGCATCACGCCCTTGAGCGTGAAGTCGGCGTCCAGGACGACCAGGTCCGCGTACTTGCCGGGTTCCAGCGAACCGATCCGGTCGTCCATGCCGAGGAGCTTCGCCGGGTTGGCGGAGATCGCCCGCACGATCGACTCGACGGGCAGCCGGTCCACGGTCGCGGCCCGCTTGAACGCCGTGTCCAGGGTGAGTGTGGAGCCCGCGATCGAGCCGCCCTCGACGAGCCGTGCGACGCCCTCCCTCACCTCGACCTCCAGCGTCCCCAGGTGGTAGATGCCGTCGCCGAAGCCGGCCGCGTCCATGGCGTCGGTGATGAAGGCGACCCGGTCGTGGCCGGCGTGGTGGAAGGCCAGCTCCAGGGCGGCGGGGTGCAGGTGCGTGCCGTCGTTGATCAGCTCGACGGTGATCCGCTCGTCCTCCAGGAGCGCTGCGATGGGGCCGGGCGCGCGGTGGCCGAGGGCGGGCATCGCGTTGTAGAGGTGGGTGGCGACGGTCGCGCCCGCGTCGATGGCCTCGCGCGTCTGCTCGTACGTCGCGTCCGTGTGGCCGATCGCGGCGATCACGCCGTGCTCGGCGAGCAGCCGTACGGAGTCGATGCCGCCGGGCAGCTCGGTGGCGAGGGTGACCATCGTGGCCCGTCCGCGCGCCGCGTCGATCAGCTTGCGGACCTCGGCCGGGTCGGGGTCGCGCAGCAGCGATGCGTCGTGGGCGCCCTTGCGGCACGGCGAGATGAACGGGCCCTCGAAGTGGATGCCGGCGATGTCGCCCTGCTCGGCCAGCTCGGAGAGGAGCCCGGCGCGCTGCCTGAGGAAGTCCGCCTCGCCGGTGACGAAGGAGGCGACGAGGGTGGTCGTGCCGTGCAGCCGGTGGGTGCGGATGCCGGTCAGGACCTCGTCGAGGGTGCCGCTGGTGAAGGAGGCGCCGCCGCCGCCGTGGTTGTGGATGTCGACGAAGCCCGGCACGACCCAGTGACCGGAGAGGTCGAGGGAGGCCGCGCTGTCCGGGGCGGTGCCGCCCGCGATGCGGTCGTTCTCGACGATCACCCGCCCGTTCTCGACGATTCCGGTCGGCAGCACTACGCGGGCGCCGGCGAGAACCTTGCGATCGGCCATCAGGCGGATACCTCCGGGTCGGGCTCGGTGGGGGTGGCGAGCAGGTCCCAGGCGAGGAGCCCCGCGCCCAGGCATCCGGCGGTGTCCCCGAGGGCCGCCGGGACGATGGCGGGCAGCTTCTGGAACGTCACGCGTTCCTCGACGGCGGCCCGCAGTGGTGTGAACAAGGTTTCACCGGCCTCGGCGAGACCGCCACCGATGATGAGCGTGCGGGGGTCCAGCAGGGTGAGCGCGGTGACCAGGCCGTCGGCGAGGGCGTCGACGGCGTCCTGCCACACCCGTACGGCGGCGGGGTCGCCGGATTCGACGGCCTTGGCGCAGTCGGCGGCGTCGGCGGCGGGGTCGCCGGAGGCCTCGGCCCAGGCGCGGGTGACCGCGGAGGCGGACGCGAGGGTCTCCAGGCAGCCGCGCTGGCCGCAGCCGCAGGCGGGGCCCTGGGGGCGTACGACGATGTGCCCGATCTCGCCGGCGTAGCCGTGGGCGCCCGCCTCGATGGAGCCACCGATGCCGATGGCGCCGGCGATGCCGGTGCCGAGCGGGACGAAGAGGAACCGGTCGGCGCCCTGTCCCGCGCCGATCCGGCCCTCGGCGAGACCGCCGGTGCGGACGTCGTGCCCGAGGGCGACGGGCACGCCGTCGAGGCGCTCGCTCAGCAGGGCGCGCATGGGGACGTCGCGCCAGCCGAGGTTCGCGGCGTAGACGGCGATGCCGTTCTCGGCGTCGACAATTCCGGGCACGGCGACTCCGGCGGCCGAGGCGGGCCGGCCGTAGCGCTCCTGCCCGTAGGCGCGCAGCTCCGCGGCGAACCCGAGGATCGTGTCCACGACGGCCTCGGGGCCGCGCTCGCGGCCGGTGGCCCGGCGCGCTTCGTGGAGCAGTGCCCCGTCCGCCCCGACGAGGGCGGCCTTCATACCGGTGCCGCCCACATCGAGGGCGATGACGTGTCTCACGGGGACAGTCTGGCCCGTGACCCAGGAAAGGTCTAGTCCACTGCCGAGGATTGTTGCGTTCGCATACAAATCCGCGGGCGTTCACCCGCTCCCTGGGCGTGTGTTGCGGAAGCGATATGCAACTGGTGTAGACCTCATCCCGTTTCATGGGGGAAAATCGCAGCTCAATGATGAGCAGAGGGTGGGACAGGGCTGTGCAGCGGCGCTTCTTGGCAATCACCGCGACGATCGCGGCGTTCGGTATGACGGCAACGTTGTCGGGCTGCGGTACCACCGGTGATTCCGGTGACGTCACCCTCACCCTGGTCGCCGCGGACTACGACCTCAACGGTGGCGACTCCACCAAGCGGTACTGGGCCGAACTGGTCGCCGCGTACCGGACCAAGCACCCCGGGGTGAAGATCGAGGTCCAGGTCGAGTCCTGGAACGACGTCGACCGCAAGGTCGCCGAGATGGTCAAGGCCGGCCGGGCCCCCGACATGGCGCAGATCGGCGCGTACGCCGACTACGCCGCCGCCGGCCAGCTGTACTCCGCCGACGAGCTGCTCTCCGTACCCGTGCAGGCCAACTTCCTCGCTCCGCTGGTCGCCGCCGGGCAGATGAAGAACGTCCAGTACGGGCTTCCCTTCGCCGCCTCCACCCGGCTGCTGTTCTTCAACAAGGACCTGTTCGAGCAGGCCGGTATCGATGGCGCGCCGACGACCTGGGCCGAGCTCGCCGAGGATGCCGAGAAGCTCGGGAAGAAGAAGGTGAAGTACCCCTTCGCGCTGCCCCTGGGCCCGGAGGAGGCGCAGGCCGAGACGCTGATGTGGCTGCTCAGCGGCGGCGACGGCTACACCGACGAGGTCGGCCGCTACACGATCGAGTCGGACGAGAACATCAAGACCTTCGACTGGGTGAAGAAGAACCTGGTCGACAAGGAGCTCACGGGGCCGGTCGAGCCGGGGAAGCTCAACCGCAAGGAGGCCTTCGCCGCCTTCTCGCGCGGTGAGGTCGGCATGCTCAACGGCCACCCCTCGCTGATGCAGGAGGCGGAGAAGAACGGCGTGAAGGTCGGCGAGGTGGCCCTGCCCGGTATGAACGGCAAGGCCAGGTCGGCGATGGGCGTCGCCGACTGGATCATGGGCTTCAAGCAGAACAACCACCGCCGCGAGATCGGCGAGTTCCTCAACTTCGTCTTCAGCGACGAGAACGTGCTGAAGTTCGCGGGGGACAACGATCTGCTGCCGGTCACCGTCAGCACCAGCGACGCCATGCGGCAGGACCCGTCCCACGCGAATCTGCGCGCGTTCCTCGACGAGCTGCCGACCGCGCAGCTCCCGCCGGTCGGCAAGACCTCCTGGGCGCAGGTCAGCGAGAACATCAAGAAGAACATCGGCAAGGCGGTCGCGCCCGGTGGTTCGCCGAAGGTCGTGCTGAACCAGATAGGCCGCGACGCGACGGCGGCGGAGAACGCCGAATAAGTTGGCTCGTATGACCGCGAGCACGCCCCCCGGCCCCTCCGATCCCCTGGGCCCGGCCGACGGCCCCGCCGACGCGCCGGGCCGTACCGACGCCCCGGACGGGACCGCCGTTCCGGACCGGACCGAGGCGCCGGACCGGCCCGACGTCGTCGCGGGCCCGGCCGGCGGTCTCAGTGACCGCGACCTCGCCGTCCTCGCCCTGGAGCGGCGGTCGTGGCCCGGTCCCGGCGCCAAGGAGCGGGTCGTACGGGAGCGGCTCGGGCTCTCCGCCACGCGCTACTACCAGCTCCTGAACGCCCTGCTCGACGATCCGCGCGCCCTGGCCCACGACCCGGTGACCGTCAACCGGCTCCGTCGTGTCCGCGACGCGCGCCGGGAGCGCCGCTGACTTCGTGGGGGACTTCCGTGGGCGCCATGGCCGCCCTCCGCCCCGCTCGATAGGGTCGACGCATGGGCAGCCTTCCGCATCCCACGACACCCGCCGGCCGTGACGGCCTCGCCGCGCTCCTGGCCCGCCCGGAGCAGGCCGTCGTCGCACTCGACTTCGACGGCACCCTCGCCGAGATCGTCCCTGACCCGGAGCAGGCCCGGGCCCACCCGGAGGCCGCTCCGGTCCTCGCCGGTCTCGCCCCGCACATCGCCTCGGTCGCCGTGGTGACCGGGCGGCCCGCCGGGGTCGCCGTCCGGTACGGCGGATTCGCCGGCGTTCCGGGCCTGGAGCACCTCGTCGTCCTCGGTCACTACGGCGCCGAGCGCTGGGACGCCGTCACCGGCACCGTGCGGGCCGCGCCCGCCCACCCCGGCGTCGCCGCCGTCCGCGCGGAGCTGCCCGGGGTCCTCGACCGGGCGGGCGCCTGGCGTGGGACCTGGATCGAGGAGAAGGGCCGCGCGGTCGCCGTCCACACCCGCCGCGCCGAGGATCCGCAGGCCGCGTTCGAGGCGCTGCGCGAGCCGCTCGGCGACCTGGCCGCCCGACACGGCCTCGTCGTCGAACCGGGCCGTCTCGTCCTGGAACTGCGCCCGCCGGGCATGGACAAGGGCGTCGCGCTCTCGGAGTACCTGCGGGAGACCGGCGCCGGGGCCGTGCTGTACGCGGGGGACGACCTGGGTGACCTGGCGGCCTTCGCGGCCGTGGAGAAGCTGCGGTCGGACGGTGTGCCGGGGCTGCTGGTGTGCAGCGGCTCGTCCGAGGTCCCCGAACTGGCGGACCGGGCGGACCTGCTGGTGCCCGGCCCGGAGGGGGTCGTGAGGCTGCTCAGGTCGCTGAGGGACGCGATCATGGTCCCCCAGTAGGGAATATCAGTCGCCCCGGCCCAGCGCCTCGAGCTGGTCCAGGAACCACCGCTGCGGCGGCAGAGCCGTCGCTGCGGCCGCCAGGCGCTTGGTGCGCTCGGCGCGGTCGCCGTCCGGCATGGTCAGGGCCTCGTGGAGGGCCGCCGCCGTGCCCGTGACGTCGTACGGATTCACCGTGATCGCGTCGTCCCGCAGCTCCTCGTATGCCCCCGCCTCCCGGGACAGCACCAGCGCCACGCCCCGGTCGGAGACGACCGGAATCTCCTTGGCGACCAGGTTCATGCCGTCCCGGATGGGGTTGACCAGGGCCACGTCCGCCAGCCGGTACGCGGCCAGGGAGCGGGCGAAGTCGTCCTTGACGTGCAGGACGACCGGGGTCCAGTCGGCCGTCCCGAAGCGGGAGTTGATCTCCTGCGCGACGCGGGAGACCTGTGCCGTGTAGTCGCGGTAGACCGCGAGGTCCTGACGCGAGGGGTACGCGAAGGCGACGTGCACCACCCGGCCGCGCCACTCGGGGTGGTCCTCCAGCAGGGTGCGGTAGGCCAGCAGCCCCCGCACGATGTTCTTCGACAGCTCGGTCCGGTCGACCCGGACGATCACCCGCCGGTCCGGGCCCCCGATCTGTTCGCGCAGCGCGGCCAGCCGGTCCTCCACATCGGATCTCCGGGAGCGCTCGCGCAGGAAGTCCGCGTCCGCGCCGAGGCCGTGCACGCCGAGCGCGGTGCGTCCCGTGCCGCCCACCACGGCCTCGCAGCAGGCGGCGAAGGCGTCCGCCCACCGCCGCGTCAGGAACGCCACCCGGTCCGCGCCGAGCATTCCCCGCAGCAACTGCTCCGCGATGTCGTCGGGCAGCATCCGGAAGTACTCGGGCGGCGCCCACGGGGTGTGCGAGAAGTGACCGATGCGCAGGTCGGGACGGAGCTCGCGGAGCATGCCCGGCACCAGCGCCAGGTGGTAGTCCTGCACCATGACCGAGGCCCCGTCCGCCGCCTCGGCCGCCAGCGCCTCGGCGAAGGCCCGGTTGTACGCCTCGTACGCGCCCCACTGCCGCCGGAACTCGGTGTCGAAGACCGGCTCCAGCGGTGTCTGGTAGAGCATGTGGTGGACGAACCACAGCACCGAGTTCGCGATGCCGTTGTACGCGTCGGCGTGCACGGCGGCGTCGATGTCGAGCATCCGGACGCCCGCCTCGCCGACCCCGGAGCGCACGGCCGTGCGGTCGCCGTCGCTCAGGGCCGCGCACACCCACAGGCTGTCCTCCCCGGACACGGCACTCAGGCCGGACACGAGCCCGCCCCCGCCCCGCCGCGCGTCGAGCGTGCCGTCCTCTCGCTGTACGTAGGACACCGGACCGCGGTTCGAGGCGACGAGTACAGAAGACATGTGCCGAAACCTAGCCCGCGGGCCAAACGCTCAAACGTACGGCCGGGCTCCCGGGGGAGCCCGGCCGCGAAACCGGTCACGAATGGCGGGATCGGTGGCGGGACACCGGCGGACAGGGGCGGGCGGACGCGCCGACGGCGGCCCGGTTCAGAGGTCGCGGCGGCTCCGCACCGCCGCCAGCGCGATCGCGCCGATCGCGGCCAGTGTCAGCGCGACGCCCGCCAGGAGCCACAGCTGCTCCGAGCCGGTGTCGCTGTGGGCCATATGGCGTCCCGCCGCGTTGGCCGGGGCGGGGAGGGGGGTCACCAGGGCGGTCGCCAGCGCACCGACGACACATGCTCTCAATCCATGTCTGATCCACATAAAACGGAAAGGTAGACAAAACACATGATCATTAGGTGTCACGCCACGCGGCGCTGCCGGTACTCCACGACATCCGCCATCGGCGGGCGCTCCTCCGTGTCGACCTGATGGGTCAGCGGTACGAAACCGTCCTCGCCGCGCTCGAACTGGGTCAGCCGCGGCCGCACCAGATGGCCCCGTGACAGTCGCAGCTGCGCCGTCCGGTAGATCGCCGCCGCCATCCGCCCCAGTGCCTGCCCGTCCTGGTGGCGGTGCTTGCGCACGCCCACGTCCACCTGCGCCAGCGCGTCGAGGCCCACCATGTGCAGCGCGTCCACGAGCAGGCCGAGCTCGACTCCGTAGCCGACCGGGAAGGGCAGTCGCTCCAGCAGCGAGCGGCGTGCCGCGTACTCGCCGCCGAGCGGCTGCACGAAGCCGGCCAGTTGCGGCCAGTGCAGATTGAGCAGGGGCCGGGCCACCAGCTCGGTCACCCGCCCGCCCTGGCCGGGGGCGTCGCCCAGCGGCCGGTCGTACATCGCCTTGACGAAGTCCACCCCGGGATCGGTCAGCAGTGGGCCCACGATCCCCGAGACGAAGTCCGCCGAGAAGTCCCGCAGGTCCGCGTCGACGAAGCAGACGATGTCCCCGCCGGTCACCAGCAGCGACCGCCACAGGACCTCGCCCTTGCCGGGTACGGCCGGGATACGGGGAAGGATCGAGTCCCGCGCCACCACGCGCGCTCCGGCCGCGGCCGCGACCTCGGCCGTACGGTCCGTGGAGCCGGAGTCGACGACGACCAGCTCGTCCACGAGCGGCACGGCGGCCGACATCAGCTCGCGCCGGATCACGGAGACGATGTCGCCGACCGTCGCCTCCTCGTTCAGCGCGGGCAGCACGACGCTGACCGTTGTGCCACGCTTGGCCGCGAGCAGCTGGTCGAGCGGGCGGTCAGCCACGGACCAGGACCGCCGGGTCAGCCAGCGCTCCACCTCATCCAGCAAAGTGATCTCCATCTCGCGGATCGGACGACCATCTCAACCGTCCGGGGGTTCGGTTACAGTCTTGAACAACGCGGATGACCGTCGTATGTCGGGGGTCCTCTCGCGGAGACACACACAATCGAATACCGCTCATCCAGAGGGGCAGAGGGAAACGGCCCGTTGAAGCCCCGGCAACCCTCCAGCCGGTCTCGTCCGCAGTCACTGCGCAGCGAGGCTCCCGGCTAGGGAAGGTGCCAAATCCGTCTCATGGCGACGTTCGTCATGGGAAAGATGAGGAGAAAGGGCCTCGCCTCCATGGCTGCGCAGACTGTTGCAAGCACCGGAAACACCAGCGACACCACCACCGTCGACCTCGGTCCCGCGTCGGGACTTTCCTGTCGCGAATGCGGTGAGCGTTTCCCCCTCGGCCCGATCTTCGCCTGCGAGCTGTGTTTCGGCCCGCTGGAAGTCGCGTACGACCTTCCCGTCGGTGACCCCGAGTCCCTGCGCAAGCAGATCGAGGCCGGTCCCGACAACATCTGGCGCTACGCGCCGCTGCTGCCCGTCCCGGCGGACGTGGCCACCAAGCCGAACCTGAACCCCGGCTGGACCAAGCTGGTCAAGGCCGACAACCTCGCCCGTGAGCTGGGCGTGACCGGTGGCCTGTACATCAAGGACGACTCCGGCAACCCGACGCACTCCTTCAAGGACCGCGTCGTGGCCCAGGCGCTGGAGGCCGCCCGCGCCTTCGGCTTCACCACCCTCTCCTGCTCCTCCACCGGCAATCTGGCCGGCGCGGTCGGCGCCGCGGCCGCCCGGGCCGGATTCCGCTCGTGCGTGTTCATCCCGCACGACCTGGAGCAGGGCAAGGTCGTCATGGCCGCGGTGTACGGCGGTGAGCTCGTCGGCATCGAGGGCAACTACGACGACGTCAACCGCTTCTGCTCCGAGCTCATCGGCGACCCGCTCGGCGAGGGCTGGGGCTTCGTCAACGTCAACCTGCGCCCGTACTACGGCGAGGGCTCCAAGACGCTGGCGTACGAGATCTGCGAGCAGCTCGGCTGGCGGCTCCCCGACCAGCTGGTGATCCCGATCGCCTCCGGCTCGCAGCTCACGAAGATCGACAAGGGTCTCCAGGAGCTCATCAAGCTGGGCCTGGTCGAGGACAAGCCCTACAAGATCTTCGGTGCGCAGGCCGAGGGCTGCTCGCCCGTGTCCGCCGCCTTCAAGGCCGGCCACGACGTCGTACGGCCCCAGAAGCCGAACACGATCGCCAAGTCCCTGGCGATCGGCAACCCGGCCGACGGCCCGTACGTCCTGGACATCGCCCGTCGCACCGGCGGCGCGGTGGAGGACGTCAACGACGAGCAGATCGTCGACGCGATCAAGCTCCTCGCCCGTACGGAGGGCATCTTCGCGGAGACCGCGGGCGGTGTGACCGTCGGCGTGACCCGGAAGCTGATCGAGGACGGCCTGCTCGACCCGGCCCTCACCACGGTCGTGCTCAACACCGGCGACGGCCTCAAGACCCTCGACGCGGTCTCCCCGACCACGGGACCGTCCGCGACGATCCGCCCGAGCCTGGACGCGTTCCGCGACGCCGGCCTGGCCGGCTGACCACTCACGCAACGGAAGGCAGAACGACCATGAGCGTCAACGTCCGCATCCCCACCATCCTCCGTACGTACACGGGCGGCCAGGCCGAGGTCTCGGCGCAGGGCTCGACCCTCTCCGAGGTCATCGCGGACCTGGAGAAGAACCACACGGGCATCGCGGCCCGCGTCCTGGACGACCAGGGCAAGCTGCGCCGCTTCGTCAACGTGTACGTGAACGACGACGACGTCCGCTTCGAGCAGGGTCTCGAGACGGCGACGCCGGACGGGGCGGGCGTGTCGATCATCCCGGCCGTCGCGGGCGGTTGCTGACTCTCGTTGAATGGCCCATTGCCCCCTCCGCGCAAAAGCGGAGGGGGCAATTCTGCATGGTTGAACGCGGTAGGGTTGGGGAAGTCCCCGCCGCTGCTTGTGCCGCCCGCATATGAGAATGCGCCCGCACGCGATAAGAAGCAGCCAAAGTGTTCGAACCCCTTGTGCCTAATGTTCCCTTTGTCGGGCCCGACTTGCCCCGGAATATTGGCAATTCACGGAAATCTTCCGTTCGGCTCCGCCCAGAATTCTCGTCCGACTGACCTGTTGCAGAGGGCAGTTGGGCAGATACATTCAGCCGCGGTCGACGCGTTCCGGCGCACGTTCACCTACCTGCGGTGAGCGAGGTCTGACCCAGGGTCCGCGAAGTGCGGTCCTGCGCAAGGGCCAGTAACAGGGGAGTTAGGCATGGCTCAGGGCACCGTCAAGTGGTTCAACGCGGAGAAGGGGTACGGCTTCATCGCGGTCGACGGTGGTGCGGATGTTTTCGTCCACTACAGCGCGATCCAGATGGACGGTTACCGCACCCTTGAAGAAGGTCAGCGAGTCGAGTTCGAGATCTCGCAGGGCCAGAAGGGTCCGCAGGCGGACATGGTCAAGCTCGCCGGCTGAGTACGGCGCGATTTCGGCCACCGACGCACTCACGCCGAGGGGCCCGCATCCCACCAGGGACGCGGGCCCCTCGTGCGTGCCCGGCCTCGTGCGACCGACGCCGCCCGGACCTCGAGAGGCGCTCGCGCCCACCCGTCGCCCGACCACCACTCCACGCCGACGCTCCCGCGGAGCGGCCTTGCACTCTCCTACCTCGAGTGCTAATCATTGGCGTTAGCACTCTCCACGTGAGAGTGACAGAAGGACTGGGTCGGCGAGGCCCGCAGGCCGGGTGGGGCAAGGAACCACGCAGGCAGGCAGGCCGTCCGTCGCGGGCGCCACACAGTCCGTCGCTATCCACCCCAGTCCGGGAGGACCACTTCACATGGCCAAGATCATCGCGTTCGACGAGGAGGCACGGCGCGGTCTCGAGCGCGGGATGAACCAGCTCGCCGACGCCGTCAAGGTCACCCTTGGCCCCAAGGGCCGGAACGTCGTCCTCGAGAAGAAGTGGGGCGCCCCCACGATCACCAACGATGGTGTGTCCATCGCCAAGGAGATCGAGCTCGAGGACCCGTACGAGAAGATCGGCGCAGAGCTGGTCAAGGAAGTCGCCAAGAAGACGGACGACGTCGCCGGTGACGGTACGACCACCGCGACCGTCCTGGCCCAGGCGCTCGTCCGTGAGGGCCTGCGCAACGTGGCCGCCGGCGCCAACCCGATGGCCCTGAAGCGCGGCATCGAGAAGGCCGTCGAGGCCGTCTCCGGCGCCCTGCTCGAGCAGGCCAAGGACGTGGAGACCAAGGAGCAGATCGCTTCGACCGCCTCCATCTCCGCTGCCGACACCCAGATCGGCGAGCTCATCGCCGAGGCGATGGACAAGGTCGGCAAGGAAGGCGTCATCACCGTCGAGGAGTCCCAGACCTTCGGTCTGGAGCTGGAGCTCACCGAGGGTATGCGCTTCGACAAGGGCTACATCTCGGCGTACTTCGCCACCGACATGGAGCGTATGGAGGCGTCGCTCGACGACCCGTACATCCTGATCGTCAACTCCAAGATCTCCTCGGTCAAGGACCTGCTCCCGCTCCTGGAGAAGGTCATGCAGTCGGGCAAGCCGCTGCTGATCATCGCCGAGGACGTCGAGGGCGAGGCCCTGTCGACCCTGGTCGTCAACAAGATCCGTGGCACCTTCAAGTCCGTCGCCGTCAAGGCTCCGGGCTTCGGCGACCGCCGCAAGGCGATGCTGAACGACATTGCCATCCTCACGGGCGGCACGGTCATCTCCGAGGAGGTCGGTCTCAAGCTCGAGAACGCCGGCCTGGACCTGCTGGGCCGCGCCCGCAAGGTCGTCATCACCAAGGACGAGACCACGATCGTCGACGGTGCCGGTGAGAGCGACCAGGTTGCCGGTCGCGTGAACCAGATCCGTGCCGAGATCGAGAACTCCGACTCGGACTACGACCGCGAGAAGCTCCAGGAGCGCCTCGCGAAGCTGGCCGGCGGCGTGGCCGTCATCAAGGCCGGCGCCGCCACCGAGGTGGAGCTCAAGGAGCGCAAGCACCGCATCGAGGACGCCGTTCGCAACGCGAAGGCGGCCGTCGAGGAGGGCATCGTCGCCGGTGGTGGCGTGGCTCTGCTCCAGGCTTCCTCGGTCTTCGAGAAGCTGGACCTGGAGGGTGACGAGGCGACCGGCGCCAACGCCGTGAAGCTCGCCCTGGAGGCCCCGCTGAAGCAGATCGCCGTCAACGGTGGTCTCGAGGGCGGCGTCATCGTCGAGAAGGTGCGCAACCTGCCCGTCGGCCACGGCCTGAACGCCGCGACCGGTGAGTACGTCGACATGATCGCCGAGGGCATCATCGACCCCGCGAAGGTCACCCGTTCCGCTCTGCAGAACGCGGCCTCCATCGCGGCGCTGTTCCTGACCACCGAGGCCGTCATCGCCGACAAGCCGGAGAAGGCCTCCGCGGCCGCTCCGGGCGGCATGCCGGGCGGTGACATGGACTTCTGAGCCCCCGGCTCAGCAGCTCCTGGTTCATGACCGAGGGCGGTACCCCCTGGCGGGGGTGCCGCCCTCGGCGCTTTCGCGGACCCTGGAGGGGAGAGCCACTCGGTTTCCAGGAGGGCGGCAGGATCATGGCCAAGCACCACGTAACCGAGCTGAGTACGCCGTCGGAGCGCGAGCTCGTCGTCACCCGCGTCTTCGAGGCCCCCCGCAGCCGGGTCTTCGAGGCGTGGACCGTGCCCGAGCACGTCCGCCACTGGTACGGCCTGCGGTCGCTGGAGACCACCGTCTGCGAGATCGACCTGCGTGTGGGCGGCGCCTGGCGCTGGGGCCAGACCGCCAGCGACGGCCAGGAGCTGGTGTTCTCCGGCACGTATGAGGAGATCGAGCGCCCCAAACGGCTGGTCTACTCCGAGGTCTTCGAACTCATGCCGGGGCCGCCCGTGCACGTCACCCTGACCTTCGACGCGCCGCTGCCGGACGTGACCGCGCTGACCAGCAGGTCCGTCTGGCCGTCCGAGGAGATCCGGGACCAGGCCCTCGCGACGGGCATGGAGGCGGGCGTCGCGGAGGAGCTCGACCGCCTCGCGGAGTATCTGCGGGACCCGGTGTGGGAGCGCGCCGACGCCTGATCCCGCCCGCTGCGGCCACCGGGGGTGTCATCCCTGGGGCTGGCCCCACCGAGCGCTGTCCCGTCTGCCGGATGTGATCGAAGCCCGGCTCCGACGAGGCTTGCGGCATGACGACACACGCCCGCAAGGCCCTGCTGCTCGCCCTCTCCGCCGCTACCGCGGCGACCACCCTGACCGTGGCCACCGCCCCCGCCGCCGTCGCCCAGGCCCGCTCCGGCCTCTCCTGGGGGTCCTGCGCCGCGGGTCTGCCCGGACAGGAGTGCGCGGAGCTGTCGGTACCGCGCGACTACGGCGACCCGGACGGCCCGCAGGTCACCCTCGCCGTGTCCCGCCTCCGCAGCGAGCAGCCCCGAGCACGGCGGGGGACGCTGATGGTGATCCCCGGCGGCCCCGGCAGCTCCGGGGTGCGGCGGCTGACGCAGAAGGGCGAGGCGCTGCGGAAGGCGATGGGGGGCGCCTACGACCTCGTCGCCTTCGACCCCCGTGGGGTCGGCGGCAGTACGACCGCGAGCTGCGGCCTCGCGCCCGACGACCGCCGCCTGGTCAATCTGCGCTCCTGGCCCGGGCCGGACGGCGAGGTCACCGAGAACGCCGCCCGGTCGCGGCGTATCGCCGAGGCCTGCGAGCGCAACGGCGGCGCCGTCCTGCGCAGCTTCACCACCGCGAACCAGGTGCGCGATCTGGACCGGATCCGGCAGGCCCTCGGCGAGCGGACGATTTCGGCGTGGGGCGTCTCGTACGGCGCCTATGTGGGCGCGGTCTACGCGCAGACGTATCCGCGGCGCACCGACCGCTGGGTCATGGACAGCATTGGCGACCCCGACCCGAAGCGCCTGGCGCGCGGATGGCTGGCGAACATGTCGCAGGCCGCGGACGACCGCTTCCCGGACTTCGCGGCCTGGGCGGCGCACCCGGACCGGGACGAGAAGGGCGCGGGCCCGCGGCTCGCCGGGCGGCCGGAGGACGTCCGGCCGCTGTTCCTCGAGCTCGCCGCGAAGCTGGACCGGGAGCCGGTGGAGACGACCACCCCCGGCACGCCGCTGACCGGCAATATCCTGCGGCAGGCTCTGCAGAACGCCCTCTACGGCGACGCCGCCTTCGGGCCGCTCGCCCGGCTGATCAAGGCCGCCCAGGATCCCGCCGGGCCCGCCGGAAAGCCGGCGCTGCCCCCCGAGCTCGTCCAGCCGCTGAGCGACCAGGACGCGGCGATCACGGTGGGTGTCATCTGCAACGACGTGAGCTGGCCGCGGAAGCGGGAGTCCTCCTATGCGAAGGACGTCGCCGAGGACCGGGCCCGACACCCGCTCACGGCGGGGATGCCGGTGAACATCACCCCCTGCGCCTTCTGGAAGGCACCGGAGCCCAGGCCGACGCGCATCACCTCGGACGGCCCGTCCAACATCCTGATGCTCCAGAGCCTGCGGGACCCCGCCACCCCCTATTTCGGCGCCTTGAAGATGCGGGAGGCGCTGGGTGAGCGGGCGCGGCTCGTCACGGTCGACCACGGGGGCCACGGCCTCTACCTCGGGAACGGCAACGCGTGCGGGGACGTCGCGGTGACCCGGTTCCTGCGGACCGGGGAGCGGCCGGCGACGGACGTCCAGTGCGGTGACTGACGGCGACACGTCACTACGGAAAGCGTATGACTTGCTACCCGGGGTGATTGCCTTGATCGTTTCTACGTGGTCCCCTCGCGCACATGCCCACCCGAATGAGAGTCGCCCTCGTGGCCGCCGCCACGGCAGCCCTGGCCGTCGCAGGCCCTCTGTCCGTCTCCGCCCACTCCGCACCCACGGACGGCGAGCGCACCGCCCTCGCGCCGCTGCGCCTCTCGGCCAAGCCGGTGCCCGGCCAGTACATCGTCCGGCTCAAGCCGGTGAGCGACGTCAAGGCCGCCGCCAAGGAGGTGGGTGTCACCCCGCTGTTCAGCTTCAGCAAGCTGCTGCGGGGCTTCGCGGCCAAGCTCACCGACGCGCAGCTGGCCGAGATCAGGGCGCTCCCCGAGGTCCAGGACGTCGAGCAGGACGCCGAGGTCACCGCGCTGGACGCGGGCCCGGGCCGCGCCGCCCCGGCCGCCCCCACCACCGCGTGGGGCCTGGACCGGATCGACCAGCGCGCCCTGCCGCTGGACGGTGACTTCACCGCGCGGGCCACCGGCGCGGGTGGCAACGCCTACGTCCTCGACACCGGTATCGACTACGGGCACGCGGAGTTCGAGGGCCGCGCCGTCCCCGGCTTCGACGCCTTCCCGGGCGAGGCGCGGCGCGGGGCGGACTGCCAGGGCCACGGCACGCATGTCGCGGGCACGATCGGCGGCCGGACGTACGGGGTGGCCCGTCAGGCCGGGCTCATCAGCGTCCGGGTCCTCGACTGCCAGGGCAGCGGCAGCAACTCGGGGATCATCGCCGGGCTGGAGTGGGCGGCGTCGCACGCCGCACTGCACCCCGCCAGGCCCGGCGTGCTCAACGCCTCCCTCGGAGGCCCGAAGTCCGATGTGCTGAACGACGCGGTGGACGCCCTCGCCCTGCAGGGCACCTCCGTCGTCGTCGCCGCGGGCAACAGCGCCCTGGACGCCTGCGAGGTCTCTCCGGCGAGCGCGGAGCACGTGGTGACGGCCGGTGCGACCGACAGCCTGGACCAGGAGACCTCCTTCTCCAACTGGGGTCCGTGCGTCCGGGTCTACGCTCCGGGCAAGGACGTCGTCTCGGCGAAGATGGGCGGCGGCAGCGTCGCCCTGAACGGTACGTCGATGGCGTCCCCGCACGTGGCCGGGACGGCCCTGCTGTACCGGACGACGCACGCGGGCGCGACGCCGGAGGAGGTCGCCGGCTGGATCTCCGCCACCTCCACCAAGGACGCCATCAAGCCCCTCCACGCGACCTCGCCCAACCGGATCCTCTTCACGAACGGCATCTGACCGTACGCACGGCATCGGACCGTCCCGGCCGGGCGGGCCTCCTCCCCGAGTGCCCTCGTGGAGGAGGCCCGCCCGGCGGACGGAGTGCGGGCCGACGGCTGGTCAGACCGTCGCCCCGGCTGCCTCCTTCGCCGGCGCGCCGGCGGTCCCGTCCTCCGGGTTCCTGTCGAAGTCGGACAGCATCTGTCTGCTGAAGCCGAAGAAGTACGTCGCGGCGAAGCCCGTCAGATAACCGGCGAGCAGGCCTCCCGCGTACACCGCGACCGTCTCGGTGAGGCCCTTGTTGCCGTGGAGCAGGGGGAAGAGGGCCCAGCCCGAGGGGCCGATCGCCGTGGAGCCGACCTGGGTGCCCAGCATGTTGAACAGGCCCACGACACCGCCGCCGAACGCCCCGCCGACGCAGGCCGTGACGAACGGGCGGCCCAGCGGGAGCGAGACGCCGTAGATCAGCGGCTCCCCCACGCCCAGGAAGCCCGCCGGCAGCGCCGACTTGATGGTGCGGCGGATCGAGCCGTTGCGGGGGAGCCTCAGGTAGACCGCCATCGCCGCGCCGACCTGGCCCGCGCCCGCCATCGCGAGGATCGGCAGCAGGACCGTGTGGCCCTGCTGTTCGATCAGGGTGGTGTGGAGGGGGATCAGGGCCTGGTGGAGGCCGAGCATGACCAGGGGGAGGAAGAGCCCGCCGAGGACGAAGCCGGCGGCCGCCCCCGCGTGGGCCAGCAGCCAGGTGGCGAAGGCGCCGATCGCCGAGGAGACCTCACCGGCGACGAACATCAGGCCGAAGACGGTGACCAGACCCGCGACGAGCACGGTGAGCGTCGGGGTGACCAGAACGTCGAGGGCCTCCGGGACCCGGCGGCGGCACCACTTCTCGACCTGTACGGCCAGGGCCGCGGCGGCCAGCGCGCCCAGGACGCCGCCTTGGCCGGGTGAGAGCGTCTGGCCGAGGACGACGACCTTCGCCACGCCCGCGTAGACGATGATCGCGGCGACCGCGGCGCCCAGGATCGGCGTACCGCCGAACTCCTTCGAGGTGTTGAAGCCGACGAAGACCGCGATCAGCGCCATGAAGCCGGAGGCGACGGCGGTCAGCGCGGGAGTGACGGCGGGCAGCCAGCGCAGGTTCACCAGCAGGCCGTTCAGGCCCGCGATGATGCCGCAGCCGATGAGGGCCGGGATCAGCGGGACGAAGATGTTCGCGATCCTGCGCAGCAGCAGCTTGAAGGGGGTGGAGTTCCGCCGTGTGCGGTCGGCCTTGAGCGCGGCGCCCTGGGCGGCCAGGTCGTCCGCCGCCCTCGGCTCCCGCGCCACCAGCGCCTCGAACTCCGGTGTGACCCTTCCGACCGTGCCCGGGCCGAGCACGATCTGGTACGTCTCGTCCTCCACCACGCCCAGCACGGCGGGGAGCGCGGTGAGCGCCTCGTCCTGGACGAGGGAGCGGTCGCGCAGGCCGAGACGCAGGCGGGTCATGCAGTGGGTGACCGAGGTGACGTTGTGCGCGCCGCCGACGAGGGGAAGGATCGCGGCGGCCGTGGCGCGGTTCTTGTCGTCTGTGCTCATGTGGGGGCCTTGCTGTGCGTGGGGGGAGGGGGTTCAGGTCGCGGCGTGGAGTGCGGCGCGGAGATGGCCCCCCGAGCCGTGCAGGAGCTGCTCGGCCGTCGGCGCGTCGACCGCGGCGAGGATCATCAGGATCGCGGTCTTCACCTCGCCCTCGGCCGCCGTGAGCGCCGCCTCGATCTCCTCGTCCGGCGCGTTCGTGGCGAGCGCGACGATCCGCCGCGACCGCGCCCGCAGCTTCTCATTGGAGGCGCGCACGTCGACCATGAGGTTTCCGTACGTCTTGCCCAGCCGGATCATGGTGATCGTCGAGATCATGTTGAGGACGAGCTTCTGGGCCGTTCCGGCCTTCAACCGGGTGGAGCCGGTGAGGAGTTCGGGCCCGACGACGACCTCGATGCCGTGTTCGGCGGCCGCCGCGAGGGCGCTGTCCTTGTTGCAGGACAGCCCCAGGGTGAGCGCGCCGAGCGTCCGGGCGTGTTCGACCGCGCCGATCGCGTACGGCGTACGGCCCGAGGCGGAGACGCCGACCACCGTGTCGTCGGCGGTGAGCTTCAGCGCGTCCAGGTCCTCGGCCGCCAGCGGCTTGGAGTCCTCGGCCCCCTCGACGGCCTGCACCATCGCGGAGGGGCCGCCCGCGATCAGGCCGACCACGGAGGACGGGTCGGTGTTGAAGGTGGGCGGGCACTCGCTGGCGTCCAGGACGCCGAGGCGGCCGGCGGTTCCGGCGCCCGCGTAGATCAGCCGGCCGCCCCGGGCCATCCGGGCGGCGGTGGCGTCGATCGCGGCGGCGATGACCGGGAGCTGGGCGGCGACGGCGACGGGGACGGACTGGTCCTCGGCGTTCATCAGCCGGGCGATCTCCGCGGTGGGCAGCCGGTCGATCTCGGCCAGCTCGGGACGGAAGGCTTCGGTGGTGAGCGTGGCCAGCTGGGCGCGCAGGTCGTCGTATGCGGAGGTCATGGATGTGCGGCTCTTTCGGCGTTCCGTATCAGCGGCTGCGGGGGGAGTGGCGGTGGGCGAGTGCCTCGTAGGAGGCGGCGAGGGCGGGCGCCGCCGTCTCGTACGTTCGCTGCGTGACGCCGGTGAACAGGCAGTCCACGACCAGGAGTTGGCTGGTACGCGAGGACATCGCGGCCGGTCTCAGCTCGCTCTCGCGGGCGGTCGACGTGGTCAGGATGTGATCGGCGTACTGCGAGACCGGCCCGTCCGGGCGGCCGGTGATCGCGACGGTCGTGGCACCGTGGTCGAAGGCGACCCGCAGCGGTTCTATGACGTCACCGGTCGAGCCGGAGTGGGTGATAGCGATGGCGACGTCGCCGGAGCGGAGCTGGACGGCGTTGGTGACGGCGAGGTGCGGGTCACTGTGGGCGTGCGCGAGCAGGCCGATGCGCAGGAGCTTCTGGCCGAGGTCCTGGGCGACGAGGCCGGAGGCGCCGACGCCGTAGATGTCGACGCGGCGGGCGGTCGCGAGCGCGGCGACGGCGGCACCGAGCTGAACGGTGTCCAGGCCGGCGGCGGTGTCGGCGAGGGTCTGCTGCTCGTCGTAGGCGAGCTTGGCGACGACGTCGGCGATGGGGTCGTCGACGGCGATGTCGGCGGTGACCGAGGGGGCGCGGCCGGACTGCTGGTGGGCGGCGAGGCCGGCGAGGGCGAGGCGCAGGTCGCGGTAGCCGGGGTAGCCGAGGAGGCGGGCGGTGCGCACGACGGTCGCCTCGCTCGTCCCGGTGAGCTCGGCGAGGCCGGTGACGGTGAGGGCGGCGCAGCCGGCCGGGTCGGCGGCGACGGCTTCGGCGACCCGTTGCATGGAGCGGGTCATGGAGGGGGCGAGAGTGCGCACCTTGGCGGCGAGGGCGGCGGGGGCGGGAGGAGCGTCGCCACCCGAGCCGGTGAAAATTTCCTTCACGTCATTGGTCACAACTGAAAGATATTTTCGGCCTCTGGGGTCGTCAACCCCTCCGGACGCCCTTCGGCCGACGCCCGCGCCGGTCGGAGGCGGCCGGAAGCCCGGGGCCGAAAGCCCGGGGCTTTTCTCCTGGGCGTGTGGGGAGACAATGGCTGCATGGACGCGGTAGACCCCTTGGAGCAGGCCCTGCACGCCGCGCGTGCGCTGGTCCTCGCCGACCTCATCGCCCGCGATGTCGCCCAGGCGGAGGTCGTCTCGCTGGTCGAGGACGCGGTGACGCACCGCCGTTGGTGGGTCGAACAGTGGCCCCAGGGCACGGAGTACGTCGCCGGCCTCGTCGCCCAGGATGTCCAGGACGCGCTCCTCGAACGCTATGGGCGCTGGCCGCTCTGCCCGGTCTGCGACGCGGGCGACCCCCACGCCCTCGACGTCGAACCCGAACTGGGCCCGGACCCTCACTGGGTCTGCGCCAAGGCGGGCGTGGTGGTGGCCCGGGTCGGCGGCCTCGCGGGCAGCATGGGCGCCGGAGACGACTCGTGACGCGCGGCGCCGGGCGCGGCGCCCGACGCACGGCGGGACCGGACGGCCGATGACCCGTCGTGACCGGCGCGCGGGGTGCGCGATGAGCGTCTACGGTGAGTTTTCGTGACCCTCTACATCGACCCGCCGGACTGGCCGGGACACGGCCGCATGTGGTCGCACCTCGTCAGTGACGTCTCCTACGAGGAACTCCACGCCTTCGCCGCCTCGATCGGCGCCCCGTCGCGCGCCTTCGACGGCGACCACTACGACCTCCCGGTGGAACGCTACGCCGACGCGGTGGCGGCGGGCGCGGTGGAGGTCGGCTCCAAGGAACTGGTCCGTCGCCTCACCCAGGCGGGGCTGCGGCGGCCGAAGGGCCGTGCCGTCACCTAGGTTGTGTCCGGCTCAGCTCGCCTCCGTCTTCGTCAATGCGCGGTTCTCCGTGGCGGCCGTGACTCCGATGACCACGCGGCTCGCCGTCGCACGGCGGTGCAGGCGCAGGGAGACGGCGACCGTCAGGAGGGCCGCGAGGGTCATCGCGCCGCCCGCCCAGGCCGTCGACGCGAAACCGAAGTCGGCGTCGATGACCGTGCCGCCGAGCCAGGGGCCGCCGGTGTTCCCCAGGTTGAAGGCGGCCGTGGTCGTGGCGCCCGCGAGAGTCGGGGCGGCTCCCGCGACATTGAACATACGGGCGTTGAGGGCCGGTGCCGTGTAGAACGCCGAGACGCCGAGGAGGAAGGACAGGGCGATCACGGCGGCGGGGCTGGAGGCGAAGAGGGCCAGCGCCGCGAGGAAGAGCGTCGAGGCGGTGATGCCGCTCAGCAGGACCCCGAAGAGGTGCGCGTCCGCGACCCGGCCCCCGATCGTCGTACCGATCAGCGCGCCGACGCCGAAGAGCCCGAGGACGCCCGAGACCCACCGCGCGTCGAGCCCGGCCACATCGGTGAGGACCGGGGCCAGGTACGAGAACGCGCAGAAGACGCCGCCCGCGGCGAGGGCGGTGATCACGATCGACAGCCACACCTGACGGTCGCGGTAGATCGCGAGCTCCCCCTTGAGCCGCGGCCGCCGCGCCGGCAGCGGGATGTGCGGGATACGGGTGACCACGCCGACCAGCGCGATCGCGGAGGCGGCCCCGACCGCCCAGAACGCCGAACGCCACCCCAGGTGCTCACCGAGGAAGGCGCCGGCCGGGACGCCGAGGACGTTGGCGATGGAGAGCCCGCCGATCATCACGGCCATCGCCCGGGCCCGGGCGTTCTGCGGGACGGTCGCGATGGCGACGGCCGCGCCGACCGCCCAGAAGCCCGCGCAGGCGAGTGCGCTGACCACCCGGGACGCGAAGAGCACCTCGTACGTCGGCGCGAGGGCGCCCGCGACCTGGCCGAGGCCGAAGACGGTGATCAGCGCGATCAGGGTCGTCTTGCGGGGGAGGCGCAGGGTCGCCACGGCGAGCAGGGGCGCGCCGATGACCATGCCGATCGCGAAGGCCGATATCAGCAGGCCGGCGCGGGGGATCGACACGTTCATGTCGTCGGCGATGGGAGGCAGGAGCCCGGACAGCATGAATTCGCTCGTGCCGAGCGCGAAGACGGACAGGCCGAGGATGTAGACGGCCAGGGGCATACGGGTGCGTTCGGCGGACGAAGACGGCATGACAGTGGTGAACAGTGGTCTTGATCCTGGCATTCCTCCGTGTCCACATGCCGGACCGCCGTCGCAAGTCCGTTCTCCTTCCCAGCGCGGCGGACCGGCCCCATCATGTGGGCGGAGGACATCCGAACGGGGCTCGGCGGGGGCTGATCTGCGATGGCGAGGCGTTCGATCCGTTTATGGGGGGCCGTGCTGGCCTGCGTGCTGGCGGCGTCGGCGGTGGCGGGGTGCGAGGAAGCCGGGGAGCCGTCCGGGGGACGCAGCAGCGCCGCGTCCGCGAGCGGTACGCCGACCTGGAAACCGCCCGAGGACGACGACGGCGGATCGGGGGACGGGTCCGGGGACGTCGAGGGCCTGTCGTATCTGCCGCCGGGGCCGGGCGCGCCGAACACGGAGCACGCGCCCGACCACGAGAGCGTCTACGACGACCTCACCGACCCCCGGAAGTGCGCGTCGGCCCGGAAGGAGATCCCCGACGAACCGGAGGACAGCGAGCTGACGGGGCACTCCGAGCCGCAGGCGTGGGCCGTGCTGCGAGGGCTCGCCGAGGCGTGTCTGGCCGTGCAGGGGAAGGGCGGCAGCTGGTCCGCGGCGGCGAAGGCCTACGCGGCGGTGCCGGGCGGGCGCCCCGCGACGTGCAAGGGGCGGGCTGCCTACGCGGTGCTCGGGCGGCTGCTCCGGTACCACCACGAGCACCCGGGCGCGACGGCCCGCCTGCGCGGCCCGTCGAGCGGGAGCGGTACGGCGTGCCGGTGGCGGATCGTCCGCCTCGACGCGGGTGGAGACGCCGTGGCGCGGCCCGGCGAGACGGTCGAGGTCGAACTGCTGGGGACGTACTTCGACTTCGGCGACGCGTACAAGAGCATCGGCGTCATGCTCGGCCGTGTGCCGGTCGAGCTCCAGGACATGGGGATGTCCGGTGACCGGCTGACGTTCTCGTTCGTCGTTCCCGACGGGACACCGGCGGGGAGGCTGAAGGTGATGGTCCGCTCCGTCAGGGCGGCCGAACCGATGACCCTGACGATCGAGGCGGGCCCGGGGCCGGGCGGCGGCCCGAACGACCCGGGCCCGGGCCCCGACCCGACCGATCCGACCGATCCGGGTGAGCCGACCGACCCGGGGGCCGGGGAGCCCGGCGCGCATTCCGGTCCCGAGCCCGAGTCGGCGGCCCGATGACCCGTCGGTCGGCGCTCCGCGGGCTCCGTACGACGCTGACCCGCGTCGTGGACCGGCGTCGTACACCCCCGGCTCCGCCTCCGCCGGACCCGGGCGCCGCACCAGCCCCACCCGCTGTCGTCCCTGCTCCCGCCCCGGGCCCGACGGCGCCCACGGCCCCAACGGCCCCGCCCGCGACCGCTCCCGCGCCGCCCGTGCCCGGGACCCCCGCTCCCGCGCCGCCGTCAGCGCCCGGCCCGCGCGAGGAGCCAGAGCCCGCGGCTCCGCGCCTCGCCGAACTCCTCGGCACGATCGGGTCGTTGCTCTCCCTCTTCACCGCCGTGCTGTTCTACTTCGGGTGGGCCAGCACCGACGCGGAGACCCGGGCGCTCGGGCTGCGGGACAGTCTCTTCCGGCTGTCCACCGCCGACTATCTGCTGCGGAGCGTCAACGCGCTCTACCTTCCCGCGCTCGTCGGGGCCGCCGCCGTGTTCGGTGCCCATGCCGTGCATCGCGGGATGCGGGACGAGCCGCGCTGGGCCGGGCCCCTCGTGCGCGGGCTGCGGTGGGCCTGGGTGCCCGCGGTGGCGATGGTCGTCGCGTACCCGCTCGCGCCGCGGGTGTTCGAGCTGGTGCTGCCCCTCGGGGTGATGCTCGGGGCCCTGCTCACCGCGTACGGCCGCACGCGGGGCGCGCGCGACGCCCGGCTCTGGGCCCTGGCGCTGATCGTCGCGGTGATCGCGCTCTTCTGGTCGGTCTACTCGTACGCCGGCGTCGTCGGCCGGGGAAGGGCCGCGGAGACCGCGCGGACGGTCGAGGGCGGACTCCCGGCGGTCGTCGTGTTCAGCAAGGAGGACCTGCTGATCCGCGGGGGCGGCAGCTGTCTCTCGCTGGTCGCGGAGAAGGGCAGCCCCTACCGCTACCGGTACGCCGGGCTGCGGCTGTTCCATGTGTCGGGGGACCGGCTCTATCTCGTACCGCGCCACTGGGCGCCCTGGGACGGCACCCTCTACGTCCTGGAGGACAAGAATCCCGTCCTCCGTGTCGAGTACGTGAGCGGGAGCCGGTACCGCTCAGGCGAGTGTCCGTAGCCGCGTCAGCTCCGCGGTGAGGTTCGCCCGCGCCGCCGCCTCCCACTTCTCCCGGCCGTAGGGGGTCCGGAACAGGCGGGGCAGCTCGAGGAGTTGGCCGAGAACCGCCGAGCGGCCCGCGCGGAAGGCGTCGTCGGGTACGAAGGCGTACTCCTCGCGGACGGCGGCCGTGTACCCCGTATAGGTATCCGCGTCGGAGGCCAGGACGGCGAGGTCCGCGTCGCACAGCACCTCGCCGTTGGTGTCGCCGGGCGCGGGGTCGTGGGTGACGGTGAGGCGGACCAGGCGCGCCACCTCCGCGGTCTGGTCGGGGCGGAGGCCCGCCTCGGGGAGGGCGCGCTCGGCCAGGGCCGCGCTCCGTTCCTCGTTCTCGGAGCGGTCCGGGCGGTAGACCGCGTCGTGGAACCAGGCGCCGAGCCGCACGAGCTCCACGTCCTGTGCGTGTGAGGCCAGTTCGTCGATCCGGTCCAGGACCGCGGCGAGGTGCTCAGTGGTGTGGTAGCGGCGCTGTGGCTCGGCCCAGCGGGTCAGCAGGTTCTCGCCGTACGGGACCGGGTCCGGGCCCTCCTCGCCGGGGCGGGCCGCGAGGAGGGTCGCCGTCCAGCGGCGGAGCAGTTCGTGAGGGTTGGTCATGCCGCGCATTCTGCCGTCCCGCGGCTGCCCCCCTCTCACTCTTACATACCCCCCATGGGTATGTTACGGTGCTCCGCGAAGGTACCCCCTAGGGGTATGTCTCACGGCGTACTCGGGGGCCGTGCGAGAGAAGGGTCAGGGCAATGTCAACCGTCAATCCCCGGCGCTGGTGGGCACTTGTCGTGCTCGCCGCCGCCCAGTTCATGGTCATCATGGACACCTCGATCATCGGGGTCGCGCTCCCCGAGATGCAGAAGGACCTGGGCTTCTCGCAGGGCGAGCTCCAGTGGGTCTTCAACGCCTACGTCATCGTCTTCGGCGGACTCCTCCTCCTCGGTGGCCGGCTCTCCGACCTCCTCGGCGCCCGCAAGATCTTCGCCACCGGCTGGGCCGTCATGATCGTCGGCTCGGTCCTCGCCGCCGCCGCGCAGACCGCCTGGGTGGAGATCGCCGGCCGCGCGGTCCAGGGCGTCGGCGGCGCGCTGATCGCGCCCTCCGCCATGACCCTGCTGATGATGCTCTTCATGCACGACCCGAAGGAGCTCGGCAAGGCGATGGCGCTGTACGGCGCCGCCGCTCCGGCCGGCGGCACGGCGGGCGTCTTCCTCGGCGGTGTCTTCACCGAGTGGATGAGCTGGCCGTGGGTCTTCATCATCTACGTGCCGATCGGCCTCGCCACGCTCGCCGCCACCAGGCTGCTGCCCGCCGTCGAGTCCCGCCGCGGTTCCGTGGACGTCCTCGGCGCGGTCGCCGTCACCGCCGGGCTCGCGCTCGCCGTCTTCGCGGTGGTCCGCGCGCCCGAGGTCGGCTGGGGCGCCACGGCCACCATCCTCGAGCTGGCCGGGGCCGTCGTCCTGCTCATCCTCTTCTTCGTGATCCAGAAGGGTGTCCGCGAGCCCCTCATGCCGCTCAGCGTGTGGCGCGTTCCGCGGCTCGGCTCGGCCAACCTGTCGATGACGCTGCTCGGCGCCGCGTGGATCCCGATGTGGTACTTCCTCAACCTCTACCTCCAGCAGGTCCTCGGCTACGGCGCCTTCGCGTCCGGCGCCGCGCTGCTCCCGATGACCGTCCTGCTGATGATCTTCATGACGGCGATCACCGCGCGCCTCATGGCCAAGTTCGGTGCCAAGCCGCTGATCGCCGGGGGTCTGCTGGTCCTCGCGGCCGGTCTGGTCTGGCTGTCGGCCGTCGAGCCGACCGGCTCGTTCGTGGTCGACGTCCTGCCCGCCTCGCTCGTCGCCGCGCTCGGCATGTCCCTCGCCTACATCCCGGCGATGATCGCCGCGATGTCCGGGGCCCCGCAGGAGCAGGCCGGTCTCGCCTCCGGCATCGTCAACACCACCTACAACGTCGGTTCTGCCCTCGGTCTGGCCGCGCTGACCGCGCTGGCCATGTCGCAGGGCGCCGGTGAGCTGGGCAATCTGCCGGCCCTCACCGACGGCTTCTCCGCCGCGTTCATCGGCGCCGCGATCGTCGCCGCGGCCGGCGGTGTGATCACGCTCCTCCTGATGAAGAGCGACAAGGCCGCCGCGGCCGCTGCCGCCGCTCCTGCTCCGCAGGGCGAGCAGGTCGGCGTGTGACGCACGGCGGGGCGCGTCATGTGCCCGCCAGGGGTCGCCCGATGTCCTCCCAGGACGTCGGGCGGCCCCTTTTTCCGCAGCCCGAAGCAGCGATCCGAAGCAGCGATCCGAAGCCCCGGCCGAAGCCCCGGCCGAAGCCCCGGCCGAAGCACCGGCCCGAAGCCCAGCCCGTAGTCCCAGCCCGTAGTCCCAGCCCGGAAGGAACAGCCGTGGAAGACATCAGGACCCGTGCCGTACACGTCGTCAACGAACCGCCGCCCCCCGGCAGCTGGCCGCTCTCCGTGCCCCTCGTCCAGTCCTCGGCCTTCGCCTTCGCGTCCGCCGACGCGCTCGCCGAGGCCATGGCGGGACCCGATGGCCGGTACGTCTACAGCCGCCGCGGAAACCCGACCGTACGAGCCCTGGAGCACACCCTCGCCGGACTCGAGGGCGGTGCGTCGGCCATTGCCTTCGCCTCCGGGATGGGGGCCATCAGCGGTGTGCTGCTCGCGCTGCTGCGCCCCGGGGACCAGGTGGTGGCGCAGCGGTGCCTCTACGGGGGGACGTACGCGGTCCTCTCCGATCTGGCGGCGCGGTACGGCATCGACGTCACGTACATCGCCGGCGACGACGCGGCCGAGTTCGAGGCGCTCGCCGGGCCGCGCACCCGGCTCCTCGTCCTGGAGACCATCGCCAATCCCACCGGTCAGGTGCCCGACCTTCCGGGGCTGCTGGCCGCCGCCCGGCGCCAGGGTGTCCTGAGCCTGGTCGACAACTCGCTCGCCTCGCCCGTCCTGTGCCGGCCGCTCGAGCTCGGCGCGGACGTCGTCGTCCACTCCACGACCAAGTACCTGGCCGGGCACTCCGACGTGCTGGGCGGCGCCGCCGTCTTCGCGGACGACGGCCTGCGGCACGAGATCTGGCCACGGACGGTCGAACTCGGGGCCAGTGCCGATCCGTTCGCCGCCTGGCTGACGCTGCGCGGCATACCGACCCTGCCGCTGCGTATGCGTGAGCACTGCGCGAACGCCGCCGTGCTCGCCGAGCGGCTCGCGGCCCACCCGGCCGTGAGCGCAGTCCACTGGCCGTGGCACCCCGCGCACCCCTCGTACGCCATGGCGCGCAAGGTGCTCGCCGGAGGCGGCGGGCTGCTCTCGTTCCAGCTGGCGGGGGGCCGGGAGGCGGGGCGGGAGTTCATCGAGGCCGTACGCGTCGCGCGGCTGGCGCTGTCGCTGGGGGGTGTGGAGACGCTGGTGACGCATCCGGCGTCGACGTCCCACCGGGAGCTGGACGCCACGGCGTTGGACGCGGCGGGGATAGGGGCGGGGCTCGTACGGATGTCGGTGGGCATCGAGGCGGTGGAGGACCTCTGGCGGGACGTCGAGGCCGCCCTGCGCCGCTGAGCCGCACCGTCCGCGCCCCGCGTTCGCAGTCTCGCTTCTTTTGGGTTGACAAAATAAATGAGCCATTCGTAGATTGGTGTCTGCCAGGGAATGACACTCCTTTAGGTCAAGGGGGGCGCGTGATGCGCTACTTCGAGGACTTCCAGCCGGGCGATGTCCATGAACTGGGCACCGTCACCGTCACGGCGGAGGAGGTGCTGGACTTCGGAAAGCGCTTCGATCCACAGCCCTTCCACGCGGATCCGGAGCTGGCGGCGCGCTCGTCCTTCGGCGGGCTGATCGCCAGCGGATTCCACACCCAGTCGATGTTCATGCGCCGCTACGTCGACGGACTGCTCGCGTACAGCGCCTGCATGGGCTCGCCCGGCATCGACGAGGTCCGTTATCTGCGTCCCGTACGGCCGGGGGACGTCCTCACCGCGCGGGTGGAGGTCCTTGGCGCGACCCCGTCGCCGTTCAATCCCACCACCGGCACCGTGAAGCCCAGGTGCACGCTGGTCGGCCCCGACGGGACGGCCGTGTTCAGCATGATCCTGCACAGCATCTTCCGGCGGCGTCCCGCCGACTCCGAAGCCGGCCACCCGTCGTCGATGTCCGCGGCGGAGGACCCGGTCGCCTGCTGCCGGACCACGACCTGACGGTGCCGGCCCGGGGACACCCCGTGCCCCCGTGCCCGTCCGTACCTTTCCCACCCGAAGTGAAGGGGGACCTCCTGTGGAGGCCGTATCCCGCACCGCCCAGTGGACCGCCGCAGCGCGGGCCCTGGAGACCGAGCGCGAGGACCGGCTGTTCGCCGATCCCTACGCGCGCACCGTCGCCGACACGATCGGCTTCGAGCTGCTGGAGCGCTACGCCGGGGCCGGCACCGTGCCGTTCCTCGCCATCCGCACCACCTATCTCGACCGGGCCATCGTCCGGGCCGTCGAGGAGCGGGGCATCCGCCAGGTCGTCTTCCTCGCCGCCGGCATGGACACCCGCTTCTACCGGCTCCCGTGGCCCGACGGCGTCACCGTCTACGAACTCGACCGGCCCGCGCTCCTGGAGGCGAAGGCGGGGATGCTCGCCGACGAGCCCGCCCCCGCCGGGCGCGAGCGCGTCACCGTCCCGGTCGACCTGACCCAGGACTGGACCGGGCCGCTCAAGGAAGCCGGCTGGCGCAGCGACGAGCCGGTCCTGTGGGTGGTCGAGGGCCTGCTGTTCTTCCTGCCGGAGACGGCCGTACGCACCCTCATCTCGACCCTCGCCGCCCATGCCGCGCCCGGCTCGGTCCTGCTCGGGGACGTCATCAGCAGGGCCGCCCTGGAGAACCCGCTCTCCCGCCCCTTCCTCAAGTGCCTGGAGGAGGACGGCAATCCGTGGCTGTTCGGCACGGAGACGCCCGAGGAACTGCTCACCGACTCCGGATGGGCCGTGCGCGAGGTGAAGCAGCCCGGCGAGGACGGCGCCGACTTCGGCCGCTGGCCCTACCCGGTCCCGCCGCGCACGCTCCCGCGCGTCCCGAGGTCCTTCCTCTTCACGTGCGACCTGCCGGGGGTGGCGGCATGACCGGCACCCACGACTTCCACCAGCGCGTCATCGGGGACGCCGGCGCCGCCGTGCGCGGGCTGACCGTCGCCCTCGGGGAGCGGCTCGGGCTCTACCGCGCCCTCGCCGCCGGTGGCGCCCTCACCCCCGCACAGCTCGCCGAGCGGACCGGGATCAACGAGCGGTACGCCGAGGAGTGGCTGCACGCCCAGCTCAGTGCCGGGTACGTCGAGCGGCACCCGAGCGCCGACACGTACACCCTGCCCGCCGACCATGTCGCCGTCCTCGCCGACCCGGGGGCCGCCACTTACGCGGCCGGGTTCTTCACCGCCCTCAAGGCGCTGTACGCCACCGAGGACCTGCTCGTCGACGCGTACCGCACCGGCGACGGCGTCGGCTGGGCCGAGCACGACCCGGCCCTGGACACCGGCATGGGCAGCTTCTTCCAGCCCACGTACGAACACAGGCTCGTCGCGGACTGGCTGCCCGCGCTGCACGGGGTCACCGGGAAGCTGGCGGCCGGCGGAACGGTCGCCGACGTCGGCTGCGGCGTGGGCCACACCACGCTGTTGATCGCGAAGGCGTTCCCCGAGGCGACCGTGCACGGCTTCGACTACTCCGAAGAGGCCATCGGCATCGCCCGGCAGCTCGCCGAGGACGCCGGGCTCTCCGACCGTGTCGTCTTCGACGTGGCGTCGGCCGACGACTACCCCGGCACCGGCTACGACCTGGTCACCTTCTTCAACGCCCTGCACGACATGGGTGACCCGGTCGCCGCCGCGCAGCACGTGCACAAGTCCCTGGACGCCGACGGCACCTGGATGCTCGTCGAGTCCAATGTGTCGCCCGCGGACATCGACACCCAGACGCCCGCCGCCCGCATGTTCATGGCGCTCTCCGCCGTGATGTGCCTGCCCGTGGCGGTCGCGCAGCGCGGCCCCCACGCGCTCGGCAACCACTCCGGTGAGAAGGCCTTCCGGGGCATCGCCCAGGAGGCCGGGTTCACCCGCTGGCGGCGCGCGACCGAGACCCCGGTCAACGCCGTCTACGAAGTCCGGCCCTGAGGCCGTGAGCTCACGGGGCCCCCGTCCGGACCCCGGTTCCCGAGGGCCCCGGGGCACCGTCCTGCCCCGGGACCCCCGCACAGAGGCCCGTGCCATCCACCCCGAGGAGTCACCATGGGCGCCACCGCCCCCCTGCCCGTCAGCGACCGGTTCCTGGAAGTCCTGGAGCGCCTCAGCTCCCGGTCCATCGAGGAGTACTACAACCCCTACCAGCAGTTCGACTGGCCCGAGAAGCTCGAAGAGAACCGGCTGTGGATGACCCCCGAGCTGCTCACCGTCTACGGCACGCCGTACTACGACGAGCTCGGCGAGGAGGCCCTCCAGCGGCTCTCCAAGTGGGAGAGCATCAACTTCTACAGCCTGAACGTGCACGGCATCCGCGAACTGCTCATCGAGGTCGTCGGCCGCATCCACATGCCCGGCTTCGAAGTCCCGTCCGACTTCTTCCACCACTTCATCGGCGAAGAGAACGAACACATGTGGTTCTTCGCCGAGTTCTGCCGCCGCTACGGCAACAAGATCTACGGTTCCACGGCGATGCGCGCCGACTCCGCCTGGGAGCCGGAGGTGGAGAACTTCCTGGTCTTCGCCCGGATCCTGTTCTTCGAGGAGCTCGTCGACCACTACAACACGCGGATGGCGCAGGACGGCGCGCTCTGCCACACCATCCGCGAGGTCAACCGCATCCACCACCAGGACGAGTCCCGCCACATCGCCTTCGGCCGTGAACTGGTCTCGCTGCTCTTCCACCGCATGAGGGAGTCCGTCTCCGCCGAGCGGCTCGCCGAGGTCGAGGCCTATCTGAAGCGGTACGTCGTCTACAGCGTCAACTCCCTCTACAACCCGCACGTCTACCGCGACGCGGGCATCGCCGACCCGCTGGCCCTGCGCAACGCGCTGGTCGCCGACGAGCGTCGCCGCCCCTTCGAGCGCAAGGCGATCCGTAAGCCGCTCGGCTTCTTCCTGAAGTCCGGCATCTTCACCGACGACACGCTGCCCGTCGTCTGACCGCGGCCCGTCGTCCGAGAGGTGACTCCACCATGACCGTGACCACCCCTGAGAGCGTCGGGGAGGCGAGGGGCCTGCCGTCCCTCGGTCCCGAGGGAACCGCCCTGCTGCGGCTCCTCGACGACACCTTCGAGAGCTGGGGCGTGAGCGCGGGCGCCCGCCCGATGACCATGCCCCCACTGCTGCCGGCCGCCGACCTGGCCCGGCTCGACTACTACGACAACTTCCCCCACCAGGCCGTCGTCGCCGCCCCCCTCGACCTGGACGCCCGGGAGACGACCCGGTTCTGTACCGACACCGGCTGCTTCCCGTGCGACGCGCTGCAGCCGGCGGCCCTGGGACTCCCCTCCGCGTCGTGCTACGCCGTCTACATCGACCACCAGGGCCGTCAGGTGGCCGACGACACCTTGATCACCGTCTGCGGGTGGTGCTTCCGCAAGGAGACCCACTACGAAGGCATGCGCCGCCAGCTCGGCTTCCGTATGCGCGAGGTCGTTGCCCTCGGCACCCGTGAGCACGCCGAGACGCACTTGTCCTCGTTCACCGCGCGGATCGAGGCCTTCGCCGAGGCCCTCGACCTGCCGCTGCGCAAGGAGGCCGCCTGCGACCCGTTCTTCGACAAGGGAAGCTCCAAGGCGGTACTGCAGCGGCTGACCCCGGTGAAGCACGAGTTCCTGTACGAGGACCTGGCGATCGCCTCGGTCAATACCCACCGCAACTTCTTCGGCGACCGGTGCGCGATCACCCTCGCCAACGGCGGTCCCGCGTTCACCAGCTGTGTCGCCTTCGGCCTGGAGCGCTGGCTGTCCGCGCTGACCAGGCGGCACGGCAGCTGGGAGGCGGCGACCGAGGCCGTCCGCGCGGCGGGCGGGCGTGCGGCCGGGCCGGTGATCTGACGTGCCGGCCCGACCCGTCGCCCCGCCGGCGGGCGGCCTGGGCTGGGCGAACCTCGGCATGGACATCGTGTCCGTCACCCGTGTCCGGGGGCTCCTCGCCGAGTACGGCGAGGACTTCTTCGAGCGGATGCTCACCCCCGGCGAACTCGCCGACTGCCGTACGTCCACCGGCCTCGACGTCCTGAGCCTGTGCGGCCGGATCGCGGCCAAGGAAGCGGCCTTCAAGACCCTCCGGGTCAGAGGCAGGTTCCTGCCCTGGCCGGACATCGTCGTGCGGCGCTCCGAGGGCGGCTGGCCGCTCGTCGAGCTGCACCGGAGCGCGGCCGAGATGGCCGCCGGGTCCGGCATCACCGAGATCACCGTCTCCATCAGCCACGACGTGGACTACGCGGTGGCCGTGGCCGCGCCCATCCTCGACGCCGGCTCCGCCGGGCACCCGTACCCGGACCCGGCCGGCGCGCTCGACCGTACGCCCCCCACCACCCCATCCGTACAAAGCACTTCAAGGAGAGCAACCATGGCCGACGGCCTGCAGCAGGTGAAGAACTGGATCCTGGAGCGCCACCCGGAGCGCGACGACATCGCCCCCGACCTCGACCTCATCGAGAACCGGCTCATCGACTCGCTGTCCTTCGTCGAGTTCGTCTTCCTGCTGGAGCAGCAGAGCGGGAAGTCCATCCAGATGGAGACCCTCGAGGTCGACGAGATCCGGACCCTCGCCGCGATCGAGACGCACTTCTTCCGCGCGGAGGTGGGTCAGGCATGAGCCGGCGCCTGTTCACCTCGGAGTCGGTGACCGAGGGCCATCCCGACAAGATCGCGGACCGGATCAGCGACACGATCCTGGACGCGCTCCTCGCCCAGGACCCGGCCTCCCGCGTGGCCGTCGAGACGCTGCTCACCACCGGTCTCGTGCACATCGCGGGCGAGGTCACCACGTCCGCGTACGCCCCCATACCGCAGCTGGTGCGCGAGGCGATCCTCGACATCGGCTACGACTCCTCCGCGAAGGGCTTCGACGGCGCGTCCTGTGGCGTGTCGGTGTCCATCGGCTCCCAGTCGCCGGACATCGCCCAGGGCGTCGACACGGCGTACGAGCGGAGGGTCGAAGGGGAGGGCGCCGACGACCTCGACGCGCAGGGCGCCGGCGACCAGGGCCTGATGTTCGGGTACGCCTGCGACGACACCGCCGAGCTGATGCCGCTGCCGATCGCGCTCGCCCACCGGCTCGCGCGCCGGCTGACCGAGGTCCGCAAGAACGGGACCGTCCCCTACCTGCGGCCCGACGGCAAGACCCAGGTCACCATCGAGTACGACGGAGACCGCCCGATCCGTCTGGACACCGTCGTCGTCTCCTCCCAGCACGCCGCCGACATCAGCGTCGAGGGGCTGCTGACCCCGGACATCCGGGAGTTCGTCGTCGAGGCCGAGCTGAAGGCGCTCGCCGAAGAGGGCGTCAACCTGGAGAGCGACGGGTACCGGCTGCTGGTCAACCCGACCGGGCGCTTCGAAGTCGGCGGCCCGATGGGGGACGCCGGTCTCACCGGCCGGAAGATCATCATCGATACGTACGGGGGCATGGCGCGCCACGGCGGCGGCGCGTTCTCCGGCAAGGACCCGTCGAAGGTCGACCGCAGCGCGGCGTACGCCATGCGCTGGGTCGCCAAGAACGTCGTCGCCGCCGGACTCGCGCGCCGCTGCGAGGTGCAGGTCGCGTACGCCATCGGCAAGGCGGAGCCCGTCGGCCTCTTCGTGGAGACCTTCGGCACCGGCACACTGCCGGACGAGCGGATCCAGGACGCCGTCTCGGCCGTCTTCGACCTCCGCCCGGCCGCGATCATCCGCGAGCTGGACCTGCTGCGCCCGATCTATGCCAGGACCTCCGCGTACGGACACTTCGGCCGCGAGCTGGACGAGTTCACCTGGGAGCGCACGGACCGGGTGGAGGCGCTCAAGAAGGCGACCGGTCAGGTCGAGGGAGGCTGACGTGCGCATCGCTGTCACGGGATCCATCGCGACCGACCATCTGATGACCTTCCCCGGCCGGTTCACCGAACAGCTGCTCGCGGACCGGCTGGACCGGGTCTCCCTGTCGTTCCTCGCCGACAGCCTGGAGGTGCGGCGCGGCGGAGTGGCAGCGAACATCGCCTTCGGCCTGGGAGTACTGGGTCTGCGCCCGGTCCTCGTGGGCGCGGTCGGCGGTGACTTCGAGCCGTACCGGGTCCGGCTCAAGGAGCACGGTGTGGACACCGACTCCGTGCGGGTCAGCGAGACCCTCCACACCGCCCGGTTCGTCTGCACCACCGACCGGGACCAGAACCAGATCGCGACGTTCTACACCGGTGCCATGGCGGAGGCACGGGAGATCGACCTCGGGGAGGTCGTCGGCCGCACCGGCCGGATCGACCTGGCGCTGATCTCACCGGACGACCCCGAGGCGATGCTCCGGCACACCCGCGCCTGCCGTGACCTGGGCATCCCCTTCGCCGCCGACCCCTCGCAGCAGCTGGCACGGCTGGACCGGGCGCAGGTGCGGGAGCTGGTGGACGGCGCGCGCTGGCTTTTCACCAACGAGTACGAGGCCGCTCTGCTCGGCGAGAAGTCCGGGCTGAGCGAGGCGGAGATCCTCGGCCGGGTCGGCACCTGGGTCACCACCCACGGCGAAGCCGGCGTCCGTATCCGGGGCGAGGGCAGGGAGACCCTGGTCGTGCCGGCCGTGCGGGTCCCCGAGGTCGTCGACCCGACCGGCGTCGGCGACGCCTTCCGCGCCGGGTTCCTCGCCGGGACGCTCTGGGGCGTGCCCGAGCGGTGCGCGGCCCAGCTGGGCTGCGCGGTCGCCTCGACCGTCCTCGCCTCCGTCGGGACGCAGGAGTACCGGCTGCGGCGGGACGCGCTGCTCGACGGGATCCGTACGACGTACGGGCCCGGCTGCACGGCGGAGCTCCTCACGCGTCTGCGGGGGCTGTCATGAGGAAGCCGCTGAGGGACGAGTTCGCCACCAGGGTGGTCGTGGCCGACGGGGCGATGGGCACCATGCTCCAGGCCGCCGACCCCACGCTCGACGACTTCACGGGTCTGGAGGGCTGCAACGAGATCCTGAACGTGACCCGGCCGGACATCGTCAGAGCCGTCCACGACGAGTACTTCACCGTCGGCGTGGACTGCGTCGAGACCAACACCTTCGGCGCCAACCTGGCCGCCCTCGCCGAGTACGGCATCGAGCGTCAGGTGTACGAACTGTCGGAGGCCGGCGCCCGGATCGCCAGGGAGAGCGCCGACGCGTTCACCGCGCGCGACGGCAGGGACCGCTGGGTCCTCGGCTCCATGGGCCCCGGCACCAAGCTGCCCACCCTCGGGCACGTGACGTACGAGCCGCTGCGCGACGCGTACCAGCGGAACGCCGAGGGCCTGATCAGGGGCGGCGCCGACGCGTTGCTCGTCGAGACCTCACAGGACCTGCTCCAGACGAAGGCGGCCGTCGTCGGTGCCCGCCGCGCCCTGGAGTGGTGCGGCATGGACGAGCTGCCGCTGATCGTGCAGGTCACCGTCGAGACGACCGGCACGATGCTGCTCGGCTCGGAGATCGGCGCCGCGCTCACCGCGCTGGAACCGCTCGGCATCGACATGATCGGGCTGAACTGTGCCACCGGACCGGCCGAGATGACCGAGCACCTGCGCCATCTCGCCCGGCACGCGCGCGTGCCCCTGTCCTGCATGCCGAACGCCGGCCTGCCGGTGCTCGGCAAGGACGGCGCCCACTATCCGCTGACGCCGGCCGAACTGGCCGACGCGCACGAGGGGTTCGTTCGGGACTACGGGCTCTCCCTGGTCGGCGGCTGTTGCGGTACGACTCCGGACCATCTGCGGGAGATCGTGGAACGGGTCGGGGGCGCGGGTGTGGCGGCGCGGGCCCCGGAGGCGGAGGCCGGCGCCTCCTCTCTGTACGCGCACGTGCCCTTCCGTCAGGACACCGCCTACCTGGCGATCGGGGAGCGGACGAACGCCAACGGGTCGAAGAAGTTCCGGGAGGCGATGCTGGAGGGGCGCTGGGACGACTGTGTGGAGATGGCGCGC
>NZ_JBVJYZ010000019.1:0-122717 GCF_055600045.1 Streptomyces sp. NPDC038280
TGAGTTCTCAAGGAACGGACGCTTCCTTTGTACTCACCCGCAGAACATCTTCTGGGGCTTTCCTCCGGGCTTTCCCTTCGGTCTTTCGTGTTTCCGACTCTATCAGACTCTTTCGTGTCCGATTCCCCGTCGGAGCGGGGTTCGATTTGCTTTCCAGTTCCTCGCTTTCGCGATTCCCTTTCCGGCGGGTCAGACTCTAGCAGGACTTTTCCGTCTCCCTGACCACCACCCTGCAGACGCGCAGAGGTGTAGACCAGGAGTGGTTTAGACCAGTTAGAATCTCGACTCAATCGGTGCTGCCGACCTACGACTCAACGTCGCGTTGGGGCCAGGCAGGACTACGACAGTACATCCCACCGTCAGTAGAGGCAAATCGCTTCCGGTAGTCCCTAGGCCGCCAACTGGTGCTTCCTGTGCGGAACTAGGACTTCTTATGACTTACCCTTCTGATCAGTACGCCGTCCGGGACAGGTAGTGACGGCGACACAATCTCCGCCCCTGGGAGGCTTCCCATGACAACCGTGACGTCGCCACTTGCTGGACGCGCCATCGGTCTTGCCGCTGTACCCGACCCGGTCTTCTCCGGTGCCATGGTCGGGCCCGGTACCGCCATCGATCCCGTACGTGAGCCGTCGGAGGCGGTCTCGCCCGTCGACGGCGTCATTGTTTCTCTGCACCCGCACGCGTTCGTCGTCGTGGACGGCGACGGGCACGGGGTGCTCACCCACCTCGGTATCGACACCGTTCAGCTCAATGGCCAGGGCTTCGAGCTTCTCGTCGGCAAGGGGGACACGGTCACGCGCGGACAGGGCGTCGTGCGCTGGAACCCCGCCGCGGTCGAGGCCGCGGGCAAGTCCGCGATCTGCCCCGTCGTCGCGCTCGAGGCCACGACGGACTCGCTCTCCGATGTCGTCGACGCGGGCGATGTGAAGGCCGGGGACTCGCTCTTCAGCTGGCAGTAGGCCGGCGTCGTCCCCGTGACGACCGCGAGCTGGACATTCCACGCGGCGGCTGGGGCCGCCGCTCAATCGGAGACGGGTGAGATGGAGACAACGCTGCGAGGCGTCGGTGTGAGCCACGGTGTGGCGATCGGCGAGGTCCGGCACATGGGCACGGCGGTCCTGGAGCCGCCGGCTAAGCAGATTCCGGCGGAGGAGGCGGAGCGCGAACAGGGGCGCGCTCGCCAGGCCGTCGAAGCTGTCGCCGCCGATCTGATCGCGCGAGGCAATCTGGCGGGGGGCGAGGCGCAGGCAGTGCTCGAGGCCCAGGCGATGATCGCTCAGGACCCGGAGCTGATCGCCGACGTCGATCGCCGGATCGCGGTCGGCAGCACGGCGGAGCGCGGTATTTACGACGCGTTCTCCCACTACCGGGAGCTGCTGGCGGGTGCCGGCGAGTACATGGCCGGGCGGGTTGCCGACCTGGACGACGTGCGGAACCGGATCGTGGCCCGCCTGCTCGGTGTGCCGATGCCGGGTGTGCCGGACAGTGACGAGCCGTACGTACTGATCGCGCGGGACCTTGCCCCCGCCGACACGGCTCTGCTCGACCCCGCGCTCGTCCTTGGTTTCGTGACTGAGGAGGGCGGGCCGACCAGCCACAGCGCGATTCTCGCGCGGGCGCTGGGGGTGCCCGCGGTGGTGGCACTGCCGGGGGCGGGTGAGCTGGCCGAGGGCACGCTCATCGCGGTCGACGGGAGCACCGGCGAGATCTTCGTCGAGCCCACTGCCGGGAAGCGCGCGGAGCTCGAGGAGGCGGCTGCCGCGCGTAAGGCCGCGCTGGCCGCGTCCAGTGGTCCGGGTGCGACCTCGGACGGGCACAAGGTGCCGCTGCTGGCGAACGTCGGCGGGCCGGGCGACGTGCCGGCCGCCGTGGACGCCGGGGCTGAGGGTGTGGGTCTGTTCCGTACGGAGTTCCTGTTCCTGGACGACAGCAAGCAGGCGCCGTCCGAGGAGAAGCAGGTCGAGGCGTACCGCAAGGTGCTGGAGGCGTTCCCCGAGGGGCGCGTGGTGGTGCGGGTGCTCGACGCGGGCGCCGACAAGCCGCTCGACTTCCTGACTCCGGCCGACGAGCCGAATCCGGCGCTGGGTGTGCGGGGTCTGCGGACGCTGCTGGATCACCCGGAGGTGCTGCGGACGCAGCTGACCGCGCTGGCGAAGGCGGTTGAGGGTCTGCCGGTGTACCTGGAGGTCATGGCCCCCATGGTGGCGGACCGTACGGATGCGAAGGCGTTCGCCGACGCGTGCCGCGCGGCGGGGCTGAACGCGAAGTTCGGCGCGATGGTGGAGATTCCGTCCGCCGCGCTGCGGGCGCGTTCGATCCTGCAGGAGGTCGAGTTCCTTTCCCTGGGCACCAATGACCTCGCGCAGTACACCTTCGCCGCCGACCGTCAGGTCGGTGCGGTGTCGCGACTGCAGGACCCGTGGCAGCCGGCGCTGCTGGACCTCGTCGCGATGTCGGCCGAGTCCGCCAAGGCCGAGGGCAAGAGCTGTGGTGTGTGTGGAGAGGCGGCCTCGGACCCGCTGCTGGCCTGTGTGCTCACAGGTCTGGGTGTGACCAGCCTGTCCATGGGCGCGGCGTCGATTCCTTATGTGCGGGCGACGCTGGCCAAGCACACGCTGGCCCAGTGCGAGCGTGCGGCTGCCGCCGCGCGTGCCGCCGATTCCGCCGAGGAAGCCCGTGTGGCCGCGCAGGCGGTGCTGTCCGGGGAGTGATCCGGGCTGTTGGGTTCTGAAGGGGCTTCCCGCCGGTCGCGGCGGGGAGCCCCTTCTTCTGTTCCTTCCTGTTCTCGTCCGGAGGGCTCAGTGGTGGCTCGGCCAGTCGTCGGCGGGGAGCGGGAAGCCTCCGCGGTATTCGACGCCCGGTTCCGGGGAGAGGGGTTCGCCGGTGTCCGCGTCGGTGCAGTAGGCGCTGAACACCTCGCCCTCGGTGAGGGAGTGGAGTGTGCCCCGGCGCAGGCGCCAGCCGTGGAGCCGGTCCGGGGTGCCGGGGGCGGTGGTGCGCAGGACGACTCCGCCCGGGCTGTCGAGTGCGATGCCGGCGGCGAGGACGGTGACGAATTCGGCGCCTTCGGTCGCGTCGAGGTGGGCGGGGGTGCCGGGGTCGCGGGTGGCGTGCAGGGCCGCCATGAGGGGTTCGTCGGTCGAGGGGACGCTGCACACGAGGTGGTGGGTGCCCGGTCCCGCTGCCTCGAGGAGGGTCATCAGGAGGTGGGAGGCCCGGTCGAAGGCGGCTCTCCCGACGTCCTGGCCGCAGTCGGCGCACTCCCCCAGGTCGGCCAGGAGCATGGTGGCGTATTCCCAGGTGGCTTGGCGGACGGCGGTCGTGATGAGGGTGGGCAGCAGTGTGTCCATCGGTTGCCCGGTGTAGGGGACGCGCGCGCCGGTGGCGGCGATCTCGGCGATGTAGCGGCTGCGGCTCGCCGCGGTGTCGGGGTCGAGTCCGGTGTCCTCGCAGTACGACGCGTACTCCTCGGGATCGAAGAGGGCGACGGTGGTGTGGCCGCCCTGCGAGGCGAGTGCGCGCAGCAGGCCTTCCACCTGGCGGAGGTACGCCGTGTGGTCGTCGAAGGTGAAGGTGCGGTAGTGGCGCATGGCCGCGAAGTCCTCTTCGTCGGCGAGGAGGCCGACGGTGCTGGGTACTTCGCGGCGCAGTGCGCGTCGCATGGACGTGGTCGTGCTGGTGTGCGCCATGTGTCCCCCCTGAGCGCTGTCGATCAGTGCTCACTCACCGTAACTGTCGGCACTGACAGTGACCTTCGGATGAGCCGGCCGCGGACGAGCCGGTGCTGGAGGGCGCAGGTGGCGACGAGCCCGACGCCGAGGGCGGGCCACGCGAGGGGGCCCGCGGCGATGACGGCGGAGAGCAGCAGGGGGCCCGCGCTGCGCTGGACCGCGCCGGCCAGGCCGTGGACGCCGAGGTACGCCCCTTGCGCGTCGTCGGCGGAGAGGGCGACGGAGAGTTCCCAGGAAGCGGTGGCGTGGATCATCTCGGCGAAGGTGAGGACGACGGCCGCTGCGGTGAGCGTGGCGATGGCGAGCCACCGGCCGCCGGACGTGGAGGCGGCGAGGGCGAGGGTTCCGGCGGCGAAGAGTCCGGCGAGGGGGATGAGGAGGGTGCGGGCGGCCGCGGGCGTGGGGCCGAAGCGGGCGAGGGGCACTTGGAAGGCCACGACCAGGACGCTGTTGAGGACGAGGAGGAGCGGTGCCAGGCCGACGGGGGCGTCGGTGGCGTGGATGATCCACAGGGGCATCGCGACCTGGAGGATCGTGTCGTCGAGGAAGAGGGCGGCTTCGGTGGCGGTGAAGAGCAGGAAGGTGCGGTCACGCCAGGGATTGGACGGTGTGCGGGCGGGGGTGGTGGTGGTCGAGTCGGCGACGACGCGGGAGGGCGCTGGGGGCTCGCCGCAGCGCAGGGTGAGGGCCGCCATCACGAGGTAGGAGAGGGCGTTGCCGATGAGGAGGAGCTGGTAGACGGCGCTGGTGTGGAGGGTGAGGGCCGCGGCTGCCGCGAGGCCGCCGACGGCCCAGCCGAGGTTGGCGACGGTGCGGTTGATGGCCTGGTAGCGGACGCGGTCCTTGCCGGCGGCGCGGGCGGCGTACAGCTTGGTGAGGACGCCTGCCGCGCGGTCGGGAAGGGAGCCGACGGCCGAGTAGAGGACCAGCAGGGCGTAGGTGTCGGTGGTGAGCAGGGCGAGCAGGGCGGCGGCGCGCAGGAGTTGGGCGCCGATGAGGACGTGGGTGACGGGGAAGCGGTCGGCGAGGCGGCCGGCGAGGGGTGCGCCGGCGATGCCGATGGCTCCGGAGACGCCGATGAGCAGGCCGATCCGGGCCACGGAGAGTCCGGTGACATAGGTGAAGTAGAGGGCGATGGCAGCTGCCCAGAGGCCGGTGCCCGTCTTGTCGATGAATGCGACGACGAGCATGCGGCGTCCGTCGCGGCCGCCCGGTATGCGCGCCGCGAGTGCTGCTCGTTGGCGGTGCAGGCTCACTGTCTCCCCCTTGACTTCAGTTATGTATCAGTACAGACTTGTGTACGTGGCAACACAATATGCGATCAGTGGGACGACAGCCAGGGGAATTGCCGCGTCCGTCGAGCGGGGCGTGGCGGAGGGAGGGCTCGGGCCGGGGGCGGCGCTGCCTCCCGTACGGCGGCTCGCCGACGAGCTGGGCGTGAGTCCCGGCACGGTGGCGACCGCGTACAAGGAACTGCGGCAGCGCGGCGTGGTGGTGACGCGGGGGCGCGGAGGGACGGTGGTGGCCGCGGCTCCGTCGGTCGCCTCGCGCCGGCCGCCGAAGGTCCCCGCGGGGCTGCGCGATCTCGCGGGCGGTCATCCCGATCCGGCCTTCATGCCGGAGCTGCGCCCGCCGGCGGTCGTGAGCCCGGTGTACGGGTCCCACCGCGCGTCGCCCCGGCTGGCCCGGCTGGAGGAGCTGACGCGGGCGTGGTTCGCGCGGGACGCGGTACCCGCGGAGCACGTGACGTTCGCGCACGGAGCGCTGGACTGCATCGGCCGGCTGCTGTCCACGGAGCTGCGGCCGGGTGACTCGGTGGCGGTCGAGGACCCCGGATTCCACCATCTGCTGGACCTGGTCCCGGCGCTCGGGCTGCGCATGGTCCCGGTGGCCGTGGACGACGAGGGACTCCTGCCCGAGGCATTGCGCGGTGCGCTGCGCGCGGGGGTGCGGGCCCTGGTGTGCAGTCCGCGCGGACAGAGCCCCATGGGCGCCTGCTTCTCGAAGGCCCGGCGGGACGAACTCGCGCGCGTGCTGCGTGATTTCCCGGAGGTCCTGGTGATCGAGGACGACCACAACGCCGACGTGTCCGGCGCTCCGGCGTACTCCCTCGCCGCCGCGGGACCGGCCCGTTGGGCGCAGATCCGCACGGTGTCCAAGCATCTCGGCATCGATCTGCGGTGGGCCGGGCTGGCCTGCGACGCCGCCACGCTCGCGCGGCACGACGGGCGGCTGCTGCTGACCTCCGGCTGGGTCAGTCATGTCCTGCAGGAGACCGTGGCGGGCCTGCTGGCCGACGAGCACGTGCGCGCGCTGGTGGCCTCGGCGGAGGGGGCGTACACGGAGCGGCGTGAGGCCCTGATCGGAGAGCTGGCGCGGCGCGGGATCGCCGCCCACGGGGCGAGCGGGCTGAACGTGTGGGTGCCGGTGCGGGACGAGTCGGGGGTCGTCAACGGGCTGCGCTCGCGCGGCTGGTGGGTGGCGGCCGGGGCACGGTTCCGGATCGCGGCGCCGCCTGCCGTACGGATCACCACGGCGACGCTGAAGCCCGCCGAGGCCGCCCGGCTGGCCTCGGACTTCGCCGCGGTACTGGGCGAGTCCGAGGCCACCTACGGGGGTTAGCCGGGCAGGGCCGGAGCGGCGGGGCTCAGCGGCGCTTCTTGGCCAGCTCCTCGTAGAAGCGGAGCAGTTCGAGGTTGTCCACGGACCCCGGGTTGACGGCCTTCGCGAGCGCCGTGCCCTGCAGGAGGCGCTTGACCGGGACCTCGATGCGCTTGCCCGTCAGAGTGTGCGGGACCCCCGGGACCTCGATGATCTCGTCGGGAACGTGCCGGGGCGAGAGTTCGGTGCGGATGGTCTGCTTGATCCTGTCCCGCAGGGCGTCGTCGAGGGTCGCGCCCGGGACGAGATGCACGAAGAGGGGCATCCAGTAGCCGCCGTCCGGCTCTTCGAGGCCGATGACGAGGGTCTCGCGGATCTCGGGGAGTCGTTCGACGGCCTCATAGATATCGGCGCTGCCCATACGGACGCCCTGACGGTTCAGGGTGGAGTCGGAGCGACCATGGATGATCACCGAGCCGTGGTCGGTGATCGTGATCCAGTCGCCGTGCCGCCAGACACCCGGGTACATCTCGAAGTAGCTCTCGCGGTAGCGGCTGCCGTCGGGGTCGTTCCAGAAGCGGATCGGCATGGACGGCATGGGGTTGGTGACCACCAGCTCCCCCACCTCGCCGACGACCGGCTTGCCCTGGGGGTCCCAGGCCTGGAGGTCGGTGCCGAGACAGGCCGCCTGGAGCTCGCCGATGTGGACGGGGAGGGTGGGCACCGCCCCGGCGAAACAGGAGCACACGTCCGTGCCGCCGCTGACGGAGGCGATCCAGAGATCGGCGCCCGCGTCCGCGAACTCGTCGTGGAGCCAGCGGAAGCCGTCAGGGGGGAGCGGGGAGCCGGTGGTCGCGACGCACGTGATCCGGGAGAGGTCGAAGTCACGGGCGGGGTGGACCTCCGCCTTGCGGCAGGCCATGACGTACGCGGCGGAGGTGCCGTAGAGGGTGGCGCCCGTCCGCTCGGCGATCCGCCACTGGGCGCCCGTGTCGGGGTAGCCGGGGCTGCCGTCGTACAGGACGACCGTGGTGCCGGTGAGCAGGCCGGAGACGAGGAAGTTCCACATCATCCAGCCGGTGGAGGTGAACCAGAAGAAGCGGTCCTCCGGTCCGAGATCGCAGTGCAGTCCGAGCTGTTTGAAGTGCTCCAGGAGGATGCCGCCCTGGGACTGAACGATGGCCTTGGGCAGACCGGTGGTGCCCGACGAGTACAGGACCCACAGGGGGTGGTCGAAGGGGACCTGTTCGAAGACCGGCTCGGTGTCGGCCGCGATCAGGTCGGGCCAGGAGAGAGCGCCTTCGGGCGCTTCCGTACCGAGGAGCGGGATGTGGACGACCGCGCGGAGGGTGGGCAGCTCGGCGCGGAGCTCTGCGACGGTGTCGCGGCGGTCGTGCTCCTTGCCGCCGTAGCGGTAGCCGTCGACGGTGAACAGGACGACCGGCTCGACCTGCTGGAAGCGGTCGAGGACGCTGCGGGCGCCGAAGTCGGGGGCGCAGGAGGTCCAGACGGCGCCGACGGAGGCGGTGGCGAGGAAGGCGGTGACGGCCTGCGGAATGTTCGGCAGGTAGCCGCTGACCCTGTCTCCGGGGCGTACGCCGAGGGCGCGCAGCTCGGCGGCGAGGGCGCCGACCTGGCGGCGCAGCTCGGCCCAGCTGATGGGCGTCGGTCGCTGCGTCTCGTCCACGTGGAGCAGCGCCGGCTCGTCGGGGCGCTCGGAGGCGGCCCGCAGGGCGTGCTCGGCGTAGTTGAGCGTCGCACCGGGGAACCACTGGGCTCCGGGCATCGAGCGGTCGCCGAGGACGCGCGCGTACGGCGTCGAGAAGCGGATGTCGAACCACTCGGCGACGGCCTGCCAGAACGTTTCGAGCTCGTCGACGGACCAGCGGTGCAGGGCCGGGTACCCGCCGTCGGCCGGTGCGCCGTACCGTTCGGCGGCCCACGCCTGGAAGCGGGTCACGGCCGCGGCGTCGACGCGGTCCTGGTCGGGCTGCCAGAGCGGTTCGGTGGTCTCTGACGTCATGGGGCGGCTCCCGGGCTGTACGCGGTGTCGGCGTGTGTCCCGCGCACGTGCTGGGGTGTGCGCGTGACGCGGCTGACAGGACGATGCCATGTGATCGTCTTTCGCACCAGGGCTTCCCACCCATGGTCGGACAGCTGAATATGTGGTCTCACCACGGGTGAACGGCAGTTGAACGCACCCCGTACGACCTGGTCCAAATGGCAGGGTGAGCGCCATGGACGGTCGTGAGCTGGTGCGTTCGGTGCGGGAAATCGGGTCGGTGGCGGGGCTGCGGGCCATGCGGTCGGCGTGGCGGCAGCGGCGGACGGATGCCCTGGGGCTGCCGCCGCGTGGTCCGGAGAGGGCGCGCGTGCCCGGGCAGGTCGAGGGCGCGAAGCCCATGGCGGGCGGGGGGACCGTCCGGTTCGCCCGGTCCGTGCTCCGCGTGTCCGTGACCACCGGCGGGGCGGTCTTCTGGGGCTGGGACGAAGCGGAGCCGCTGCCCTCGTACGCGCTCGCGGGCGAGCCGCCCGAGCCGGATCCGCGCGCCGAGCTGGAGCCCGACAAGGACGGCGGCTGGCGGGTGGTCTCGGAGCGGGTCACCGTCGCCGTGTCCCGGCACGGTGCCGTGGAGATCCGTACGCCCGGAGGTGTGGTGCTGCGGCGGGACCTGCCGCCCCGGTGGTGGGAGCCGGTGGCGGGCGGCCCCGCCCGCTGGGTGCAGCGGTCCGAGCTTCCGGCGGACGCCCGCTTCTTCGGACTCGGCGGGCGGGCGTCCGGGCCGCGGCTGCGGGACGGCACGTACCGGCTGTGGAACACCGACCCCCGGGGCGGGGTCTTCCCCGGCGCGGATCCGCTGTACATCACGATGCCGGTGCAGCTGGTGGTGGCGGACGCCGGGACGCATCTGGCGTTCCACGACAACTCCTGGGACGGACAGGTCACGCTGCGCGAGGGCGAGGAGGGAGCCGGGTCCGGGCACGACCGGCCTGCCACCAGCGAAGTACGGATGGGCGGCGGGCCCCTGCGCTGCTGGGTGGTCGTGGGCACCCCCGCGCGCGTGCTGCACGGCTGGGCGACGCTCACGGGCGCGCCGGCGCTGCCGCCGTCGTGGGCACTGGGCCCGCAGCACGCCCGATGGGGTTTCGGCAGCGCGCGGGAGGTACGCCGGGTGGTGGCCGGATACCAGGACCGGGGCCTGCCGCTGTCGGTGCTGCACCTCGATATCGACCACTACGACGGGCATCAGGTCTTCACCGTCGACCGGGAGCGGTTTCCCGGCCTGCCCGCGCTCGCCGAGGAGCTGCGTGCCCAGGGGGTGCGGTTGGTGTCGATCGTCGACCCCGCGGTCAAGGCCGAGCCCGGAAACATGGTCTACGACAGCGGCAGGGCAGCGGGCGCGTTCGTCAGGGACGCCCGGGGGAACGAGGTGCGGGGCGTCGTCTGGCCCGGGGAGTGCGCCTATCCCGATTTCACCGATCCGGCCGTACGGGAGTGGTGGGGCGGCCTGTACGCGGAGCGGCTCGCGCAGGGCTTCTCGGGGATCTGGCACGACATGAACGAGCCCGTGTCGTTCGCGCCGTTCGGCGACCGGACGCTGCCGCGTTCGGCACGGCACGTGTTGGAGGGACACGGGGGCGATCACCGCGAGGCCCACAACGTCTACGCCCTCGCGATGGCGAGGGCCGGGTACGACGGGCTGCGGCGGCTGCGGCCCGACGAGCGGCCCTTCCTGTTCTCGCGGTCGGGGTGGGCGGGGATGCAGCGCTACGGCGGCACCTGGTCCGGAGACGTGACGACCGGCTGGCCGGGACTGCGGGCCTCGCTGTCGCTGGTCCTCGGCATGGGGCTGTGCGGCGTGCCGTACTCCGGCCCTGACGTCGGCGGATTCGACGGGAGCCCGACACCGGAGCTGTTCCTGCGATGGTTCCAGCTCGGGGCGTGGCTGCCGCTGTTCCGCACGCACGCGGCGATCGACGCGGGGCGGCGGGAGCCGTGGGAGTTCGGTCCGGCCGTGCTGGAGCACGCGCGCGCGGCGCTCGCGGAGCGGGAACGGCTGCGACCATACTTCGTCACCCTGGCGCAGCTCGCCCGGCTGACCGGCGCCCCCTATGCGCGGCCGCTGTGGTGGGGCGCGCCGGAGGACCGCGCGCTGCGCGACTGCGAGGACGCCTTCCTCCTGGGAGACGCCCTGCTGGTCGCGCCCGTTCTCGAGCGCGGCACGGACCGGCGGGCGGTCCGGCTGCCGCGGGGCCGGTGGTACGACACCGTGACCGGCGCGGCGTACGAGGGGCCCGGACAGGTGCTCGTCGACGCGCCGCTCTCGCGTATCCCGGTACTGGCGAGGGCGGGCGCGGTACTCGCGGTGCGCGGCGAGGACGGTGACGTGGAGCTGGAGGTATGGGCTCCGGCGGCGGGGCGCACCGGGGGCGGACTCGTCGTACGGGACACGGGTGACGGGTGGGAGCCGGCGGAGATCGAGCGGTACACGACGCGGCTGGTGGACGACCGGGTGGTGGTGGAAAGGATCACGGACGAGGGAGCGGTGGAGGTGACGGACCGGGTACGGGTGCGGGGGGTGGCCAGGGACTAAGGGTGGGGGTACAGGGGTCGGGGCTGTTGGAGATACGAGAGCCGGGGCTAAGGCAGGCGCTCGGGCTCGGGTGGGGAGTAGCTGCCCGAGTTGGAGGTACGAGGGCCGGGGCTAAGGCAGGCGCTCGGGCTCGGGCTCGGGTGGGGAGTAGCTGCCCGCGAACCAGTTCCGTACCGCCGTCGTGTGCAGCGGGAAGGCCAGCTCCGCCGGCGCGCGCAGCAGATGCCAGCCCTCGGTCTCGTCCGTGGCGGCGGACAGCGGGAGTTCGGCGACCGGGCGCGCGGGCAGCAGGCCGAAGAGCAGCAGATGGCCCGCCGGGGAGCTCATCGCGTCGGCGAGGCGGACCTCGCTCTCGGCCGCGTCGATCCCGGTCTCCTCCCTCAGCTCGCGGACGACGGCGTGGCGCCAGTCCTCGGCGTGGTCGATGAACCCGCCCGGGAGTGCGATGCCGCCGCGCTGGGGCTCGATGGTGCGGGTGATGACGACGAGTGACGTGCCGTCGGGGTCCGTTACGGGGAGCAGGGTGACCGCGACGGGCAGTGGGTTGCGGTACGCGAGGTCACCGCAGGCAGCGCAGACGCGGGGCCAGGCGTCGGTGGAGGCGTAGGGCGTGCCGCAGGCGGAGCAATGGGAGTTCTTCACGGGCGCGGACGATAGCGGAGGTGCGCGGCGCGTGGGGGCGGCCCGGTGCGTGGGCGGCGCGCTCAAGGGACGGGCGGGCCGGGGGGAGCAGGCCGAGGGGAAGAGCGGGGCCGTGAAGAGGCGAGGCTGGTCGGCCGGGCCGTACGCGATCGGTCTTTCCCGACCCGGTCCTGAACTGATAGACGGTGCACATGACAGGACTTGCTTACGCCCTCCGTTCCCTGCTCGCGACCGCCACGGCCGGGATCGTCGCGGCCGGCGCGCTCACCGCCTCCGCGCCCGCCGCACGGGCCACGCCCGAGCCGAAGGCCCCCGAGGAGTTCGTGGCACTGCGCTCGGTGGACCCCACGATCATCCAGGAGATGCGCTACACCACCGAGCACAACTTCGTGGGTGAACCGGTGGACGGCTACCGCCAGCCCCTGTGCATCCTGACCCGGCCCGCCGCACAGGCGCTGCACCGGGCGCAGATGAAGCTGCTGAGGCAGGGCTACTCCCTGAAGGTCTACGACTGTTACCGGCCTCAGCGGGCCGTCGATCACTTCGTTCGCTGGGCCAAGGACCTGGCCGACGAGAAGATGAAGGCGGAGTTCTATCCCCATGTCGACAAGTCGCGCTTGTTCGCGGACGGTTACATCGCGGAGAAGTCCGGACACAGTCGGGGTTCGACGGTCGACCTGACCCTGGTGAAGCTGCCGGCGGCGCCGACGCGACCGTACGTCCCGGGCGAGAAGCTGGTGGAGTGCTACGCCCCTCGGGCCGAGCGCTTCCCCGACAACTCCGTCGACATGGGAACGGGTTTCGACTGCTTCGACACGCTCTCGCACACGGACGACCCGCGCGTCCAGGGCGCCCAGCGGGCCAACCGACAGCTGCTCAAGACCACCCTCGGCGATCTCGGCTTCGTGAACCTGCCCGAGGAGTGGTGGCACTTCACCTTCAAGCCCGAGCCGTTCCCGTCCACCTACTTCGACTTCCCGGTCGCCCGGCGGTCGGTGGCCGGCCACTGAGCGAGCGCCGACCGTAGAGGAGAGGCGAACGGGCGGCCGGGACCACCCCCGTGGATCCCGGCCGCCCGTTCTTCTCTGACGGACGCCGTGGGCCCGTATCCGGTTCTCAGGAACGGCACTACGGTTCCCCCATGACTGAGCAGACCTTTGATTCGTACGAGGAGTTCTGGCCCTACTACGTGGCCATGCACTCCCGGGCGGCGACCCGGTGGGTGCATCTGACGGGCACCCTGACCGGGCTCGCGATCAGCGCGTACGGGCTGGCCCGGGGGCGTAAGCGGTATCTGGCCGCGCTGCCGCTGATCGGGTACGGCACCGCGTGGCCGGCGCACTTCTTCATCGAGAAGAACAACCCGGCGACCTTCGGGCATCCGGGGTGGTCGCTGCGGGGCGACGCGCAGATGATCCGCATGATGCTGGCCGGGCGGGACGCGGAGCTGGCCGAGATCGCGGCCAAATGGCTCGCGGAGAACCGCTGACCCCTGCGGCGATCCATGGCACACTCCTGACGATCCGTCAGATAAGTGGAGCCGGGGAGGGGTCTTGACGCAGTCGGCGAGCACGACCAGGGCAGCGGATGCGGCCGGTGGGGTGGAGGCGGCTGGTGGGGCGGGTGCGCCCGGCGCATCACGTACGCCGGTCGTCGCCGGCTGGTTCACCACCCACGGCGGCGGCCGGCCGGGGGCGGGTGACCCCGGCACGGGCGGTCTCTCTGCGGGCGACCTCGGGACCGGCGGCGACGTCGGTACTGGCGAGGAGGAGTTCCGGCTGCTGGGCACCCGCTGCACGGCCTGCGCCTCGGTCTTCTTCCCCCGCGAGGACTCCTTCTGCCGCAATCCGGCCTGCGACGGCACGGAGTTGGCAGAGGTGCCGCTCTCCAAGCGTGGCCGCGTCTGGTCGTACACCGACGGCCGGTACCGGCCGCCCGCACCGTACGTCTCCGATCCGGAGGCGCAGTGGGAGCCGTACACCCTGGTCGCCGTCGAGCTGGAGGCCGAGGCGATGGTCGTGCTGGGGCAGGCCGCGCCAGGAGTCGGCGTCGGGGATCTGGCCGTCGGCATGGAGGTCGAGGTCGTACCGGGTGTCCTCAACGAGGACGCGCACACGATCTGGACCACCTGGCACTGGCGACCGGTGGCGCGGGAGCGAGACACGTCCGAGCGGGCCACGCCGGTGCCTGCCGCGTCGGACCGGGCTTCGGACCGGCGGCGCGCGGCGTCTTCGGACCAGGTGACTCCTCGAGAGGTGGCGTGATGAGTGACATCGCCGTGCTCGGCGCCGGAATGCACCCCTGGGGGAAGTGGGGGCGCGGCTTCGTGGAGTACGGCACGGCGGCGGCCCGCGAGGCGCTCGCCGATGCCGGAATCGGATGGCAGGACGTCCAGTCCGTGGTGGGCGCGGACACCGTCCGCGGGGGCTATCCGGGATACGTGGCCGGAGCCACCTTCGCCCAGGCACTCGGCTGGCAAGGGGCCCGGGTGACCAGCGTGTATGCGGCCTGCGCCTCCGGGGCCCAGGCCATCAACACGGCGCGCGCGCAGATCCTCGCCGGTATGGCGGACGTCGTCCTGGTCGTCGGCGCCGACGCCGCTCCGAAGGGCTTCTTCGCTCCCCCGGGAGGAGACCGGCGGGACGATCCCGACTGGCTGCGCTTTCGTGTGCTCGGGGCGACCAACCCCGCGTACTTCGCGCTGTACGCCCGCCGTCGCATGGCACTGTACGGCGACACTCCGGAGGACTTCGCGCACGTCAAGGTGAAGAACGCGGCCGCCGGGGCGCTCAACCCCCGGGCCCGGTACCGCAGGGCCGTGACGGCCGAGGAGGTCGCCGCCTCGGCGATCGTGGCCGATCCGCTGCGGCTGCTCGACATCTGCGCCACATCGGACGGCGGGGCGGCGCTGGTGCTGTCCAGCATGGAGTTCGCGCGGCGGCACGGGGCCGCCGCCCCTGTTCGTATCCGGGCCGTCTCCACCGTCACGCCGACGTATCCGAAGGCGATCCTCGACCTGCCCGACATCGCCACCGACTCGGCGGCGGCCGTCAGCCCCTCGCCCCACACGTTCCGGTCCTCCATCGCCAGGGCCGCCTACGAGGAGGCCGGTATCGGCCCCGAGGATCTGTCGCTGGCCGAGGTGTACGACCTCTCGACCGCGCTGGAGCTGGAGTGGTACGAGGACATCGGGCTGTGCGGGACCGGCGAGGGCGCGAAGCTCGTACGCGAGGGTGTCACGGCGCTCGGCGGACGCGTCCCCGTGAACTCCAGCGGGGGGCTGGCCTCCTTCGGGGAGGCGGTGCCGGCGCAGGCCATCGCCCAGGTCTGCGAGCTCACCTGGCAGCTGCGCGGCGCGGCGGGTGACCGGCAGGTTCCGCGCGCGCGTGTCGGCCTCACCGCGAACCAGGGGCTCTTCGGGCACGGGTCGGCGGTCGTCGTGGTGCGCTGAGACCGGCGGACACGGGGGGATGCTTCACCGTCGCGTCCGGACGCTCAGTCCCGCGCAGGAACCGTGGCCCGTGTACGCGACCTTGACGCCCCCTCACAGCCGGAGAAAACTGCGTCCTCGTCGGCAACGCCCGCGACCGCCCGTCACAGCGCCACAGCGCCGCACATAGGCACGCTCACCACGCCATGGGACAACGCACCCTGCCTAGGAGCCGCCATGAGCAATGGGGACATCTTCGTCGGTGAAGTCATCGGTACCGCGATTCTCATCCTCTTCGGCGCGGGAGTGTGCGCCGCCGTCACGCTCAACTTCTCCAAGGCCAAAGCCGCGGGCTGGGCCGTCATCGCCTTCGGCTGGGGCTTCGGCGTCCTGGCCGGCGCGTACACCTCCGCACCCCTCTCCGGCGGCCATCTCAACCCGGCCGTGACCGTCGGCGTAGCCGTCGACACCGGTGAGTGGGACAAGGTGCCGCTCTACATCCTCGGTCAGATGGTCGGCGCGATGCTCGGCGCCGTACTGGCGTGGCTGGTGTACCTGGCGCAGTTCCGGGCCAACACGGACCGGGAGACCGCCCAGCCGACGCTCGGGATCTTCTCCACCGGGCCGGAGATCCGCGATCCGGTCGCGAACCTGGTCACCGAGATCATCGCCACCATGGCGCTCGTCCTGCCGATCCTGGCCTTCGGGAAGAACGACGGCATCGGCGTCGGGCAGGTGCCGGGCCAGGCCGCCGGCATCTACGGCTCCGGTATCTCCATCCTGCTCGTGTCGCTGCTGGTCGTCGGCATCGGCATGTCCCTCGGCGGCCCGACGGGCTACGCCATCAACCCCGCCCGTGACCTCGGTCCCCGGATCGTCCACGCCGTGCTGCCGATCCCCCACAAGGGAACGTCGGACTGGGGTTACGCGTGGGTTCCGGTGGCCGGCCCCCTCGTGGGGGGCCTGCTCGCCGGGGTCGTCTTCAACCTGGCCTTCTAGCTGCCCTCTTCGGCCATCGGCAGCCATCTCCGGCCGCCCGCCCCCCGCGCATCTCCGCCTTCCCGCGTGATCCCTCGTCCTAGGAGCTGACATGACGGACACGTTCGTCGCCGCGATCGACCAGGGCACCACGTCGAGCCGCTGCATCATCTTCAACCAGGACGGCGCGATCGTCGCCGTCGACCAGCGCGAGCACCGTCAGATCTTCCCCCGGCCGGGATGGGTCGAGCACGACGCCACCGAGATCTGGTCCAAGGTCCAGGCCGTCGTGGCGGGCGCGCTCGCCAAGGCCGGGCTGCGGGCGGAGCAGCTGAGCGCGCTGGGGATCACCAACCAGCGCGAGACGACCGTGCTGTGGGACCGCGCCACCGGGAAGCCCGTGCACCACGCGATCGTCTGGCAGGACACCCGGACCGCCGCCCTCTGCGAGGAGCTGGGCGGCGCGCACGGGCAGGACCGGTTCCGGGACGCCACCGGGCTTCCGCTCGCCAGCTACTTCTCCGGCCCCAAGGCGGCCTGGCTGCTGGACAACGTCCCCGGCCTGCGCGGGCGTGCCGAGCGCGGCGAGATCGCCTTCGGCACGATCGATTCCTGGCTGATCTGGAATCTCACGGGCGGTGCGGAGGGCGGCGTCCACGTCACCGACGTGACCAACGCCTCCCGCACGATGCTGATGAACCTGAAGAGCCTGGAGTGGGACGCCTCCATCCTCGCCGCGATGAAGGTGCCCGCCGCGATCCTGCCGGAGATCCGCTCTTCCGCCGAGGTGTACGGGACGGCTGTCGGTCAGCTCCAGGGGGTGCCGGTGGCCTCGGCGCTCGGCGACCAGCAGGCCGCGGTCTTCGGGCAGGCGTGCTACGACGCCGGCACGGCCAAGAACACGTACGGCACGGGCAGTTTCCTGCTGCTGAACACCGGGGAGCGGCCCGTGCCGTCCAAGAGCGGGCTGATCACCACGCTCGGCTACAAGATCGGCGAACAGGCCCCGGTGTACTGCCTGGAGGGCTCGATCGCGATCACGGGCGCGCTGGTGCAGTGGTTCCGTGACCAGCTCGGCATCATCCGCAGCGCGGACGAGATCGAGACGCTCGCCGCGAGCGTGGAGGACAACGGCGGCGCGTACATCGTGCCGGCGTTCTCCGGGCTGTACGCGCCCTACTGGCGCTCCGACGCCCGCGGGGTCATCACCGGTCTGACCCGCTATGTGACCAAGGCGCATCTGGCGCGGGCGGTCCTGGAGTCGACGAGCTGGCAGACGCGTGAGGTGGTGGACGCGATGTACCAGGACTCGGGGGTACCGATCACCACGCTCAAGGTGGACGGCGGCATGACCGCCAACCAGCTGCTCATGCAGCATCAGGCCGATGTGCTGGGCGTGCCGGTGATCCGGCCCAGGGTGTCGGAGACGACGTGCCTGGGCGCGGCGTACGCGGCTGGGCTCGCCACGGGCGTCTGGTCGGACACGGATGAGCTGAAGGCCCACTGGCAGCGGGACGTGGAGTGGTCGCCGCGGATGGAGGCGCCGGCGCGGGAGCGGGAGTACGCGAACTGGCGCAAGGCGGTGGAGCGGAGCTTCGGGTGGGAGGAGGCCGGCGGGGCGTGACATCGCGCCGCCGATGGCGCATGCACCGGCGCCGCTGAGCGGCGTCGGGCGTGACATCGCAGTCGCGCCCGACGCCGCTCCCGGCGTCGTTCCCATGGGGCGTGTCGTGGGTCAGGTCGCGGCCGGCTCACGCTCCCGGGCGGCCAGGAGCAGCGCGTGTTCGACCACCGACACCAGGACGTCCTTGACGGACTCCCGGTCGCGCGCGTCGCACATCATCAGCGGGACCTCGGGGTCCAGGTCGAGCGCGGCGCGTACCGTCTCGGTCGGGAACCGGTCGGCTCCCTCGAAGCAGTTGACGGCGATCGTGAAGGGAATCCCGCGCCGCTCGAAGTAGTCCACGGCCGCGAAGCAGTCCTCCAGGCGGCGGGTGTCCGCGAGGACGACGGCCCCCAGCGCCCCCTGCGCGAGCTCGTCCCAGAGGAACCAGAACCGGTCCTGGCCGGGCGTTCCGAAGAGGTAGAGCACGAGGTCCTCGCGGAGGGTGATCCGTCCGAAGTCCATGGCGACCGTGGTCGTCGTCTTGCTCTCGACGCCGTGCACGTCGTCGACGGGGCGGCCGGCCTCGCTCAGCGTCTCCTCGGTGCGCAGTGGTCTGATCTCGCTGACCGCACCCACCAGGGTGGTCTTGCCCACCCCGAAGCCGCCGGCGACGAGGATCTTCAGCGTCACCGGTTCGACGAGCCGCTTCTTGCGGCTAGAGCGCCCGAAGGCCATTGATCACCTCGCGGAGAATGCTCACGTCCGGCAGTTCGGCCGGCGGAACGGGGCGGGTTACGTGGACGAGCTCGTCCTCGACGAGGTCGCCGACCAGGACCCGTACCACCCCGACGGGGAGGTCGAGCCCGGCGGCGAGTTCGGCGATCGACTGGGGAAGGTCACTGCACCGCTCGACGATCTCGACGTGTTCCGGGGAGAGCGTCTGGTCCCGGCCCGGGTCGTCGGCCGCGGGCTCGGGCACCACCAGGGCGATGAGGTCGAGCCGGTGGCGGGAGGCGCTGCTGGTGCGCCCCCGGGTCATGGCGTACGGGCGGACCACCGGCCCCGCCTCGTCGTCGAACCAGTGGTGCGGGTGCCCGTCCTGGACGTCGTCGGAGGACGGGGCGCCGCCGGGGTGCCGGGCGTCGGTGAAGGTCCGGGCGTCCTCGGCGGTCCGCGGCCCCCCGGAGGCCGGGGGGTGTCCCGGGCCCCCGGTGGCCTCATGGGCCCGGGCGTCCTCTTGGGTACGGCGGCCAGTGTCACTCATGCCGTCCCACTCACCCTCCGGCGGGCAGGCCGGTCCGGGGCGCCGTCGTGAGGTGGACCCCGACCCGCTTGACCATGAGCGTCATCTCGTACGCGACCTGGCCGACGTCCGAGTCCGCGTCGGACAGCACCGCGAGACAGCTGCCGTCCCCGGCCGCGGTGACGAAGAGGAAGGCGTCGTCGAGTTCGACGACGGTCTGGCGCACCCTGCCCGCCTCGAAGTGACGGCCCACGCCCTTGGCGAGGCTGTGGAATCCGGAGGCGACGGCGGCGAGGTGCTCACTGTCCTCGCGGGTCAGGTCCTTGGACGTGCCGGTAGGGAGCCCGTCGCTGGAGAGCACGAGGGCCTTGCGGATGGACCCGACGCGGTCGACCAACTCGTCGAGGAGCCAGTTGAGTTCGCCGGAACCGTTTCCGGTGGCGTGCTGTGCTGCGGCGTTCGGTGCGGTCATCGACCGTCCCCCTCCGGTGTCGTTCCTGGTGCTGTCCCGCCGGTCTGGTCCATGGCGGCGTTCTGCCGGCGGCCCCGCTGCCAGCCTCGCTGCATCGATGCCATCCGGTCGCGTACCTGTTCCGCGTCGCGCTCGATGTCGCTGTCCGTCTCCGCCGGGGCGCCCGCACGGCCGGCCGCTCCCGTGGCGGTGGTTTCCCGCAGCTGGGGGGCCAGGCTGGCCTGGCGGACCCGGCGGGGCAGCCCACCGAGTCCGGCCGGCGGATCGTCCGGCGTCGGCACTGAGGAGAGCGCCGGTGCGGTCGGCGACGGCCGCTGGGTCGTGGGCGTGAGCGGATGCCCGGGCAGCTGGGCGGACCGGCCGTCCGGGCCCTGGGGAGGCGCCGGGTGCGCACGGCCCGGCTCGTCCACCCGGCGGCCGTGATCGGCGATCAGCGTCGGCGGGCGGCGGCGGGGCAGCGGGAGGGGGCCTTCGGTGGCGCGCTCGGGCAGCTGGTCGGCCGCCTGCTGGTGCTGCTCCGAGGGCATCCGGCGCAGATGCGCCCGGGCCCGGAAGATGCCGCCGCGCTCGCTCTCCGTGTCGTCGAGGTCGGCACTCGGATCGGCCGTCCGGCCGGGCACCGCGCCGCTCCTGGTCCCGGTGAGGGGATCGGTCAGCGGGTCGGCCATCGGGTCGAGGAGCGAGTCGGCGGCCGTGAAGGCCGGACGTTCGGTGAGGGCGGGCCGGTCGCCGTAGGGCGGGCGCGTCCCGCTCCCCCGCCGCCGGCCCGGCAGTGGCCGGTCGTCGAACCCCGGTATGCCAAGGGGCGGTTCGAGTTCGACCGGGCCGTCGAGAACGCGCTTCCCGCCGGGCGAAGGCACCTTGGAGAGCATCGGGCGGCGCGGAGCGTTCTCGCCGTTGCCCTTGCGGTCCAGGCGGAAGCCCGTGCCCTCGGTCTCGGGGGCGTCGGTGAGCAGCGTGGCCGGGATGAAGACGACCGCGGTCGTGCCGCCGTAGGGGGAGGGCTGGAGCGAGACGCGTACGTTCTGTCGCTGCGCGAGGCGGCTGACCACGAAGAGGCCGAGCCGGTCGGTGTCGGAGAGCTCAAACTCCGGGGTCTCCGCCAGCCGCAGATTGGCGTCCAGCAGCGCATCGGGGGCCATGCCGAGGCCGCGGTCGTGGATCTCCAGGGTGAAGCCGTTGGTCACGCGCTCGCCGAGGACCTGCACCGCGGTGTGCGGGGGCGAGAACACCGTGGCGTTCTCCAGGAGTTCGGCGATCAGGTGGGTGAGGTCGGCGACGGCGGGGCCGCCGACGCCGAGGCGTGGCAGTCGCCGTACCTCGATGCGCTCGTAGTCCTCGACCTCGGCCACAGCGGCCCGTACGACGTCCATGAGCTGAACCGGCTTGCGCCACTGGCGGGAGGGGGCGGCGCCGGAGAGGATCACCAGACCCTCGGCGTGGCGCCGCATCCGGGTCGTGAGGTGGTCGAGGCGGAACAGGTCGGCGAGCTCGTCGGTGTCCTCGGTGCGCCGCTCCATGGCGTCGAGGAGCGTGAGCTGGCGGTGGAGCAGTACCTGGTTGCGGCGGGCGAGGTTCACGAACACCTCGGCGACGCCGCGGCGCATGGCGGCCTGCCTGACGGCTGCCTCGACGGCGGCCCTCTGGAGCGTGTTGAGGGCCTGACCGACCTCGCCGACCTCGTCCTTGGCGTATTCGAGGTGTGGCGCCTCGGTCTCCACGTCGACGTGTTCGCCGGCGGCGAGCCGGCGCATCACGCTGGGCAGCCGGACGCCGGAGACCTCATGGGCCTCCTTGCGCAGGCGCCGCAGGTCGCGGACCAGTTCCCGGCCGATGCGCACGGAGACGATCACCGAGACGAGGAGCGCCATGAAGCCGAGGACGCCGGCCACGCCGGCCTTGAGCAGGACGCTGTACGCGGCGGGCTGGACGCGGTCCTGGTAGCGGTCACCGGCCTCGGTGTCCTCGCGTGCGAGGTCGTCGAGGACGGGGCCTGCCATCTCCTGCCAGCGGGTGGCGTCGGTGGTGCGGGGGTTCTTGCTGGGGCCGGCCGCTATGAGGGCTTCCTCGGCGTCGCGCAGCGGCTCGGTGTCGGGGCTTCGCCAGTACTGCTCGAAGATCTCGCGTTCGGAGGCCGGCAGGACCTCGAGGTTGACCTCGTAGAACTGCTTGCGGCTGGCGATGAGGTCGGAGACGGCGCGGAGCTCCGCGGTGGTGACGCGGCGGGTGATGAGGGCGGAGGCGACGAGGGCGTCCTCGCGGGCGAGCGTCTCCCGGGCCCTGGCGATACCGACGAGGGCTCGGCCCTGCTTGTCCATCTCCACGTTCTCCAGCGCGTGGAGGGTCATCATGAAGCCGTAGCACGGGTCGACGAGGCGGTTGTAGAACTCGAGGGCCTGCATCCGGCCGAGGCTGCGGTTCTCCACCGAGCGGCGCAGGGCGGTGAGCCCGTCGAGGGCTTCGAGGAGGGAGTTCATCCGCTGGCTCGCCGGGGGTCGCAGCGCCTGGCGGACGTCGGCGTCCTCGGCGTTGACGCGGATCCTGGCGATGGCCGTGTCGGTGGCGGTGCGCTCCTGCCGGAGAGCGGCGAGGGCGTCGGAGGCGCGGGGGTCGGCGAGATAGACCAGGGTCTGTCGGCGTTCCTTCTGGATGACGCGGACGGCGTCCTCGAGCGGATAGCCGATCTTCTCGATGACGTAGCCGACGTCGAGGAGTTGGTTGGCCTCGCGTCCCGTGAGCACGGTCGCGAAACCCCAGAGACCCGTGAGGGAGACGAGCGGCACAAGGAGCAACGCCACGATCTTCCTGCGGATGGACTTCCCGCGAAAGCGCATGGCCTCCCCCAGCTCAACCCCCGCTTGGAACGGGTGTTCTCGCGTCAACCGGCAACAAACGGCGTGAGCCTACTACTGCCTCCCAGCCAACTCGAAGACACGTCCGGACGATTTTCGGCCGAGCAGGGGCACCTTGATCATGAGTTGTCCTGGTATTCGGCGAGTTGGCGTTCTCGCCGTGGCGCAGGACACCAGGCGGAGCCTCGTTTTTCCCCTGGGGACGGATGGCTGGAAGTCTTCGTCCGGAGAGCGCTTCGGAGGGAATCTTCTTCTCCGACCAGTCGTCCTTATGTACGGGGACGAGGACTGTCTGCGTAAAGCGCCTGAAGACGGGCAGCCACCCTGAAGTCGGTCAGTGGTGGGGAGTGACGGAAGCGATGGACACGTACGAGCGCCGGGCAGAGGCGGCGCCGGAGACGGACGGAACGCGAGCGGCGATACCGGCCGAGGCGGACGGGCGGGAAGCCCCGCGTCAGTTGTGGGTGGAGGAGCCGGCGCCGCGGCGCCGGATGCCGGATCCGGTGAGAACGGCCGCGGTGCGCGCGGTGTTGCTGACGTCCGTGACGCTCATTCAGGCGATGGTGGCCTTCTTCGGCACGCTCACCGGCTCCTGGCTGGCCTTTCCCATGGTGCTCAGCAGTGTGGCCAGTACGGTCGTGGCGACGTGGAGCGTGCTGGACGTGTGGGTGACGCGCCAGGTGTGGAACCAGCGCCACGGCGTGGTCTCCATGCCGAGCAGCACCGCGCGCGAGCTCCGGCGGGAGCGCCGCAGGGCGCGGCGCGATGCGCGGGCGTCGGGGCGCGAGGCGACGCGCGCCCGGATACGGCGGCGGGGCACGGGCAGGCTCTCCCGGGCCTGAACTCCCGTACCCCGCGGAGACGACTGTCGTCAGGCCGAGGCCGGGTCGGCCACCTGGTTGCCCGCCGGCTCCCGCGACGGCCCGGCCGCCGTCGGTTCCGTCCCACCGCGGCGGAACATCCGGGTGGCGGTGATCTCGCCGTGCACCGGCTCGCCGTCCGGGTTCTGCTGCGGAAGCCCGGGGCGCAAGTGCTCCTCGACGCTGATGTACTTCAGCCCCGCTCGCAGGTCCGCGTCATTGCGCAGGCGGATGACCAGCGGGAACTCCGCGAGGGCCGTCGTGTCGAACAGCCCCGTGGTGTACAGGAGCTGGACACCGAGGGCGTCCGAGACCGCCCGCTGGAGCTCCAGCAGATAGGTGGCGTTGGCGCGGCCGATCGGATTGTCGAGGAAGAGCGTGCCCGCGTGGCGGTGCTTGTCGCGGCCCCGGTCGTTGCTGCGCAGGGCGGCCATCGTGCAGTAGAGCGCGATGGCGGCGGTGAGCAGCTGTCCGCCGGAGAAGACGTCGCCCATCTGCCCGACCGGGACCCGCTCGGCGCGCAGCACGGCGTCCGGCTTGAGGATCTCGACGGCGATGCCCTTGGGTTCCAGGGCTGCCTGGACTCCGCGCAGCAACAGTGACATTCCGTCCCTGCGCAGGTCGGAGTTCTTCTTGACGGCGGCGCGGGTCGCCTCGTCGATGACCTCGCCGAGCCGCTCGGTGAGGGTGGCCTGGTCCGGCTCCTCGAAGCGGATCCGCAGGAACTCCTGGCCCGACCACTCCCCCAGCCCCTCGGGGAGCCGGGACAGACGCTGCGCGGAGCGCAGAGTGGTGAGCGCCGACTCCACGAGGCCGCGCAGCCGGTCGACGATGGAGTCGCGGTTGCGCTCCAGCTGCGCCAGCTCGTCGGTGAGGACGCGCAGGCGCGGCGCGAACGCCTCGGCCCACTTGGCGGCGTGCTCCGGCAGCGCTGCGGCGGGCAGTTCCCGGATCTGCTGGCGCGCGGGGGTGCGCACCTGTTCGTAGCGGGTGGAGTTGGCGTGCCGTACGAGCACGTCGCAGGTTTCCCGTACGGCGGCGTCGGCGGCGGACAGGTCGGCCGCACACCCCCGCAGGGAACGGCGGGCCTCGGCGGCGGTGTGCCTGGCCTCCTCCAGGGTGCCGGCGTACGGCTCGGTCTCCTCCTGCTCCTCCTCCGCGTGGTCGCGCAGGAGGTCGCGCAGGAGGGCCGATGTCTCGTCGAAGCCTCCGGCGGCGTCCTCCGACGCGCGGTGGGCCCGCAGCAGCCCGGCGTGGGTGGCGCGGGCGGTCTCCAGGGCGTCGGTGCGGGCGGCGAGTTCGGTGGCAGCGGATCGCAGCAGGGTCTGCGCCTGCTCGGCGTCGGCGGGGACGAGCTCCTCGGGGAGTTCGGTGTGCGCCTCGCCGTCGGCGGGGGCCAGCCGCTCGGCCTCACCGCGCAGCCGGCCGAGCTTCTCGCTCGCCTCCGACGCGCGTGTCTCCAGCATCTGCACGAGCGATTCCGCGCGTGCGGCGGCCGCCTGACGCGACGGGCCGTCGGCGCCGTCGGTGGATTCGAGGAGGTGCTCGGCACGGGTGCGGACCTTGTTGGTGAGCCGGTCCAGCTCGGCGAGGGCGGCGCTCTCGTCGCTCTCGGCACGGGCCTGCTCGGCACGCAGGTCGGCGCCGACGCCGACCTTCTCGTACAGCTGCGACGCGGCGCGGTACGCCTCACGCAGCGCGGGCAGGGAGACGCGCGGGGCGTCGGGGTCGGCCTCCGGGAGGGTTTCCGGGGCGCCCGCGATCTCGGCGCGCTCGGCCCGCAGGGCGCGGGCGGTGCGGTGGGCGTCGTCGGCGGCGCGCTGGGCAGCACGGCGGTCCTCGTCGGCGGCGCGGGCGCGCTCCAGCAACGTCTGGGCGCGGGCCTCCGACTCGGCCGCGTCATCGGCGAGTTCACGGAGTTGTGCCTGCCATCCGGCCCGCTCGCGCAGCCGGAAGGCCAGGCCCGCGAGGGCGTCGGCGGCGCGGCGGGCCCGCTGGGCCGTCTCCTGGCGCTCGTCGCGTACGCGGGCGGTGTCGGCGGCGGCCTCGTCGGCCTCCGTCCGGGCGGCCCGGGCCTCGGCGAGCTCCGCCTCGGCGGCCTGGGCCGCCTCACGTGCGCCGGCCGCCGCCTCGGCGAGCTCGGCCAACATGCCCGGCGGGCAGTCCGCGCGCCACGAGCCGATACGGGCCGCGAGCGAACGGTCGGCCGTGAGCCGGGCCGCCAGCGTACGGATCTCCTCGTCGCGGGCGGCGGCGCGGGCGCGCAGTGCCTGGCGCTCCTCGTCGGCGGCGTGCTCGTCGTGCATCGCTGGATTCGGCGGTACGAGGAAGACGCCCGCGTCCTCTCCGGTCCGCGGTCCGGGCACGGGCGCGAGCAGCGCGGCGGTCGTACCGACGGCCACGGCGGAACGCGGCAGCAGGGCCGCGCGGGCGAGGACGTCACGGGCGCGGGCGTACGAGACGGGGTCGGTGATCACCACACCGTCGACGAGCTCCGGGCGCGCGGCCAGTACCGCCGCGTGGTCGGCCGGGTCGACGGCCTGCGCGAGGTAGCGCCAGCCGGGGAGGGCGGGAATGCCGTGCTCTCCGAGGTACTCGACCGTGGCGAGGACGTCGGGGCCGGGCGGCAGCAGACCTCCGTCACCGAGGGCCCCCAGGATCCGGGAGTCGTCGGCGGCGGCCGTACGCAGGTCGAAGAGGCTTCGCTCGGCGGACGCGATCGACTGGTCGAGCAGTTCACGCAGCTCGTCGGCGTACCGGTCGAACTCCGCGACGGTGAGGGGGCCATCGGGGGTGGGCGCGGGGTGACCGTTCGCGGCGGCGGGGAGGGGGCCGGGCTCGGTGCCGGCCATGGAGGTGGAGTCGCCGGCGGAGGCGGCACGACCGGCGGACGTGCCTGAGCCGGGGGCACCTGGACCCTGGCCGTATGCGGCTGCGACCGAGCCGGAGCGGCTGTCGCCGGGGTCGGCCGCGCCCGTGCCCGAGACCCGCTGGCCGGGAAGCGCCGACCTGGTCGGGGCCGTGGGGAAGCTCAGCAATTCAGCGAGGCGTTCGTCGGACGCGAGGGATTCGGCTGCGCGGTGTTCGGCGCCGTACGCGTTCTCCGCGGCGCGGGCCGCGTCGGCCGCGCGGGCGGCCGCCAGTTCGGCGCGGCTCTCGGTGGCGGCGGCCTCCCTGGCACGTTCGGCGGCCGCACGGGCGGCGTCGCGGGCCGTGTCCCAGACGGCGACCGCCGTCTTCTCGGCATCGCTCGCGGCGAGCGCCGCGCGGGCCGGGTCGGCGTCGGGGGCGGTGTCGTCGAGCCAGCCGGCCCGGACCGCCTCGGCGGTCTCCTGCTCGACCTCGGCCAGGCGCTGGCGCAGATGGCCCGCCTCGCTGCGGGCGCGCTGCGCCTCGGTGGCCGCGGCGGTGGCGTCGCGGTGCGCGGCCTCGCCGGCCTCCTGGAGGGCGGCGGAGCGCTCCTCCTCCTCCGTCGCGTGGCGCTCGCCGTCCTCGGCGGCGGCGTGCAGGGCCCGTACGAGGTCGCCCGCGGCCCTGGCGCGCGCGGCGAGTGCCGGGGCGGCGTCCCGCTCGGCCTCGCGGATGGCGGCGGCGACCCGCGCGGAGCGGTCGGCGGCGGCGCGGTGGCGCAGGACCGACTCGGCGGCCTGCCAGGCGGCGTGCAGCGTACGGGCGTCGGTCAGCTCGCGCCGCTGGGATGCCGCGCCCTTCTCGGCGGCGGTGAGGGCCAGCGAGGCGTGGCGATAGGCCAGTTCGGCGGAGATCAGGGAGCTGCGGCTGCGGGCCTGCTCCGTCTCGGTGACGGTATGGGCGGCGGCGGTGACCTGCTGGGAGAGCTCGGCGGCGCGGCCGCGCTCCTCGCCGGCGCGGGCCGAGAGCCGGCGGGCGAGGGTGCGGGTGCGGCGCTCGGCGCCGGCATGGATGTCGCGGGTCCGGGCGCGGATGCCGGCGGTCTCGACGATCCGGCCGAGGAGGTCGACGGAACCGGCGGTGAAGTCGCGCTCGGCGGTGAGCTCGGCGCGGCGGCCGAGCTTGTTGCCGAAGCCGCTGACGAGGTCGGCGAGGCCGTCCGTGTCGCGGGTGTCGGTGACCGCGCGGAGCAGCAGGTCGGTGAAGTCGGAGTCCTTCTTGACCGCGAAGAGGCCGGCGGCCTCGCCCTCGTCCGCGTTCATCTCCCGCTGGTAGCGGAAGAGCTCGGGGTCGAGGCCCAGATCGCCGAGGTGTTCGTTCCAGCGGTCGTGGATCTCCTCCCAGTACACCTCCAGGTGCGGATACACCTTGCCCGCCTCGGTGATCGCGTCGCGGAAGCCCTTCATGGTGCGGCGGCGGCCCTGGGCACCGGAGGCGCCCTCGACGGGCGGACGGACGGAGGTGGCCTCGGCGACGGGCAGCGAGTCGAGGCTGAGTCCGGGCCCGGGGCGGAAGGAGTACCAGGCCTCGGCGAACTTGCGCGGATCGTTGGAGACCTGACGGCCGCGCCACTCGCTGGCCTTGCCGACGACGACGAGCTCGCCGGTGAGGGTGTGCTGCCACTCCAGGGCGACATGGCCGCAGTCGTCGGCGAGCAGGAACTTGCGCAGCACGCCGGAGCTGGCGCCGCCGAGGGTGTTGCGGTGGCCGGGCAGCATGACCGAGAAGATCAGCTTGAGCAGGACCGACTTGCCGCCGCCGTTCTCCAGGAAGAGCACGCCGGCGGGTGCGGGGCGGCGCGGCGGCCCGACCGGCTCCTCCTCGAAGAACTCCGCCTGCGCCGGGGCCGGGTGGGGCACGGGCTCGCCGACTCCTCGCAGGTCCAGCACGGTGTCGGCGTAGCGCGCACCGGCGGGACCGATGGAGTAGAGGCGGACCCGGGACAGCTCGTACATCGGCGGACTCTCGTCGTCAGGAGGTGTGGTTACGCGTGGAAGGGCAGGCCGGCGTCGGCGGCGAGCTCGAGGTCGTCGCCGTCGGGCGGCGGCAGCAGGGTGGCGGTGCCGTCGCCGACGGGGACGACGCCGAGTTCGAGGAGCTCGGCCATCGCGGCGCTGCCGGCCATGTCACGGACCTGGAGCTGGTAGCGGGCGGTGGTGCGGTAGGAGCCGCCGGCGTCGTCGCCGGTGCGCTGGAGGAAGCCGGAGTCGGTGAGGAAGGCGACGGCCTTGCCGACGATCCCGGTGGTGGATCCGGCGAGCCGGCGGGCGTCCTTGGTGGCACCCGTGGCGCTGCGGCGGGCGTAGATCCGCCAGGCCGCCTCGAGTCCGGGGGCGTCGGAGGCCGGGTCGGTGTTCTCCCCCTCCGCGTCGGCGCGCTCCTCCAGGCGGCGGCAGGCCTGGCGTACGAACGCGTCGACGCCGTTGACGGTGAGCCGGCCGATGTAACCGTCGTCGGCGAGGTCCTCGGGGCGCGGGAACGCCATGGCGGCGACGGCGAGATGGGTTAGGCCGTGCAGGAACCGATCGGCGGAGTCGGCGGAGGCGCGGCGGGCGTAGTCGCCCATCCGGACGGCGAAGACGGAGTCCTCACCGGCGGTGACGGCCATTCCGGCGCGGGGCGAGACTTCGAGGACGACGAGGCCGAGGCCGGTCGCGACGGCGTCGGCGAGGCGCGCGAAGGCGGGCTCCTCGCGGTAGCGGCGCAGCAGGTCGCTGTACTCGGCGTCGCGGGCCGGCAGCAGCTTGGGCTGCAGCCCGAAGGACACGAGCCGGGCGGCGTCGGCGGCGTCGGCGGGGGTGACGGCGGCGGCACCGCTGGGGGTGGCGGCGGCGCCCGCCCCGTCGGGCTCGCTCCACGCGTCGGCGTGCTCTGCGTGGTGGTCACTCACGACGGGGACTCCTCGGTACGGAAGGTGGGGAGGGCGGGACGGTGGAGGGGGCGGGCGGGCTCCGCCGGCGGGGTGGCGGGGACGGCTGGGCCGCCGGCCACCGGCGCCGGCGGCGCGGCGGCCCCGGCGCCCGCGGCGATCCCGCGGGCCGGCGCCACACACGGCCCCGCGGCGCGCCCGGCTAGTACGGCCGCCCGTCGAAGCGGCAGGGCCGCACCCCGCCCGGCAGCGGCCGGCAAGGCGCGTACGGCCGCTGCCCCGCGCGCCGGCCTCCCACACGGCCCGAGGGCGCGCCCGGCACGAACATGTTCAGTTAGGACCTCCGCGAATCCGTCGCAGCGGGGCGCGACGGCGACCGCCCCTCGCGCCGAGGCGGGCACGCCGCCCAGCGCGGCGGCGTGCCCGGCAAGAACCGCCACCCGCGCGGATGCCGCCCCGGCGGTCCCGGCGGCCGCCGTCGCGCCCCTGCGTGCTCCCGGCCCGGTCATGCGGACTCCTTCCGGTCCGCGGCCATGCCCGCCGCGTCCAGGAGGGCCGTGCCCACTATGAGGTCGGCTCCGCCGAATTCCGGGTCGTCGAGTTCGGTGCCGTCGTCGACGGCGAAGAGGAGGCGCTCCTCGCCCTGGCGGTAGGCCGTGCCGACCGGCGGGCTCGCCGCGTGGACGGCCAGCAGGGCGACCAGGTACGGGAGTTCGGGGTCACGGCGACGGGCCTCGGCCAGGAGGCCGGAGAGACGGCGGGGGGCGTCGTGTTCGAGGTCGAGCAGTTCTTTGGCGCTCGCCAGTTGCTCTTCGCTGAAGCGGCTGTCGTCGGGGGTCGCGATCAGGTCCGGTTCAGGCATCTCGGCACCGAGGTGCTCGCGCTCGACGGGGGGCGTGAGGAGTATGTCCACGAGATCGCCGACGCGCACGGACGCGGGGGTCCGCAGGCCGGTGCCGTGGGCGAAGAAGGCGTCGGTGACGCGGATCGCCCGCTCGACGGGGAGGGGCAGCAGCGGGGCGAGGAGCTGCCCGTACAGGTCCGTGCCGCTGTGCGCGGCGGGCGTGGCGAAGGCCTGGCGGTCCTGTTCGGCGCGGAACAGCGGGCCCGCCTCCAGGAGCCGGGACTGGAGCTGGGTGTGGCGCCGGATGCAGTCCTTGACGATGTCGACGAGCTCGGCGGCGCGCCGTTTGTGCTCGTGGTCCTCGGCCTCGTCACGCGCTTTGCGGATGTTCGTGAGGATCGCGTTCTCGTGGCGGTAGCGGTCGGCGACATGGTCGAGCGCCTCGGCGATCATGTCCGGTACCTGGTTGAGCCAGTCGACCGCGCGGACATTGCGCCGGGTCGCCTCGAGGGTCCTGCGGAGCGTCTCGGCGTACTGCACCGTCCGGTACCGCGCCTGCTCGGCGGCGAGCTGGGCGTCTGCCAGCCGGCCCCTGCTGATCAGCACCTCCAGCTTCACCTCGGCGGCGATCTGGGCGCTGGTCACATCCGTGTCGAGTGCGCCGACCAGCACGTTGACCGCTTCGTCGGTGGTGCGGAGAAAGACGCTGCCGCCGCCCCCGGGGACTTCCTCGATGAGCTTGAAGTCGTAGTCCCGGCGGACGTAGACCCCGTCCGCGCCGAACGTGCCGTACACCGCGCGGAAGCCGCGGTCCACGCTGCCGACGTTGATCAGGTTCTCCAGCACCCAGCGGGCGACCCGCTCGTGCTCGACGGCCGGGCGGTGGGGCGCCTGCGCGGCGACGCGCGGCAGGAGCCGGGCGACGATCTGCTCGTGGTCGGCGCCGGTGTCGAAGTCCATGTTGAGGGTGACGAGGTCGATCGCGGCGAGCGCCACTTCCGCCATCGCGTAGACCGAGTACTCCCCGGCCAGGTTCGCCTTTCGGGTGTCCAGGTCGTGCAGCGGCGCGGTGCACGCGAGCGCACGCAGCCGCCGCGCGAGCCCTTCGTCGGCGGCCGGGCCCTGCGCGGGCCGCGGCCCCGCGCTGAGCTGGGGCGGAACGAAGTCCGTCGAGGCAGGCGAAGTCACGCTGCACAGATTAGGTCCTCGCACTGACACCGGTCGAAACGGCGCAGAAGCGACCCCGGTACCTGCCGCCGCTCCGGGCGGCACGCCCGCTCAAATATCCCTTTTGTCTCCTTCTTCGACCAACCGCGCGTACACGTCGACGAGCTGGGTCCTGGAGTCGTCGAGATAGCGGGCCAGCAGCCGCTCCGCCGTGGACCGTTCGCCCGCCCGAAGGGCGTCCAGAATCTCCCGGTTCCTTATGAGATAGGGCTCGTGCAGGCCGCGCGGATCGTCGACGACATGGAAGGCGAGACGCAGTTCGGCGAGCACCCCGCGCATCAGCTCGTCGGTGCGGGCGCTGCCCGCGAGGGCCACCAGTTCCCGGTGGAAGTGGATGTTGGCGGTCGAGACGCCCTTCCAGTCCTTCGCGCGGGCGGCCCGCTCGCCGTCGGTCACGGCGGCGACCAGCCCGTCGAGCGTGAACGGCGGGGCGCCCAGGTCGTGGACGACGGCGCACTCGACGAGCCGGCGGGTGCGGTAGATGTCGACGACGTCGTGGACGGCGAGGACCCGGACGAAGACGCCCCGGTTGAGTTCGTGCACGAGCAGCCGCTCGTGGGTGAGCAGGCGGAAGGCCTCGCGCAGTGTGTTGCGGGACACACCGAGGGCGCCACCGATGCTCTCCTCCGAGAGGCGCGCGCCGGGCGGGAAGAAACCCTCCGCGATCCGGGTGCGCAGGATGTCGGCGACGCGTTCCGCCGTGCTCGTACGTCCCAGCAGCGGGCGGTCGTCCGCCAGCGCGCCGGTTTCGGCCCCGCCTGTGCCCACAGCGCCTCTTCCCTTCCGTCGTCCCGCGGCGAGTCAAGCGCAGAAACAAGAACGAGACAACACGACTCTTGTCGGATCGTTCAACGATCCTCTACCTTGTGGTCACCCCACTCAGCACGCTCCTCCCCCTCTGCGAGGTGCACATGAGTACGACCCGGACCTACCGATCCGCGCACGGTGAACTGCCGGAGGACACCGGCGCGTTCGCCTGGCTGCGCGCCCTCGGCCCGCGCGGGCGACGCGCGTTCGGCGGTGCCTTCGGCGGATACGCCCTGGACTCCTACGACTTCTTCACGCTGCCGCTGTCCATGGTGGCGATCTCCGCCTACTTCAGCCTCGACAGCGGCCAGACAGGCCTGCTCACCACGGTCACCCTGGTCGTGTCGGCCATCGGCGGCGCGGTCGCCGGGATCCTCGCCGACCGCATAGGGCGGGTGAAGGCGCTGATGATCACGGTGATCACCTACGCGCTCTTCACCGTCCTGTGCGGCTTCGCGCCCAACTACGAGACGCTGCTTGTCCTGCGCGCCCTCCAGGGCCTCGGCTTCGGCGGCGAGTGGGCGGTCGGCGCGATCCTGGTCGCCGAGTACGCCTCGGCCAAGCACCGGGGCCGTACGCTCGGCGGCGTCCAGAGCGCCTGGGCGGCCGGCTGGGCCCTCGCCGTGGTCGTCTACACGCTGGTGTTCCACTTCCTGGACGCGGACACCGCGTGGCGCGTGATGTTCTGGACGGGCGCACTGCCCGCCCTGCTGGTCGTCTACGTACGGCGCAATGTGCAGGACGCGCCGGAGGCGGCAAAGGCCCGCCTCGCCAGCGCCGCGCGCGGCTCCTTCACCACGATCTTCAAGCGGGACCTGCTGCGCACCACGGTGTTCGCGGGGCTGCTGTCCACGGGTGTGCAGGGCGGCTACTACACGCTCGCCACCTGGGTCCCGACCTTCCTGAAGACCGAGCGCGGGCTGACCGTCGTGGGCACCGGCGGGTACCTCACGCTCCTGATCTCCGGCGCCTTCATCGGATATCTGACCGGGGGCCATCTGACGGACCGGCTGGGCCGGAAGAAGAACATCGCGTTGTTCGCCGTGCTGTCCGCGCTGTGCGTCCTCGCCTACACCCACATCCCCTCCGGGGCGAACACCCTGCTGCTCGTCCTCGGGTTCCCGCTCGGCTTCTGCATGTCGGCGATCTTCAGCGGGTTCGGCTCCTTCCTCGCCGAGCTGTACCCGACGGCGGTACGCGGCACGGGGCAGGGGTTCACGTACAACACCGGACGTGCCGTGGGCGCGCTGTTCCCGACCCTCGTCGGCTTCCTCGCCGAGAGCTGGGGCGTGGGCGGCGCGCTGGTCTTCGGCGCCGTCGGTTACGGCATCGCCGTGCTGGCGCTGCTGGGGCTGCCGGAGACGCGCGGCCGCGAGCTGGTCTGATCCGCGCACGACGGGAGACAACGACGATGACCTGGGCCTCGATGGACCTCAACGCCGACCTCGGAGAGGGCTTCGGCCGCTGGGAACTGACCGACGACGAGCGACTGCTGTCCGTCGTCACCAGCGCGAACGTCGCCTGCGGCTTTCACGCAGGGGACGCCGTCACCATGCGGCGCGTCTGCTCGCTGGCGGCCGAGCGCGGCGTACGGATCGGGGCCCAGGTCTCGTACCGCGACCTGGCGGGCTTCGGGCGTCGTTCCATGGACGTCCCGCCGGACGAGCTGGCCGCCGAAGTGGCCTACCAGATCGGCGCGTTGGAGGTCTTCGCCCGGGCGGCCGGCTCCCGGGTGTCGTACGTGAAACCTCATGGCGCGCTCTACAACCGCGTCGTTCACGACGAGGAGCAGGCGCAGGCCGTGGTGGACGCGGTGCTGCTGACCGGTGAACGGCTTCCGGTGCTCGGGCTTCCCGGCTCCCGGCTGCACGCGATGGCCGAGAAGGCCGGGCTGCCGGTGGTCCCCGAGGCCTTCGCCGACCGGGCGTACACATCGAAGGGAACCCTGGTGCCGAGGGGACAGGAGGGCGCCGTCATCACCGACCCGGAGGCCGTTGTGGAGCGTTCCGTCTCCCTGGCCCGCTTCGGGGTCGTGGCCTCCCGCTGCGGGCGGTCCATCGCCGTACGGGCACGCTCGCTCTGCCTGCACGGCGACACCCCGGGCGCGGTGGAGCTCGCCCGCCGCGTCCGTGACCGGATGGAGGCGTCCGGGGTCCGCGTCGAGGCGTTCGTATGAGGACCCTGCCGGTCGGTGACCGGGCCCTGCTCGTCGAGCTGGACAGCGGTGAGGAGACCGAGGCGTTCCACGCGGAGCTGGTGCGCCGCCGCGCGTCCGGTGCGCTGCCGCCGGTGCGGGAGATCGTGCCGGCCGCCCGGACCGTCCTGCTCGACGGTCTCGACGAACCCGGCAGGCTCGCCGCGGAGATCGTCTCCTGGACCGTTCCACCGCCGCACACGCGCGAGGCGCCCGCGATCGAGGTGCCCGTGCGCTACGACGGTCCCGACCTCGCCGAGGTCGCCGCTCTGTGGGGTGTCGGCGAGGAAGAGGCCGTAAGCATCCACTCGGCTACTGAATTCCGCGTCGCATTCTGCGGGTTCGCCCCCGGCTTCGGCTATCTGACCGGGCTTCCCGAGCGGTACGCCGTACCCCGCCGGGCCACCCCCCGTACCTCCGTCCCGTCCGGTTCGGTCGCGCTGGCCGGCCCGTACACCGGCGTCTACCCCCGCTCGTCGCCCGGCGGCTGGCAACTGATCGGCACGACCCGGGTCTCCCTGTGGGAGCCGGCGCGCGAGCCCGCCGCGCTGCTGGCGCCCGGGACCCGGGTCCGTTTCGTGCCCGAGCCGGCGGAGCAGCGATGACCGACCGGGCCTTCGCGGTCGTACGGGCCGGGGCGCTCACCACCGTGCAGGATCTGGGGCGGCCGGGCCATGCCCACCTGGGCGTGCCGCGCTCCGGGGCGCTCGATCCGCGCGCGGCGGGTCTCGTCAACCGGCTCGTGGGCAATCCGGAAAGCGCGGCGGTGCTGGAGACCACGGTCAACGGCTGTGCTGTGCGGCCGCGTCGCGCGGTGACCGTCGCCGTGGGCGGGGCGCCCTGTCCGGTCACGGTCGACGGGCGGCCGGCCTCCTGGGGGGCGGCGGTACGCGTCCCGGCGGGCGGCCTGCTCGACATCGGCCCGGCGGCACGCGGCCTGCGCTCCTACGTGGCGTTCGCGGGCGGCGTGGCGGTCCGGCCGGTGCTCGGGAGCCGTTCCACCGATCTGCTGTCCGGCCTCGGTCCCGAGCCGCTCGGCGACGGCGCCGTACTGCCGCTGGGCAGGCCGTCGGGGCGACCGGCCCGGTTCGATCCGGTGCCCTGGCCCGGACCTCCGGACGAGGTGGTGCTGCGGGTGCGGCTCGGGCCCCGCCACGACTGGTTCCCGGACACGGCCCTGCGGCTCCTTTCCGGGGGCGCGTTCCGGGTCTCGGCGGCGAGCAACCGGATCGGCCTGCGCACCGAGGGCCCGCGGCTGGAACGGGCCGTCACCGGAGAACTGCCGAGCGAGGGGATGGTGCTGGGCGCGGTCCAGGTGCCGCCGGACGGACGTCCCGTGGTGTTCCTCGCCGACCATCCGACCACGGGCGGGTATCCCGTGGTGGCGGTGGTCCGCGAACGCGACCTGGCGGCGGCGGCGCAGGCCGTTCCGGGTACGCCGCTGCGGTTCGTGGTGCTCTGATCAGTCCGCCGCGCCGCCGTACCCACCGCCTCCCGGCGTGCGGATCTCCAGTACGTCGCCCGGCCCGACCTCTACGGTGTCGACGCCGCCCAGGACCTCGACGGTGCCGTCGGCCCGCTCCACCCGGTTCTCGCCGAGCGCGCCGCGGGCCCCGCCGGCCATCCCGTACGGGGCGGACCGGCGGTGGCCGGTGAGCAGAGCCACCGTCATCGGTTCCAGGAAGCGGATCCGGCGGATCACTCCGTCGCCTCCGTGCCACCGGCCGCGCCCGCCGCTGCCGCGCCGTACCGCGAAACTCTCCACGCGCACGGGAAAGCGCCACTCCAGGATTTCGGGGTCGGTGAGGCGCGAGTTGGTCATGTGGGTCTGCACGGCGTCGGCGCCGTCGAAGCCGTCACCCGCGCCGGAACCGCTCGCCACCGTTTCGTAGTACTGCACGCGGTCGTTTCCGAACGTTACGTTGTTCATGGTTCCGGAGCCCTCGGCCTGGACGCCGAGCGCCGCGTACAGGGCGCCCGTCACCGCCTGCGAGGTCTCCACGTTCCCCGCGACCGTCGCCGCCGGGTAGGCGGGCGCGAGCATCGAGCCGTCCGGGACGCGCACGTCGAGAGGAACCAGGCAGCCGCTGTTCAGTGGGATGTCGTCGGCGACGAGGGTGCGGAAGACGTAGAGCACCGCGGCCATCACCACGGCGGTGGGCGCGTTGAAGTTGCCGGGCTGCTGGGGCGAGGTGCCGGTGAAGTCGAGGACGGCGGACCGCCGGTCCCGGTCGACGCGCACCGCGACCTCGATGACGGCTCCGTTGTCGGTCTCGTAGCGGTAGGCGCCGTCACGCAGGCCGGCCACGATGCGCCGCACGGACTCCTCGGCGTTGTCCCGCACGTGCCGCATATAGGCGTGGACGACATCGAGCCCGAAGTGGGCCGCCATGGCGCGTAGTTCCTCGATGCCCTTCTCGTTGGCCGCGATCTGGGCGCGCAGGTCGGCGAGGTTGGTGTCCGGGTCGCGGGAGGGATGCGGGGCGCCGGTGAGCAGGGCTCGGGTCTCGCTCTCGCGCAGCCGCCCGTCCCGCACGAGCAGCCAGTTGTCGAAGAGGACACCCTCCTCGTGGACGGTGCGGCTGAAGGCGGGCATGGAGCCGGGCGTGATGCCCCCGATCTCGGCGTGGTGTCCGCGTGTGGCCACGAGAAAGAGCAGCTCGTCACCGGATTCGCTGAAAACCGGTGTCACAACGGTGACATCGGGCAAGTGGGTGCCGCCGTGGTACGGGTCGTTGATGGCGTACACATCACCCGGCCGCATCGACGAGCCGTTGCGGCGCAGCACCTCCTTGATCGACTCCCCCATCGAGCCGAGGTGGACGGGGATGTGCGGCGCGTTGGCGATCAGGTTGCCCTCCGCGTCGAACAGGGCGCAGGAGAAGTCGAGCCGTTCCTTGATGTTGACCGAGTGGGCGGTGTTCTCCAGGCGCACGCCCATCTGTTCGGCGATGGCCATGAAGAGGTTGTTGAAGACCTCGAGGAGGACCGGGTCGACCTCCGTGCCGACGGCGACCCTGGCCGGGCGCGGTGTCACGCGGCTGAGCAGCAGATGCCCCGTGTCGCCCGCCGAGGCCCGCCAGCCCGGGTCGACGACGGTGGTGGCGTCGGCCTCCGCGACGATCGCGGGCCCGGTGACGGTGTCCCCGGGCCGCAGGTCCTCCCGTCGGTACAGCGGGGTGTCGGCGGGCGCGCCGTCCGCGTACATCCGTACCGTCGCCCGCGGCCCGAGAACGCCCTCTCCGGCGGCGTCGCCGGCCGCCGCGGGTCCGTGCGGTCCGGCCAGACCGACGGCCTCCACCGAGACCGCCTCGACGACCAGCGGCTTGTCCATGGTGAAGGCGTATCGCGCGCGGTGGGTGGCGGTGAAGGTCGCGCGCATCTCCTCGGCGGAGGCCAGCGGCACGGGCAGGCTCGCGTCCGTGCCCGCGTAGCGCAGCAGCACGCGCGCGTGGGTCGTGACGGCGTCGTCCGGAAGGCCGTCGGCGCGCAGCTCCTGCCGGGTCCGCTCGGCGAGGTCCGCGCACATCTCCCGGACCCGCTCCAGCGTCGCGCCGTCCAGCTCCGCCTCGACCGACCGCTCCCGCATGGCGGTGGCGTCGGCGAGTCCGATGCCGTACGCGGAGAGCACCCCGGCCAGGGGCGGTACGAGGACGGTGTCGATGCCGAGGGCGTCGGCGACGGCGCAGGCGTGCTGGCCTCCGGCGCCGCCGAAGCTGGTCAGTGCGTATCGGGTGACGTCGTGGCCCCGCTGGACGGAGATCTTCTTGACGGCGTTCGCCATGTTGAGGACGGCGATCTCCAGGAAGCCCGCGGCGACCTCTTCGGGCGAGCGGCCACCACCCACCTCGTCGGCCAGGGCCTGGAAGCGCTCGCGGACGATCTCGGCGTCGAGCGGCTGGTCGCCGCCGGGCCCGAAGACGGCGGGGAAGTGGGCCGGCTGGACGCGGCCCAGCATCACGTTGGCGTCGGTGACCGTGAGCGGCCCGCCGCGCCGGTAGCAGGCGGGGCCGGGGACCGCGCCCGCCGAGTCGGGGCCCACGCGGTAGCGGCGGCCGTCGAAGTGCAGGACCGAGCCGCCGCCCGCCGCGACGGTGTGGATGTTCATCATCGGCGCCCGCATGCGCACGCCGGCCACCTGCGTTCCCAGTTCACGCTCGAACTCACCCGCGTAGTGCGACACATCGGTGGAGGTGCCGCCCATGTCGAAGCCGATGACCCGGTCGAACCCCGCCTGCCGCGACGTACGGGCCATGCCGACGACACCACCGGCCGGTCCGGACAGGACGGCGTCCTTGCCGCGGAAGTGCGCCGCCTCCCGCAGGCCTCCGTTGGACTGCATGAACATCAGCCGGATCCCGTCGAGTTCGGCGGCGACCTCGTCGACATAGCGGCGCAGGATCGGCGACAGATACGCGTCGACGACCGTCGTGTCGCCTCGCGGCACCAGTTTGATCAGCGGGCTGACCTCGTGGGAGCAGCTGATCCGGGTGAACCCGGCGGCGCGGGCGAGGGCGGCGACACGGATCTCGTGACCGGGGTGCCGGTATCCGTGCATCAGGACGACGGCGGCGCTGCGGAAGCCGTCCCGATGGGCGGCCCTCAACTGCTCGGCCACGGGCTCCTCTCCGAGGGGGCGCACGACGCCGCCATGGGCGTCGATCCGCTCCGGCACCTCGACGACACGTTCGTGGACCGCCTCCGGGAGCAGGATGCGGCGGTCGAAGAGCCGCGGCCGGTTCTGGTAAGCGATCCGCAGCGCGTCCCGGAAACCCTCGGTGATGACCAGCACGGTCGGCTCGCCGCGCCGCTCCAGCAGGGCGTTGGTGGCCACGGTCGTGCCCATCTTCACGATGTCGATCCGGTCGGCGGGTACGGCGTCGTCGGGTCCGAGCCCGAGCAGCAGCCGGATCCCGGCTACGGCCGCGTCCTGACGGCGATCCGGGTCGTGGGAGAGCAGCTTGCGGGTCACGAGCCGGCCGTCCGGCCTCCGGCCCACCACGTCGGTGAAGGTGCCGCCACGGTCGATCCAGAACTCCCAGCGCCCGCTCATTCCCCCATTCTGGCCGCCGGAGCCTCCAGGGACACCGCCGCGAGTGCGGCGCTCAGCGCGTGTTCGGCATGCCGGTCGAGGCGGGCGCCGGTGCCGTCGGCCCAGTGGCGCAGCTCGGCGCCGGCCAGCCGCAGGAGCTGGGGCAGCAGGTCGTGGCACCGCCGGGCCACCCAGCCGGTTCCGGCGGTGGCCAGCCAGAGCAGGGTGTCCCTGCGGCTGCGGGGCGGCTGTTCCGGTTCGTGGCCCGGCGCCGGGTCGCGCGTGATCCTGCCGCAGTGGGCGGCAGCCGAAGGGCGGCCGTTCCCCCGTCCCGCCGGTCGGTCACACCGCGGGAACGTCACTCCGGCCTGTCCGGCGCCCGGTCACACGGCCTGTCGCTCGCGCTCCGGTCCCTTCCGGCCATTCCGCTCACACGGCGGGTGTCTCCTGGCCGCCTCCGCCGATGCGGCTCCGTACCGCCAGCTGTACGTCGGCCTCCTCGGCCGGGTCCGCGGCGAGTCGCCGCAGGCGCTCGGCCACCCGCACATCGCCGGTCTCGGCGTGGAGCGCGGCGACCTCGCGGGTCGTCTCCTCGCAGTCCCACAGGCATTCGACGGCGAAGCCGGTGGGGAAGGTCGGGTCGGTCGCGGCGAGGGCGCGGGCGGTGCGTCCGCGCAGCTGCGAGGACGAGGTCTCCCGGTAGACATGGCGCAGTACGGGCGCGGCGCAGGCGATGCCGAGCCGGCCCGCGCCGTCCACGAGGGTGTAGAGGGGCGTGGCGTCGGGGCCTTCGGCCCGTACGGTCTCGCGCAGGGCGCCGAGGACGAGCTGGGCGTCCCGGGCGCCACCGCGGCAGGCGAGGACGCCGGCGGCGGAGGCTCCGAGCGCGTCGGGCCGGTGGATCCAGCCGCGGGCCCGGTCGACCGCCTCCTCGCCGCACATGCGCTCGAAGGCGCTGACGGCTGCTTCCGCGACGGTACTGGAGGCGCTGCCCGCGGCGGCTTCGATCAGGTCGAGCACGGCGGGGTCGCGTGATTCGGCGAGGTAGTGGAGTGCCGTGCACCGGGCGCCGTCCGGGCCGCCGCGCGCCGCGTCGAGGATCAGCGGCCGGTCCTCGGGGCCGGCGACGGCGGTGAGGCAGCGGGCGGCCGGCACATGCAGCGGGCTGCCGCGCTCCAGACCCTGCTGGGCCCAGTCGAAGACGGCCTGGACGCTCCAGCCGGGCCGGGGGCCACTGGGTCGCATCTGCCGCTGCCAGCGGTCGAAGGAACCCTGCTCCTGGGCGGCTCGCACCCGGGTGCCGACCGCGTCCCGGGGGTCCTCGGCCCACAGCCGCCACGGCCGGGGCTCGAAGGCGTCCCGTACGGCGGCGCCCAGCTCGCCCTCGCCCTCCGGCGTCGCCGGGAAACGGGCGAGGACCGGCAGGGCGAGGGAGCGCAGCCCGGAGTCGTCGTCGCGCAGGGCGAGCTCGTCGAGGGCCCATGCCCAGTTGGCACCGGAGGCGGCGTAGCGCCGCAGCAGCACCAGGGCGTCCTTGCGGCCGTAGGAGGCGAGGTGCCCGAGGACGGCGAGCGCGAGCCCGGTCCTCGACTCCTCGTCGTCGAAGTGGTCCTCGGCGCAGAAGAGGTGCGCCTCGATCTCCTGGAGTCCGCCGTGCAGGTCCAGGAAGAGACGGGCGTAGTAGAGGGAGCGGTTCTCGACCTGCCAGTCGTGGCGGGGGTCGTGGAGAACGCAGTGGTTGAGGGCGGCCAGCGCTTCGGCGCGAGGCGCCGCGAGCGCGTGCAGTGTGCCGTCGCCACGGCCTCTCTGCAGCAGGCCGAGCAGGGTGCCGCTCGGCGCTATGACTGGATCGAACATGGAAGATGCCTCACATCAAGCTGTCGACGCAACCGGGGAATACCGGAACAAGGTGATCGCCTAGGCCGCGCAGCAACATGGGTGGCCGCCCGTCGTCTTCCGCTTGCTGTTTCCCATCTTCCTCTGCCTCTCGTCGGTGGCCCCATGCGGGCCCGACGTCATGATGACCCACCCATTTCGCCACCGCGACCACATTTACGGCACGGCTCTCACCTGCGGTTCAACCCCCGTTCACCGGGAGCCGAACAGCTCCAGGAGTTCCGCCTTCCCAAACATACGTGCGGTGTCCACGGCGGACGGAGTCCCGGCTTCCGGATTCGCGCCGCCGGCGAGGAGCGCGCGGACGACCGCGTCCTCGCCCTTGAAGACCGCGCCGGCGAGCGGGGTCTGGCCGCGGTCGTTGGCACGGTCGGCGTCGGCGCCCCGGGCGAGCAGGGCCTCCACCGCCTCGGCGTGGCCGTGGTAAGCGGCGAGCATCACCAGCGAGTCACCCTTGTCGTTGGTGAGGTTCGCGGAGACACCGGCGTCGAGGTACGCGGCGAGCGCCTCCGCCTCCCCCCGGCGCGCCAGATCGAAGATCTTGGACGCCAGCTCGATCACCTCGGAGTCCGGGGCTTCGCTCATCGGACCGACCACCTCTCGCTTGCTTGGTTTCCCATGCCGACCTGCACGGCAGGGCCGCCGTACGAGTGAATCGACAGGGTACTGCTCGTACGGCGACATGACCCGGCCCGTCCATGGCAAAGATCACGGCGACCCTTCCCGGCCCGGGGCCTGCCCAACCGTCCGAGGACCCGCTCGCGCGCCGGGCCGCCACCCGAGAGATCTCCGCCCCTCGGCCAGTCAAGTGAAAACGTCTGACTTTCACCCATTAGCACCTTTTATCGCATAGATACTTCCTGTGAATCTGGAAGGACTCATGGTGACTGTCCCCCTCAACCAGGAGAACTCTCATGATCCTGTCCATCTCAGGTGTGGTGCTGCTCGGAATCATCTGCTTCCTGTTCTTCAAGAAGGACGGGCTCAAGGCCTCCCACGCCTTCGTCTGCTCGCTCTTCGGCTTCTACCTCGCGGGCACCGCGATCGCGCCGAGCATCACGGCAGGCGGCCAGAGCCTGGCCAGCCTCCTGGGCGGGATCAACTTCTGACGCCTCGCGCCCCCTTCCACACCTCAGGAGTACGACGTGGCCCGGCGACCACTTCCCCGCATTCTGAGCAGCGGCAGCGCCCAGATCGCTCGCAGCCGAGAGATCGCGCGCACGGCCGCCGACAGCGCCACCGACGTCCTCCATCCGCTGATCATGATCACCCGTGGTCTGCGGAGGCTGGCCGCGCTCACGCGCGCCAAGTGGGCCGCGACCCCCACGGACCGGCGTGGTCCCCTGCTGTTCCTGGTCGCGGCCTGTGTCCTGGTGGTCGCCCTCGTGCCGTACGGGCCGCTTCTCGCCCTGGTCTCGGTGATGGCGGCGGCCGCGTGGAAGGGGCGCGAGCGCACGGTCGCCAAGACCGGACCCGACGACTCCGAGCGCGAACGCCTCCGGGGCGTGTACGAGGCGCTGGTCCCGTACTTCTCCGTGCCGGAGGACCCGGCGCCGCTCTTCACCCACGGCGGCGACTGGTCGGCCGTCTTCGCGGACCACGCCTTCGACGACGCCGGGCGGCCCACCCGCTTGCGGATCGCCTACCCGGCGTACTTCACCGACGGCGAGCCGGCCGCCCGGGCCCGCATCGAACAGCTGCTGCGCGCCAAGTCGGGGCGCGGCCGCGAGTACCTCTTCGACTGGGACGAGGAGGGCAACCAGCTCCACATGAGCGTCCTGCCCGCCCTGCCCACCACGATCGCCGCCCAGCACTTCGTCACCGCCCCCGGTGAGACGGTGCTGGGCTTCACCGACGCCGGCGCCGTCCCGCGCACGGTCCCGGTCACGACCGACGACGGCCCCCTCGACGCACCCCCGGTCGTCTGGCGCACCGGCCCGCGCTCGACCGAGCCGCACCTGCTGGCCGTCGGCCAGCCCGGCAGCGGCACGACCACACTGCTGCGCTCCATCGCCCTCCAGGCCCTGCCGCACGGCGACGTACTGATCGTCGAGGGCAGCGGCACCGGGGAGTACGCCTGCCTCACCGGCCGCGCCGGGGTCCTCACGGTCGAGTGCGGGCTCGCCGGGGCGCTGGGAAGCCTGGAGTGGGCGGCGCACGAGACCGAACGCCGCCTGATCGCCGCGAACCGGGCACGCCAGGCGGGCCACCCGCCGCCCGACGACACCAAGCGCCCTTTGTGGATCCTGCTGGACCGCCCCAGCGTCCTCGGCCACCTCGCGGCGGCCGACGGGCGGCCCGACCCCCAGGAACTCCTCCAGGTGCCCCTGCGGCACGGCAGGACGGCCCAGGTGACGGTCGTCGTGGCCGAGCAGTTCGACTGCGTGGAGGCGCTGAGCGAGACGGTACGGACCCACACGCGCGCCCGGGTCGTCCTGGGGCCCGCGTCGCCCCAGCAGATCGCGTCCGTCCTGGGCGCCGAGCCCCACACGACCCCTACGCCGACAGTCCCCCCGGGCCGCGGGTACGCCCGACTGGGTACGGGGGAAGTCCTGCGGCTCCAGGTGCCGGCCACGCCCGATCCCTACGACGACGAGACGACCGAGGCGCACCGCCAGGCGGTCCTGAACCTGCTCCCCGAGCGCCAGGCCCCCATGAGCTCCGTCCCCGGCCCGGACCCAGGCCCGGCGGCGGAGTCCCTCCCCCCGGTCCCGGCGGAGGGCTGAACGCCCGGGTCGACCCGGTCGCGCGGTTGCCCTCGGTCCCGCACGGGCCAAGGCCACAGGCGGGAAGCGTCCGGAGCCCCGGTCCAGCACGAGGCCACGACCCAAGCGGGCCGGGGCCGCAGGTGGCGGATGTCGGACGCCCGGTCCGGCACCAGCTCGCCCTCCGGCACGAGGCCGGGCCACAGGCGGAGGCGTCCGGGGCCCCGGGGGCACGAGGCCGCCCGCCGGCGCGAGGTCGACCCCCGGCCCCCGCACCACCCCGGGGGTAACCAGCCCACCCACAGGGCAACCGGCCCGACCCCGGGCCAGGCCCGGCAACCGGACCCGCCCACGGGGTGACCGGACCGACCACAGGGCACCGCCCCACGCCCGGGGCAATCGGGGCCCCCAGGGCAATCCCGCCGGCCGCCCCAGGCCTACGCCACGAACGTCCTCGGCGGCTCCGCCCCCGGCCCCGTCCCCGCCGTCCCCGCCCCGCCCGAGATCACCAGCCGCGCCGCCGCCGCCAGCCGCGCCGCCGCCTCCTCGGCCACCGGGCCGCCCACCGTGAACGGCAGACGGACGTAGCCCTCGAAGGCCCCGTCGACGCCGAAGCGCGGCCCCGACGGCACCCGGACGCCCACGCGCTCGCCGGCCTCGGCCAGCCGGGAGCCCGACAGGCCTCCGGTCCGGACCCAGAGGGTCAGCCCGCCCTTGGGCACGTCGAACTCCCAGTCCGGCAGCTGCGCGCGGATCGCAGCGACCAGCGCGTCCCGGTTCTCGCGCGCCTGGTCCCGGCGGATCGCCACCGCCTCCTCCCAACCACCCGTCCGCATCAGCCAGTTGACCCCCAGCTGCTCCAGGACGGGCGTACCCAGGTCCGCGTAGGCACGGGCGGCGACCAGGGAGCGGATCACATCGGGCGCCGCGCGGACCCAACCGATGCGCATGCCCGCCCAGAAGGCCTTGCTGGCCGAGCCGACGGTGAGGACGGTGCTGCCGGCGGGGTCGAAGGCGCAGACGGGCCGGGGCATCTCCACGTCGTCGAGGTGGAGTTCGGACATGGTCTCGTCGACGACGAGAACGGTCCCCGCCGAGCGGGCCGCGTCGACGAGCTGCCGCCGCTGGTCCTCGTCGGCGAGAGCGCCGGTCGGGTTGTGGAAGTCGGCGACGACGTACGCGAGGCGCGGCGCCGCGTCCCTCATCACCTGGCGCCAGCGGGGCAGGTCCCAGCCGGTCAGCCCCTCGGCCATGGCCACGGGGACGAGCCGGGCGCCGGCCTCGCGCATGAGCTGGAGGATGTTGGCGTACGAGGGGGACTCGACGGCGATGCGCTCCCCGCGCCCGGCGAAGAGATGACAGATGGCGTCGATGGCTCCCATCGCCCCGGTGGTCACCATGATCTGCTCGGGCATGGTGGGAATGCCGCGCTCGGTGTACCGGTCGGCGAGCATCTGCCGCAGCGCGGGCAGGCCCGCCGGGTAGTCGCCGTGGGTGTGCGCGTACGGCGGCAGTTCCTCGAGCGCGCCCTGGATGGAGCGGGTGAGCCAGGGCTCGGGGGCGGGCAGTGCCGCGCACCCGAGGTCGATCATGGAGCCGAGGGACTCGGGGGGCAGGGGCTCGAGACCCCTGGCCGGGAGGGGGTTCCCCGCGGGTACGGCCGTCCAGCTGCCGGCGCCGCGCCGGGACTCGAGGAAGCCCTCCGCGCGCAGGGCTTCGTACGCCGCGGCGACCGTCGTGCGGCTCACGGACAGTGCCAGCGCCAGTTCGCGCTCGGCGGGCAGCCTGGCGGCCACGGGGACCCGGCCTTCGAGCACGAGCAGGCGGATCCCGTCGGCCAGCCCGCGGTAGGCGGGAGGCTTTCGGGTGCCGGGGCCCGCGGGCCGGGGCTGCTGCGCGTTGAGCTGCCGGGCCAGCTGGGCCGGTCCCACCGCCGAAGTCCACTGCGCCATGGAACTCAGTCCACCTTCCTCGAATTGGCCCTGGTTGGCATCCGATCCACAGCCACAGAGTGTCATGAACCAGTCCACTACCACCACACCAGGGGGGCACATCTTGTCCGACGCCTCCGGCCGACCCGGCCGGCATCTCACCCGTCGCCTGCTTCAGCTCTATGTCGGACTGGCTCTGTACGGGGCGAGTTCGGCGCTTCTGGTCCGCGGCGGCCTCGGACTGGAGCCGTGGGGCGTGCTTCATCAGGGTCTCGCCGAGCTCACGGGTCTCACGATCGGCGTGGTCTCCATCATCGTGGGCGCGGCGGTGCTGCTGCTGTGGATCCCGATCCGGCAGAAGCCGGGCCTGGGCACGGTCTCCAACGTCTTCGCGATCGGGATCGCGATGGACGGCACCCTCGCCCTCGTCCCGGACCTCGACGGCCACGGCCTGGCCGCGCAGATCGCGGTGATGGCGGCCGGCATCGTCCTCAACGGGGTGGCGACGGGTCTGTACATCTCGGCCCGCTTCGGCCCCGGACCCCGTGACGGGCTGATGACCGGTCTGCACAGGGCCACCGGCCGCTCGATCCGGCTGGTCCGGACGGCGATCGAGGTGGCGGTGGTCGTCACCGGCTTCCTGCTCGGCGGCTCGCTGGGCGTCGGCACGGTCCTCTACGCGCTCGCCATCGGCCCGCTCGCGCAGGTCTTCCTGCGCGTCTTCGCCATCCCCGCTCAGGGCGACGGCAGCACCGTGGTCGCCTCCGGGACACCGAAGCAGGCGATACTGCGGCGGTGACTCGCGTACGCCACCCCTACCTGGACCACCCCGCGCCCATCCCGTTCGCCCACCGCGGCGGAACGGCGGAGGGTCTCGAGAACACCGCGGCCGCCTTCCGGCGGGCCGCCGCGGCCGGATACCGCTACTTCGAGACGGATGTGCACACGACGGCGGACGGCGCGCTGGTCGCCTTCCACGACGCGACCCTGGACCGGGTCACGGACAGCCGCGGCCGGATCCGGGATCTGCCGTGGAGCGCGGTGAGCCAGGCGCGCGTGGCGGGCAAGGAGCCGCTGGCACTGTTCGAGGATCTTCTGGAGGAGTTCCCGGACGCCCGCTGGAACGTCGACATCAAGGCGGAGTCGGCCCTCGCGCCGCTGATGGAACTGGTACGCCGCAGGGGCGCCTGGGACCGGGTGTGCGTGGGCTCGTTCAACGAGGGGCGGGTGGCGAGGGCGCTGCGGCTGGCGGGTCCCCGGCTGGCCACGTCGTACGGCGTGGGCGGGGTGCTCGGCCTGCGTCTGCGGTCGTACGGGATCCCGGCGGCGCTGCGGAGGGGCGCGGTCGCCGCGCAGGTCCCGGAGAGCCAGAACGGCGTACGGGTGGTGGACCGCCGGTTCGTCGACACGGCGCACGCGCGCGGCCTCCAGGTCCATGTGTGGACGGTCAACGATCCGGAGCGCATGAGCACTCTCCTCGACCTGGGGGTGGATGGCATCATGACCGATCATCTGGAGACGCTGCGCACGGTGCTCACCGACCGGGGAGTCTGGGTCTGACGACCGGGAGTCCGGGTCCGGCCCTCCGGGCGGGGCGTTTCGCCACGGGGACGAACGAGGGGGCGCGGGCGTGAGCGGCGACACCGTCGACACAGAGGGAGCCACCGGCGGGCACACCGCCGGTCCCGGCGACCGCAGACGCGAGCAACGCGGCTGGTATTTCTACGACTTCGCGTGTTCGGTCTATTCGACGAGCGTGCTGACGGTCTTCCTGGGCCCGTATCTGACCTCGGTCGCCAAGGCGGGGGCGGACGCGGAGGGGTTCGTCCATCCGCTGGGCATCCCGGTCCGCGCGGGGTCGCTGTTCGCGTACGCCGTCTCGGCGTCGATCGTGGTGGCCGTGCTCGCGATGCCGGCCGTGGGGGCCGCCGCGGACCGTACGGGGCGCAAGAAGCCGCTGCTGGCCGTCGCGGCGTATCTCGGGGCGGCCGCGACGACCGGCATGTTCTTCCTCGACGGTGACCGCTATCTACTGGGCGCCTTCCTGCTCATCGTCGCGAACGCCTCGCTCGCCGTGTCGATGGCGCTCTACAACGCCTATCTGCCGCAGATCGCGGAACCGGACGAGCGGGACGCGGTCTCCTCACGCGGCTGGGCCTTCGGCTACACGTCGGGCGCGCTGGTGCTGGTCCTCAATCTGGTCCTGTATTCCGGCCACGACTCCTTCGGCCTGTCGGAGGGGGCGGCGATTCGGATCTGTCTGGCGTCGGCGGGCCTGTGGTGGGGCGCGTTCACGCTCGTACCGCTGCGGCGGCTGCGCGACCGGCGGGTGGTGCAGGGCGGCGAGGGCGCGGTCGGCGGCGGGTGGAGCCAGTTGACGGCGACCCTCAAGGACATGCGCCGCCACCCGCTGACGCTGTCCTTCCTGCTCGCCTATCTCATCTACAACGACGGCGTGCAGACGGTGATCTCGCAAGCGTCGATCTACGGCTCCGAGGAGCTGGGCCTCGACCAGACGACGCTCATCACCGCGGTGCTCCTGGTCCAGATCCTGGCGGTGGCGGGGGCGCTGGGGATGGGACGACTGGCCCGCTCGTACGGCGCCAAGCGCACGATCCTGGGGTCGCTGGCCGTCTGGACGCTGATCCTGGCCGCCGGGTACTTCCTGCCGGCCGGGGCGCCGGTCTGGTTCTTCGGTATGGCGGCGGCGATCGGCCTGGTCCTCGGGGGCAGTCAGGCGTTGTCGCGCTCGCTGTTCTCACACCTGGTGCCGCGCGGCAAGGAGGCCGAGTACTTCTCGGCCTACGAGATGAGCGATCGCGGTCTCAGCTGGCTGGGGCCGCTGGTTTTCGGCCTCGCGTACCAGCTGACCGGCAGTTATCGGGATGCCATCATCTCGCTGGTGATCTTTTTCGGGGTGGGTTTCGCGCTGCTGGCGCGGGTACCCGTGAGGCGTGCGGTAGCCGCTGCGGGAAACCCCGTTCCGGAACGGATTTAGCCGTTGAAGTGAAAACCGGTAGTGTACGCCTTTGGCCTGCCAGGCGGACCGTTACTGCGTGCTCAAGAAGTGAAGACGCTGGGTGACATCTGCTGCCAGATGTGACAAACCGGGCACTGGTGGGTACAACAAGGGGCGGCACGACGGGCGACGCATGACCCGCAACGGGAATCTTTACCGCCGACCGGACGTTGACCGGATGACGACGACAGCGACACCTGTCCTGTGGGCGACAAGCCCGGGAGGCACGATTCATGAGTGAGCGAGCTCTTCGCGGCACGCGCCTCGTGGTGACCAGCTACGAGACCGACCGCGGCATCGATCTGGCCCCGCGCCAGGCGGTGGAGTACGCATGCGAGAAGGGACATCGTTTTGAGATGCCCTTCTCGGTCGAGGCGGAGATTCCGCCGGAGTGGGAGTGCAAGGTCTGCGGAAGCCAGGCACTCCTCGTAGACGGGGACGGCCCCGAGGAAAAGAAGGGCAAGCCCGCGCGTACGCACTGGGACATGCTCATGGAGCGGCGCACCCGCGAAGAGCTGGAGGAGGTGCTGGCCGAGAGGCTGGCCGTCCTGCGCTCCGGTGCCATGAACATTGCCGTGCATCCGCGCGACAGCCGGAAGTCCGCCTAAGCGCACCACTTCAGGCGAAACTGAGCCGCGGGGCGCGGTACACCGAGTGTGTACCGCGCCCCGCGGCTCTTTCGCGTGCCGTCAAGGGCGCTCCCCCGTGCCCGGGGTGACGCTCAGGGGGTGAGGGGCGGCCGCGAGCCCTCGGTCCCGCCGCGAGGACCGCCCGGCTCGTTCTCACGGATCACCTCGCCCTGGACGACCTTGCCGTCCGGGCGGTACATCCGGGCCTGCTGGAAGGCGCCCCCGAGGCCGCCGGGAACGGCGCCGCGCATCGTGCGGTCCAGCGTCTTCTGCGCGGACCGGCCGACGACCGTGCGGACGGGCGGCAGGAGAAGCAGCAGACCGAGCACGTCGGAGATCAGGCCCGGCAGCATCAACAGCAGACCGCCGAGCATCAGCAGACCGTTTCCGGTGCTCTTGGGGTCCTGGGCGGGCGCGAGTCCCGACTGCTGCCGCTGGAGCGTCTCGGTCAGGGAGCGGAAGGCGCGCCGGCCCGCCTTCTTGACCACCGCCGCACCGAGGACGGCGCCCGCGACGAGCAGGCCGAGCACGGCGAAGCCGCCGGCCGCGCCGGCGACGAGGGTGAGCAGCCAGATCTCGAGCACCAGCCATGCGGCGACGCCGAGGGGAACGAAAGTGCGGGCGCGTGAGCGCTTGCGTGCGGGCGAGGGGGCGGTGGGGCCGGTCGTCATGCTCCCAGTGTGCCCGGCGGCCCGCCGGGGCGGCGTAAAGGGGTGATCAGGAGGACGGCTTGGAGGAGCCCCGGCCGAGCAGGCGGTTCGCCCGCGCGGTGATGCCCCAGCCAGTGACCCGCCACAGCGCCTCGACGAGGATGTCCCGGCTCATCTTGGAGTCGCCGTGCTCGCGCTCGACGAAGGTGATCGGCACCTCCACCACATGGAAACCGGCGCCGACGGCGCGGCGTGCCAGGTCCACCTGGAAGCAGTAGCCGGCCGAGGCCACGTCGTCCAGGCCGAGGCCCTCCAGGGTCTCGGCGCGGAAGGCGCGGTAGCCGCCCGTGACGTCGCGGATCGGGACGTCGAGCAGGATCCGCGAGTAGAGGCTGCCGCCCCGGGAGATGAACTGGCGGGACTTGGGCCAGTTGACGGTCCGGCCGCCGGGCACCCAGCGGGAGCCGAGGACGAGGTCGGCGCCCTTGAGGGCGGTGAGCAGCCGGGGCAGCTCCTCCGGCTGGTGGGAGCCGTCGGCGTCCATCTCGACGAGAACGCCGTAGCCGTTCTCGATGCCCCAGCGGAAGCCCGCCAGGTAGGCCGCGCCGAGGCCTTCCTTGCCCTTGCGGTGAAGGACGTGGACGTGGTCGTCCTCGGCGGCCAGCTCGTCGGCGAGCTTGCCCGTGCCGTCGGGGCTGTTGTCGTCGGCGACGAGGATGTCCGCATCGGGCACGGCCTTGCGCACCCGGGCGACGACGGGCTTGATGTTCTCGGCCTCGTTGTAGGTGGGGATGATCACCAAGGCTCTGCCGAGCGGGCCGTATCGCCTCTGGCCACCGTCGTTCACTACTGCCCCTTTGATGTCCGTACGCAGAAACCCACCATAGCGAGCCTTCGGGGCGGCGCCGCGGCGGCACGGTGTTCGAGCGCCGCGCGGACGGAACTGCGGATCGGGGCCCGGTGTCCTTCGGGCCGACCTGGGACCCGCTGGCTGCGGGTCGACCGAGAGCCGTTGTCTACTGAACGTCCGGGCCCCACCCGGGTCGCACCCTCCCCCGAGCTCCTGAGGGAGCAGGGGGGACCCCCATCCGGAAGAAACCTTCCCTCGCTCCCGAGGCGCGGGCGCTGAACCTGGCTCCCGGTGATGGTGCGCCGGTGCGGCACACCACCCCATGACCCAGCGGCGTTCGACGACTGCGTGGAAGCTCGACCGGTCGGACGTCCTGTGGTGGACTCGGCCGAACCTACCGGCCGGTGGCGCCTCGCTGTCAACAGTCGTACGACCTGCGGCGATACTCGATACCGCCTGGTCAGCGGGGAGACTCCGGAGTGCGTGGAGGAGCAGTGCGGGCATCGATCGGCGGTACGAAATGCGCCTATGTCATGCGTTCGGCCGCACGAAAACCGTTTGTCCGAAGACCACCGTGCGCAGGCAGACGGGGAGGTCGCCGCCGGGGGTGAGGTCGGGCAGCCCGGGCGTTCCGGAGCGGGGGTCGGTCGACCAGCGGGCCACCCGGTCGTCCGGCGCCTGGACGACCAGCTCGTCGGCGCTCCAGATCGCGTAGTCGGCCGGGGCGCCGGGCACGAGGACCCCCGCGTCGTCGCGGCCGATGGCCCGCCAGCCGCCGCGGGTGTGGGCGGTGAAGGCGGCACGCACCGAGATCCGGTGCTCGGGGGTGCGGTGGAAGGCGGCGGCGCGGACGGTTCCCCACGGATCCAGCGGTGTCACGGGGCTGTCCGAGCCGAAGGCCAGCGGGACGCCGGTGCGCAGCAGGGCCGCGTACGGGTTGAGCGTGCGGGCCCGCTCGACGCCGAGGCGCTCGGCGTACATCCCCTCGTCGCCGCCCCATGCCGCGTCGAAGGCGGGCTGTACGGAGGCGGTGAGTCCGAGTTCGGCGAAGGCGGCGATGGTCTCGGGGGTGAGCATCTCGGCGTGCTCGACGCGGTGCCGGGCGGCCCGGACGCGGGCGAGGCCGAGCTTTTCGGAGGCGGTGCGGACGCCGTCGACGACGGCGGTGACGGCGGCGTCGCCGATGGCGTGGAAGCCGGCCTGGAGGCCCGCCTCGGTGCAGGCGACGACATGGGCGGCGACGGCGGCCGCGTCGAGGTGCGCCGCGCCGGTGTGGGCCGCGTCGGCGTAGGGCTCGTGCAGGCAGGCGGTGTGCGAGCCGAGAGAGCCGTCGGCGAAGAGGTCTCCGGCCGCGCCCAGGGCGCCGAGGGCGCGGGCGCGGGCGACGTCGAGATCGGCCCAGTAGCCCACGACACGGGGTCCGGCCTCCTCGGCGGCGGTCTTCAGCAGTCCGGTGAAGTCGTCCTCGGAGGAGATGTCGGGACCGCCGCACTCGTGCACCGTTCCGATGCCGAGGGAGGCGGCGTGCCGCAGGGCGGCGCGCTGGGCGTCGGTCCGCTGCTGGGGCGAGAGCGCGGCGTAGGCGGCGGCGCGTACGGCGTGGTGGGCGTCGCCGGTGAGGGGTTCGCCGTCGCGGTAGCCGGAGGTGGAGCGGATGTCAGGCACGAGGTCGAGCAGGGCGGTGGTGGCGACGGCCGAGTGGACGTCGACGCGGGTGAGGTAGAGGGGCCGGCCGCCGGTGAGGTCGTCCAGCTCCTCGCGCCGCGGCGGGCGTCCCTCCGGCCAGCGGGAGGCGTCCCAGCCGTGCCCGATGAGGATCCGGTCGGCGGGGCGGGCGGTGGCGTACGCGCGAATGCGCTCCGCCGCCTCGGCGAGCGACACGGCGCCGGTGAGGTCGAGGCCGGTGAGGGCCAGACCGGTGGCGGTGGTGTGGACGTGGGCGTCCACGAAGGCGGGGGTGACCAGGGCGCCTTCGAGGTCGATGACCTCGTCCACGCCGGAGGCGAACGCGTCGGCGGCGCCCTCCGAGCCCACCCAGGCGACATGTCCGCGTTCCACCACCATGGCGGTGGCGAAGGGGTCGGCGGGGCTGTGGACGTCTCCACCGCGCAGCAGCACGGTGCGGTGTTCGCTCTCGGTCATGGTGACCAGCCTAGGGGCGGCCTTTCGAAGGAGCGTCGTCCGCCCGGAGGGCTGCGACGACCGCCCCTAGATACGGGGCGGCCGGGCTTCGTACGGCGTCGAGAGGACGACCGTCGTGCGGCTGGAGACTCCGGCCTGGGTGCGGATCCGGGTGAGCAGGTGTTCCAGCTCGAGGGGGGTGGCGACACGCACCTTGAGGATGTAGTTCTCCTCGCCGGCGACGCTGTGGCACGCCTCGATCTCGGGGATGTCGGCGAGCCGGTCCGGGGTGTCGTCGGGGGCGCTGGGGTCGAACGGCTTCACCGAGATGAAGGCGGTCAGGGGCAGGCCGACGGCCTCGGGGTCGACGACCGCGGCGTAGCCCCGGATCACCCCGCGCTGTTCCAGCCTGCGTACGCGCTGATGAACCGCCGACGTGGACAGGCCCGTGGCCTTGCCCAGGTCGGTGTAGCTCATGCGCCCGTCCTTGACGAGCAATTCAACGATCTGACGATCCAGCTCCTCCATGCCGATCAACCTATTGCCCCGGAGGGGAAACGGCACAGTCGCAGACGAGCCGGAAGGGGCATCTGCGGGGCATCTGCGACGGGCATGTGACGAAGACCACAGGTATGGGACCGCAGTCGGCCGTGACCTCACGGTTATCCGGCGCGCGCGAAGGGAAGTGCTTGCTGTGGTCGAGGCCATGAGTGCCTGATCGGCCCACCCGAGGGGGAGATTCCCATGCAGAGCGTGAAGCGCACCGGACGTACTGAACCGGAGCCTGTCAGTTCCGTCGACATCGAAGAGTCCGACGAACTCGACGCATACGACACTTTTGAGATGTTCCGGGTCATCTGCCCGGACTGCGCCCAGCCGATCGCGCTGCTGGCGGACGAGGACCGGCTCCCGGAGCACGCGCTGTGCCCGACGCCGTGGAACCCGTTCGTCCTGTCGGTCTGTGCCGGCACGGGCCGCGCCGCCGCGGACGCGCGTCCGGCGGACGAGACGCTCGAGGTCCTCGAGCAGGACACGGCGCTGCTGCTGACGCTCCCCCAGGGACTCGACTGGCGGACGCAGCCCTTCTCGCACGTCGGCGGTCCGGGCTCGCGTCCCTTCAGGGTGCCGCCGATGCGGCGCGCGGCCTGAGCCCTCGCCCTACCAGTACGTTCCCTGCACCATGGCGGCCAGCTCGGCGTGGTGCAGGATCATCGTGTCCGGGTTCTCCGGCACGCTCACCTCGTTGAAGTGGACCTGACGGTAGGCCACGCGCAGCATCACGATGGCGTGCCGCAGGGCCGCGTAGAGGGTGTAGAAATCCATGTCGCGCGGGGTGTGCCCGGTGAGTTCCGCGTATCTGCGCTCCACCCTTTCGCGGCGCAGGAAGTCGGGCAGGCCAGGCTGTCCGAAGCTGACGGTCAGGTCCTGGAAGAAGCGGTGCAGATAGACGGTCCAGCCGAGGTCCACCTCGCGCGGGGCGAGCGCCGCCATCTCCCAGTCGAGGACGGCGGCGGGTGCGAAGCCGTCGTAGATGATGTTGCCGATGCGGGCGTCGCCCCAGTTGAGGACGGCGGTGCCCTCGTCGGCGGGCCACAGGGCCTCCAGCCGGTCGAAGGCGCTCTCGATGAGCGGTGAGCGCGGCCGTCCGTCGACGACCCAGGCGTAGTAGTCGCGTTGTGCCCGGACATGGCGGCGCAGGGCGCTGCCCTCGACGGGTCCGGCCGGGTACTGGTCGTGCAGCCGGGCTATCAGGGAGAGGGTGGCCTCTTCCAGGCCGGCCCGTTCGGCGTCGGTGGCGGCGTGGAGCCAGTTCCCTTCGTACGTGTAGGGCATGACGTCGGGCGGTACGCGGCCCTCCACGCGTTCCATGAGGAAGAAGGGCGCGCCGAGGTGGGTGGGGTCCTCCTCCAGCCAGAGCACGCGCGGCACGGGCAGGTCCGTGTGCCGGGCGACGTCGCGCATCGTCGTGTACTGGGTCCGCAGATCGTAGACGGGGAAGATCGTGTACGCCTCGGGGTCGGCGGCGAGGCGCAACGCGCAGGCCCGTACGGGCGGTTCGGGGTGGTCGATGTCGAAGAGCAGGGTCTCGCTGGACATGCCGTTGGACTCGGGGACCCTCAGACCCGAGACCTTCGCGCCGGGCAGTCGGCGCTCCAGCCAGACGGTCAGCCGCCGGGCCAGTTCCTCGGGGTCGCGGGTGGAGGTGCGGGGACGGGGGGCCGTGGCCATTCTCGGTTGCCTCGCTTGTCTGGTCGGCGTCAGTCGGCGGTGGACGTGTAGTCCTTGAAGCCGCTCGGGTCGTGGCGGCCGAAGGAACCGTGTTCGAAGATCCCGTGTCCGATCCGGCCGTCGAGCGTGAAGCGGGCGGCGTGGTCGGTGACACCGAAGGCGGCCATCGGGTGGGCGGCCGGGTCGGAGAGGTCGTAGACCCGGCGGTCGCTCCAGCCTCGTCCCTGCCAGGTGCCGTGCTGCCAGTCGGCGGCGGGCGGATAGCCGGCGCCCACGGCGAGCGGGGAGGAGGCGAGGATGTCGACGCCGATCTCCAGGGGCGCGCCGCTCTGGTCGGTGAGGTGGATGACGGCGCGCTCGGGATCACGGGAGCCGGGCCGGTAGGTGATGTCGGTGCGGGGCCAGCCGAGTTGGGTGTCGCGTTGCCCGTTGCGCACGAGAACGGCTTCGTTGAGGGTCCGGTAGCCGTCGGCGTCCTCCTGGGCGATCACCATGAGGAACCGGTCCTCGAAGCGCATCGGGATCCAGAGCCAGTGGAAACCCTCGGGGCGGAACTCGTCGCCGCGGCCCGGCTCTTCGCCGGGGATGGGGCGCACGCCCCAGCTGCGGTCGCGGGTACCGGTCCACTCCCCCGGCGTCACGGGTATCTCCTCGCCACCCACCCGGATGACGCCGGTGCAGCTGCCGGCCTGGACGAAGCGGCGCCCTTCGAGGGTGAGACGGTCGCCCCGGCGCTGGGTGTGGTGGGGTTCCCAGACGGCCGGGAAGGCAGCGGCCCAGGTGATGTCGTACGCGAGGGAGTCCGGGTCGTCCGGGTCCGCGTCGCAGTGCAGGGTGAGCCTCTTCAGAGGCTCGTCGACGGTGATGCGCAGCGGGCCGACGGAGAGATCGAGCCGGTCGTCGCCGAGCGCGTCGGACGCGCGGACGGCGTGCAGACGGTCCCCGACGCGGAGGGTGGCGTAGGCGTCGATGACGCCCGTGTTGGGGTAGACCCCGAGGCCGGCGATGAGCAGAGCGCGGCCGCTGTGGTCGAAGACATGGAAGATGCAGCGGTCGTAGGCGTTGCGGTCGCCGCTGACGTGGTGCTTCATCGACAGCGGTGCCTGGTGCACGGGGTACTCGTCGAGGGCGATCGGTCGGTCGTCCAGCACGCCTGCCTCCTGCTCGGAAAGGGAAGTTGACGGTACGTCAGAAACCCTTCGGGAGGCCATACTCGCGTGCGCGGATCATCCGCGGCGGACGCGGGGGCAGCGGGAGGCGGGCGACCGGGTAGGCCGCGAACTGGCGCTCGAATGCGCCGGGGGGTGACCCGGGCGCGGCGGGTCACGTTGGGCCCGGCATGAACACGCTCTACTCCACGGGCGGCCACGGTCGGCGGCGGCGGCGCCTGACGACGCCCGGCTTCGAAGAATCGGTTCCGCAGCCGCCGGATCCGCCGATCTACCGCGTCATGCTCCACCAGTGGGCCAGGGACGGCAGAACACTGCCCGGCCGCCGCGATCCGGAGTGGAACCGGCTCGCGGCGGCCCCCGCCTGGACGGACCGGGCCCCCCGGGTCAGCGGGACTCCGGCCCCAGAAGGTGACGGGCGATGACCATGCGCTGGATCTGGTTGGTGCCCTCGACGATCTGCAGCACCTTGGCCTCGCGCATATAGCGCTCGACCGGGAAGTCCGCGGTGTAGCCGTAGCCGCCGAGCACCTGGACCGCGTCGGTCGTCACCCGCATCGCCGCGTCGGTGCAGAACAGCTTGGCCATCGCCGCCTCCCGGGAGAAGGGCCGGCCGGCGTCCCGCAGCCGCGCCGCCGCCAGGTACAGCGCACGGCCGGCCTCGATCCGCGTGGCCATGTCCGCCAGCATGAAGCGCAGCCCCTGGAAGTCCGCGATGGGGTGGCCGAACTGCTGCCGCCCGGTGGCGTACGCGACCGCTTCGTCCAGCGCCGCCTGCGCGACGCCGACGGCGCACGCGGCGATCCCGAGCCGCCCGGAGTCGAGCGCCGAGAGCGCGATCGCGAAGCCCTGGCCCTCATCGCCGATCCGGCGCGCGTCGGGAACCCGTACGCCGTCGAAGTGCAGCTGGGCGGTGGGCGAGCCCTTCATGCCCATCTTCTTCTCGGGCGCGGCCGCGGTCAGCCCTTCCGCGTCCCCGGGGACCAGGAACGCGGTGATCCCCCGCGCTCCCTCGGCGCCGGTGCGGGCGAGCACGGTGTAGAAGTCGGCGACTCCGCCATGCGTGATCCACGCCTTGGTGCCGGTGATGATCCAGTCGTCACCGTCGCGCACGGCCTTGGTGCGCAGCGACGCCGCGTCCGAGCCGGAGGCCGGTTCCGAGAGGCAGTACGCGCCGAGCAGTCCGCCGCCGAGCATGGCGGGCAGATGGTCCGACTGCTGCTGCTTGCTGCCGTAGCCGGCGAGGGCGTGACAGGAGAGGGAGTGCACGCTGACGCCAAGGCCGACCGTGAGCCGGGCGGCGGCGAGTTCTTCGAGTACCTGGAGGTAGACCTCGTACGGCTGGTCCCCGCCGCCGTACGCGGAGTCGTAGGGCAGACCGAGCAGTCCCGATTCGGAGAGCAGGGAGAAGACCTCGCGGGGGAAATGCCCCGCTTCCTCCTCCTCGGCCGCGCGGGGTGCGATCTCTCGCTGGATCATGTCGCGTACCAGAGCGATGAGATCCCTGGACTCCTCGGTGGGCAGCTGTCGTTCCACCGGCTGCGGGGCGCGGTCGGGCATTGCGGCGCTCTCCTCCCTGTCGGGCGCTACGGCGGGCGCGCGCGAAGGGTTGGGCGGCGCCGCCGGGTCTCACTACTGCGCCGATGCTGCCTTCCCGGATCACGGAAGTGGCTGACCAGCGGCTGTGGCGGGTTGAGTATGCCCGATCGGCGGGCTCCCGTCACGGGGTGGACGTATCGGACAGGGCACGGCTCGAACGCGCCTCGAAATTGGTCCGCACCATTGACCCCACTGGTCTAGTCCTTCTACGGTTCCCCACGGACGCGTTGCCGCGTTCATGCCACGTCCTCCCGCATGCCCCCACTCGCTCTCCCTCCCCCACGAGGAGACACCATGCACGGACCCCACTCGCCCCGCCTCCGCACCCTCGTCGCCGCCGCCTGCACCGCCGTCCTCGGCGCGGGACTGCTGGGCCTCACCGGCAGCGCGACGGCCGGAGCGACGTCGCAGTCGCAAGCGCCCGCCGCCCCGGCCGCGGCGCGGGCGGCCGGCTCGAAGGTCGTCGGCTACTTCACCAACTGGGGTGTCTACGACCGCAATTACCACGTCAAGAACATCGAGACCTCGGGGTCCGGCGCCAAGCTGACCCACATCAACTACGCCTTTGGCAACGTCACGGGCGGGAAGTGCGCGATCGGCGACGCGTACGCCGATTACCAGAAGACGTACACCGCCGCCCAGTCCGTCGACGGCAAGGCCGACGCCTGGGACCAGCCGCTGGCCGGCAACTTCAACCAGCTGCGCAAGCTGAAGGCCAAGCATCCGAACCTCAAGGTGATCTGGTCGTTCGGCGGCTGGACCTGGTCCGGCGGGTTCACCGAGGCGGCCCGCAACCCGGCGGCCTTCGCCCAGTCCTGCCACAGCCTGGTCGAGGACCCCCGCTGGGCCGATGTCTTCGACGGCATCGACATCGACTGGGAGTACCCCAACGCCTGCGGCCTCTCCTGCGACACCAGCGGCCGGGACGCCTTCAAGAAGGTGATGGCCGCGCTCCGCGCGAAGTTCGGCGGCGGGAACCTGGTGACGGCGGCGATCACCGCGGACGCGAGCAGCGGCGGCAAGATCGACGCCACGGACTACGCGGGCGCGGCGCAGTACGTGGACTGGTACAACCCGATGACCTACGACTTCTTCGGCGCCTGGGCCGCCAAGGGTCCCACGGCCCCGCACTCCCCTCTGACGTCCTACAGCGGCATCCCGCAGCAGGGCTTCAACACGGACGCCACGATCAAGAAGCTCAAGAGCCTCGGCATCCCCTCGCGGAAACTGCTGCTCGGCATCGGCTTCTACGGGCGCGGCTGGACCGGCGTGACGCAGAAGGCGCCGGGCGGCGCCGCGACCGGGCCCGCGACGGGGACATATGAGCAGGGCATCGACGACTACAAGGTCCTCAAGACCAAGTGCCCCGCTGGGGGCATCTCCCCGACGAAGTCCGGGGGAGGCATCGTCGGCGGGACGGCGTACGCGCACTGCGGCACCGACTGGTGGAGCTACGACACCCCGGCGACCATCGCCGGGAAGATGACCTACAAGAACCAGCAGGCGCTGGGCGGCACCTTCTTCTGGGAGCTCAGCGGTGACACTTCGGCCGGGGAGCTGATCAAGGCGATCAGTTGAGGCCGTCCTAGGGGGGGGCGGGGGCCACGAGGGGGTCCCCGCCCCTTCGTCATGCGCCGGCCGGCTCAGGCGCCGGGCACTCCGGCACGTACTCCTCGATGGTGGCCAGGGTGTTGCTCAGCAACTTCACCAGCAGCGCGCACACCGTCGCCCGGTCGGGTTCCTGGTCCTCCAGCCAGTCGAGCGTGATGCCCTCGACACTGCTGAGCCAGCCGAGGAGCGCGAGCCGGGCCAGCCGGGGGATCTCCCGGCGGCCGTAGGCGCCCTCCGCGATGGTGGCGATCAGCTCCTGGCGGACCGCGTCACGGATCGCCTGCACCTGGGTGTCGAAGCCGACGCCCCCGGTGACGATGGTCCGATAGGCCGCCTGATGGTTCTGGGCGTAGCGCAGATAGGCGTCGACCGTGCGCTCCACGCGTTCACGGCGCGGCAGCTCGGTGTCGCTGGAGGCCCGGGCGACCAGATCGGCGACCGACTCCTCGACGATGGCGAGGTAGTAGCCGCGTTTGTTCTTGAAGTAGTAGTAGATCAGCCCCTTGGCGACTCCGGCGTGCTTGGCGATGTCATCCACGGACAGCGCGTCGTACGACGTGTCGGCGAACAACTTCCGCCCTGTTGCGATGAGTTCGGAGCGCCGCGCCTGGGATCGTTCGGTCGTCCCGCGCTGTTGACTATTATTCAAATTGAGCCCTAGTCTCCCACTGCCACGACAGTCCCCGCAGTATGGCAGACGTACGGGAGGGTCAAGTGAGCGCATCTTCAGGGGCGTTGACGCCCCGGCACAGCACAGGAAGAACGTCCTGGAAGAAGACCGCCGCCGTGGCCCTTCCGGCCGTGCTCGCGGTCGGCGTCATGGCGTCGGTGATGGCCGAAGGGGCGCTCGCCGCCTCCTTCGCGGTTTCCGGTTCGAGCTTCCAGGTCTCGTCCGGCAAGTTGACGAGTCAGGGCCTCGCCTCGTACGTCCACACCGACCGGTCCGCCGACGGCAAGGGCCATCCGGTGGCACTGCTCGGCATCGGCGACGCCCGGCTCAGCGACATCTGCCAGGCCGCCGAGGTGGACACCCCCGTCGGCAAGGTCGTCTTCAAACTGACGGCCGGCGGCGAGGCCGGTGAGGTGACCGCCAGCAATCTGGTGATCGACGGCGAGGACCTGGTCGGCGACGCCCGCTTCGGCACCGCGCAGATCGGCCGGGACGCCTCCACCCTCGACGACGTGGAGGGGGTCAAGGGCGAGCGCGGGAAATTCGGTCTCCAGGCCGGGAACATCGAGGTCCTGGGCGTGAAGTCGCACGCCTGGTCCGCGACCGGCGGGGACTTCCGGCTGAAGGGGATGAAGGTCGATGTGAGCATCGGCGGCAAGAAGTGCTTCTGACCCGGCCGCGCGCGAAGTGGCTCGACGAGCGGCTGCCGCTGCCGGACCTCCGCCGCCGGCTGCGCGCCTGGCGGCGGACCCGGCCCTTCTGGGCCGGACTGCTCCTGGTCCTCGGCGGCGCCGAACTGCTCCTGGTGCCGCTCTCGCCGCTGACCGTGCTGGTCAGTCTGGGAATCGGCGGTATCGCGGCGATCGCGATCGGACTCGGCCTGATCACCGCGGGCCTCTTCCTGTGGTTCCTGCCGCAGGCCCGTCTCTATGTGTCCGTCCACGCGCTGATCCTCTCCGTGCTCTCCTTCGCCGCGACCAATCTCGGCGGGTTCCTGGTCGGGATGGCTCTCGGGATCGCGGGCAGCGCGATGGGCGTCGGCTGGACGCGCGTACAGGAGCGGGAGGACGGCCTTCCCGTGAAGACACAGGGGCCGCGGACCCTGGCGGTGGGCCTGCCGCTCGTCCTCCTCGCCACGCTCGGCGGCCAGCCGCCGCAGGCGGGCGAGGGTGTCACGCCCGAGGTGCCGCGCACTCCCCCGACGGTGACCAGCAGCCGCTTCGCGCCGCACGGCTTCACCCTCGCAGGCGTACGCCAGGTCCGGAGCGCCGGCGGGCCGGTGAAGGTCATGGTGCTGCGGATGCGGTCGGCGTCGCTGACCGACTACCGGCTCACCACCCGCGACGGACGCGACGAACTCACCCTGGGCGCCGACTCCCTGGACCTCAGTGGGGACGTCACGCTCTATCTCACGCGGTTCAGCGGGTGCCTGGAGGGGCTGCTCTGCCTGACCTTCACCCCCGAAGGGCTTCCGGTGCCGCCGGTCGTCCCCCCGTTCGTCTTCATGACGGATGTCACCGCCGAACAGGCCCTGGTCACCTCGGACCTGATCGAGGCGAACGGGCTGACGCTCTCGGCCTCATGAGGGAGACGTCATGATCCAGATCCAGGCCGCGCTCTTCTGGGCGTACGCGATCGGCGCCACCTTCGCGCTCTCGGCGGGCCGACAGCTCCAGTGGTGGGAGCGCTCGGTGCGTGAGGAGGGCGTCCGCACCCGCAGCCACGCCGCCAACCCGTACCTGGCCTTGACACTGCTCTTCGCGGCGGTGCTGCTCGTGCCCACCGGGCTCTTCCTGCTCTGGCAGAACCCGTCCTGGGCGACGATGCACGTGGCGCCCGCGCACGACGGGCTCTGGGCCGGATTCGTGCTGCTGTACGCGGGCGGGATCGTCGTCAGCACTCTGCTCGGCTTCCTCGCCGCCCGGGCGCTCATCCTGGTGGGCGCCGGGTACTGGGCGTACCTGCAGACCGTCGGCGGCCACTTCCTGCTCTTCGGCACGCTGATCCACGGCTGGGACGGCAACGGCTACCGGCGCCTTCTGAGCACCGACGCGCAGGCGTACGCGCACTGGGCGGACGACAGCGTCGTCAACCACGTGCTCGACTTCCTCACCTCGGGCACCTTCCTCGCCCTGCTGGTGCTGGGGGCGGCCGTCATCGGCACGATGCTGCTCACCGAGATCGGCTGGCTGGTGGAGGGGTGGCGGCTGCCGGGCGCCGACGAGGACCGCCGGGTCCCGCGGGTGATCGCGGTCGGGATCGCGGCGGCGGGGGTGTACGGCCTGCCGTTCCTCGGCGCGCTCGGCGCGAGCGTGCTGACGCGGCTGCTCGGCGGGCCGCTCGGCCTCGCACTGTTCGCGCTCCTGGCCGGTTCGGTGCTGCTGCCGCGCCGCACTCCGGTGCGGTGGCTGTACGGGATGGTGGGCGTCCCGGACCGGCACTGGCGGGCAGACCCCGGGCAGGGCTGACTTCCGTGCGGGCCGGTCGCCCCGGCCCGCACGGTCACATGAGGCCGGCCTGCGTGACGAACACGGCCAGAACGACGACGAGTGTCCAGCCCAGGATGTGCTCCAACACCTTGGGGCCGTCTTCCTCGGGGCCGCCGGTGGTGGGCCGCGCGGCGGAAGCGGTGGTAGCGGTCATGCCTTCCACAGTGCCAGGGGAACACGGCCCCGGGGGCGAGACGTTGGTCACGGCCCCCTGGCCTCGCGGGACGCTCAGCGGATGCCGACGGAGGCCAGGGCCCTGCGCTGGGCAGCCGTGGGGCAGGCGGGCCAGTAGAGGTAGCAGACACCTCCTGTGCCCGAGACCACCTTGCCGCTCGCGTTGTACCGCTTGGTCCGCAGCCAGATGTTCTCCCACTCGCGACGGCGGTAGACGCGGCGCACGGCGTCGTTGCTGGGTGACGCCGGGTCGTTGGCGATCACGTCCCCGTCTGCGGTGAAACCGATGACGGTCATCAGATGCCCCGAGGTGCCGTAGCCGGCGCCCGTGAGCTCGCTCGTGAGGAAGGACTGGGACGTTATGGCCGGGATGCCCGCGCGGATCAGGGTCTCCAACTCGGTGAGCGACCCCAGCCGGGTCACGACCGCGCTCATGCCCTCGTACGTCGCCGCGTAGGCGGCGTTGAAGGGCCAGTTCCCGCAGCCGTCGTACTGGTGGTCGAAGGTGTGGCGGGCCGCGTGGCAGACCTGCGGGTCGGCGAAGGCCGGGTTGACCCAGGCCAGGTCGGCGGCGGCGGGCCGGCGGCCCCAGTACTCGACGATCATCTGCGAGGAGGTGGGGCTGCACCACGCCTCACCGCCGTTGTCGTACTCCGGGTACTGGCCGACATGCGTGTTCTGCGAGTACCGCGGAACGGTCAGCTCCCGGGCGAGCCCGGGCACCGACGCCGGGACCGTGAAGCGGTCCGGGATGTCGGACGCCATCGCGCCGACCCGCCACACCGTGGGCGTGAGGGTGGTGCCCGGCTTGCGGTGGAGGGTGAGCCTCAGCCGGTACGCGACCAGGCGCAGGCCGCCCGCGGCGGCGTCGATCGAGAAGGTGTCCGTCCAGATGGTGCTCCTGCCGTCGGTCTGGTCGTCGACGGAGGTACGGCGGATGTCACCGTCCCCGGCGGCCCAGCGCCCCATCACGTACCAGGGCGTGGAGGTGCCGTCCGAGTAGGTGCCGCACAGGTCGACCTGGATCCAGGTGCCGGCGGGCGCGTGCGCGTTCCAGGAGGCGATGACCTCGCTCGCCGGGACCGACGGGGTGTGCGTCGGCGAGGTCCAGGTCGCGTACTCCCAGGCGGAGGTCTTGCCGGTGTGGGGGTCGGTGTAGTCGAGCCGCCCCCTCGGGGTCGTGATCACCAGGCCGGGGCGGCGCCCGGCCATGGCGCCGGTTCCGGCCGCGACGCCACAGCGCCAGTGCCTGTACGTGGTCCAGAAGCGGTTGTCGACGAGGCACGCGCTGTCGGGTGCGCGCGCCGGCCCCGCGGATTCCCCCTCGGGCGGAGCAGGGGCGCGGGTCGCGGCGACGGCCGGGGCCGTCGTGGCCGTGACCGAGCCCGCGGCGGCTGCCAGCGCGGCGGCCAGCACGGTTCTGCGTGGGGTGGAACTGGTCATGGGCGGTGACCCCCGATCGAGAACGGATGAGGCGTCGGACGGCGGGCGTGGGGCAACTATCGCGGTTCGCGGGCGGCTCCTGCCAGCGCCTGGACGGTGTGCCGCGCGACCAATATTGGTCTCGACCAGTGGCATGACCTGCGGCTGCGCCGACCGCCCGAAACACCGCCTCGTAGGGTGGACGCCATGGACCACCTCGCTCGCCGTGCCGCCGAACTCCACGGGCTGCCCCCCTCGTGCGGTCCTGTCCGGCTGATCGCGGTCGACGGTCACGCCGGCTCGGGCAAGTCCACGTTCGCCGGCCGGCTCGCGGCGGCGCTCGGTGGTGCGCCCGTCCTGCGGCTGGACGACCTGGCGACGCACGAGGAGCTGTTCTCGTGGACGGACAGGATGCGGAGGCAGGTCCTCGAGCCGCTGTCGAGGGGTGAAAGCGCGCATTATCACCCGTACGACTGGAATCTGCGGCGCTTCGGGCCGCCGCGCGAGCTGCCGCCCGCGCCCGTCGTGCTCGTCGAGGGAGTGGGCGCCGGCCGGCGCGCGCTGCGGCCCCGTCTGGCCCGGCTGCTGTGGATGGAACGCGGCCCCGAGGAGTCCTGGGCGCGGGGGCGCCACCGGGACGGACCTGCGCAGTCCGCGTTCTGGGACGGCTGGACGATGGCGGAGACCCGCCATTTCGCCGAGGACCCGTCCCGCCCGTTCGCCGATGCGCTGGTACGGGAGTGCCAGGAGGGATACGAGTGGCTGCCCGGACCTTCTGCGACCGCAGCCCCGCACCACTTCATCACTCCCCGTGACGATGTTTCGCCGCCATACTGACCAGTCGGACTTCACCTTCCGTGAAGCCCTCAACTCTGCTTGACCGACGGGGCGTACAGGTCTTACGTTCTCAATGTGCGGCTTTTCGAAGCCGCCGCGGACGCGAAGCCCCCGGTTGTTCCCCCGTGATCGGGGGCTTCGTTCTGCCCCTTCCCTCCCTCATCGCCCGCTGCGGAACCCCCCACGATCACCCTGGGTCACCGTCACCGGAGCGGATGCCGGGCTGCGCCGAGCCCTTAAGCGCACACCCCCTGCGCAGGTACGATGCTGCTCGGTGCGGTCAAAGCCCGTCCACGAGAACGCTGTTGGGTACGGCTCCGGCGGGCGCCCGCCCGGCGGGACAGCAACGGGGGCACGGTTTGTGGGGGACCCGATGGACATCGGCACGCAGGGCGCACAGGCCCCGGCCGACCTCGCCTGGCTGCGCGGCGTCGACGCCTACACGATGGGCGCGTATCCGCAGGCCGAGGAGGAGTTCAGGACCGCAGTGCGGCACGATCCCGCGATGGCGGACGCCTGGCTCGGACTGCACGCGTTACGGGTCGATACGACGACCGCTCTGCTGCGCATGTACCGCAACCGGGACCGCTTCGGCGAACAGCGCTCCCGGCACCGCCGCACCCTGAACTCCTGGTACTGGCTGGGCTGGTGGGTACAGCCGGTGCTCGAGAGCCCGCGCGATCTGTTGCTGGCGCACGCCTCGCACTGGCTGGACGGGCGCCATGTCCCCGAGCTGGACCGGGCGCTCGCCGGGCTTCCGCCCGTCGACGCCGATCCGCATGTCCGCTTTCTGCACGCCTGCCGCGCGTACCTGGTCAAGGACTGGGAGCAGCTCGTACGGCACACCGAACCGCTTGTCGACGATCCGCTCCTCGGCATCGAGGCGGGTCTCTTCGGCGGCATGGCCCGGGTGCGGCTCGAAATGTACGGGCAGGCCGAGCCGCTGCTCTCCGCCGCGCTGATGCGCTGCCGCAGTGAGCAGCCGCAGCGCAAGGAGCTCCGGTACTGGCTGGCCCGCGCCCATGAGGGCACCGGCCGCAGCGCGGCGGCCCTCCCTCTGTACCGGGCCGTGCACCGGATCGACCCGGCCTTCATGGACACCTCGGCCCGGCTCGCGGCGATCACCGAGTACGACGGCTTCGAGGGCACCGACGACGCCGCGGGGCTCGCCGCCGTCTCCCTGGCGGGGTTCGGCCAGGACACGGCGGACGGACAGACCGACCTCGACGCCCCGATCGGGGAGGGTCTGCGGCTCAGCACCGACGCGCAGCCGCCGGTCGCGGCTCCTGGGCCGCCGGCCCCGCCCGCGCCGCCGGACCGGGTGCGGGAGAAGGCCGTGATCCCCGTTCAGCCCGCGCCACCGCGCTTCCCGGCCAGCCCCACCGACCCGGTCCTGCTGGCCGCCGCCCTCGCCGAGCTGGAGCGGATGGTGGGCCTTGAGCCGGTGAAGCGGCAGGTCAAGGCGTTGTCCGCGCAGCTGGAGATGGCCCGGCTCAGAGCCGGCCAGGGGCTCCCCGTACAGCCGCCGAAACGTCACTTTGTCTTCTCCGGTCCCTCGGGCACCGGGAAGACCACCGTCGCCAGGATCCTCGGCCGCGTCTTCTACGCCCTCGGACTGCTCGGCGGGGACCATCTGGTCGAGGCCCAACGCGCCGATCTGGTGGGCGAGTTCCTCGGCCAGACGGCGGTCAAGGCCAATGAGCTGATCGACTCGGCGCTCGGCGGGGTGCTGTTCGTCGACGAGGCGTACGCGCTGTCCAACACCGGCTACAGCAAGGGCGACGCCTACGGCGACGAGGCACTGCAGGTGCTGCTGAAACGCGCCGAGGACAACCGGAACCATCTGGTGGTGATCCTGGCCGGCTATCCGGAGGGCATGGACCGGCTCCTCGCCACCAACCCCGGGCTCTCGTCACGCTTCACGACCCGGGTCGACTTCCCCTCGTACCGCCCGCTGGAGCTCACCGCGATCGGTGAGGTGCTGGCCGCGGAGAACGGCGACCGGTGGGACGAGGAGGCCCTGGACGAGCTGCGCTCGATCAGTGGCCATGTGGTGGACCAGGGGTGGATCGACGAACTCGGCAACGGCCGCTTCCTGCGCACGCTGTACGAGAAGTCGTGCGCCTACCGGGATCTGCGGCTGTCGGGGTACGCGGTGGAGCCGACCCGGGACGATCTCGCCACGCTCCGGCTTGCGGATCTGATGCAGGCCTACGGCGAAGTGCTGTCGGGCCGCGGTCCGGTGGACCGCGGCCCGCAGGAACCGCCGGGGATCTGAACCGTCAGCGCGCCAGGACCCCCTCCGCGGGGGCCGAGCGCGGCTCGGTGACGAGGGGGGCCGAGGGGCGGTGCGCGCGGTGGGCGGGGTCGCGGACCTCGCCCACCAGCATTTCCAGGACGTCCTCCAGCGCGACCAGGCCGAGTACCCGGCCCGACGCGTCCGCCACCTGCGCCAGGTGCGTGGCCGCGCGCCGCATCACGGTCAGCGCGTCGTCCAGCGGCAGCTCGGCGCGCAGCGTCGCCATCGGGCGCCAGATGTGCTGGGGGACGGCCCGTTCACCGTCCTCCAGGTCCAGCACGTCCTTGACGTGGAGAAAGCCCATGAAGGTCCCGCCGCCCTCGGCACACACCGGGAAGCGGGAGTAGCCGGTGCGCACGGTCAACTCCTCGACCTGGCGCGGGGTGACCGCCGGAGTGACCGTGACCAGCGCGGACCGGCCGATGAGCACATCCGTCACCGGGCGGCTGCCCAGCTCCAGCGCGTCCTCCAGGCGCTCCTGCTCGCCGGGGTCGAGGAGTCCGGCCTGACCGGCGTCCTCGACCAGCCGACCGAGCTGGTCGCTGGTGAAGACCGCCTCCACCTCACCCTTGGGCTCGACCCGGAACAGCTTCAGGACCAGCCGGGCGCAGGCGTCGAGCGAGGTGGTCACCGGCCGGCACATCCGGGCGAAGCCGACCAGACCGGGGCTGAGCAGCAGCGCGGTCCGCTCCGGGGCCGCCATGGCCAGGTTCTTGGGCACCATCTCGCCGATGACGAGGTGGAGGAAGACGACCAGGGCGAGGGCCAGGACGAAGCCGAGCGGGTGGATCAGCCCCTGCGGCAGGTGAGCCGCGTGGAACACCGGTTCCAGGAGGTGCGCGACGGTCGGCTCGGCGACGGCGCCGAGGGTGAGGGAGCAGACGGTGATGCCGAACTGGGCCGCCGCCATCATCTGCGGCAGGTTCTCCAGGCCGTACAGCACCTGCCGGGCCCGGTTGGTGCCGAGCGGCTCGATCTGGCTGCGGCGCACGGAGACGAGGGCGAACTCGGCGCCGACGAAGAACCCGTTGGCGATCACCAGCAGGGCCGCGAAGAGGAGTTGGAGCACGCTCATCGGGCCGCCTCCGCGACAGGGGCGCGCCGGGTGCCGGTGGCGCGGGTGTCCGAGGTCTCCGGAGCGTGCGGGGTGTCCGTGGCGGGGGCGCCGGTGGTGCGCACCAGGCGGACCCGCTCCGCGCGGTAGCGGTCCACCTGGCGGACGGACAGCCGCCAGCCGGGCAGTTCCGCCCGGTCACCGGGTGCGGGGATGCGACCGAGCAGATCGGCGACGAGCCCGGCGACGGTCTCGTACGGTCCGTCGGGCACGTCGAGTCCTATCCGGCGCAGCGTGTGGACGCGGCAGCTGCCGTCGGCCTCCCACGCGGCGTGGCCGTCCTCGGCGGCGACGGCGGCCAGCTCCGGACGGGCGTCGCCGTCACCGTCGTGCTCGTCACGGACCTCACCGACGAGCTCCTCGACGATGTCCTCGAGGGTGACCACGCCCGCGGTGCCGCCGTACTCGTCGACGACGACCGCGATGGGCTGTTCGGCGCGCAGCCGTTCCAGGAGCTGCTGGGCCGGGAGGGACTCGGGGACGAGCAGCGGCGGAACGGAGATCGGGCCCACGGGGGCGCGCAGCCGCTCGTGCCGGGGCACGGCGAGCGCGTCCTTGAGGTGGACCATGCCGACGATCTCGTCGATCCGGGTCCGGTAGACCGGGAACCGCGAGAGCCCGGTGGCCCGGGTCAGGTTCAGGACGTCGGCGGCGGTCGCGTCGGACCGGAGCGCGCTGACCTTCACCCGCGGGGTCATGAGGTGCTGGGCGGTGAGTCCGCCGAGCGTGAGGGTGCGGACAAACAGGTCGGCGGTGTCCTGCTCCAGGGCGCCGGCCTGGGCCGAGTGGCGGGCCAGGGAGACCAGCTCTCCCGGCGTCCGGGCGGAGGCCAGTTCCTCGGTGGGCTCGACCCCGAGCAGCCTGACGAGCCGGTTGGCGACCGTGTTGAGCAGCGTGATCACCGGGCGGAACGCGGACGAGAACAGCTGCTGCGGGACGGCGACGAACCGCGCCACCTGGAGGGGCCTGGACACCGCCCAGTTCTTCGGGACGAGCTCGCCGATCACCATCTGGACGGCGGAGGCGAGCAGCATGCCGATCACCACGGCGATACCGGAGACGGCGCCGGCGGGCAGGCCCGTGGCGGTCAGCGGTCCGTGGAGGAGCCCGGCGAGGGCGGGCTCGGCGAGCATGCCGGTGACGAGGGAGGTGAGGGTGATGCCGAGCTGGGTGCCGGAAAGCTGGAAGGACAGCTCCCGGAGGGCCTTGACGACCCCATGGGCGCGGCGGTCGCCGCCGGCGGCGGCCCGCTCGGCGTCCGCGCGTTCGACGGTGACGAGGCCGAACTCGGCTGCCACGAAGAAGCCGTTGGCGAGAATCAGAAGGAATGCCGCGGCGAGCAGCAGAACGGGGATGATCATGCCGCCGCCTCCTGGGAGGGGGCGGCGCAGGTACTACCGGACGATCCGTCCATTGCTGGAGGGAGTCACTCCTCGGGTCGCAGGTGCCCCGCGGGCCTCGGTGCGTGGCCGGGTTGGTGCGGAGCGGGGCGCGCTCGGCGCCACCGTGACAAGAGTAATCACGGCGGCGCCGGCCACGGCAGGGGGTCGACGCCCGTCCGGGGGACCTTGGGGTCCTGTCCGGGCGGACGGCGGGGTCGGTGGGCTCGGGCGGGAGCTACTGGTTCTCGGCGCCGGTGCCGCGGCTGTCCGCGAGGGCACGCAGCGCGCGGGCGTCCCGAATGGCCTGCTGCTTGGCCACCCCGGGCTGGATGCCGAGTGCGGGCATGCTGGTGCCGTCGCTGAGGTCGAGGAACACCCAGGGGTCGCCGGGGCGCAGGTTGACGCGCAGGATTTCTGCCCAGGCCAGTCGGCGTGTCCGGGTGATGTTGACCACGGTGACGCCGCTGTCGTCCGCGACGACCTTGGGGCGGCTCAGCAGCGCAAGGACGCCGAAGAAGACCGCCGCCGTGAGGATGAAGCTGGCGCGCTCCCCCGGGCCGAGCTTCTCCAGCATGAGCGCGACGGCGGTGATGACGGCGAACATCGCCGTCCCCACGGTCAGCAGCACGGCCCGGGTGCGGGTCGGCCGGAAGGTGACCGGGAGGGCGGGGAGGGAGGTCTCTGACATCGGTGGTCCCGGTCCTTCAGAGCCGGCAGGCGTGGATGGCCGTCGTCAGGATGGCGCGGGCACCGAGCTCGTACAGGTCGTCCATGATCCGCTGCGCCTCCTTGGCGGGGACCATGGCGCGCACGGCGACCCAGCCCTCGTTGTGCAGCGGGGAGACCGTCGGCGACTCCAGGCCCGGGGTGAGCGCGACGGCCTGCTCCAGGTGCTCGGCGCGGCAGTCGTAGTCCATCATCACGTAGCTGCGGGCGACCAGGACGCCCTGGAGGCGGCGCAGGAACTGGCCCACCTTCGGGTCGTCGGCGGGGGATCCGGTGCGCCGGATGACGACCGCCTCGGACTTGAGGATCGGCTCGCCGATGACCTCGAGACCGGCGTTGCGCAGCGAGGTGCCGGTCTCCACCACATCGGCGATGACCTGCGCGACACCGAGCTCGATCGCGGTCTCGACGGCACCGTCGAGGTGGACGACGGAAGCGTCGATGCCCTGGTCGGCGAGGTGCTTGGCGACGATGCCCTCGTACGAAGTGGCGATCGTCATCCCGCCGAAGTCCGCGGGGCCCTTGGCCGTGCCCGGCTTGGTGGCGTAGCGGAAGGTGGAGCGGGCGAAGCCGAGCTGCAGGATCTCCTCGGCGCTGGCGCCGGAGTCGAGCAGCAGGTCACGTCCGGTGATGCCGATGTCGAGCTTGCCGGAGCTGACGTAGATGGCGATGTCGCGGGGGCGGAGGTAGAAGAACTCGACCTCGTTCTCCGGGTCGACCAGGACCAGCTCCTTGGACTCCTTGCGCTGCTGGTAGCCGGCCTCATGGAGCATCGCCGACGCAGGTCCGGACAGTGAACCCTTGTTGGGGACGGCGATGCGCAGCATGAGGTGAGCTTCCTTCGCGTGGGAGTGCCGGGGAGTTGCTGGGTGGTGGTGTGTGACGGGGTGGTGCTCAGAGGTGGGCGTAGACGTCGTCGAGCGAGATCCCGCGGGCGACCATCATCACCTGGACGTGGTAGAGCAGCTGCGAGATCTCCTCGGCGGCGGCTTCCTTGCCCTCGTACTCGGCGGCCATCCAGACCTCGGCGGCCTCTTCGACGACCTTCTTGCCGATGGCATGGACGCCCTTGTCCACCAGTTCCGCGGTGCGGGAGGTGGCCGGGTCGCCGTTCTCGGCCTTGAGCTGGAGCTCGGTGAAGAGCTCTTCGAAGGTTTTGTTCGCCATGATGGTCCTAAGAGTACGGGGTGGAGTTCGTTGCTCAGCGCCAGGGCTCGCTGACGGTGCGCAGCGTGGCGGCCGTGGCGACGGCGGCGGTGACCGCCTCGTGGCCCTTGTCCTCGTTGGAGCCCTCAAGGCCGGCCCGGTCCAGGGCCTGCTCCTCGTTGTCGCAGGTCAGGACGCCGAATCCGACGGGTACGCCGGTGTCGATCGAGACCTGGGTGAGGCCGTTCGTCACGCCCTGGCAGACATACTCGAAGTGCGGGGTTCCGCCGCGGATGACCACGCCGAGGGCGACGATGGCATCGTAGCCGCGTCCGGCGAGGACCTTCGCCACGACCGGCAGCTCGAAGCTGCCGGGGACGCGCAGCAGCGTCGGCTCGTCGATGCCGAGCTCGTGCAGGGCGCGCAGCGCGCCGTTGACGAGTCCGTCCATGATCTTCTCGTGCCACTGCGCCGCGATGACCGCGACCCGGAGGTCGCCGCAGTTCTTCACACTCAGCTCGGGTGCGCCCTTGCCGCTCACGTCTCTCCTCGGTGCTGTTCGGGTGTATGGGGGGTGGTTACTGGTTGCCGCAGGTGGACGCGTCGAGCCAGGGCAGGTCGTGCCCCATCCGGTCGCGCTTGGTGCGCAGGTACCGCAGATTGTGCTCACCGGCCTGGACGGGCATCGGCTCGCGGCCCTCGACGGTCAGTCCGTGCCGGACCAGCGCGGTGATCTTCTCGGGGTTGTTGGTCATCAGCCGCAGGCTGCGGACGCCCAGGTCGGCGAGGATCTGCGCGCCGGCCGCGTAGTCGCGGGCGTCGGCGGGCAGACCGAGCTCCAGGTTGGCGTCCAGGGTGTCGTGGCCGCGCTCCTGGAGTTCGTACGCGCGCAGCTTGGACAGGAGGCCGATGCCCCGTCCCTCGTGTCCGCGAAGGTAGACCACGACGCCGCGGCCGGCCTCGGTGATCCGTTCCATGGACGCCTGGAGCTGGGGGCCGCAGTCGCAGCGCAGCGAGTGGAAGATGTCGCCGGTCAGGCACTCGGAGTGGACCCGGACCAGGACGTCCTCGCCGTCGCCGATGTCCCCGTGGACAAGGGCGACGTGCTCGACGCCGTCGACCGTGGAGCGGTAGCCGAAGGCGGTGAACTGCCCGTGTGCCGTGGGCAGGTTCACCTCGGCCTCGCGGCGGACCGTCGGCTCGGCGGAGCGGCGGTAGGCGATGAGGTCCTCGATCGAGATGATCGTCAGACCGTGCTTGCGGGCGAAGGGGACGAGCTCGGGCAGGCGCAGCATCACGCCGTCCTCGCCGGCGATCTCGACGATCGCGCCGGCCGGGCGCAGCCCGGCGAGGCGGGCCAGATCGACGGCGGCCTCGGTGTGGCCGTTGCGGACCAGGACGCCGCCGGTCTTGGCGCGCAGCGGGAAGATGTGGCCGGGCCGGACGAAGTCGCCGGCCTCGGCCACGCCTCCGGCCAGCAGCTGGAGGGTGGTGGCGCGGTCGGCGGCGGAGATGCCGGTGGTGACACCGTAGGCGGGGCCCGCGTCGACGGAGACGGTGAACGCGGTCCGCATCGACTCGGTGTTGTTGTCGACCATCTGCGGGAGCTGGAGGCGGTCGAGCTCGTCGCCCTCCATGGGCGCGCAGATCAGGCCGCGGCACTCGCTCATCATGAAGGCGACTATTTCGGGGGTGGCCTTCTCGGCCGCGATGACGAGGTCGCCCTCGTTCTCGCGGTCCTCGTCGTCGACGACGACGACGGGACGGCCGGCGGCGATGTCCCGGATGGCCTGCTCGACGGGGTCGAGGGCGAGGTCGGTGGCGTCCCAGACGGGGAGGGATGTCATGCGGGTGCTCCTTCCAGAGCGGGAGCGGTGCGGGACCGGAGCCACCAGTCGCGCATACCCCAGATGACGAGGACGAAGTAGATCACGTAGACGAGGCCGGAGAAGGCCAGGCCGCTGCTGAAGGCGAGGGGGACACCGACGAGGTCGACGAGGAGCCAGGCGAACCAGAACTCGACCAGTCCGCGTGCCTGGGCGACCATCGCGACGAGCGTTCCGACGAAGATGTACGCGTCGGCCCAGGGGCTCCAGGAGAGCGACGGGTAGAGGGTGAACAGGCCGCCGACGGCGGCGGTGCCGAGCAGGGCACCTCCGAGGAGCAGTCCGCGCTCCTTCCAGGTGGCGAAGCGGACGGCGATCGTGCCGTCCTGCGCCTGCTGCCGGCCGCGGGTCCACTGGCGCCAGCCCCACGCGGCGACACCGATGACCAGGAGCTGCTTGCCGACGCCACCACTGAGGTGGGCGGAGGCGTAGGCCCCGACGAGGATGACGCCGGAGAGCAGCTGGGCCGGCCAGGTCAGTATCGAGCGCCGCCAGCCGAGCGCCAGCGCGATCAGTCCGATCGTGTTGCCGATCATGTCGGACCACATGATGTGCTGCCCGAAGGCGCTGAAAGCCTCGGAGTTCAGCCAGCTCACTTGACGTTCTCCTTGGCGTTGGCGCCGAGCAGCCGCTCGACGTACTTGGCGATGACGTCGACCTCGAGGTTGACCGGGTCGCCGGGCTTCTTGATGCCCAGCGTGGTCAGGGCGAGGGTCGTGGGGATGAGGCTGATGGTGAAGTAGTCGTCCGCTGCCTCGACGACGGTCAGGCTGACGCCGTCGACGGTGACGGAGCCCTTCTCCACCACGTACCGGGAGAGGTGCTCGGGGAGCGAGACCCTGACGATCTCCCAGTGCTCGGAGGGGGTACGGGAGACGATGGTGCCGGTGCCGTCGACATGGCCCTGGACGATGTGGCCGCCGAGGCGGTCCCCGACGGCCATCGGCCGTTCCAGGTTGACCCGGGAGCCGACCTCCAGCGCGCCGAGCGAGGAGCGCAGCAGGGTCTCGGCCATCACGTCGGCGGTGAATTCGCCGTTCCCGAACTCCACGACGGTCAGACAGACCCCGTTGACGGCGATGGAGTCGCCGTGCTTCGCGCCGTCGGTGACGACGGGGCCGCGCAGACGGAAGCGGGAGGCGTCGCCGAGGTTCTCGACGGCGGTGACCTCACCCAGTTCTTCGACGATTCCGGTGAACACGCTCAGGCTCCCTTGGGGGTGGCGGTGATCCGCAGATCGGGGCCGATGCGGACGGTCTCGGTCACGTCGAGACGCAGCGCATCGGAGATGGTGGAGATTCCGGCGTCGGCGAGGGCGGTGGGGCCCGCGCCGAGGAGGACGGGGGCGAGATAGCCGACGACGGTGTCGACGGCTCCCGCGGCGACGAAGGCGCCGGCCAGGGTCGGGCCGCCTTCGAGGAGTACGGAGCGGACGCCCCGCTCGTGGAGGTGCGCGAGGAGGGCCGGTACGGAGAGCCCCCGGTCGGCGCGGGGCAGCCGGACGACGTCGGGCAGGTCGGTGACCGCGTCCTCGGCGACCGCGACCAGGGTGGGCGCGGTGTCGTCCAGGACTCGGGCGCCGGGCTTCACGGCGGTGGCCTCGGTGTCGACGACCACGCGCAGCGGCTGGGTGGCTCCCGGGATGTCCCGTACGGCGAGGTGGGGGTCGTCGGCGCGGGCGGTGCCGGAGCCGACGATCACGGCGTCCGCCTCGGCGCGCAGCCGGTGGACGTCGGCGCGGGACTCGGGCGAGGTGATCCAGCGGCTGGTGCCGTCCTTCGCCGCGATCCGTCCGTCGAGGGTGGCCGCGTACTTCCACAGGACGTACGGCCGGCCGCGGCGTACGGAGGTGAGCCAGGCGATGTTGCCCGCCTCGGCCTCCTCGGCGAGGACGCCCTGCTCGACCTGGATCCCGGCCGCGCGGAGCGTGTCCGCGCCACCGGTGGCCTGCGGGTTCGGGTCCGCGACCGCGTACACGACACGGCTGACGCCGGCCTCGATCAGAGCCTGGGCGCAGGGGCCGGTGCGACCGGTGTGGTTGCAGGGTTCGAGGGTGACGTACGCGGTTGTGCCCCTGGCGAGGCCGCCCGCTTCACGCAGGGCGTGGACCTCTGCGTGCGGTCCACCGGCGCGCTGGTGGTAACCGGCTCCGACCTGGTGTCCCGAGGCGTCGACGAGGACGCACCCGACCACCGGGTTGGGGCTCGTGGAGCCGAGTCCGCGTGCGGCGAGCGCGATGGCTCGGCGCATGGCGTCCATGTCGGCTGTGGTGCCCACCGGGTCCTCCTGCCTCTTCGGGCACGGACTCCGGGGCCTGTCGATGACGACAGAGAGCGGGTACGCCACTTCACGGGGAAGCCGAGGCCGGATTCACCGGTCGCCGACGAGCGCGGCGGCCAGCAAAAGACGGCCGACGTCCGGAAAGGAACACCCGCCGCGCACTGCCTCCCATCCGGACTTTCACCGTCGGTCCAGGAATTTCACCTGGTCAACCGGCCGCTGGATGCGGACGGGTCGCGGACTATACCGCCGGTTCGGAATTACACCGACCCCGGAGTGCGCTGCTGCTGATACAGGGCCAGTGTGCCACGACTGATCGTCGGCCATCAGGGCGAGTAGCTGTGGGTTGGCTCACAGTAGTCGAGGGCCTTCAACTGGTCCAGACCTATTGACGCACTGGTCTAGTCCTCTTAATCTCCGTGTCACCTCCGAGGTACGGGGCCGGGTGTGCGCACACCGGGGCCCAACACAAGCAATCGCCTTGCCAGTTGTGTTCCGCCCCACCTCCCAGGAGGAACAGATCGTGCTGTCCCCCACCCGTACCAGAGCGGTGCTGCTCGCGTCCGGCGCGGCCGTCGCCGGGCTGCTGCTCAGCTCGCTCGCAGGCGGCGTCTCCCACGCCGCCGACCAGGAGTCCTGTCGTCCCGACGGGCTCTACAGGACTCCCGGCGTCGATGTCCCGTACTGCTCGGTCTACGACACCGAGGGCCGCGAGAAGATGGGCGCCGACCACCAGCGCCGGGTCATCGGCTACTTCACGGGCTGGCGCACCGGCAAGGACGGCACCCCCGCCTACCTCGCCTCGGACATCCCGTGGGACAAGGTCACCCACGTCAACTACGCGTTCGGGCACATCGACGGCGCCAACAAGCTGTCGGTCGGCACGGACGGCGCGAACAACGCCGCCACCGGGATGACCTGGCCCGGTGTCGCCGGCGCGGAGATGGACCCGGCCCTCCCGTACAAGGGTCACTTCAATCTGCTGAACAAATTCAAGAAGCAGCACCCCGACGTCAAGACGCTGATCTCGGTCGGCGGCTGGGCCGAGACCGGCGGCTACTTCGACGACAGCGGCAACCGGGTGAACTCCGGCGGCTTCTACTCGATGGCCACCAACGCCGACGGTTCGGTCAACCAGGCCGGGATCGACACGTTCGCGGACTCGGCCGTCTCCTTCGTCAAGAAGTACGGCTTCAACGGCGTCGACATCGACTACGAGTACCCGACGACGATGAAGGACGCCGGCAACCCGCTGGACCACGCCCTCTCCAACGGGCGCCGCGCGGGCCTGGTCAAGGGCTATGCCGCGTTGATGAGGACGCTGCGCGAGAAGCTCGACCGGGCGGGCGCCGCCGACGGCAGGCACTACATGCTGACCGTCGCCGCGCCCTCGTCCGGCTATCTGCTGCGCGGCATGGAGACGTTCCAGATGCAGAAGTACCTGGACTACGTCAACATCATGTCCTACGACCTGCACGGTGCCTGGAACGAGTACGTGGGTCCGAACGCCTCGCTCTTCGACGACGGCAAGGACGCCGAACTGGCGGCCGCGGGCGTCTACTCGACCTCCCAGTACGGCGGAATCGGGTATCTGAACACCGACTGGGCCTACCACTATTTCCGCGGCTCGATGCCGGCCGGGCGCATCAACATCGGACTGCCGTACTACACCCGCGGCTTCAAGAACGTGCAGGGCGGCACGGACGGGCTGTGGGGGAAGGCGGCGACCACGACGTGCCCGGCGGGCGCGGGTCTGACCAAGTGCGGTGACGGCGCCGTCGGCATCGACAACCTCTGGCACGACAAGGACACCAACGGCGCGGAGTCCCCGGCGGGTTCCAACCCGATGTGGCACGCGAAGAACCTGGAGAAGGGGATCGTCGGCGATTACGTCACGAAGTACGGCTTCCCCGCGACCACCCGGCTGACGGGCACCTACGCCCGCAAGTACGACGCGACGCTGGTCGCGCCGTGGCTGTGGAACGCCGAGAAGAAGGTCTTCCTCTCCACCGAGGACGAGCAGTCGGTGAAGGCCAAGGCCGACTACGTGGTCGCGAAGGGCATCGGCGGCACGATGGTGTGGGAGCTGGCGGGCGACTACGCGTACAACGCGGCCAAGGGCCAGTACGAGACGGGCTCCACGCTCACCGACGCGATGTACCAGAAGTTCAAGGCGGCCTCGCCTTACGGCGCCCAGCGCTCGACGGTCACGCTCCCGACGGACGCGGTCGACGTGGGGGTGGAGTTCGGGCAGTTCCCGCTCGGCGACTCGAACTACCCGATCAGTCCCAAGCTGAAGATCACCAACAACACGAAGACGGCGCTGCCGGGCGGTACGGAGTTCCAGTTCGACTACTCCACCTCGGCGCCGGCCAACGCCAAGGACCAGTCCGGTTTCGGGACGACGATCGTCCGCAGCGACCACACGGGTTCGAACGTGGGCGGGCTCAAGGGCGACTACAACCGTGTCTCGCTGAAGCTCCCGTCCTGGCAGACCCTCGCGCCGGGAGCCTCGGTGGAGCTGGACTTCGTCTACTACCTGCCGACGTCCACGCCGTCGAACTGGACGGTGACCTTCGGCGGCAGGACCTACGCCCTGGCCGGCGACCTGACGCGCGGCGCCAAGGTGGTCGAGCCGGGCACCGGAACCGGCCCGACGCCGACCCCTACTCCCACCCCTACTCCCACGCCTACTCCCACGCCTACTCCCACGCCGACTCCGACGACCCCGGGCGGCAGCTGCGCGGCCCCGGCGTGGAGCGCGACCGCGGAGTACGGCGGCGGCACGTCCGTGTCCCACAAGGCGCACACCTGGAAGGCCAAGTGGTGGACGAAGGGCGAGGAGCCCGGGACCACGGGTGAATGGGGCGTGTGGCAGGACCTCGGCGCCTGCTGACCCGCCTGAGTCGCGGTCGTACGGGGCGGGGGGGGGCGGGGCGCCCAGCGCGAGGCGCTCGGCAGCCGCCGCACAAGACGCCCGGCGGCGGTCCAACGGCCCTTGCCGCCGCCGGGTCCCGGGGCCCGTCCCTTCCCGGCCGCTGGTCCCGCCGCGTCGTTTCGGGCCGCGTCCCGGTCAGGCGCCCGGACCGAAAAGGGCGTCCTGGGCCGACTCCCGGGCCGTGAGGAGGGCGCCGCGCAGGACCGCCGTGCCGTCGAGCGACGCTGGGCGGACGAGGGTGCGCAGGGGGGAGAGGGCCGCGAGGCGGGACTCGACGCGGGTGGCGAGGGGCGACCCGCCGGCGTGGCCGATCCCGCCGCCGAGGATCACGCATCCGGGATCGAGGACGGAGACGACGGCCGCCGCGCCCACGGCCAGCCGGTCGGCGAAGGCGTCCAGGAAGGCCATTTCGCGAGCACCGGGTGCGCTCCCGCGGCTCCCGCAGGACTCCGCGGCGTGCCGGACGGTCTGCTCGGCGTCGCCCCGGAGGCCGCACTCCGCGGCGAGTTCGCGGACCGCCGAGGCTCCGACCAGCGCGTGGAACCCCCCGTCGCAGCCCGTGGCCGACGGCAGGCCGCCCGTCCCCGGGACGGGAAGGAAGCCGATCTCACCCGCGCCGCCGGACGCCCCCCGCCGCAGGGCGCCGCCGAGCACGACGGCCGCGCCCACGCCCTGGTCGAGCCAGAGCAGCACGAAGTCCTCGCGGTCCCGGCCGGCGCCGAGGCGCTGTTCCGCCACCGCCGCGAGGTTGGTCTCGTTCTCCACGAGGACCGTGGCGGGGAGACGTTCCTGCAGGGCCGCGACGAGCCGGCGGTGCCACTCGGGCAGCCCCGTGGAGTCCCGCAGCTCCCCCGTCGCCGGGTCGATGAGCCCGGGCGCGCCGATGCCCACACTGTGCAGACGCCCCGCCCCCGCCTCGCGAGCGGTGCGCTCCAGCAGCGCGGCTGCCTGCTCGACGGCCGGTTCCGTCCCGGCGTCGGAGTCGACGGCCAGAGTGGCCTCGGCGAGGGTGGCGCCGAGCAGATCGGCGACGACGAGGGACACGCTCCGCGTCCGCACGTCGAGGGCCGCCAGATGGGCGCGGTCGGCGACGATGCCGTACAGCCGCGCGTTCGGCCCCCGCCGTTCGGCACCCGCCTCCCCCACCATCCGGATCAGGCCCGCTCCCTGCAGCCGCTCGACGAGGTCGGCGACGGTGGGGCGGGAGAGTCCGGTCAGCGTCTTGAGCTGACCCGCTGTCAAAGGCCCCTCCCGCTGGAGGAATCGCAGGGCCAGGCGGTCGTTGATGGCCCGTGCGGTGCTCGGGGATGCGGACTGCATGCCGGGGATCCTTCCAGATCACCCTGCCGTCTATTTATCAGGCAGGGTCCCTGATAGTTTACGCCGCATGTCGACCACCGGGGCGTACGCCCCCCAGCAGCTGAGGCGGGCGCGCTACGCCGTGGCCGCGATCTTCTGTGTCCACGGCGCGGTCACCGGCAGCTTCGCCACCCGCATTCCGTGGATCCAGGACCACGCGGGCGTCAGCGCGGGCCAGCTCGGCCTCGCCCTCGCCTTCCCGGCGATCGGCGCCTCCCTGGCGATGCCGCTGGCGGGCGCGGTCAGCCACCGCTTCGGTTCGCGCGCGGCCCTGCGCGGTCTGCTGGCGCTGTGGACGCTGTCGCTGACGCTTCCGTCGCTGGCCCCGAACATCTACGGGCTGTGCGGGGCGCTGCTCGTCTACGGCGCGACGGCCGGCATGTCGGATGTCGCCATGAACGCCCTGGGCGTCGAGATCGAGAACCGTATCGACAAGTCGATCATGTCCAGCCTGCACGGCATGTGGAGCGCGGGCGCCCTGATCGGCTCGGCCGGCGGCACCCTCGCCGCTCACCTCGGCGCGGACGCCCGGCTGCACCACCTGCTCGCGGCCGCCGTCCTGACCGTACTGGGCGCGGTGTTCTGCCAGGGAGTCCTGGACCTGCGCGGCGCTCCCGACCAGGAGCCGCCGCCCCGGTTCACACTGCCGCCGAGGTCGGCGCTGGTCATCGGGGCGATCGGATTCTGCGGGGTGTTCGCCGAGGGCGCGAGCCTGGACTGGTCGGCGGTCTATCTGGAGGACCGGCTCGGTACGTCGGCGGGCCTCGCGGCCGCCTCCACGACCGCCTTCGCGCTGACGATGGCGGTGGCGCGGCTGGTGGGCGACAAGGTCGTCGACCGGTTCGGAGCCGTACGGACCGTGCGCGTCGGCGGGGTGGTCGCGACCGCCGGCGGGGTCCTGGTCGTCCTCGCCCCGCACCCGGCGGTCGCGATGGCCGGATTCGGTCTGATCGGTCTGGGCGTCGCCGTCGTGGTCCCGCTGGCGTTCGCGGCGGCCGGGCGCAGCGGCCCCCACCCCAGCCAGGCGATCGCGGGCGTCGCGACCATCACGTACACCTCGGGGCTCATCGCCCCCTCGGCGATCGGCGGCCTGGCGGACGCGACCTCGCTGGTGGTGTCGTTCAGCCTGGTGACCCTGCTGACGTTCGGTCTCGTGGTGGGTGCCGGGGTCCTGCGCGCCGGTGCCCGGCAGCCGGCGAAGGCCATCCCCGCGGGCGTTCCCGCTTCCGAGCGCCGGACCTGACGCTCCCCCGGGCCGTCGGCTCGGCGCGCAGAGCCCCCTCCACCAGGGGCGCACTACCATGGCGCTGATCGTTTTCGGCCACGCCAGGCCGACGGACACGGAGAACTGGAGCGGCCCATGAACCTCGGCGTGCGCTGGACCTTGCACGGCGACGGACGCACACCCGCTCCCGGGGCTGTCGTACGACCGGACGAACGGCTGTCCTGGCCCCGGACGATCGGGCTCGGCGCCCAGCACGTGGTGGCCATGTTCGGCGCGTCGTTCGTCGCTCCGGTCCTCATGGGTCTCGACCCCAATCTCGCGATCATGCTCTCGGGCGTCGCGACGATCATCTTTCTGCTCGCCACACGGGGCACCGTCCCGAGCTATCTGGGCTGTTCGCTCTCCTTCGTCGGCGTGGCCGCGGCCATCCGCGCCTCCGGCGGAACCAGTGCCACCGTCACGGGCGCGGTGCTCGTGGTCGGCGCGGTGCTGTTCCTGGCCGGTCTCGCGGTGCGGCGCTTCGGCGCGAGGATCATCCACGCCGCGATGCCGCCGATCGTGACCGGCGCCGTGGTCATGCTCATCGGCTTCAACCTGGCGCCGGTCACGGCCGCCACCTACTGGCCGCAGGACCAGTGGACCGCGCTGCTCGTGATGCTGTTCACCGGGCTGGCCGTGGTCTGCCTGCGCGGGTTCTGGTCCCGGATCGCGATCTTCCTCGGTCTGATCTTCGGCTACGGCATCTCATGGATCTTCGACCTGGTCTTCGGCAGGATCCACTCCATGGGCGCGGACGGTCGCGTCACCGACCACTGGCGGCTCGACCTCTCCGGCGTCACGAAGGCCGACTGGATCGGACTTCCGTCCTTCCACGGCCCGAGCTTCGAGTGGTCGGCGATCCTGGTCGCGCTGCCGGTCGTCATCGCACTCATCGCGGAGAACGCCGGGCACGTCAAGGCGGTCGGCGAGATGACCGGCGACCCGCTCGACGACAAGCTGGGCACGGCCATCGCCGCGGACGGAGCGGCCTCGATGCTGTCGACCGCGGTGGGCGGCCCGCCCAACACCACGTACTCGGAGAACATCGGCGTCATGGCCGCCACCCGCGTGTACTCGACCGCCGCCTACTGGGCCGCCGCCGGGTTCGCGCTGCTCTTCGGTCTCTGCCCCAAGTTCGGCGCGGTGGTCGCCGCCATCCCCGGTGGGGTCCTCGGCGGCATCACCGTGATCCTGTACGGCATGATCGGCCTGCTCGGCGCCCAGATCTGGATCAACTCCGGGGTGGATCTGCGCAATCCGCTGAACCTGGTGCCGGCCGCGGCGGGCATCATCATCGGCGTCGGCGGCGTGAAGCTCACCTTCACGGACACCTTCGAGCTGGGCGGGATCGCCCTGGGCACGCTCGTGGTGATCACCGGCTACCACGTCCTGCGGGCGTTCGCCCCGGCCCATCTGAAGGCTCAGGAGCCCCTGCTGGACGCGGGCACCTCGCAGTACGACAGCGAGGAGGAGAACCAGAAGCCGGTCGCGGGACCGTAGGGGCGTTCCCCCGTTCTGGGGAAGCCGGGCTCGGCGGGACCCCCCGGGAGCCCAGCGGCTGCGACGCTGCCCCCATGGCGTGGATCGAGCAGTGCACAGCGGTCGACTCGGTACTGGAGCGGATGCGCGCCTTCGGTGCGGGGTGGCATCCGGACGACGGCGTCGCCGTCTTCAACCGGGTCTATCTTTCGGTCACCGAGGAGTTCGACCGGTGCGTCGACGCCGGGTTCTTCCGCGACCGGCACGCCGCCGTCACGCTCGACGTGCTCTTCGCCGAGCGCTACCTCTCGGCCGTGGAATCGGCCGCCGGGGGCCTCCCCGCGCCCGCCTGCTGGCGGCCGCTGTTCCAGTACCGGCGTCATCCCGGGGTACGCCCGCTGCAGTTCGCCCTGGCCGGGATCAACGCGCACATCGGCCACGACCTCGCCCGGGCGGTGGTCGACACCTGTCGCGCGCTGGAGTGCCGGCCGGTGGACCTGGAGGCGGATTTCGACCGGGTGGGCGATCTCCTCGTCCTCCTGGAGGAGCGCATCCGCGAGGAACTGATGCCGGGCCCGGATCTGCTGGAGATCGCGGACCCGCTCACGCATCTGCTCGGCTGCTGGAGCCTGGACCGCGCCAGGGACGGGGCGTGGTTCGCGGCGCGCTCCTTGTGGGAGCTGGGCGGAGTGCCGGAGCTGGCCGAGGAGTTCGCTGAACGCCTCGACCGCTCCATGGGTCTGGTGGGGCGGATGCTGCTGACGCCGCTCACACTGTGCGGCTGAACGCTCTCACACCAGTGCTACCGCCCCACACCCCCAACGTGGCTCAGTCCTCCGGAAGTTCCACCGGCGCGATGTCGTCGTACACATCGCCCGGGCCCGGGTTGGTGGCGTCGGTCTCGCCGCCGAAGTGGTGCATGACACCCCAGACGGCGTTCAGCGCGGTCTGCACGGCGCCCTCGGCCCAGCCGGCCGTCCAGGAGATGTCGTCGCCGGCGAGGAAGATGCCCCGCTTGTCCTCGGGCAGCCGGTCCTGCATGAAGTGCGTGAACAGACGCCGCTGGTAGCGGTAGTGCCCCGGCAGGTTCGCCTTGAAGGCGCCCATGAAGTAGGGCTCGTTCTCCCAGGACACCGTCACCGGGTTGCCGATGATGTGCTTGCGGATATCGACGTTGGGGTAGATCTCGCCGAGCGACTTGAGCATGACCTCCATGCGCTCGTTCGCCGACAGCGGCAGCCACTTCAGGCTGTCGTCGCACCAGGTGTACGACAGGCAGATGACGGCCGGCTTGTCCGGGCCCTCGTCCAGCAGGTACGTACCGCGCGTCATCCGGTCCGTCAGCGTCATCGACATGACGTCGCGGCCCGTCGGGTTCCCCTCGCTGTCGACGGCCTTGTCCAGCCAGAACGGCCGGTCCACCGGCACGAACAGCTTGGACGACTCCATGTAGTGGGTGCGCTCCATCGCCGTCCAGTGGTCGATCGGGAAGAGCGAGTCGTCACAGGCGATCTTGGAGAGCAGCATCCAGGACTGGGCGGTGAAGATCGCCGCCTGGTACGTACGGATGTCACCGGAGGCGTCGGTCACGGTGACCCGGTTCCCGGCGGTGCGGTGCAGGCGGGTCACGGCGGGCTTCGGGGTGCCCTCGTGCAGGGTGGACAGCGAGGTGCCCGGGGCCCAGTGCACGATCTTCTCGGGCTCGCGCTCCCACAGGCGCAGCGGCAGCTGCTGGGAGCCGCCGACGATGCCCCGGTGGTGGTCGTCGGCCTCGGTGTAGACGACGCGCAGGATCTCCAGGATGGAGTTCGGGAAGTCGGTGTCCCAGCCGCCCGTGCCGAAGCCGACCTGGCCGAAGATCTCGCGGTGGCGGAAGGACTTGAACGCCTCGGAGTCGCAGAGGAAGCCGTAGAAGGTCTGGTTGTCCAGCTTCTCGACGAGCTTGGCCCAGATCTCGCGGATGCGCGGGACGTCGCGCTCACGCATGGCCTGGTTCATGTCGGAGAAGTCGGCGCCCTCCTCCAGGCAGGCGTTCCACGCGTTCATCACGTCGCGGTAGACCTGCGGCAGGTCGTCGACGGTCGTCGCGTAGTGCGACTCGCCCTTCAGGTCGACGACGGTCGACGGCGTCTCGGGCGCGAGCGGGTTGGGGAACGGCTTCGTCTCCAGGCCCACCAGGTCGATGTAGTGCTGGAGCGCGGTGGACGACGGCGGGAAGCGCATCGCGCCCATCTCGGCGGTCAGGGAGGGGTCGCATCCCTCGAAGCCGACCGTGCGCAGCCGGCCGCCGATCTGGTCGGCCTCGTAGACGACGGGCTTGAGGCCCATCTTCATGAGCTCGTACGCGGCGATGATCCCGGACAGACCGCCACCGATGACGGCGACCTCGGTGCCGTGCTCGGTCGCGGGTATCTGACCGAGCCCGGCCGGGTGGGCCAGGAAGTCGTCGTAGGCGTACGGGAAGTCCGGACCGAACATGGTGATCGGCGGCTGCGCGTCGGTGTGCTGGACGGCGGTGGGCACCGTGGACGTCATGGGGTACGGACTCCTTGCACGGAAAGCTGAAGGGGGAGGCGGAGGAGAAGCGGGGCTCAGATCAGGGACGTGTACAGGCCGGGTCGGCGGTCGCGCAGATACGGGTTGGTCTCGCGGGAGGCGCGCAGGAACTCCGGATCGGCGTCGCCGACGACGAGCTCCTCGCCGCGGCCGGCCCGGGCGCGGGCTGTGCCGTCGGGGCCGACCAGCGTGGAGAGGCCGACGAACTCGAACTCGCCCTCGGGTCCGGTCCGGTTCACATAGGCCACGTACATCTGGTTCTCGAAGGCGCGGACCGGGACGACGGACTCGGCGACGAACTGGAAGGGGTGCATCTGCGCCGTGGGCACCAGGAGGAAGTCGGTGCCGGCGAGGGCGTGCGCCCGGACGTTCTCGGGGAACTCGACGTCGTAGCAGATCATCACGCCGAGCTTCAGACCGCCGAGCTCGGCCTGGGCCACCGGCTGGTCACCGGGGGTGAACCAGGTCTGCTCGAAGCAACCGAAGAGATGCGTCTTGCGGTAGTTCAGGAGGCGGGTGCCGTCGGCGCCGATCAGCTGCGCCGCGTTGTACAGGGTCTCGCCGTCGCGTTCCGGGTAGCCGTAGATGATCGCGAGCCCGTGCCGTACGGCGATCTCGGCGATCGCGGCCGCGCCGGCGCCGTCGGCGGGCTCGGCCAGCCGGGGGACGTCCTCACCGATCGCGTACCCGGTCAGGAAGAGCTCCGGGGCCACCAGCAGCCCGGCGCCGGTGGCGGCGGCGCGGCCGGCCGCCGCGTCGAGCACCTTGAGGTTCGCGGCCACATCACCGGGCTGTCCGGAGCTCTGGAGCAGGGCGGTGCGCAGCGACGGCATCGGCAGACCTCTGTCGGTGAAGGAAGCGTGAGGGGAGACGTCAAAACGGTACGGTTCGGGCTCCTCCCCGGACAAGGCGCGACCGTTGCGGACCGACCGTCGATCCATTGCGCGGTGTCTGGGAGCGGCGATGATTCATTGCGTGCGCCTCCCCCGGAGGTCGTAGCGCGTCCCCGCCGCGCGGCGGAGGGGGGCTCGTCCTCTGACGCGATGTGGTGCGCGGGGCCTCTCGGCAGAGTGGTGGCTGTCCGGTTCACCTGCGAAAGGACTTTCATGAACCGCCGTACGAAGCTGGTCGCACTCTGCTCCGCCGTGCTGATCAGCGCGGGTGCCGCGGGCTCCGCCGTCGCCTCGGGGGATGGCGACGGAGGGGCCCGCGAGGCCGCCTCGCTCACCGGCAGGGGAAAGCTGTACCGGCCGGCCGGGGACGACATCTCCTTCTCGTTCGACGCCCACCTGGCGGCGAAGGACAACGCGGATCCTCGCAAGGCCACGGGCACCTTCAGCTTCAGCCACTACATGGGCGACTTCGCCGCGTCGGCGGACGTGAAGGTCGACTGTCTGATGACGGGCGGGAAGGTCGCCGTGGTCACGGGTGTCGTCACCCGGGCGGACGGCGCGCTGAAGCCCTCGCTGGGCAAGCGGATCGGCATCTCGGTGCACGACGTGGGCACGCGGGACCGGCTCGGCTACACCTGGGCGATGTCGAACGACCCGTCCAAGGACTCGGTGCCGCCGTGCACCAGCTCGGCGCCGTTCGAGAAGCTCAAGGCCGGCTCCGGCGACCTCAGGGTGCTGCCCTGGCAGGTGCCCTATCCGGGCGAATGAGAGGTGCTACGCGGGCGAGCCCGAGGAGAACCGCCGCAGGAGCGGCGAGAGCACCAGGACCGACTTGGTGCGCTCCACGAAGGGCTCGCCCGCGATGCGCTCGAGGACGCGCTCGAAGTGGCGCATGTCGGAGGCGAAGACCTGGACGACGGCGTCCGCGTCGCCGGTGACGGTCGACGCGGACACCACCTCGGGGTATCGCTCCAGCCCGCGGCGGATGTCGTCGGGCGAGGTGTTGTGGCGACAGTAGATCTCGACGAACCCCTCGGTCTCCCAGCCGAGCGCCGCCGGGTCCACCCTTACGGTGAATCCGGTGATGGCGCCCTCGGCCCGCAGCCGGTCCACCCGGCGCTTCACCGCCGGGGCGGAGAGTCCGACGAGCGAGCCGATGTCGGCGTACGAGCGGCGGGCGTCTTCGGCGAGGGCGTGGACGATGCGTTCGTCGAGGTCATTGAGTCGCACTACGGGTGGATCACTTCTCTGCTGAGGCCTCGGCCGAGGCCAGACGGGATCGGCGCATGCCGTATCCGAAGTAGAACACGAGCCCGACCGCCATCCAGACACCGAAGACGGTCCAGGTGGTGGAGTCGAGGCTGAACATGTTGTAGACGCAGAAGAAGAAGCCCAGCACCGGGAAGAGCCAGCCCAGCGGCACCTTGAAGGTGCGCGCCATGTTCGGCCGCGTCCGGCGCAGCACGACGACCGCGATGTTGACGAGGGCGAAGGCGAAGAGCGTGCCGATGCTGGTGGCGTCGACGAGCTTGCCCAGCGGGATCAGGGCCGCGAGCACACCGCAGAAGAGCGAGACGATCACCGTGTTCACGCGCGGCGTGCCGGTCTTCCTGCTGACCTTGCCGAACGCCTTGGGGACGAGGCCGTCCCTGGACATGGCGAAGAGGACGCGGGTCTGGCCGTAGAGCACGGTGAGCACGACGCTCGCGATGGAGATGACGGCGCCGGCGGCGAGGAGCGTGCCCCAGAAGGCGTGGCCGGTGACATCGTTCATGATCGCGGCGAGCGTGGCCTCGGAGCCCTCGAAGTCCTTCCAGTTCCAGGCGCCCACGGCGACCGCGGCGACCAGGACGTAGAGCGCGGTGACGATGATCAGCGACAGCATGATCGCGCGCGGCAGGTCACGCTGCGGGTTCTTCGCTTCCTCGCCGGCGGTGGAGGCGGCGTCGAAGCCGATGTACGAGAAGAACAGGCTGGCGCCCGCGGCGCTGACACCGGCCATACCGAGCGGCATGAAGTCGGCGTAGTTGCCCGACTTGAAGCCCATGAAGCCGATGGTGCAGAAGAGGGCCAGCGCGCCGATCTTCACCGCGACCATGATCGTGTTGGCGCGGGCCGACTCCTTGGCGCCGCCCAGCAGGAACACCATGGCGAGGAGCACCACGATCAGCGCGGGGAGGTTGACTATGCCGCCCTCGCCGGGGGCCGAGGAGAGCACGTCGGGGATGGTGACGCCGATCGTGCCGTCGAGCAGCTCATTGAGGTACTCACCCCAGCCGACGGCCACGGCGGCCACCGACACGCCGTACTCGAGGACCAGACACCAGCCGCAGACCCAGGCGACGAGTTCGCCCATCGTTGCGTACGCGTACGAGTAGGAGGAGCCGGCGACCGGGATGGTGCCCGCCAGTTCCGCGTACGACAGGGCCGAGAAGAGCGCGGTGAGGCCGGCGATGACGAACGCCAGCGTGACCGCGGGGCCCGCCTGCGGGACGGCGTCGCCGAGGACCACGAAGATGCCGGTGCCAAGGGTGGCGCCGATGCTGATCATGGTCAGCTGCCACATGGAGAGCGAGCGGCGAAGGCTGCCGCCCTCACCCTGCCCACCCTCTGCGACCAGCCTTTCCACGGGCTTTCGCCGGGTGAGAGCGGAGAGCCCGGACGCCTTGGGCGCCGGACCCTCGGTGGCGGGCGCGGCTGTGCCTTGGTCGAGCACTGCGGTGGCTCCTTCATCGCTGCGGATCGAACGGAAGCGACCTGCGGCGGTACGCGGGCGCTGTGACACAGCCCACGGGGGAAGGGGGAACCGCCGAGCAGACGGTCGCCGCCACTCCTGGTACGAGGCTTGAGCCTAAGGCCAGGGCATCGCACTTGTTAATGCAGCGTTGTTGCGCATGAGTGATTGATCATTGCGCACTTGCGGCACAGACGGGGAAACATTGCGCCCCGCCGCACGAATCGACACATCGGGGGTGCTGAGGCCCTTCTCCGGACCCGGTGTCGTGTGCATTGACTCTTGGTGCGCGATGACCCACGCTCCACCGCCATGGAGCTGGATGTGCTGTACGAGATCGACGTCCCCAGACCGTGGGACGGACCGCATCCGCACGGGCAGCGCGCTGCCGAGCAGCGCGCGTACCGCGAGGCCGTCGAGCAGATCAGACTCGCCGACCGGGCCGGGTTCCGTACGGTCTGGGCGGTGGAGCACCACTTCCGTGAGGGCCGCTCGCACTGCCCCGCTCCCGAGGTGCTCCTGGGGCATCTGGCCGGGCTGACCGAGCGGATCCGGCTCGGCTTCGGCGTCACCCTCACCCCGTTCGGCTTCACTCCGCCGCAGCGGATCGCTGAGAAGGTCGCCACGGTGGACGTGCTGTCGGGCGGCCGGGTCGAGTGGGGCACGGGCCGGTCCACCCCCATGGAACAGGCCGCGTTCGGGGTGGACCGCGAGCAGTCGCGGGCCGACTGGCGCGAGGCGGTCGAGATCGTCACGGCCATGTGGCGCGAGGAGTACTTCGCGTACGAGTCCCCGAGATTCAGCTTCCCCCGGCGCATGGTCACCCCCAAGCCCGTGCAGGACCCGCATCCGCCGTGCTGGATGGCGGCCACCTCGCCCGGCTCGGCGGAGGTGGCCGGGGCGGCCGGGCTCGGTCTGCTGTCGTTCTCGATCATGCAGCCGCTGGAGGCGATGGCCCGTCAGGTGACGGCCTACCGCGCCGCCGCGCGCACCGCGTCCCCGCTCACGGACGTCACCACGAACCGGGTCAGCGCCTACACCCTGGTCCACGCCGCGGAACGGCCGGGGCAGCGCGTGTGGGACTCCGTGGCCTGGTGGTACGGCAATCTCGCCCGGTTCACCCTCGACTGGGAACTGCCCCATCTGCCGCCCGGGGAGCGCGCGAAGGCCTTTCCGCTGCTCGCCCCGATCCTCGAAGGGAACGTCCCCGTCAGGGAGTTCAGCGACGGGGACATGATTCTCATAGGTGACGCGGAGACGATCGTACGGAAGGCCAAGCGCTACGCGGACCTGGGCGTCGACCAGTTGATCTGTTACGTCCAGTGGGGCTATCTGGAGCACCGGGAGATCCTGCGCACGATCGAGATCCTCGGGAAGGAAGTCATCCCGGAGCTGGCGTCGTACACACCCCGGCCGCGCTGATGGCGGAGCTGGTACCGGACTACGCCCAGCTGCACCGGCTCGACGGCCGTGCCTTCGTGGTGCTCGGCGCGGGCAACGGCATCGGGCGGCAGACCGCGCACGCGCTCGCGGCCGTCGGCGCGCGGGTCCTGTGCGTCGACGTCGAGGAGGACCGCGCCGAGGCCGTCGCACGCGAGACGGGCGGAGTGCCGTACGTCTGCGACGTGACGGACCGGGAGTCCGTTCAAGCGCTTTTCGCCGACGCCTCACGGCAGTTGGGCGCGGTGCACGGCGTCGTCGACATCGTCGGGATGGCGCGGTACGCCGACCTCATGGACCTGGACGACGCCGCCTGGGACTGGCACTTCGCCGTCGTGCTGCGGCACGCGTGGCTCGCCGTCCAGTACGGCGGCGAGGCCGTCGCCGCGTCCGGTGGGGGCCCGCTGGTCTTCGTCGCCTCCGTCTCCGGCCTCACCGGCGCGCCGCTGCACGCCGCCTACGGGGCGGCGAAGGCGGGCCTGGTGTCCCTCGTGCGGTCGGCGGCCGTGGAGCTGGGGCCCCGAGGGGTGCGGGTCAACGCGGTCGCCCCGGGGGTCGTGTGGACGCCCCGGGTGGCGGAGCTCCTCGGCGAGGAGGGCCGCCGCCGGAACGCCGCGAACGCGCCGCTCGGCCGGGTCGCCTCGACCTCCGACATCGCCGCGGCCCTGCACTTCCTGGCCTCGCCGATGTCTTCCTATGTCACCGGGCAGACGTTGGTGGTGGATGGCGGGGTAGGGGTGAAGTTCCCGTACCCGACGATCGGAGGCCCTCGATGAGCTGGTTGGACCCTGGCCCCTTTCTGCGCGGCACGGCCTGGCTGGACAAGGGCCGGCCGGTACGCGCGGACCCCGCCGACATGGCCCGGCTCCCGTGGGACACGGCCGAACGGGCGGAGTTGCCGATCGGGGTACGGCTCGAGTTCACGGCCGCGCCCGGCACCCGGGCCGTGGAGATCCGCTATCGCGCGGCCGTGCCGGGGCCGGCCGACGCCATGCGGGAGCTGGCGCACTGCTTCTCGCTGTGGCACGACGGCCGGTGCCTCGCCGAGTCGTTCACCGAACCGGCCGAGGAAGCGGCGATCACGATACGGCTCCCGGACGGCACCGGACCGTTCACCGTCCATCCGCCGGAGGCACAGGCTCCGGTGATCCTGGGCGTACGGGCCGTCGGGGGCGCGGTGGAGCCCGCCCCCGCACGACCCCGCTGGGTGGTGCACGGCGACTCCATCACCGAGGGCTGGTGGTCCACCCGCCCGGCGCACGCCTGGCCCGCCGTCGCGGGCCGCGCGCTGGGCCTGGACACCGTCAACCTCGGCTACGCGGGCGCGGCCCGGGGCGAGCTCCCGGTCGCCGAGCAGCTCTCGGCGCTCCCCGCCGATCTGCTCACGCTCGCCTTCGGCACGAACTGCTGGTCCCGGGTCCCGTACTCGGCGCCGCTGCTGTACGAGACGACCCGGGCCTTCATCACCCTCGTACGCCATGGCCACCCCGACACCCCCCTGCTGCTCGTCTCCCCCGTCCTGCGTCCGGACGCCGAGTCGACCGGCAACGCCCTCGCGGCGACGCTGGGCGAGCTGCGTACGGCGATGGAGGAGGCGGTCCGGGACCTCATCGCGGCGGGCGACGCGCGGCTGGCCCTCCTGCCGGGCGGGGGCCTCCTCACCCCGGACCAGCTCGCCGACGGCCTCCACCCGAACGACGCGGGCCACGCCCGGCTCGCCGAGGCGGTCGCGGGGGCGCTGCGCGCGGCGGGCTTCGTCGGCCGAGCCGATTGACGAGGAAGGCGCGCGGAAACGACGACGGTCCCCGGAAAGATTCCCGGGGACCGTCGTGAGCCCGTCCTGCCTGCGGAAGGGTCAGCTCCAGCTGGCGTGCAGCGGCTTGCCCTCGGCGTATCCGGCGGCGCTCTGGATGCCGACGACCGCCTTCTCCTCGAACTCGGCGAGCGAGCCCGCACCGGCGTAGGTGCAGGAGGAGCGGACGCCCGCGATGATCGAGTCGATCAGGTCCTCGACGCCCGGGCGGGTCGGGTCGAGGAACATCCGCGAGGTGGAGATGCCCTCCTCGAACAGCGCCTTGCGGGCGCGGTCGTAGGCCGACTCCTCACTGGTGCGGTTGCGGACGGCGCGGGCGGAGGCCATGCCGAAGGACTCCTTGTAGAACCGGCCGTTCGCGTCCTGCTGGAGGTCGCCCGGGGACTCGTACGTGCCGGCGAACCAGGAGCCGATCATGACGTTGGAGGCACCGGCGGCGAGCGCCATGGCGACGTCGCGCGGGTGACGGACACCGCCGTCGGCCCAGACGTGCTTGCCGTACTTCTTCGCCTCGGCGGCGCACTCGAGCACGGCCGAGAACTGCGGGCGGCCGACGCCGGTCATCATGCGCGTGGTGCACATGGCGCCGGGTCCGACACCGACCTTGATGATGTCCGCGCCGGCCTCGATCAGGTCGCGCACACCCTCGGCGGCGACGATGTTGCCCGCCACGATCGGGACCTGGGGGTCGAGGCCGCGGACGGCCTTGACCGCGGAGATCATGGACTCCTGGTGGCCGTGCGCGGTGTCCACGACGATGGTGTCCGCGCCGGCGTCGAGGAGCTGCTTGGCCTTGCCCGCGACATCGCCGTTGATACCCACGGCGGCGGCGATGCGCAGCCTGCCCCGGCCGTCGACCGCCGGGGTGTAGAGGGTCGCGCGCAGCGCGCCCTTGCGGGTCAGGATGCCGACGAGACGGCCGTCCTTGTCCACGGCGGGGGCGTAGCGGTGGTTGGCCTGGTCCAGCTTGTTGAAGGCGTCGCGCGGGTCGATGTCCGCGTCGAGCAGCAGCAGCTCGCGGGTCATCACCTCGGACAGCTGGGTGAAGCGGTCCACGCCGGACAGGTCGGCGTCGGTGACGACACCGATCGGCCGCTGGTCCTCGTCCACGACGACGCCCGCGTCGTGCGCCCGCTTGGGGAGCAGGGACAGCGCGTCGGCGACGGTCTGGTGGGGAGCCAGCACGATCGGGGTGTCGAGCACGTGGTGGCGGCTCTTGACCCAGGAGATGACGTCGGTGACGACCTCGATCGGGATGTCCTGGGGGATGACGACGAGGCCACCACGGCGGGCTACGGTCTCGGCCATGCGGCGGCCGGCGATGGCGGTCATGTTGGCCACGACCAGCGGGATCGTCGTACCGGTGCCATCGGGCGAGGAGAGGTCCACGCCCTGGCGGGAACCGACGGCCGAGCGGCTCGGCACCATGAACACATCGTCGTACGTGAGGTCGTACGGCGGCTTGACGTCATTGAGGAAACGCACGTGCTGAACATCCCAGTCGTTCGGAGTGGCCCCTAGGCATTTCAGCCAGGGGAAAAAGCACGTAGTTCATTGTCCCACGCCCGCACGCCCATGCGGCCCCGGCCGAACGTCCAGGGCTTGGGGGGTTCCTCTTGTCGAATCCTCCAAAAGGGGCTTCGCCCCCGCCGGCTCACTCGTCCGGGTCGGCCCGCTCGAGCGCCGGACGCGGGCCGGGCTCGGACTCCGTCAGCAGGAAGTCGGCCGCCGCTGTGTCGGTGACGAGGCTGGTGACGAGGCCGGACCTCAGGACGGCCCCGATCGCCGCCGCCTTGCGCTGACCGCCCGCGATCGCCACGACCTCGGGGATCCGGCGCAGCCGGTCCGCCTCGACGGTGATGCACCGCTCCCCCAGGTCGCGCCCGACCCGGCGGCCCTGCGCGTCGAAGAGGTGCGCCGACATCTCGGCGGCCACACCGAGGGAGGCGTAGTGGGCGCGCTCCTCGTCCGAGAGCATGTCGTGGACGGTGGAGATGCCCGGCTCCCAGGACCCGATGGAGACGGCCGCGACCGTCACCTTGTCGAAGTACTCGAAGGCCCGGGCGATCCCTGTCTGGTTGCGCAGCGCGGCCGCGGTGGCCGGGTCGGGCAGCAGCATCGGCGCGTAGATGGGGTGGGCCTCTCCGCCGGAGACCTGGGCGGCCCGCCGGACGGCCTCCACCGAGCCGCGCTCGGCGGTCCCGGCGTCGTACACGCCCGTGAGCTGGACGACGGTGCAGGGGGGAAGCCGGTCGAGGGCGGCTGCCATGTGGATGGTGGAACGGCCCCAGGCCAGTCCGAGGACATCGCCCTCGTTCACCAGCTCGCCCAGCAGGTCGGCGGCGACCTCACCGAGGTTCTCCGGGTCCGGTGACTCGTCCTCGCCCTCGGACGGGGACTCGACGACGACCGCGTGGCGGAGGCCGTAGCGGGCGCGGAGCGCGTCGGAGCGCTCGGCGTCCAGCTCGGCGGGCACCCGGATCTCGATCCGTACGAGATCGCGCTCGAGAGCCGTCTCCAGGACCCGCGCGACCTTGAAGCGGCTGACGCCGAACTCCTCCGCGATCTGGATCTTGGACTTGCCCTCGAGGTAGAAACGGCGGGCCATGGCCGCCGCCTGCACCAGCTCCGCGGGTCCCATCCGCAGGGCTGACCGTCCCGCCGACATACCCGACACCGCGATCTCCTCACTGCTGTTCACACTCTGGACTCGCCGTTCATCCTGTCAGATGCGACGGTCCTTGATCAGTCCTGTTGGGCTGCGTTCATCTGCCCGTGGCCCGGCGGTCGCACGGCGTCACCCCGGCTCAGTGGGCGCATGCCCAGGGTGCCGCGGCGATCGTCCGGTCCGCCTTGTCCCGCAGCGAGCGCACGGCCTGCGCGGGGTCCTGCGCGCCGTAGACGGCCGACCCCGCGACGAAGACGTCCGCCCCGGCCTCGGCGCACCGCTCGATCGTGGAATCCGAGACGCCGCCGTCGACCTGCAGCCACAGCTCCAGGCCGTGCTTGGAGATCAGCTCACGGGTGCGGCGGATCTTCGGCAGCATGATGTCCAGGAACGCCTGGCCGCCGAAGCCCGGCTCCACGGTCATGATGAGCAGCATGTCGAGCTCGGGGAGCAGGTCCTCGAACGGCTCGATGGGCGTCGCGGGCTTCAGCGCCATGGAGGCGCGGGCGCCCTTGGCCCTGATCTCCCGCGCCAGCCGCACGGGCGCGGCCGCCGCCTCGACGTGGAAGGTGACCGAACCGGCGCCCGCCTCGACGTACTGCGGCGCCCAGCGGTCCGGGTCCTCGATCATGAGATGGCAGTCCAGCGGCGTCTGGGTCGCCCGGCTGAGCGATTCCACGATCGGCACACCCAGGGTCAGGTTGGGCACGAAGTGGTTGTCCATCACATCGACATGGAGCCAGTCGGCACCTTCGACGGCCTTGGCCTCCTCGGCGAGGCGGGCGAAGTCTGCGGACAGAATGCTGGGGTAGATCTGGGCCATGTGCCAAGCCTGCCATGCTCTTGGCCACTTCTTTGCCGCGAAGCGGTTTCGGAGCGGGTTCGTTCGGCAGCGATGCCCGACGGGACCCCCACAGTCCGGGCAATCCCGGCTTTCCGAGGGCCCCGTCCGCCTTCCCCGTCCTGGGCGGGAGGGTCAGGCGGTGCGCCGTACGAGCGCGAGGTACATCGCGTCCGTGCCGTGCAGATGCGGCCACAGCTGTACGTCCGGCCCGTCGCCGAGCGCGGGCACGCCGGGCATGAGCGGCCGCGCGTCGATCAGCTCCGCGCCGTCCGTCTTCTTCAGTACGTCGTTCACGACGGCCCGGGTCTCGGCCAGGTGCGGGGAGCAGGTCGCGTAGCCCACCACTCCGCCCACCCGGACGGCCTGCAGGGCCTCGGTGAGCAGCCCGCGCTGGAGCGGGGCGAAGCTCTCCAGGTCCTCGGGACGCCGGCGCCAGCGGGCCTCCGGGCGGCGCCGCAGGGCGCCGAGGCCGGAGCAGGGGACGTCCATGAGGACCCGGTCGAAGGACCCGGGGCGCCACGGCGGCCTGGTGCCGTCGGCGGTGATGACCTGGTACGGACCGGGGTTGCCGGCCAGGGCCCGCTCGACGAGCCGGGCGCGGTGGGGCTGCTTCTCGGAGGCGAGGAGCGCGGCGCCGCGCTCGGCGGCGAGCGCGCCCAGCAGGGCCGCCTTGCCGCCGGGGCCGGCGCACCCGTCGAGCCAGCGGGCGTCGGGACCCTCGAGGGGGGCGTTGGCGAGGGCGATCGCGACGAGCTGGCTGCCCTCGTCCTGGACGCCCGCGCGGTTCTCCTGCAGCGGGGCCAGCGCGCCGGGCTCTCCGCCCTCCGCCATCCGCACCGCGTACGGGGACCAGCGCCCGGGCAGCCCGGACTCCTCGCCCAGGACCTCGAGCAGCTCGTCCGGTGTGGAGCGCCCGGGCCGGGCGACGAGGGTGACCTCGGGCCTCTCGTTGTCGGCCTCCAGGAGGTCCTCGATGCCCGCGCGTCCGCCGCCGAGCGCGTCCCACAGGGCGGAGACGATCCAGCGGGGGTGCGAGTGCGTGACGGCGAGGTGGTCCTCGGCGTCCTCCTCGTACGGCGGCGCGACCTGTTCGAGCCAGGCGTCCAGGTCCTGCCGCGAGACCTTCCTGAGCACCGCGTTGACGAACTTCGCCCGCCCGTCGCCGAGCACCACCCGGGCCAGCTCCACGCTCGCGGAGACCGCGGCGTGGGTGGGGATGCGGGTGCCCAGGAGCTGGTGGACGCCGAGCGCCAGTACGTCCAGCACCGGCGGGTCCACCTCGCGCAGCGGCCGGTCGACGCAGGCCGAGATGATCGCGTCGTAGGTCCCCTGGCGCCGCAGCGTCCCGTACACCAGCTCGGTGGCGAGCGCCGCGTCCCGGCCGTCGAAGTCGCCCTTGTCCCTGGCCTTCTTGAGCAGCGGGGGCAGGACGAGGTTCGCGTAGGCGTCACGCTCGTCGACGGCCCGCAGCGCCTCGAAGGCGAGGATCCGGACGGGATCCTTCTTGGGGCGCCGGTGCGGCGTGGGGGGACGGCGACGTGCCTGCTCGCTCAAAAGGTGCTCCGCTGACGAAGTGAGAGGTTGAACCCTCTCAGCCTACGTCCGCGGCGCCGACCTTCTCCCCCGGGGCGATCCGCACTCCGCGCGCCCAGTCGGCGGCCCGCATCGGCTTCTTGCCCTGGGGCTGGACCCAGAGCAGCTCGACGGCGTGCGAGCCGGTGCCGGCGTAGACGTTGTTCTTGCCGACGGCGAGCTCACCGGGCCGCAGGTCGACGCGGTCGGGGACGGGGGCGGCCTGGATCAGCTTGAGCCGCTCGCCGCGGAAGACGGTCCAGGCGCCGGGCGCGGGGGTGCAGCCGCGGACGACGCGGTCGACGCGCATGGCCGGCGCCGTCCAGTCCACCCGGGCGTTCTCGACGGTGATCTTCGGGGCGAGGGTGATGCCCTCGGTCGGCTGCGGGACGGCCTTCAGGGTGCCGTCCTCGATGCCGTCCATGGTGGCGGCCAGCAGCCCGGCGCCGGCGAAGGCGAGCCGGGTGAGCAGGTCGCCGCTGGTGTCGGTGGGGCGCACGTCCTCGGTGACGACTCCGTACACCGGCCCGGAGTCCAGCCCCTCCTCGATCAGGAACGTCGAAGCGCCGGTGACCTCGTCGCCGGCCATGAGGGAGTGCTGGACGGGCGCGGCGCCGCGCCAGGCCGGCAGCAGCGAGAAGTGCAGGTTGACCCAGCCCCGGGCCGGGATGTCGAGGGCGGACTTGGGCAGCAGCGCGCCGTAGGCGACGACCGGGCAGCAGTCGGGGGCGATCTCGCGCAGCCGGGCGAGGAACTCCTCGTCGCGCGGCCGGTGCGGCTTGAGGACCTCGATCCCCGCCTCCTCCGCCCGCTCGGCCACCGGGCTCGCGACCAGCCTGCGGCCGCGCCCGGCGGGCGCGTCGGGACGGGTGACGACCGCGGCCACCTCGTGCCGCCCGGAGGCGAGCAGGGCGTCCAGGGCGGGTACGGCGACCTCGGGGGTGCCTGCGAAGACGAGCTTCATCGTTGGCTGACTGCCTGTCTGTTCGGGGCGGGTTGCGGGCAGCGCACCAGTCTATGGGCCGGGGCGCCAGGGGGCGTACGTATGGGTGTGCGCCCCGCGCATATGCGCATACGCCCCCACAGCGTGACCACAACGACGGCTGGAGCGTTGGTCAAGTGAGATTGACCAAAACGGGCCGCCCCGGTGCGGCCCGATCCTTTTCAACGCCGGTTCGAGAGGCTTGTAAATGGCCGACCACGCAACGCACGACGCCCAAGCCCGGGCAAGCCTGCACCTGCTGGTGCGGGACATCGAGCGGGTCCGCCGGCAGGTGGACGCTCTGCGCACGCTCACGGCCCAGCTGGGCAATGTCTACCGTCCGCGCCGCTCCGGCCCGTCGACGGGCTTCGTCGTGTACGGCAGGGCTCCGGCCCCGACAGTCCGCCTCGCCCAGGAACTGCGGGACAGCGTCGAGACCCTGGTGACCGCCGCGGTGGACTTCGACCGCTCGCTGGGCTTCTCGTGGGACGCGGTGGGCTCGGCGCTCGGGGTCACGAAGCAGGCGGTCCACCGCCGGTACGGCGCGCGGCGCGCGGTGCAGCCCGCGGGCACCGTGGTGGACCCCGACCGCACCCCGGAGCCGGGCACGACCCGCACCCTCCCCGTCCCGCCCGTCCCCGCGGTCCCGGCGGCCCGCTCGATGCCTCCCCAGCCCACGGCCACCACCCAGTCCCTCCGCGAGGACCTCCGCCCCAACGCCTTCCCCGGCCCCCGCAACGGCTGACTCCCGGCGCCCTGGCCGCCTTGCCGTACGGGGTGCGGTGGGCGGCTGTGGTGTGCCGCGACGATTGGGCACGCCCCCTGACAGGGCGGAAGCCGCCGGCAGCGCGGCGCGGTGCCCGGCGTCGGCTCGCCGCCACGAGCGAAGCCGCGTGGTGACGGGCACGCCGGGGCGAAGCCCCCGACGGACGGGCGAGCGGCGGCAGTGCGTGCGCTGGTCGCACGTGAACCCCGCACATGGGCCGGCGCTTGTGCGGAGCGCCGCCGGCCCCGTAGCCCGGGCGGCAACTGCCGGCACGACCGGCGGCGCAAGCCCAAGGGGCCGACGAGGCCGGCCCCGGGGCGAAGCCCCGGCTGCCGCCCGCACGGCCTGCGGCGAAAGCTCGATGTGCCACGGGACTACGAGGCCGGACGACCGCCCCGCCGCACGGTCCCCGGCGGGGCCGGGGCGCAGCCCGGTGCGGGAAGGAGCGGGTCAGGGGCAAGTCCGCCGCAGGCGGCCCCTGTCGGCCCCTCAGCCGATGTCCGGGGGGTCCACCCTGATTCGGAGGGGTTCGCCCGCGCCCCGGGCCATCCGGGCCGCTTGGGCCGCCTTCAGGGAGGCCGCGAGGGCCGCCCCGCTGCCCGGGGGGACGCGGAGCAGGGCGCGTTCCCAGAGTTCTCCCGGAGGGGTGTCGCCGGGGCGGCGGGGCCCGCCCGGGCGGGTGACCGGGAGGGGGACCGGGCCCAGGACCTCCGCGTCGGGGGGCAGCTCGGCCGCCGCCAGGAACGCGGCCAGGGCCTCCGGGCGTCCGCTCACCGCCGCCATTCTGGACACCGGGGGAAAGCCCAGCTCGGCCCGCTCCGCGAGCTCGCGCTGCGCGTGTCCGACGGGGTCCCACCGCACGAGCGCCTGCACGGGCCTCAGCGTCGGCTCGGCCACGACGACGACCGTTCCGCCCTCTGCCTGTCCGCGCACCAGGGACGCCGCGTCGATCCAGCGCCGGAGCGCCTCCTCCCCGGCCCGCAGATCGGGCCTGCCGAGCATCGCCCAGCCGTCGAGAAGCAGCGCGGCCGCGTACCCGCCCTCGGCGACCGGCTCGGCGCCCGGTGTGCTGACGACGAGGGCCGGCCGCCCCGGCACGGTGTCGAGCACATGGTCCCGGCCCGACGTCCGTACCGGCACCGCCGGAAACGCCCGCCCCAGCTCCTCCGCCGTGCGCCGCGCGCCGACCACCTGGGCCCGCAGCCGCGTCCCCCCGCACTCGGAGCAGTGCCAGCCGGGCTCCCCCCGCCCGCACCACCCGCAGCGCAGGTCCTGCTGCTCCGGCGCCTCCAGCGGCCCCGCGCAGTGCCGGCAGCGCGCGGGCGTGCGGCACCTCTCGCAGGCGAGCCTCGGAACATAGCCGCGCCTCGGTACCTGGACGAGTACGGGCCCGCTCTTCAGGCCGTCCCGTACGACGTTCCAGGCGAGCGACGGCAGCCGCGCCGCCCTGGCCGCCTCGTCACGCGCCAGGTCCGTGTCGCCGACGGTCCGCACGAGCGGCGCGGCGATCCGTATCTGCTCCCGGTCCGCCGCCAACGGCAGCGCCCACCCGGTCTCGACCAGCTGCGCCGCCTCCACCGTGCAGCTCGTACTGCCCAGCAGGAAGGCGCACTTGTCGTGGGCGGCGCGCAGCAGCAGCACTTCACGGGCGTGGGGCAGCGGCGCGTGGAGTTCGCTGTGGCTGGAGTCCCCGTCGTCCCAGATCGCGACGAGCCCGAGATCGCGCACCGGCGCGAACATCGCGGCGCGCGTCCCGACGACGGCCCGCACCGCCCCCCGGCGGACGGCGAGCCACTCGCGGTAGCGCTTCTCCGGCCCCGCCTCGGCCGTGAGCACGGCGTGCCGCCCCTCCCCCAGGAGAGCCGTCAGCGCCGCGTCCACGCGGGCGACGGCCCGCCCGTCGGGCACGACCACCAGTGCGCCACGCCCAGAGGCCAGCGTCGCGCCCACCGCGCGGGCCAGCTCCTCGGCCCAGTGCGGCCCGGGCAGCGCGTTCCAGACGGCGCGCGGCGCCCCGCCCTGCGCGAGCGCCGCCAGAAACGCGGGCCCCTTTCCGTACCGTCCCCAGGTCCCGGGCTCCGGCGCGGGCGGCGCGGGCAGCGGCTCGGGCGACGGCCTGGACTCGGCGCGCGCGCTGCGCGGCGGGATCGCCAGCTGGAGCACGTCCGCGAGGCTGCCCGCGTACCGGTCGGCGACCGCGCGGGCCAGCCCGAGCAGGCCGGGGCTGAGCACCGGCTCGGGCGACACGACGTCGGCGAGCGCGGCCAGCGGCCCGGAGTAGTCGGAGTCGGCGCGCCGCTCGATCACGAACCCGTCGATGAGCCGTCCGCCCTCGCGCCGCCCGTCGCGCACCTGGTGCGCCCCGGCGCCGAACCGCACCCGCACCCGCACTCCCGGCCGCGCGTCCGCGTCCAGCTCCTCGGGCACCGCGTAGTCGAAGAACTGATCGAGGTGGAGCACGCCCTTGTTGACGACCACGCGGGCGACGGGCAGCTCCTTCGCCAGCGCCGCCCCCCGCCACGTCCGTGGCTTCGCCCGGGGCACCTTCGCCTTCCGGACGGTCTCCCTGATGAGCGCGAGCTGCTCCGGCGGCTCGCCCGCGGGGCGCTCGGGGGTCTCGTTCTCGCTGCTCACAGCCAAAGTCAACCAGACCCCACTGACAGCCGTGGCGGTCGTGGGGGAAGCCCGGGAACGGCCGAGAGCCCGGCACCCCACCGGGTACCGGGCTCTCGTGGCGAAGCGGTGACTACAGGCCGGCGGCCTTGCGCAGCGCGTCCACGCGGTCCGTGCGCTCCCAGGTGAAGTCGGGGAGCTCGCGGCCGAAGTGGCCGTACGCCGCGGTCTGGGCGTAGATCGGGCGCAGCAGGTCGAGGTCGCGGATGATCGCGGCCGGGCGGAGGTCGAAGACCTCGGCGATGGCGTTCTCGATCTTCTCGGTCTCGACGGTGTTGGTGCCGAAGGTCTCGACGAAGAGACCGACCGGCTCCGCCTTGCCGATCGCGTACGCGACCTGGACCTCGCAGCGCGCGGCGAGGCCGGCGGCCACGACGTTCTTGGCGACCCAGCGCATGGCGTAGGCGGCCGAGCGGTCGACCTTGGACGGGTCCTTGCCGGAGAAGGCGCCGCCACCGTGGCGGGCCATGCCGCCGTAGGTGTCGATGATGATCTTGCGGCCGGTGAGACCGGCGTCGCCCATCGGGCCGCCGATCTCGAAGCGACCGGTCGGGTTCACCAGCAGGCGGTAGCCCTCGGTGTCCAGCTTGATGCCGTCGTCCAGGAGCTGCTTGAGGACGTGCTCCACGACGAACTCGCGGATGTCGGGCGCGAGCAGCGACTCCAGGTCGATGTCCGAGGCGTGCTGCGAGGAGACGACGACGGTGTCGAGGCGGACGGCCTTGTCGCCGTCGTACTCGATGGTGACCTGGGTCTTGCCGTCGGGGCGCAGGTACGGGATGGTCCCGTTCTTGCGGACCTCGGTGAGACGGCGGGACAGCCGGTGCGCGATGTGGATCGGGAGCGGCATCAGCTCGGGCGTCTCGTCGGACGCGTAGCCGAACATCAGGCCCTGGTCGCCGGCGCCCTGCGCGTCGAGGTCGTCGTCGTCGCCCTCGACCCGCTTCTCGTAGGCCGTGTCCACACCCTGGGCGATGTCGGGCGACTGCGACCCGATGGAGACCGAGACGCCGCAGGACGCGCCGTCGAAGCCCTTCTTCGAGGAGTCGTACCCGATCTCGAGGATCTTGTTGCGTACGAGGGTGGGGATGTCGGCCCAAGCCTTGGTGGTCACCTCGCCGGCCACGTGCACCAGACCAGTGGTGATCAAGGTCTCCACGGCGACACGCGAGGTGGGGTCCTCGCGGAGCAACGCGTCGAGGATGGTGTCGCTGATCTGGTCAGCGATCTTGTCGGGGTGACCCTCGGTCACGGACTCCGAGGTGAAGAGACGACGGGACACAATGCTCCCTGTGGTTGCAGCGGCTGCTGGCTGATCAATGAAGGACCGGCAGGGGGCTGCGCCCCGCGTCGTTCCGAGAACAGTTTATCGGGCGCTCTCGCCCGGTGGACCAGGTGTCTCGCAAGGTGGGAGCCGTATCACCCGCGAAAGGGGCACCCGCCGTACGGCGAACGGCCCCCTCGGGCGACCGGAAGGCCCGGTATCACCGAGTTGGTCCGGCCCTCAGGCTAACCGGAAATTCGTCTGGAATCTTCACGATTCCATCCCTTCCGAGCGCTCTCACCTGCGCTCCAGCGGTTTTCTAGGCCGGCCGGGGTGCGAGACGCGGTGCCACCAGGTCCCAGAGGGTCTCCGCGAGCGCTTCCTTGGGGCCGTACGGGACGGGCGTCTCGTCGCCGTCCGCCGCCAGCACCACGGCTTCGTTCTCCTCGGAGCCGAAGGTCTTGCGCTCCCCGACCTCATTGACCACGAGCAGGTCGCAGCCCTTGCGACGGAGCTTCTCGCGGCCGTTGGCCAGGACGTCGTCGGTCTCGGCGGCGAAGCCGACGATCACCTGGTCGGGGCGGGCCCGGTCGGCGGAGATCTCGGCGAGGATGTCGGGATTGCGGACGAGCTCGACGGTCGGCGCTCCCCCGTCGTCCTTCTTCTTGATCTTCCCCGGGGCATACGAGGCGGGGCGGAAGTCCGCGACCGCCGCGGCCATCACCACCGCGTCGGCGTCGGGGGCCGCCTTGAGGACTGCCTCCCGCAGCTGGACGGCGGTACCGACGTGGACGACGTCGACACCCGCCGGGTCCGGGATGCCGGTGTTCGCCTCGACCAGGGTGACGCGGGCGCCCCGGGCGGCGGCGGCCTTGGCGAGCGCGTATCCCTGCTTGCCGGAGGACCGGTTCCCCAGGTAGCGGACGGGGTCGAGGGGTTCGCGCGTCCCACCGGCGCTGACCACGACGTGGCGCCCCTGGAGATCCGGCTCGGCGACGCCACGGGCCAGCACCCGCCGGCAGACCTCGAAGATCTGCTCCGGGTCGGGCAGCCGGCCCTTGCCGGTGTCGACACCGGTGAGGCGGCCGACCGCGGGTTCGATGACGACGGCGCCTCGGCGGCGCAGTGTGGCCACGTTCTCCTGGGTGGCGGGGTGCTCCCACATCTCGGTGTGCATGGCGGGCGCGAACACGACCGGACAGCGTGCGGTGAGGAGGGTGTTGGTCAGCAGGTCGTCGGCGAGTCCGTGGGCGGCCTTGGCGAGCATGTCGGCGGTGGCCGGCGCCACGACGACGAGGTCGGCCGCCTGCCCGATCCGTACGTGCGGGACCTCGTGGACGTCCGCCCAGACCTCGGTGGAGACCGGATGGCCGGAGAGCGCCGACCAGGTGGCGGCGCCGACGAAGTGCAGCGCCGACTCGGTCGGCACGACCCGTACGTCGTGCCCGGACTCAGTGAGCCTCCGCAGCAGCTCGCACGCCTTGTAGGCGGCGATTCCGCCGGTGACCCCCAGGACGACCCTCGGCCTGTCCCCCGCGCTCGCGCTCACTGCGCCTCCCCGCATTCGGATTCGTACGCCTCCATCGGACACCCTCCATCAGACACCACAGGCCCGGCGGATGTTCCGCCGGGCCTGTGGTGAAAAGCGATATGCGCTACTGGGCCGGGCCCTCGATGGCCTCGGAGGTCAGCAGTCCCGCGTTGATCTCCCGCAGGGCGATCGAGAGCGGCTTCTCGTGGACGTGGGTGTCCACGAGCGGACCCACGTACTCGAGCAGGCCCTCACCGAGCTGCGAGTAGTACGCGTTGATCTGGCGTGCACGCTTGGCCGCGTAGATCACGAGGCTGTACTTCGAGTCAGTGGCCTCGAGCAACTCGTCGATCGGCGGGTTGATGATGCCCTCGGGCGCGGTGATGGAAGAGGACACGCTCTAGCCTTCCGAAGAAACTACTGGGGTGATCAGAAAAAGATCAAACAACTTCCATCAAGGCTAGCAGCTCACGCGCCACGTCCTCGACGGAGGTGTTGACCAGGGTGGTGTCGAACTCCGACTCGGCCGCCAGCTCGATCTTGGCGGCCCCGAGCCGGCGCTCGATGACCTCGGGCGACTCGGTCCCCCGGCCGGTCAGCCGACGGACCAGCTCGTCCCAGCTCGGCGGTGCCAGGAAGACCAGCTGGGCCTCCGGCATCGACTCGCGGACCAGCCGCGCTCCCTGGAGGTCGATCTCCAGGAGGACGGGCTCACCCCGGTCCAGCCGCTCCAGTACGGCGCCGCGCGGCGTGCCGTAGCGGTTGCCCGCGAACTCGGCCCACTCCAGCAGCTCGCCATTGGCGACCAGCTTGTCGAAGTCCTCGTCCGATACGAAGTAGTACTGGACGCCCTCCCGCTCGCCGGGGCGCGGCTTGCGGGTGGTGGCGGAGACCGACAGCCAGACCTCTGGGTGGACCTTGCGCATATGAGCGACGACCGTGCTCTTGCCGACCCCGGAGGGGCCGGAGAGCACGGTCAGCCGCGGTCGTACGTGTGCAGCCATGCGGCGATTATTCCAGCTTCCCGGGTGTGCCCGGGACTCAGGCGCCGGTGCTGCCGAACTCGCGCTCCAAGGAGGCGATCTGGTTGGAGCCGAGACCCCGCACACGGCGGCTCTCGGAGATGCCGAGGCGCTCCATGATCTGCTTGGCGCGGACCTTGCCCACGCCCGGCAGGGACTCCAGGAGCGCGGAGACCTTCATCTTGCCGATGACGTCGTTCTCCTGGCCCTGCTTGATGACCTCCTGCAGGGAGGCGCCGGAGTGCTTGAGTCGATTCTTGACCTCGGCCCGCTCCCGGCGAGCCGCGGCGGCCTTTTCGAGCGCGGCTGCGCGCTGTTCAGGGGTAAGGGGCGGAAGAGCCACGCCTACGTCACCTCGGATGTCGAACTGTCGGATACGGACCGGTGAGGAACGAGGTCGCCCCACACCAGGGGAGCGACGCGGCAACCCAGTGACTGTTGCAACGCCGACTCTCGACGGAGACTAGCGGCCATGGCCGCTCCAGTCAGCGAGAAAAGACTAAAAGTCCTGGTCAGCATCGACCGACCAGGACAATTAGGTCATAAAGACCGGGATTTGAGCCAAGTTTCCGTCAAGCGATCTTCCGGTTGTCCACCCACCGGTCCCGGCGGGGTCCGGCATCCGGTCACCTTCAGCCGTTCACGGCCGTCCTGACCTCGTCGGCGTACCGGGCGGCGGAGTCCCGCAGCGCGGCCGCGTCCGGACCGTGCTTCAGCACACCGCGGCTGACATTGGGCACCACGTTGCGCACGGCGGCGCCGAAGACCGCCGGGAGGTCGGCGGGGGTGGCGCCCTGGGCGCCGATGCCGGGGGCCAGGAGCGGTCCGTTGATGTCCAGGTCGAAGGAGGACAGGTCGCCGAGGGTGGCGCCCACGACTGCTCCGAAGGAGCCCATGGGGCTCTCGCCGGCGTTCTCCTCCGCGAGGTGGGCGAGCATCGTCGCCCCGACCGTGCGGCCGTCCTCCCGGACGGCCCGCTGGACCTCGGCGCCCTCGGGGTTGGAGGTGAGCGCGAGGACGAAGAGCCCCGCGCCGCTCTCCCGCGCCAGGTCGACGGCGGGGCGCAGCGAGCCGTAGCCCAGGTACGGGGAGACCGTCAGCGCGTCCGAGAAGAGCGGCGAGTCCTTGCGCAGGAAGGTCTCGGCGTAGGCGGCCATGGTCGAGCCGATGTCACCGCGCTTGGCGTCCATGACGACCAGACCCCCCGCGGCGCGCAGGTCGGCGACGGCCCGCTCGAGGACGGCGATGCCCTTCGAGCCGAAGCGCTCGAAGAACGCGGACTGCGGCTTGAAGACGGCGACCCGGTCGGCGAGCGCGTCCACCACGGTCCGCGTGAAGGTCTCGAGGCCCTGGATGTCGTCGTTCAGGCCCCAGGCGTTCAGCAGCGAGGCGTGCGGGTCGATGCCGACGCAGAGCGGGCCCCGGGTGTCCATGGCATGGCGCAGACGGGCGCCGAAGGAGTCGAGGGTCACAGGGAGGCCTTTCGGGTCTCGGCACCGACCGCGTCGGCGAGGGTGGCGTAGGGGCTGGCCTCGAGGCGGGCGGCGAGGCCCTTGTGGATCGCGCGGGCGTAGAAGGGGCCCTCGTAGATGAAGGCGCTGTACCCCTGGACGAGCGTGGCGCCGGCGAGGATGCGCTGCCAGGCGTCCTCGGCGTTCTCGATGCCGCCGACGCCCACGAGGGTGATCCGGTCCCCCACGCGCGCGTAGAGGCGCCTGAGGACCTCCAGGGAGCGCGCCTTGACCGGGGCCCCCGACAGTCCGCCGGTCTCCTTGACCAGGGACGGCGAGGACTTCAGGGCCAGGCCCTCGCGGGCGATGGTGGTGTTGGTGGCGATGATGCCGTCCAGGCCCAGCTCCAGAGCGAGGTCGGCGACGGCGTCGACGTCCTCGTCCGCGAGGTCCGGTGCGATCTTGACGAGGAGCGGGACCCGGCGGTCGGTGACCGTGCGGTCCGCGGCCTCGCGGACGGCCGTGAGCAGCGGTCGGAGCGACTCGGTGGCCTGGAGGTTGCGCAGACCGGGCGTGTTCGGGGAGGAGACGTTGACGACCAGGTAGTCCGCGTGGCGGGCGAGACGCTCGGTCGACTTCACGTAGTCGGCGGCCGCCTCGTCCTCCGGGACGGCCTTGGTCTTGCCGATGTTGACGCCCACGACGGTCCTGAAGACCGGAACGCGTGCGGCGAGCCGTGCGGCGACGGCGGCGGAGCCCTCGTTGTTGAAGCCCATGCGGTTGATCAGGGCGCGGTCCGGCACGAGCCGGAAGAGGCGCTTCTTGGGGTTGCCGGGCTGGGCCTCGCCGGTGACGGTGCCGATCTCGACGTGGTCGAAGCCGAGCATCGACATGCCGTCGATGGCGACGGCGTTCTTGTCGAAGCCGGCCGCGAGCCCGAAGGGGCCGTGCATGCGCAGGCCGAACGCCTCGGTGCGCAGTTCCTTGTGGCGGGGGGCGAGTACGGCGGCGAGGAAGGTCCGCAGCACCGGGACGCGGGCCGCGAGGCGGATCCACCGGAAGGCCAGGTGGTGGGCCTGCTCGGGGTCCATGTGCTTGAAGACCAGCCGGAAGAAGAACGTGTACATGTGGTGTCCTCATGAGGAGGGGGACACCGTTTCCGGTGTCCCCCTCGTGGGCTGCTAGTCGCGGGCCGCGATCAGATGCTGCGCGTGTTCCTGGAGCGAGCGCACTCCCACGCCCCCGTGGTTGAGGGCGTCGATGCCCTGGACGGCGGCGGCGAGCGCCTGGACCGTCGTCAGGCACGGGACGCCGCGCGAGACCGCGGCGGTCCGGATGTCATAGCCGTCGAGGCGGCCCCCGGTGCCGTAGGGGGTGTTGACGATGAGGTCGACCTCGCCGTCGTGGATCAGGCCGACGATGGTCTTCTCGCCGTTCGGCCCCTCGCCCTCGGACTGCTTGCGCACGACCGTGGCGTTGATGCCGTTGCGCTTGAGGACCTCGGCCGTGCCGGAGGTGGCGAGCAGCTCGAAGCCGTGCGCGACCAGCTCGCGCGCCGGGAAGATCATCGAGCGCTTGTCGCGGTTGGCGACCGAGATGAAGGCGCGGCCCTTGGTGGGCAGCGGGCCGTAGGCGCCGGCCTGCGACTTGGCGTACGCCGTGCCGAAGACCGAGTCGATGCCCATGACCTCACCGGTGGAGCGCATCTCCGGGCCGAGGACGGTGTCCACACCGCGGCCGTGGATGTCGCGGAAGCGGCTCCACGGCATCACGGCCTCCTTGACGGAGATCGGCGCGTCGAGCGGCAGGGTGCCGCCGTCGCCGTTCTTCGGCAGCAGGCCCTCGGCGCGGAGCTCGGCGATGGTGGCGCCCAGCGAGATCCGGGCGGCGGCCTTGGCCAGCGGCACGGCGGTCGCCTTCGAGGTGAAGGGGACGGTCCGGGAGGCACGGGGGTTGGCCTCGAGGACGTAGAGGATGTCGCCGGCCATCGCGAACTGGATGTTGATCAGTCCGCGCACGCCCACGCCCTTGGCGATGGCCTCGGTGGAGGCGCGCAGGCGCTTGATGTCGAAGCCGCCGAGCGTGATCGGGGGCAGGGCGCAGGCCGAGTCGCCGGAGTGGATACCGGCCTCCTCGATGTGCTCCATGACGCCGCCGAGGTAGAGCTCGGTGCCGTCGTAGAGCGCGTCGACGTCGATCTCGATGGCGTCGTCGAGGAAGCGGTCGACCAGGACCGGCCGGGTGGGGCTGATCTCGGTGGACTCGGCGATGTACGACTCCAGGCGGGCCTCGTCGTACACGATCTCCATGCCGCGGCCGCCGAGCACGTACGAGGGGCGTACGAGGACGGGGTAGCCGATCTCGTCGGCGATGGCCTTGGCGCCGGAGAAGGTGGTCGCGGTGCCGTGCTTGGGGGCCGGGAGGCCCGCCTCGGCGAGGACCTGGCCGAAGGCGCCGCGGTCCTCGGCGGCGTGGATCGCCTCGGGCGAGGTGCCGACGACCGGGACGCCGTTGTCCTTGAGCGCCTGGGCGAGACCCAGCGGGGTCTGGCCGCCGAGCTGGACGACGACGCCGGCGATCGGGCCGGCCAGCGACTCGGCGTGGACGATCTCCAGGACGTCCTCCAGGGTGAGCGGCTCGAAGTAGAGCCGGTCGGAGGTGTCGTAGTCGGTGGAGACGGTCTCCGGGTTGCAGTTGACCATCACGGTCTCGTAGCCCGCGTCGCTGAGCGCGAAGGAGGCGTGGACGCAGGAGTAGTCGAACTCGATGCCCTGGCCGATGCGGTTCGGGCCGGAGCCCAGGATGATCACCGCGGGCTTCTCGCGGGTGGCGACCTCCGACTCCTCGTCGTACGAGGAGTAGAAGTACGGCGTCTTCGCCGCGAACTCGGCGGCGCAGGTGTCGACCGTCTTGTAGACCGGGCGGACGCCGAGCGCGTGGCGCACCTCGCGGACGACGTCCTCGCGCAGTCCGCGCAACTCGGCGATCTGGGCGTCGGAGAATCCATGGCGCTTGGCCTCGGCGAGCAGCTGGGGCTCGAGCTTCTCGGCGGCGCCCAGCTCGTCCGCGATCTCCTTGATCAGGAAGAGCTGGTCGACGAACCAGGGGTCGATCTTCGTGGCGTCGAAGACCTCTTCCTGGGTGGCGCCGGCGCGGATGGCCTGCATGACGGTGTTGATGCGTCCGTCGGTCGGGCGGACCGCCTCGCGCAGCAGCTCGGCCTTGTCACCGGGCTCACCGACGAAGGTGAACTGCGAGCCCTTCTTCTCCAGGGAGCGCAGGGCCTTCTGCAGCGCCTCGGTGAAGTTCCGGCCGATCGCCATGGCCTCGCCGACCGACTTCATGGTCGTGGTCAGCGTGGAGTCGGCGGAGGGGAACTTCTCGAAGGCGAAGCGCGGGGCCTTGACCACGACGTAGTCGAGCGTCGGCTCGAAGGAGGCCGGGGTCTTCTCGGTGATGTCGTTGGGGATCTCGTCGAGCGTGTAGCCGACGGCGAGACGGGCCGCGATCTTGGCGATCGGGAAGCCGGTGGCCTTGGAGGCGAGCGCCGAGGAGCGCGAGACACGCGGGTTCATCTCGATGACGATGATCCGGCCGTCGTCCGGGTTGACCGCGAACTGGATGTTGCAGCCGCCGGTGTCGACGCCGACCTCGCGGATGATCGCGATGCCGATGTCGCGCAGCCGCTGGTACTCGCGGTCCGTGAGGGTCATCGCCGGGGCGACGGTGATCGAGTCGCCGGTGTGCACGCCCATCGGGTCGAAGTTCTCGATGGAGCAGACGACCACGACGTTGTCGTGCTTGTCGCGCATCAGCTCCAGCTCGTACTCCTTCCAGCCGAGGATGGACTCCTCCAGGAGCACCTCGGTGGTCGGGGAGAGCGTGAGGCCCTGGCCGGCGATGCGGCGGAGCTCGTCCTCGTTGTGGGCGAAGCCGGAGCCGGCGCCGCCCATGGTGAAGGAGGGGCGGACGACGACGGGGTAGCCGCCGAGGGTGTCGACGCCCTTGAGGACGTCGTCCATCGAGTGGCAGATGACCGAGCGGGCGGACTCGCCGTGGCCGATCTTCTCGCGGACGGCCTCGACGACACCCTTGAAGAGGTCGCGGTCCTCGCCCTTGTTGATGGCCTCGACGTTGGCGCCGATCAGCTCGACGTTGTACTTCTCCAGCACACCCTGCTCGTGCATGGAGATGGCGGTGTTGAGCGCGGTCTGGCCGCCGAGGGTGGGCAGCAGCGCGTCGGGGCGCTCCTTGGCGATGATCTTCTCGACGAACTCGGGGGTGATCGGCTCGACGTACGTGGCGTCGGCGATCTCCGGGTCGGTCATGATCGTGGCCGGGTTGGAGTTGACCAGGATGACGCGCAGACCCTCGGACTTGAGGACGCGGCAGGCCTGGGTGCCGGAGTAGTCGAACTCGGCGGCCTGACCGATGACGATCGGACCGGAGCCGATGACCAGGACGGACTGGATATCGGAGCGCTTAGGCACGCTGGCCCTCCATCAGGGAAACGAAGCGGTCGAAGAGGTACGCGGCGTCGTGCGGGCCCGCGGCCGCCTCGGGGTGGTACTGGACGCTGAAGGCCGGCTGGTCGAGCAGCTGGAGGCCTTCGACGACCTGGTCGTTCAGACAGACGTGGGAGACCTCGGCGCGCCCGTAGGGGGTCTGGGAGACCTTGTCGAGCGGGGCGTCGACGGCGAAGCCGTGGTTGTGCGCGGTGACCTCGACCTTGCCGGTCGTACGGTCCTGCACCGGCTGGTTGATGCCGCGGTGGCCGTACTTCAGCTTGTAGGTGCCGAAGCCGAGCGCGCGGCCGAGGATCTGGTTGCCGAAGCAGATGCCGAAGAGCGGGGTCTTGCGCTCCAGCACGCCCTGCATGACGGAGACGGGGCCGTCGGCGGTGGCCGGGTCGCCGGGGCCGTTGGAGAAGAAGACTCCGTCCGGGTTCACCGCGTACACGTCCTCGACGGTGGCGGTGGCGGGCAGCACGTGCACCTCGATGCCGCGCTCGGCCATCCGGTGCGGGGTCATGCCCTTGATGCCGAGGTCGACGGCGGCGACGGTGAAGCGCTTGGTGCCGATGGCGGGGACGACGTACGTCTCCTTGGTGGCGACCTCAGCGGAGAGGTCGGCGCCCTTCATCTGCGGGGCTTCCTTGACGCGGGCCAGCAGCGCCGCGTCGTCGGCGAGGGAGGCGCCGGAGAAGATGCCGACCCGCATCGCGCCGCGCTCCCGCAGATGGCGGGTGAGGGCGCGGGTGTCGATGCCGCTGATGCCGACGACGCCCTGGCGCTCGAGCTCCTCGTCGAGCGAGCGCCGGGAGCGCCAGTTCGAGGGGACGCGGGCGGGGTCGCGCACGACGTAACCGGCGACCCAGATCCGCTGCGACTCGTAGTCCTCGTCGTTGATGCCGGTGTTGCCGACGTGCGGGGCCGTCATGACGACCACCTGGCGGTGGTACGACGGGTCGGTGAGGGTCTCCTGGTAGCCGGTCATGCCGGTGGAGAACACGGCCTCGCCGAAGGTCTCCCCCACGGCCCCGTAGGCGCGGCCGCGGAAGGTGCGGCCGTCCTCCAGGACGAGTACGGCGGGAGCTTCGGCAGCTCCCCGGGTGGAGGTCGTCATCGTGCGGTGCCTTCCGTCGTGATTGCTTGGTTCATGGAGTTGATCGCCTCGACCCAGTCGGCGTGCTCGGCCGCGCTGTCGGAGCGGAAGCCGGAGTCGAGCAGCTGGTCGCCGTGCGCCCAGGTGACGATCAGCAGGCCGCCCTCGGCGAGGACCTTGCCCGCGATGCCCTTGTCGAGGCGGGCCTCGCGGAGCGCCGCGGCGGGGATGAAGAAATCGCTCGCCCCGGGGCGTACGACCTCCACGCCCGCGTCCGTGAGGGTCAGCTCGACGCGGCTGCGGCTGCCGAGACCGTGGGCGACGATCCGGTCGAGCCACTGCCCGGCGGTCGTGGAGCCGTGGTATCGGCCGCTCATGCTCAGTTTCGCCGCGCCGGGCGCCTCGGGCGCGGTGGGGAGCTCGGGAAGCCCCGACTGGAGACTTTCCCGCCACTTCCAGCCCTGGCGCATCAGCCAGTAGACGAGAGCGACGAAGAGCGCGAGGCCGACCACCCAGCCGATGCGTCCGGCCCAGTTGGTCACCTCCGCCGAGCGCTCTTCGGCGGCGAGGATGAGGAGAGATGTCACGCGAGCTTCCCGTCGACGACCGTGGCGCGGCCCCGCAGGAAGGTGTGGGTGACGCGACCCGGCAGCTCGCGGCCCTCGTAGGGGGTGTTGCGGCTGCGGGAGGCGAAGCCCGCGGGGTCCACGGCTCCACGGTATGCCGGATCGACCAGGGTCAGGTTGGCGGGCTCACCTGCCGAGACGGGACGGCCGTGGCCCTCGAGGCGGCCGATCTGCGCCGGGCGGAAGGACATCCGGTCGGCGACGCCGGCCCAGTCGATGAGACCGGTGTCGACCATCGTCTGCTGGACGACCGAGAGCGCGGTCTCCAGGCCGACCATGCCCATGGCGGCCGCGGCCCACTCGCAGTCCTTGTCCTCGTGCGGGTGCGGGGCGTGGTCGGTGGCGACGCAGTCGATGGTGCCGTCGGCGAGCGCCTCGCGCAGGGCCATGACGTCGGCCTCGGTGCGCAGCGGCGGGTTGACCTTGTAGACGGGGTTGTACGTCCGGACCAGCTCGTCGGTGAGGAGCAGGTGGTGCGGGGTGACCTCGGCGGTGACGTTCCAGCCCTTGGACTTGGCCCAGCGGACGATCTCGACGGATCCGGCGGTGGAGAGGTGACAGATGTGCACGCGGGAGCCGACGTGGGCGGCGAGGAGGACATCGCGGGCGATGATCGACTCCTCGGCGACGGCGGGCCAGCCGCCGAGACCGAGCTCGGCGGAGACGACGCCCTCGTTCATCTGGGCGCCCTCGGTCAGGCGCGGCTCCTGGGCGTGCTGGGCGACGACGCCGTCGAAGGCCTTCACGTACTCCAGGGCGCGGCGCATGATCACCGCGTCGTCGACGCACTTGCCGTCGTCGGAGAAGACCTTCACTCCGGCGGCGGAGTCGTGCATGGCACCGAGCTCGGCGAGCTGCTTGCCCTCCAGGCCGACGGTGACGGCCCCGACGGGCTGCACATCGCAGTAGCCGGACTGCCGGCCGAGCCGCCAGACCTGCTCGACGACGCCGGCGGTGTCGGCGACGGGGAAGGTGTTGGCCATGGCGTGCACGGCGGTGTAGCCGCCCTTGGCGGCGGCCTTGGTGCCGGTCAGGACGGTCTCGGAGTCCTCGCGGCCCGGCTCGCGCAGGTGGGTGTGGAGGTCGACGAGGCCGGGGAGGAGGATCTGGCCCCCGGCGTCGACGACCTGGGCGTCGGCCGCGTCGAGGTCCGTGCCGACCAGGGCGATGGTCTCGCCGTCGATCAGGACGTCCCGCACCTCGCCGCCGAGCACCTTCGCGCCACGAATCAGGATCTTGCTCATGTCTTACTTCTCCTCGGTACGCGCGTGGGTGACGGCGGGCTCGTTGCCGCCCAGAAGCAGATACAGGACGGCCATGCGGATGGAGACGCCGTTGGTGACCTGCTCGACGACCGTGCAGCGGTCGGAGTCGGCGACCTCGGCGGTGATCTCCATGCCGCGGACCATCGGGCCGGGGTGCATGACGATGGCGTGCTCCGGCATCTTGGACATGCGCTCGCCGTCGAGCCCGTACCGCCGCGAGTACTCGCGCTCGGTCGGGAAGAAGGCGGCGTTCATGCGCTCGCGCTGCACACGAAGCATCATCACCGCGTCGGACTTCGGGAGCACGCTGTCGAGGTCGTACGACACCTCCGCGTGCCAGTTCCCTACGCCGACCGGCAGCAGGGTGGGCGGTGCGACGAGGGTGACTTCGGCCCCGAGGGTGTGCAGCAGGTCGACGTTGGAGCGGGCGACGCGGCTGTGCAGCACGTCGCCGACGAGGGTGATGCGCTTGCCGGCGAGGTCCTGGCCGAGGCCCTCGTCGCGGCCGATGAGGCGGCGGCGCATGGTGAAGGCGTCGAGCAGGGCCTGGGTGGGGTGCTGGTGGGTGCCGTCACCGGCGTTGATGACGGGCGCGTCGATCCAGCCGGAGGTGGCGAGCCGGTAGGGAGCGCCGGACGCGCTGTGCCGGATGACGACGGCGTCGACGCCCATCGCCTCCAGGGTCTGGGCGGTGTCCTTGAGCGACTCGCCCTTGGAGACGCTGGAGCCCTTGGCGGCGAAGTTGATGACGTCGGCGGACAGGCGCTTTTCGGCCGCTTCGAAGGAGATGCGGGTCCGGGTGGAGTCCTCGAAGAAGAGGTTGCAGATCGTGCGGCCGCGCAGCGTCGGCAGCTTCTTGATCGGCCGGTCGGCGACCCGGGCCATCTCCTCGGCGGTGTCGAGGATGAGGACGGCTTCGTCGCGGGTGAGGTCGGCGGCCGAGATGAGGTGGCGCATCATCTGGGTGTGCTCCGTGGTGGGAGATCGGGGCCCCGGGGGTACCCCGGAAGACTCGTGGGCGTACGGGCGCGCAGGGGTGTGCCCCGGGCCCGTCGGTGAAGCCGGTCCTAGGCGGAGGCGGGCTGCGTGCCGAGCAGCACGGTGTCGCGACCGTCCTCCTCGGCGAGCTGGACCTTGACCGTCTCCCGCAGCGAGGTGGGGAGGTTCTTGCCGACGTAGTCGGCACGGATGGGCAGTTCGCGGTGGCCGCGGTCGACGAGGACGGCGAGCTGGACGGCGCGGGGCCGGCCGATGTCGCCGAGGGCGTCGAGGGCGGCCCGGATGGTGCGGCCGGAGAAGAGCACGTCGTCGACCAGGACGACCAGGCGGCCGTCGATGCCGTCGCCGGGGATCTCGGTCCGGGCCAGCGCGCGGGCGGGCCGCATCCGCAGGTCGTCGCGGTACATGGTGATGTCGAGGGAGCCGACCGGGATCTTCCGTCCGGTGATCTCCGCGAGCTTGTCGGCCAGCCGGCGGGCGAGGAACACGCCGCGCGTGGGAATGCCGAGGAGCACCACGTCGTCGGCGCCCTTGGCGCGCTCGACGATCTCATGGGCGATACGGGTCAGTACCCGCGCGATGTCGGGCCCCTCGAGAACGGGGCGGGCGGCATCGGGATGGTGCGCTGTCTGCTGCTGGGCGTCCATATGAAACGGACCTCCTTCTCCGCCTCACGGGACGGACCTTAAAGGACGTCGGATTTGCGCCATCCACGGTACCAGGGCCCGGAGGGGTCCCAGCCCTCACCCCTTTGGGTGAGCGGGTGCGGATCCATTCGGCTTGACGCAAGCTTGTAACGCTGCGTAACCTCACAGTGAGTTACCAGCCGCGCGGCGGAGCCGCACGTTGTCACAGCGTCCGGGGAGCTATATGTCCAGCGAATACGCAAAACAGCTCGGGGCCAAGCTCCGTGCCATCCGCACCCAGCAGGGCCTGTCCCTCCATGGTGTGGAGGAGAAGTCCCAGGGCCGCTGGAAGGCCGTCGTGGTCGGGTCGTACGAGCGCGGTGACCGTGCCGTCACCGTACAGCGCCTCGCCGAGCTGGCGGACTTCTACGGGGTCCCGGTGCAGGAGCTCCTGCCGGGCACCACGCCGGGCGGAGCCGCCGAGCCGCCGCCGAAGCTCGTCCTCGACCTCGAGCGCCTTGCCCACGTCCCCCAGGAGAAGGCCGGCCCGCTGCAGCGCTACGCCGCCACGATCCAGTCCCAGCGCGGTGACTACAACGGCAAGGTGCTGTCGATCCGCCAGGACGACCTGCGCACGCTCGCCGTGATCTACGACCAGTCGCCCTCGGTGCTGACCGAGCAGCTGATCAGCTGGGGCGTCCTGGATGCGGACGCGCGCCGCGCGGTCGCCCACGAAGAGGCGTGAGACAGGGCTTACGCCGCTTCAGCAGAAACGTTGCCGCCGGGGTGGCGGGAGCCTTCGGGTTCCCGCCAACCCGGCGGTTTTCCGTTTGCGCTCCGGGTAGCGGGGCCGTATGCCTCTCGGGCCGCACGGGTGTCGGGGCGCACGGGTTTGCGGGCCGTAGGCGTTCCGTGCCGTACGCGTTTCCGCGCTGTACGGCGAAGGGGCCCGCAGCACCGTGTGCTGCGGGCCCCTTCGACTGCCGGGGAGAGCCGGTCGGCTAGGCGTCCCGGCGAAGGCTCGGCTTCAGGTCCTTGAAGCGGGCCAGCAGGCCGTTGACGAACGACGGCGACTCGTCGGTGGAGAACTCCTTGGCGAGCTGCACCGCCTCGTCCATCGCCACCGCGTCGGGCGTCTCGTCCACCCAGAGCAGCTCGTACGCGCCGAGCCGCAGGATGTTCCGGTCCACGACCGGCATCCGGTCGAGGGACCAGCCCACCGCGTAGGTGGCGATCAGGTCGTCGATACGGTCCGCGTACTGCGCGTACCCCTCGACGAGCTGCATCGTGTACTCGTTGACCGGCGGCTGCCGGTCGTCGGAGCGCGCGTGCCGAATCCAGTCCGCGAGGACCTGCTGCACGGACGTGCCGCGCTGATCGGCCTCGAAGAGGATCTGGAAGGCCCGCTTACGGGCCTTGTTCCGGGCAGCCACGGTTAGCTGTTCACCCGGCCGAGGTAGTCGCTGGTGCGGGTGTCGACCTTGATCTTCTCACCGGTGGTGATGAAGAGCGGGACCTGGATCTGGTGACCGGTCTCCAGCGTCGCCGGCTTGGTGCCACCGGTGGAGCGGTCGCCCTGGACACCCGGCTCGGTCTCCTGGACGGTCAGCTCGACGGCGGCCGGGAGCTCGACGTAGAGCACCTCGCCCTCGTGCTGGGCCACGGAGGCGGTGAAGCCCTCGATGAGGAAGTTGGCGGTGTCGCCGACGGACTTGCGGTCGACCATCAGCTGGTCGTACGTCTGCATGTCCATGAAGACGAAGTACTCGCCGTCCATGTACGAGAACTGCATGTCGCGGCGGTCGATGGTGGCCGTTTCGACCTTCACACCGGCGTTGAACGTCTTGTCGACGACCTTGCCGGAGAGCACGTTCTTGAGCTTGGTGCGCACGAAGGCGGGGCCCTTGCCGGGCTTGACGTGCTGGAACTCGACGACGGACCAGAGCTGGCCTCCGTCGAGCTTGAGCACCATGCCGTTCTTGAGGTCGTTCGTGGAAGCCACGGTTGCGGAATCTCCTGGACTGACGCTGGTGGACGACCGAGGAATGCGAAGGGTTCGCGGGCGCGCGCTAGAGCGCGAGCAGCTCCTTGGTCGTGATGGTGAGTAGCTCGGGTCCGCCGTCCGCCTCCTGGCGCACGACGAGCGTGTCATCGATCCGGACTCCGCCCCGGCCCGGGAGGTGGACCCCCGGTTCGACGGTGACCGGCACACAAGCGTCCAGTTTACCCATGGCCGAGGGTGCGAGCTGCGGGTCCTCGTCGATTTCGAGCCCGACACCATGGCCGGTGAGCGGTGGGAGGCTCTCGCCGTGGCCCGCGGAGTCCAGGAGCTGACGGGCCGCGCGGTCCACTTCGCGGTACTCGCGGCCCGGTGCGAGCGCCTCCCGGCCGGCCCGCTGAGCGGCGAAGACGAGCTCGTACAGCTCGATCTGCCAGTCCGCCGGGGTCGTCCCGATGACGAAGGTGCGGCCGATCTCGCAGCGGTAGCCGCGGTAGTTGGCGCCGAGGCAGACGGAGAGGAAATCACCCTCCTCGACGCGGCGGTCGGTGGGCCGGTGGGCGCCGAGGCCCGAGTGCGGCCCGGTCGCCACGGACGTGGGGAAGGCGGGGCCGTCGGCGCCGTGGTCGACGAGCCTGCGCTCGAGCTCCAGCGCCAGATGCCGTTCCGTACGCCCCACGAGGATCGACTCCAGGAGCTCTCCGAGCGCCTGGTCGGCGATCTCCGCGGCGATCCGCAGACAGGCGATCTCGTCCTCGTCCTTGACGATGCGCAGCTGCTCGACGGCCCCGCCCAGGTCAGCGAGGCGCAGCCGGGACGCGATGGAGCCCATCGCCCGGTGGCGGGCGACGGTCAGATGGTGTTCCTCCACGGCGAGCGCGTCCGCGCCGGCCTTGCGGGCGAAGTCGACGGCGGCGACCGCGGGGTCCCCGCTGCTGCTGGGCAGCACGGTCAGGCGCAGCTCCTCGTCCGGGCGGCCTTCCGCCGGATCGCCGGTCGGGGCGGTGGGGCAGAGCAGGACGTCCTCACCGGCGCCGAGCAGCAGGACCGCACCGGGCGGCGAGCCGCCCGCGAGATAGCGGACGTTGGCGGGGCGGGAGACCAGTGCGGCCGTGTTGCCCGCCGCCGCACACCGGTCGCGCAGCCGGGCACGACGGTCCGCATACACCTCTGACATGCTTCGAGCGTACGAGCGGACCGGGCGCTCGGCGCGGGCAGCGCGTCCGACCGGGGGTGGTGGACGGGCGCCGACCGGTTCGGCTACCAGCTGGGCGGGCTGGCTATGGAGCGGGCCAGCACCTCGTCGAGCACACGGGCCGTGGTCTCCACGTCGTACTTCGAGTTGTCGATGATCGGCAGCCCCGAGCCGTACCACCCCGCCATCCGGCCGTGGATGCCGGCGACCTCCTCGTCGGAGAGCCGCCGGTTGCCGCTGCGCTCGGCGTTGCGCTCCAGGACGATCTCCAGGCCGGGGAGCAGCACGACGGGCAGCAGGCCGGGGCCGACATGGCGCTTCCAGCCCCCGAGGCCCACGACCGGACGGTCCGGGAAGACCGCGTCGTCGAGGATGCAGGAGATGCCGTTGGCCAGGAAGTTCCGGGCGGCGAAGCCGCAGGTGCGGCGGGCCAGGCGGTACTGCGCCTCGGAGTGGTCGTTCCACCCCGCCTGCGGGTCGGCGAATCCGGAGCAGACCCATTCGCGGACGTCGTCCAGGCTGATGTGCGCGGTGGGGACCCGGCGACGCTGCGCCCAGTGCCGGGCCACGGTGGTCTTGCCCGCGCCGGCGGGGCCGATGAGCAGGACGGCGAGGGTGGCGGTGCCGGTGCCGAGGTCGGCGGGGGGCGGCGCGGGCATCGCGACGGGGCCGCCGGGCGGGAGCGGGATGTGCCCGGTCGTCTCGCGGGAGGGCGGGGGCGGGGCCTGCTGGGGCGCTCCCCCGGTCCAGCCGGGCGCAGGCGCCTGACCATGTGTGCCGGAAGGGCCGGACGGCTGCCCGGGCTGCCCATGGGCGCCGGGGTGCGCGGGGGCCTGTCCGTGAGCGCCGGGGTGGCCGGGCGGGCCCTGCGGAGCCGGGGCGGACCCGGGGGTCGCCTGCGGGTAGGGAGCGGGGTGTCCGTGCGGCATGGGCGGGTGGCCGTGCGGTGCGGGAGGTACGGGGGGACGGCCTCCCTGCGCCCAGCCCTGGCCCCCGTGTCCGGGCGGCAACGGAGCCCCCACTGCGTGCTGCATCCGGTGCCACTCCGTCTCGTACGACTGACGCTGATCCGCGGCGGCTGGGCCCCCGCTACCGAAAGGTACCTTCCCCGGCCTCCGCAGGGGGAACGGCCGGGGAAGGTCCAGAGTGCCCTGTCGGCCAGTCAGCCCGTCAGTTCGTCGGCGAGAGCCCGCAGAGCAAGCCGGTACGAGCCGATTCCGAAGCCGGCGACGGTGCCGCTGGCGATGGACGCGACCACCGAGGTGTGCCGGAATTCCTCGCGTGTGTACGGGTTCGAGATGTGCACCTCGATGAGCGGGGCGGTCCGCTGGGCCGCCGCGTCACGTACCGCGTACGAGTAGTGAGTGAAGGCGCCCGGGTTGAGAACGACCGGAATCGAACCGTCCGCGGCCTCGTGGAGCCAGCGGATCATCTCGCCCTCGTCGTTGGTCTCGCGGACCTCGACGTCGAAGCCCAGCTCGGCGCCGAGCTTCTGACAGGTGTCCACCAGGCCGGCGTACGACGTGGCGCCGTAGACGTCGGGCTCGCGGGAGCCGAGCCGCCCGAGGTTCGGACCGTTGAGGACGAGCACCCTGCGGCTCACGCGGAGACCTCGCCGTACGCGGCGAACAGGATGGCCGGGTCCGGGCCCTCGAGCACGGTCGGCTTGGCCAGTCCGTCGAGGACGATGAAGCGCAGCAGATCACCGCGGGACTTCTTGTCGACCTTCATGGTCTCCAGAAGCTTGGGCCACTGGTCGCCCCGGTAGGTCAGCGGCAGACCGACGGACTCCAGGACCGAGCGGTGCCGGTCGGCGGTGGCGTCGTCGAGGCGGCCGGCGAGGCGGCCCAGCTCGGCGGCGAAGACCATGCCGACGGAGACGGCGGCGCCGTGGCGCCACTTGTACCGCTCGTTCTTCTCGATCGCGTGCGCCAGGGTGTGGCCGTAGTTGAGGATCTCGCGCAGACCCGCCTCCTTGAGGTCGCTGGAGACGACCTCGGCCTTCACCCGGATCGAACGCTCGATGAGCTCGGCCGTGTGCGGGCCGGCCGGGGTCCGCGCGGCGGCCGGGTCCTCCTCGACCAGGTCGAGGATGACCGGGTCGGCGATGAATCCGGCCTTGATGATCTCGGCCAGTCCGCTGACGTAGTCGTGGACCGGAAGCGAGTCCAGGGCGGCGAGGTCGCAGATGACGCCGGCCGGCGGATGGAAGGCGCCGACGAGGTTCTTGCCCTCGGCGGTGTTGATGCCGGTCTTGCCGCCGACGGCCGCGTCCACCATGGCGAGGACGGTGGTCGGTACGGCGATCCAGCGCACACCCCGCAGCCAGCTCGCGGCCACGAAACCCGCGAGGTCGGTGGTGGCGCCGCCGCCGACCCCGACGATGACGTCGGTGCGGGTGAAGCCGGTCTGTCCGAGCGCCTTCCAGCAGTAGGCCGCGACCTCGACGGTCTTGGCCTCCTCCGCGTTCGGGACCTGGATGGCCACGGCTTCGTAGCCCTGGTCGGCGAGGTCCTGGCGCAGGGCCTCGCCGGTCTCGGCGAGCGCCTCCGGGTGGATGAGGGCCACCCGCTTGGCCCGCGGACCGATGAGGGCGGGCAGCTCACCGAGGAGCTGCCGGCCAACCAGCACCTCGTACGGGTCCGTGCCCGCCGTACCGCCGACCTCGATACGGGTTACTTCCTGGTCGGTCATACGTCCTTCAGCTCCAGTGCGTCGAGGACCGCCTGGGCGACCTCTTCCGGGGTCCGGTCGTCGGTGGCGACGACGACACGGGCGACTTCGGTGTAGAGAGGGCGGCGCGCGTCCATCAGCTCGCGCCACTGACGGCGCGGGTTGACGGCGAGCAGCGGGCGCGCGGTGTTGAGTCCGACGCGGCGGACCGCCTCTTCCACGTCCATCGACAGATAGGCGACGGGCAGGCCGACGAGGAGTTCGCGGGTGCTGTCGTCGAGGACGGCGCCGCCGCCGAGGGAGAGAACGCCCTCGTGCTCGGCCACGGCGGAGAGCACCGCCTGTCGCTCGAGCTCGCGGAAGTGCGCCTCCCCCTCCTCGATGAAGATGTCCGAGATCTCGCGGCCCTCGGCGGCGACGATGTCGGCGTCCGTGTCGCGGTAGGGCACGCCGAGCCGTTCGGCCAGGAGCGCGCCCACCGTGGACTTGCCGGACCCCATGGGCCCGACCAGGACGACCAGAGGACGGGGGGTCACCGGATGCGCAGGTTGTCGAGGTAGGACTGGACGTTGCGGCGGGTCTCGGGGACCGAGTCACCACCGAACTTCTCCACCACCGCGTCCGCCAGGACCAGCGCGACCATCGCCTCGGCGACAATCCCCGCCGCCGGCACCGCGCACACGTCGGAGCGCTGGTGGTGCGCCTGCGCCGCCTCACCCGTCACCACGTCCACCGTCGCCAGCGCACGCGG
>NZ_JBVJYZ010000020.1:0-114435 GCF_055600045.1 Streptomyces sp. NPDC038280
TCCAGGAAGGCCAGGCGGTGACCTTCGACATCACCCAGGGCCAGAAGGGCCCGCAGGCGGAGAACATCACCCCCGCCTGACCCGAAGCCGGACCGGCGCCGGGCCCCCGGAACACAACTCCGGAGGCCCGGCGCAGGTGCACCCCCGTCCCACGTGACTCAGGGGTGCATCCGGGCGCCCTTGAGGACCTTGTCCACCGCGTTGCGCGGTCCGTACACGGCGAGCCCCACCACATCCAGCTGCTCCTTCGGCACAGCCCGCACCGCCGCGCGGTTGTCCCGGTCGTTGCCCGTGGCGAAGAGGTCGGACGTGAACACCGACCGGGGGAGCGCGCGCGACAGGGCCTGGCCGTGCGCGCGCGTCAGTGTCTCCTTCGTACCCTCGAAGACCAGGACAGGCTGGCGGAACATCGGCAGGTAAGGGGTGTCGTCGGCATCGGCGTACGGTGCGCCGATCACCTCGGGAAGCGCCGAGCCGAAGCCGCTGACCAGGAACGCGGTCACATTCAGCCGCTGCCAGGGCTCCAGGTCCTCGCGCAGCAGAACAGCGATCTTCGTGTCGAACCGTACGGGGGTGCTGTCGGATGTCATGATCCGAGACTGCCGTCCGTCCCGCCGGACCGTCTTGTACGTTCTTTGCATGGTGGCCCGCCAGGAGATCTCCGCGTGGCGTCCGCGCGTCGCGGGCGTCGTCGAGGTCTTCCACGCCCACTTCACCGAGCACGCCTATCCCATGCACGTCCACGACGCGTGGACCCTGCTGATCGTCGACGACGGCGCGGTCCGGTACGAACTGAACCGCCACGAGCACGGCACCCCGCGGGACACGGTGTCCCTCCTCCCGCCGCAGGTGCCGCACAACGGCTCGCCCGCCACCCCGCAGGGCTTCCGCAAGCGGGTGCTCTACCTGGACCTGACCCAGCTGGACGAGAGCTTCATCGGCCCAGCGGTGGACAGTCCCGACCTGGTCGATCCCGTCCTGCGCCGACGCGTCGGACAGCTGCACACGGCCCTCGCGGACCGGGGAGACGAACTGGAGGCGGAGAGCCGTCTCGCCCTGATCGGCGAACGGCTGCGCACCCATCTGCGCCCCCGACTCGTCCCCCGCCCTCCGCGCCCCGATCGCGGTGTGGCCCGCGACCTGCGAGAACTCCTCGACGACCGGCTGCTGCAAGGCGTGTCCCTCAACGAGGCCGCGACGCTGTTGCACGCCCACCCCGCCCACCTGGTACGGGCGTTCAGCGCCGCCTTCGGTATCGCCCCGCACCAGTACCTGATGGCCCGCCGGGTGGACCGCGCCCGCCGGCTGCTGCTCGACGGCCGTCGGCCGGGCGACGTGGCGGCGGCGACCGGCTTCTACGACCAGTCCCATCTGAGCCGGCACTTCACCCGCGTCGTCGGCATCGCCCCCGGGCGCTTCGCCCGTCGGTGACAGGCGGGTCTCCCGGGGGGCGCCCGGCACTCTGGGTCTTCGTCACGACGGCGGTGTGCCGAGGTGTCTCCACAGGAACGTGTACGCCAGCGCGTGGTTGAAGGCGGCCTGTTCGTTGTCGGAGGCGCCGCCGTGACCACCGCCGGTGTTCTCGTGGAAGAGCACCTGGTGACCGAGTTCGCGCAGGCGTGCCGCCGCCTTGCGGGCGTGACCCGGGTGGACGCGGTCGTCACGGGTGGAGGTCATCAGGAGCACGGGCGGATACACCGGGTCGGCCGACAGATGGTGATAGGGAGAGATGGCCCGCAGGTGGGAGAGGTCGGTGTCGCTGTCGGGGTCTCCGTACTCGCCGATCCAGGACGCCCCGGCGAGGAGCTTGTGGAAACGGAGCATGTCCAGGAGCGGGACCTTGGCGACGACGGCGGCGAACAGCTCCGGGCAGCGGGCGAGCATCGCGCCCATCAGAAGACCGCCGTTGCTGCCGCCGGTGATCCCGAGCCGCGCGGGCGTGGTGATGTTCCGGGCGACGAGGTCGGCCGCGACGGCGGCGAAGTCCTCGAACGCGCGGGTGCGGTCCGCGCCGAGGGCGGCCTGGTGCCAGCGCGGCCCGTACTCGCCACCGCCGCGGATGTTCGCGACGACGTACGTACCCCCGCGCGCGAGCCACGCCCTGCCGGTCACCGGACCGTAGAAGGGTGTCAGGGAGACCCTGAAGCCTCCATAGCCGTACAGCAGCGCCGGACCGGGACCGCCCGCGCGATCGGGGCCGACGACGAAGTACGGCACCCGCGTGCCGTCCGGTGAGACGGCGAAGAACCGCCGCACCGACAGGCCGGCGGCATCGAAGTACGCGGGAGCCTGCTTGACGATCTCGCTGTCGGCCCCGATCTCCCCCCGGTGGAGCGTGGACGGCTGTAGATAACCGTCCACATCGAGGAAGTACTCGTCGGAGACGTCCGGATCGGTGTCGGTGACGGTCGCGGAGGACAGCGGCGGCACCTCCGCCAGTGCGCGCCGCGTCCAGCCGTCGCCCACCGGAGTGAGGACTTCGACGCGCGAGGAGACATCGACCAGGGTCGTCAGGATCAGATGGTGGCGGGTCCAGGAGTGCCCGACCAGCGCGGTGTGCTCGTCGGGTGTGAACAGCACCCGCGCGTCCCGGCCCCCGGCGAGGAACGCGTCGAAGTCGAAGGCGAGGAGCGAGCCGGCGGGATGGTCCAGCCAGGGCGACTTCGGCGTGACGATCAGCCACTGCCGCCAGGCGTACGCGCCGGCGTCGTCCGGCACCTCGATCTTCACCAGCGTGCCGTCGTCGGCCAGCAGAAACAGCTCGTCGTGCCAGAAGTCCAGGGAACGGGAGACGAAGTCCCGCTGGAAGCCGGGCGTCTCACTGCGCCAGCCGTCGGCCGACACATCCCCGTGATCGGCCTCGAAGACGAGCTCCGCGTCCTGAAGCGCCGTACCGCGCCGCCACCGGCGGACCGTCCGCGGATACCCGGACGCGGTGAGCGAGTCCGGCCCCGTGTCCGTGCCGACGAAGACATGGTCCTCGTCGATCCAGCTGATGCGGGTCTTCGCCTCGGCGACCTCGAACCCGCCCTCGACGAAGGCGCGTGTCCCGAGGTCGAACTCCCTGACCACCACCGCGTCCGAGCCGTCACGCGACAGGCTGACCAGGGCCCTTCGGTAGTCCGGATACCTCACGGTGGCGCCGGCCCATACCCACTTCTCTCCCTCCGCCTCCGCGAGGTCGTCGACATCGAGGAGGATCTCCCACTCCGGGGCGTCCTTGCGGTACTGCTCCAGCGTCGTACGCCGCCAGACCCCCTTCGGCCGGCCCGCCTCCCGCCAGTAGTTGTAGAGGAAGCGGCCGTAGCGGACGGTGTAGGGGATCCTGTCGACATCGTCGAGGACCTCGCGCACCTCCGTCCGCAAGCGCTCGAAACCGGGATCGGAGACCAGCTCCGCCCGGGTCTCCGCGTTCCGCTCGGCCACCCAGGCCAAGGCGGCCTCACCCTGAATGTCCTCGAGCCAGAGATATGCGTCGTCATCGGTCACGAACCGATTGTGCAGACTTCCCGCCGACGGTGTCCCGCCGACCGTCGAGTCCGCGTGTTTGGGCGTGACCGTAGCGGCAAGGCGGTCCTCGACACCCAGTGGTGCCGTTCCTGCCAGAAGGAGTGATCATTGTGTCCGCCGAGGAGAAGGCCCAGGCGAAGGCCGAGCAGGCCAAGGGCAAGGCCAAGGAGAGCATCGGCCGCGCCGTCGGCAACGAGCGCATGGAAGCCGAGGGACGCGGCGAGCAGGCCAAGGGCGACGCCCGCCAGGCCAAGGAAAAGATCAAGGACGTCTTCAAGGACTGACGTTCCCGCGACGCGGGGTGAGCCGCAAGGCACCCCTCCCAGCAGGCGAAGCGCTGAAGAGCAGGGAGCGGCGCCCCCGAAGAGGGGGCGGCCGCTCTCTGCGGTCCATGCGGTGGGCGACCGTCGCACGGATGACGCGCTCGGCAGCCCGCCGGTCATTCAGGGGTGAGGGAGCGACGCCGGGGGAGCCCGGGTCAGAGACCGAAGAGCTCCGGGGCGTGGGCCAGCTTGCGGAAGTACTCGCGCGGTTCCGCGACCATTCTGCGCTGCTTCAGGTCCAGCAGGCCGCCGACACCGGTCACCTCGGCGGCCACGGTGCCATCGACCTTGCGGATCGTCTGTTCGATGCGGAAGGTCTTGCCCTCACCCCAGATGAAGGCACACGTCACCTCCACCTCGTCACCCGCGCGCAGTTCACGCAGATAGCGCACCGTCACTTCCAGAGCGACCGGCCCGAGCCCCCTCTCCAGCAGGTCCGCCTGCCGGATGCCGGCCTCTTGCAACAGCGACCAGCGGGCGTGCTCGGCGTACTGGAGATAAACGGCCTGGTTGAGGTGGCCCTGGGTATCGGTCTCGTATCCGCGCACGACGACGGGTACGGAAAACGGCTCTGCCACTGCGTTCCTCTCGACGGGCACATGCTGAGCGCTTGCTCATCGGGGGGTAACTGTCCCGCGGCGCACGACATTCCACGGCGACGGGTTCGTACGCCTGTCGGAGGTACAGGCAGGGCAGGTCCGACGCGGACGAGTCGGGCGAGGGCGGCCGGGCGGTCACCGGTCCGGGCGCGGATCCTGGCCGGTCGGCCCCTCCGGGGGATGGTCGCCGTGACGGTGGACGATCCGCCACCGTCCGTTCTCGCGACGGTAGACGTGGGTGGCTCGCAGCGTGTACGTCGTCTGCCTGCCGTTGACGGAGACGACGTTGTGCTCAAATCCGACCGTGTAGGCGAGATCGCCGCTGGCACCGGCCGCGATCACCTCGAACTCGTAGTCACGTGAGTCGGAGAACTGCGCGGCGACCTGCTCGAACGCCTCGCTCACCTCGCCCCAGCCGGTCCGCAGCGGTATCCACGCGCCGAAGAGGCTGACCGGGTCGGTGTGCGACCACAGCGTGAACCTTGGCTCGGCGTTGCCCTGGTGCATGGCCCGTTCCGCGGCGATCTGCTGCGGCAACACCTCACGGAGAAATTCGTCGACCTCGGACGCCATGACGGCCTCCATTGCAGTACGACTATTTGATACAGCTAGCATGTATCCAATGAGTGAGACGGTCAAGAGGAGCTATGACTCGACCCGCCGCCGGGACCAGGCCCGGCAGACGCGCCGGCGGATCATGGCGGCAGCGCACGACCTGTTCATCGACAAGGGCTACGGCCGGGCGACCATGGCCGACGTCGCCCGCGCCGCCGGAGTGGCCGTCGAGACCGTCTACGCGGCATTCAAGAACAAGCCCACGCTGCTGCACCGCGTCTGGGACGTGACGGTGGGCGGCGACGACGAGGACATTCCGTTCCTCGACCGTCCCGAGCTGAGGGCCGTACTGGCGGAGCCCGATCTCCGCGCCCGTCTCGTCGGATTGGCGGTCGTCAACACCGTGACCATGCGACGTACCGCGAGACTGCACCTCGCCGTGCGCGGCGCCGCGACCAGCGACCGGGCCGCAGCCGCGATGCTGGCCGAGATCGACCGCCAACGGCTCGAGAGCATGGCCGTCCATGCCGAGGCGGCCGCCGCCACGGGACAGCTCTCGGTGTCCGAGGAGGAGTGCCGTGACGTCCTCTGGTCCACCACCGACGGTTCGCTGTGGCATCAACTCGTCGAGCAACGGGCCTGGACCGACGAGCGCTACGCGGCCTGGCTCGGCCGCCTCTGGGTCTCGCTGCTCGTCGGCTGACGCCAGACAGTGCGCAGACCGTTCCGTTTCGGATGACCGCAGAGCGCCGTAAAAATCTGGTGGACCGCTGTACGAGGCGATACGATCATCGCGATGTTGACTCACTCCATTGACAGAATGGGGGTCCCGTCCGCGCAAGGTGAGTGCTGATGCTCACTCAACCCGCGCATGGGGACTCCCGCCTTTCCCTCTGGCTGCGCGTGCGCGAGTTCGCCGTGCCGCCATCCATGATCGAGACTGCGACCGCCCGCCGTCTTACCGGCGACTGGGCGGGGGCGTGCGCCGCCGCAGGCATCGATGTCGATCTCAACCTGCGTTCCCTGGCCCGTATCCATGGCCGGGAACTCGCGGCCCAAGTCCGGGCCGATCTCCGTCATTTGGCTCCTGACCTGCTGCGCTGGCACATGCCCAGGGTCGCTCCCGACGGGCGGTTGCGCCCGGGCCTGACGATCACCCTGGCTCGGTACGACGCTGCGGGCCCTGACGGCGAGCGCCCGGTCCACCTCGTGGCCCGGACACCGCCGGCGTGGGCGGACGCCGGTCAGCGGATCAGTCTCGCCCTGTGGGACGGACCCCACGGCGAGGCCGACGCCCGCCGTCATCCACATCCGCGTCCCAACCGGCGGTTCCGCCTCGATCTGCATCGTCACCTGTGGGACGCGCGCAGAGCCGATGAGCTGCGGATCCGGTCCGGGGCCGATGTGCCGCCCTCCGATGGCGTGTCCGCGAGGGATCCGGATCCCAGGGGGACCGTGCCGCAGGGGCGCCGCTGCGCCGTCGACCGGTGGGCGGCCGAGGCGGAGATTCTGCTCCGGGCCGAGGGACGGCCCACAGGCCCCGTCGCCGTACGACTCGGGAACCGACATCCGCTGCTCCTGGACCTGGTCGCGGACGGGGACGGCGCCGGGCCGCCCGCGTTCCGGATCGCGGCGGCGTCCGCGGATGGCGCCGCTGCCCCGCTGCCGGTCCTTCCCGACGCGGCGACCTGGGCGCTGCCGGACCTGGAACTCATCCGCGCCGGGGCGATCGAGGCCGATCGGCTGCACCCGCTGGTCGCCCCGGCACTCGTACCGGAGTACTCGCCGACCGTCCCCTCCCCGCCTCCGGACCTGGCAGGACAGCCGCGCCTCGTGGACTGCCGGGGAGCGCGGCACCGCATCGGCCTGGTCGACGGCGTACTGGCCCCGCTGGACCACGACCCCGCCGAGATCCGGCGGGAGGAGCTGCTGGTCGCACTGACCGGCACCCCGCTTCCCTGTCTGCGGGCAATCGACGAGGCGCACCGCCGTCCCGAGTGTCTCACCGGCGTCCGAGAACGCCTGGACCACGGCGACATCGCCGGCGCGCTGGCCGTCGTCGAAGGCCTGTTGGGCCCCGACGCGCTGCTGCGCAACGGCGCTCTACGGGACGAACTCGAGGCGGCCGCGCGGCGGCGGATCCTCCACGGACTGTTCCGAGCGGGCCTGGCGGAACCCGGCCCCGGCTGCGTCGGGCCGCCCCCTCGCCAACCCCATGACCACCGCTCCCGCCGAAGTTCCCGCCGCGCGACTCCTCGCTGACCCGGGACCTCCGTCCCTCGCACCCGCCGCCCCAAGCGGCCTCGCACTTCTCACGGGACCTCCGTCCCGGAACCACTCGGCTCACCACACACCCAAAGGTGATGAAACTTGCCCAAGCACAGCCCGTTCGCTGCCACCGCCACGCTCTCCGATCCAGCCCACGCCTCCCAGCTCGACGTCGCCGGCGACTTGCTGGCCCTGCTGCGCGCCACCACCACCGAACCCCGCCCGGACACACAACTCGAGGCCCTGACCCTGGCCGTGGCCGCCGACCTGCCCGTGCTCCTGTGGGGTGAGCCGGGGATCGGCAAGACCGCGGCCCTGACCCAGCTCGCCGAGGCCCTGGACCTTCCGCTGACGACAGTGATCGCCAGCGTGCACGAACCGTCCGACTTCTCGGGCCTGCCCATCGTCGGAGACGACCCCGCGGAACAAGGAGTCCCGATGGCCCCGCCGGACTGGGCCGTACGACTGGTACGGGCCGGCCGAGGGCTGCTGTTCCTGGACGAGCTGTCCACGGCACCGCCCGCCGTGCAGGCCGCCCTGCTGCGCCTCGTGCTCGAGCGGCGGATCGGTGCCCTTCGACTGCCCCCAGAGGTCCGGATCGTCGCCGCCGCCAATCCGCGGTCCTCGGCAGCCGACGGCTGGGAGCTGAGCCCGCCCTTGGCCAACCGGTTCGTGCATCTTCAGTGGACACACGACCACGAGGTCGTGGTGCGCGGCCTCGGTGGCACGTGGCCCCGGGCGACACTCCCGCGGCTCGCTCCGGAGCGGCTGCCGGACGCCGTGGACCTCGCCCGCCGCGCGGTGTGCGGGCTCCTCACCGCACGCCCGGCACTCGTGCACCGACTGCCCAGCAGCGAGACGCGCCGAGGTGGCCCCTGGCCCTCCCCTCGCAGTTGGGAGATGACGCTGCGTCTGATCGCGTTCGCGACCGCGGCCGGGTCCTCCCGGGACGTACTGTCCCTGCTGATCAGGGGCACGGTGGGGGACGGGCCGGGGCTGGAGCTGCTGGCCGTGATGGACCGGATGGACCTCCCGGACCCCGAGGTGCTGCTCGCCGACCCGGCGGCTGCCGTCCTGCCCGAGCGAGGGGATCGGCGCCAAGCCACGCTGGAGGGCGTGGTGGAGGCGGTCCGCAACCGCCCGGAGAAGTCCCGGTGGGACGCGGCGTGGTCGCTCCTCGTGCGGGCCGTGGAGACCGGAGCTCCTGACCTGGTGGTCGTCCCCGCGACCACGCTCGCTTCGCTGCGCCGCGAGGACTGGGATGTTCCCCCGACGATCGAGCAGCTCGCGGGAGCCGTGTCGCTCTCCCGGCGGGCAGATGACGCGGCGGCCCGCGTCGCGGTAGCCGCGAGGTCAGGCCGATGACCGCGGACGCGCAGGGCGCCCCGGCTGCAGTGACGCCGGAACTCCCGGACGCACCGGCAACACCGGGACCGCCGGAACCACCGGGAAGCCTGGACGCCGAGAAGCTCTTCGCCGCCCGGCTGCACGCCGCCCGTGTCCGCCCGTACTTGGCGACCGCGCTGTTCGCCCTGCACCCCGTGGAGTCGCGGCGGGTGCCGACGATGGCCGTCGACCGGCACTGGCGGTGCTACGTCTCGCCGGCGTTCGTGGACCGTACGCCGGTGGAGGAACTGGCCGGCGTCTGGGTGCACGAGGTGTCGCACCTGCTGCGCGACCACCACCAGCGCGGCGACCGGGTCGCCCGGGAGCGCGGGCTGACGGGCCCCGGGGACCGGCTGCGAATGAACATCGCCGCCGACTTCGAGATCAACGACGACGCGTTCGGCGACGGACTCGCCCGGCCCGAAGGCGCCGTCATGCCCCAGCTCCTTCAGCTGAACGAGGGGCAGCTCATGGAGGACTACCTGCGACAGTTCCGGCTCGGGCCGCGTACGCAGAGCCTGGCCTGGCTGGACTGCGGCAGTGGCGCCGACGGGCTCGAACGGGAGTGGGACCTGGGACCGGACGGCGCGCACGGCCTCAGCGAGCAGGAGCGGGACGCGGTGCGGTTCCGCGTGGCGCAGGGCATCACCGGCCGCCCGGGAAACGCCCCGAAGGGGTGGCAGCGCTGGGCGGAGGAGGCCTTCCACCCACCGCAGCCCTGGCGGGAGTTGCTGGGAGCGGCCGTCCGCTCGGCGGCCTCCGGCTCCGGAGCGGGTGAGGACTACACGTACGGGCGCCCGTCGCGGCGCTCCGCCGGAGTGCCCGGAGCCGTTCTGCCGAGCCTGAGGCGCAGGCCTCCCCGGATCTCCGTCGTCATCGACACCTCCGGGTCGGTCAGCGACGCCGAACTGGGCAGCGCGCTCCACGAGGTCGCGGCGATCTCCCGTGCCGTGGGCGGGCGTCGGGACCTGATCACCGTTCTGCCGTGCGACGCGTCGGCCCGGATCGTGCACCCGCTCTGCCGAGCCGAGGGGATTCCGCTGATCGGCGGTGGGGGTACGGATCTGCGTACGGGCTTCGCCAAGGCGCTCCGGGCGCCGGCCCGGCCGGATGTCATCGTGGTCCTGACCGATGGACAGACGCCCTGGCCGGCCACGCGACCGCCGTGCCGGACGGTGGTGGGTCTGTTCCCCCGGCAGCACGAGACCGGATCGTGGGACGAGGACGATCCCGGCTACGTGCCGGACTCGCCGCCGGAATGGGCGCGCGCCGTGGTCATCGGATCGCCGAGCGGCGGCGGGTGAGCCGGCTCGGGGCCACGCTCCCGCCCGCCACCGGACGGCCGGCGGGGAAGCGTGTCGCGGCGACGGCCTTCGGCGCGGATCCGCTGGTCGGGCGTATCGCCACGGCGCAGTCCCGGGTCGCGCGGTGGCACTGCTCGTGAGCTCCTCCGACCGGGTCCCCTTTCCGCGCGCCTGCGTGCGGCGCGGCGGTGGCTGGTCAACAGTCGTGACGAGTGATCCACAACTCCAAGGAGAAACCATGTTTCGGCGCGTCTCACTGACTCTGGCCGGCCTGATGACCATCGGCTTCATCGCGGCGACCCCCGCTGCCGCGTTCCCCTTCGGTGCCGAAGGCGGGCAGGAGACCCAGTACGGGGTCGAAGGCGGCGGCTGGGAGACCCACGAGTCCGAGGGCAGCAAGACGTACGTCTACTACGTGAGGACTGACGAGACCGAGGTGGCCCGATACCACTCCGTCTCCTTCCACACCTCCTGACCTCACACTGGTACGGCGCGCCTGGGCACCAGGCGCGCCAAGCGACCGGATTCCTGCCTTTCGGACGCGGAAACCGCCTGCCCCATGCCCGTGAACGACTGGGCGTGGGGCAGGCGTATGCGGCCGGAAACGCCGAGCGTGCCGAGGCCCGGGATTCGTCGGCCTAGTCGAACGGATCGAGCGTGACGTAGGCCTGCTGCGGGTTGCCGTCGTGGACGAGCGACTCATGAGCGCCGACGTCGTCGAAGGCGAAGCCGTACGCCTTGCCGTCCGACATCTGGGCGTGGATCTTGCGGGAGTAGTGGTTGGTCACCGTGTCCTGGTAGAAGCCGGCCGAAGTGGTGTCCGGCTGGTTGGGGTTGGTGAGCAGGGTGGAGCGGTTGTAGCCCGCGCATAGGGTGCGCGAAATGGGGCCGCGTACCTGGTCGTTGGGCGCGTCGAGCAGCTTGTAGCAGCCGAACACGCTGTCCGAGTCGGGCTTCTGGAAGGACGTGACGAGCGCGCCCGAGGTGTTGGTGAAGTTCATGGTGTTGCCGGAGACGCGACCGTAGTACTTCACGGACGGCTGGTTGGCGAACGGCGTCACGGTGAGCGTCGAGGTGGCGTACTTGGCCCAGACGCGGTCGATGTAGTTGTTCATGGCGTTCGACGGCAGGGCACCGGCCTCGATGCCATGACCAGGTGCGAGCGCGCGCAGCACGGTGCCGTCGGATCGGGTCTGGATGAGGTTCGCCCAGCCGCCCGGCTGGCCCCGCAGTGCGTTGAAGAAGCCGTTGTAGCCGCCGGGCTTGAGGCGGCCGGTGGTGGCGACACTCCCGTCGGGGCGCTTGAGTCCGACGGCGTACGGCGCCGAAACCATGTCGACCTGGGTGCTGTTGATCCAGAGACCCGAGTCGTTGAGCGTGTACTCGGACCAGTTGAAGAGGATGCTTCTGTTCGGGTCGCTCGGATTCTGGACAGCCGGCTGCACCAAGCCGCCCGTCACGAGCTTGAAGACCAGCTTCTGGCCGTAGCTGAAGTAGATGCGGCCCGAGAACTTCGGCAGACGGATCGTCATGGACTGGCCCTTGGCAGGTCCGGATATCGCCGCGTCGGGCGCCGGGACGGGCACGGACCCGCCGGCCGGCCAGGGATGGAAGGTTCCGCTCGCGTCCGCCCAGCCCTGGCGACCGGTGGAGAGCTCGGTGCCGAGGTTGTAGACGTAGATCTGCTCACCGCGGTTGGAGTTGTTCTTGAAGGTGAGCGGGATGGTGGCCGGAACGGCGGTGGCTCCGGCCGTGTTCGCCCGGACGGTGGGGGAGGGGCCGGCGAGCGTGAGGCCGGCGCCGACGAGGGCGGCGGTGACGGGGATGAGCACGTTGAGCTTGCGACGGTGGAGGGAGGGCATGAGGGGGCTCCTGGGGGATGTGGGGTGTCCTGAGAGCGCTCTCAGCATGCTGATGGGTGATGCGCCTGTCAATGGACGTGACGCACCCGGCCGAGCGGAGGCTGATGTATGCGACCGCGAACTCGCCGCGCGTTGCGAGGCGTTGAGGGGGCGGCGCCGGCGGGGTCGAGAACGTGCCCACCACGCCGGGCACCGTCACGGGTCGGCCGTGCGGCGACCCGGTAGTCGCTCAGCCTTGCTGCTCGCTGATATTGACGAGCCATGTGATCCCGAAGCGGTCCGTGCACATGCCGAAGACGTCGCCCCACATCTGCTTCTCCAGGGGAACCGAGACGGTGCCGTCGCCGGAAAGCTTGTTCCAGTAGCCGCGCAGTTCCTCGGCGTCGTCCCCGCTCAGGCTCACCGAGATATTGGTCCCCGGGTTGTACGGCATTCCCGGCGGGGTGTCGGCGGCCATGAGCGTGAAGCCGCTGTCGGTCTCGAGCATGCTGTGCATGATCTTGTCGGCAGCGTCGCCCGCCTCCGCCTGCCCGAATTCCCCGAAGGTGTTCAATGCCAGCGTTCCGCCGAACACCTCCTTGTAGAACTCCATGGCTTGCCGGGCGTCACCGTCGAAACCGATGTACGGGTTGAGGCGAGAGGGCATGGAATTGTTCCTTTCACGGGGGGCTTGTTTCCGACAGGTTAGGTGGCGTACCGCCGCTGACAGGGGAGGCTCCCCGGCGGCCCAGGACGTCAGCCTGCTACCGCCTGATGCTCCATGGCCGTCGCTCAATTGCGTCCAGCCGGAAGAGCGGGCACGCGGGCGCGGCGCACGGCGCCGGCGCATACGGGCGGGGGCGTGCGGACGGTGGGGCGGTGCCGGCAGTCTTGCCCGGTACTGAGCGACGGACATGACGAGGACCGGCCGGCGCCCGGTGAAGGGCTGGTGCCCCCGCCCGCATTCTGGGCCGCCTATCTGATGCGGACGTGCCGGACGGACGACGCGGACCGCCGGCTTTCCTGCGGGGAACGACTCGCCCGCGCATTGGAGACCTGGCCCGCTTGACGTCGGCGGGCGAGGTCACAAGAGGCCATGCGGTGCGGACGCGGTCCGCACCGGGATGCCCGTGGAACCTGCCTTGCGGGATCGCGTCCTGCCGGTCGCCGCTTACGCGCGGACGAACTGACACTGCGACAGCGCGCTCCGGGTGGCTGCGGGCCCCCGGCCGCGATGTCAGTGGTCGCTGCCATGATGCCCGCAGTATCGACAACGCGGGAGCAGAGCATGGTGGAGCAGGCCGTCCAACCCATAGTCGAGGCGATCGTCGCGAATGCCCCCAGCGGCTGGACGCACGCGGTGATGCACAGCCGAGCGGGGCGAGGCGGCACGTCGGCGACCGGCGGCTACGCACCGACCCGGAACCGCTGGAACACGGGCGTTCCCAATCCCTACGCGGAGCTCATGGCGCTGGCAGAGGTGCTGCGCGAGGAGCGTGGCTGGGAGCCGGTCAGCCTCGAGTTCCGGTGCCGGCCGTCGGGCGAGTACGAGTTCGTGGCCTTCAACGACGCCGTCACCTGGGTGACCGGGGCGGGCAGCGGCTTCCAGGTGGTCCTCGACCCCGACTACCGGTTGCCCCAGCCCGGTCTGGACCAGGAGCCCGGGACCGCCGCGCCGGTGGGCGACCCCGCGCTTGCGGTGGCCCGCTTCCGCGCCTATCTCGAGCGGCGCGCCGCGATCCTCGGGCACCCCGACGAACTGCCCCTGCCCGCCACGGCCGCGGCGATCGACGAAGCCGAGCGCCGTCTCGGGCGCCGGCTGCCCGCCGACCTGCGGGCGCTGTACATGATCGCCGACGGTGACGGCACCGGCTACGAGCACCGCTATCTCTTCCAGGGCAACGCGTGGCTGTCTCTGGAGAGCCTGGTCGCCGAGCACACCGATTGGACGGGGGGCGAACGGCCCTGGTACGGCTGGGACCTGGAATGGGACGCCGTCGTCTTCGACGCCACTCCCACCAACACCGTCCGCCGTTGCGGAAGCCACCCCGGCTGGTTGCGCTTCGCCACGAGTGAGGACGGCAACTATCTCGCCGTCGACACGGACCCCGCTGCCAATGGACGCCCGGGCCAGATCATCCGCACCGGCCGCGACTACGACGACGGCCCCGCCTACGTCGACGACTCGATCACCTCACGCCTCGGCCACTACCTGGACCTGCTGGACCAGGGCGCGTTCGAGAAGCGCGGCGACCACATCTCCCTGCGCGGACCCCGCGTCGATTCCGCCCCTCGGCAGATCATCGGCGAGATCCCCGACGATGTCCCGCCCTCCCTCCAGGCCATCCACATCAACGACGCCACCGCGGTCGTCGACCTCGCACCGCTCACCGCCGCCCCCCATCTCCGCCGACTGCACCTCAACCGCTCCACCGCCGCCGATCTGATACCGGTGCGGGATCTGCCGGTCGAATCGCTGCGTGTCACCCTCGACGACGGCGATCTGAGCCCCCTCGCCGGCCACGCCCGCCTGGCGTCCCTCGACCTCATCACCTCCACGCCGGTCGACCTCACGCCGCTGCGTACCGCGCCCCGGCTGCGCGGCCTCGATCTCTCCCGAGCCGAGATCGCCGACCCGACCGTCCTGGCCGACCTGGCGGAACTCCGCTACCTCTCCCTCACCGGACGCCAGTGGAGCACCCTGCTGAACGACGGCAAAGTGCCCTCCACCCTCATGGCCGCCCACCTGGCCGACGCGGACGCCACACTCGACGATGCCCTGGCCTGGGCGTCCCGCCTCGGCCTCACCACCGAGAACGCCCTCCGCGTCACCGGGACGCTCAAGTCAGTGGGCGGGTGAAACGGGGGCCTCCCGGCGGCCCTGTCGATGACGGTGAACGGGTGATCGTCGGGGTCCGTGCATCGGCTGGGCGGGCCCGGTACGGGTGAGGGCGACTTCGGGGACGCAGGTGCCGATGGGCGCACTGTTTTCGTCGCGCGATTTGCCGTATCGGCAACTGCTGTTGGCCGGTGGCGAGGAGGGCGTCCATCGTGGGCGACGACCCCACGCCGCGGCCTTCAGCGGGCCGCCCGTACCCAGGAGCGCGCCATGTCCGCACTGCCCACGGAGAGAACCGGGCCCGCGGCCCCACCCACGAGCCGTACCCCGTCGGCCCGATGGGCGCTCGCCGGCCTGTCCGGGTCGATGCTGCTGTCCTCGCTCGGCACCAGCATCGCCAACGTCGCTCTGCCCACCCTGGCGCAGACCTTCCACGCCTCTTTCCAGGAGGTGCAGTGGATCGTCCTGGCCTACCTCCTCGCCATCACCACACTCATCGTCGGCGTGGGGCGCCTGGGCGACCTCACCGGCCGCCGTCGTCTGCTGCTGGCCGGCATCACGCTGTTCACCGCGGCCTCCGTCCTCTGCGGCCTGGCGCCCACCCTGTGGCTACTGGTCGCCGCCCGCGCGGCCCAAGGACTGGGTGCGGCCGTCATGATGGCCCTGACCATGGCCTTCGTCAGCGACGCCGTCCCCAAGGACCGGACCGGCAGCGCCATGGGCCTGCTCGGGACGATGTCCGCGATCGGAACCGCCCTGGGCCCGACCCTCGGCGGAGTCCTGATCTCCGGCTTCGGCTGGCGGGCGATCTTCCTCGTCAGCGTGCCCCTGGGCGCGGCCACCCTGATACTCGCCCACCGGCATCTGCCCGCCGATCGGCCCGGCCCCACCAGTGGCGACACCCGCTTCGACCGCCTCGGCACCCTCCTGCTCGCCCTCACGCTCGGCGCCTACGCCCTGGCCATGACCCTCGGCCACGGCTCCTTCGGCCCCCTCAACACCGCACTGCTCCTCGCCACCGCCGTCGGTGCCGGCCTGTTCGTCCTCACCGAATCCAGAACCGCCGCACCCCTGATCCGCCCCGCCACCTTGCGCAGCCCCGCCATCAGCACCGGTCTCGTCACCAGCATCCTCGTCTCCACCGTCATGATGACCACCTTGGTCGTCGGGCCCTTCTACCTCTCCCGCGCGCTGGGCCTGCACGCCGCGCTGGTCGGCCTGGTCATGTCCACCGGCCCGTTGGTCGCCGCCCTGACCGGCGTACCCGCGGGCCGCGTCGTCGACCGGCTCGGCGCCCAGCGCATGACCCTCCTGGGACTGGCTGCCCTCGTCGTCGGCTGCACCGCCCTCGCGGCCCTTCCCGCAGCCCTTGGCGCCGCCGGCTACATCGCCCCTCTCGTCGTCGTCACCGCCGGCTACGCCCTGTTCCAGACCGCCAACAACACGGCCGTCATGTCCGACCTCCAGCCCACCCAGCGCGGCGTCGTTTCCGGCATGCTCAACCTCTCCCGCAACCTCGGTCTGATCACCGGCACTTCCGTCATGGGAGCCGTCTTCGCAATGGCCGCGGGAACCGGCGACCTCACCAGCGCCCACCCTGCCGATGTCGCCGCCGGGATGCGCCTCACCTTCACCGCGGCGGCGGCCCTGATCGCCGCCGCCCTGGGAATCGCCGTCACCGGCCGCGCCTTCACTCGCCGCACCCAGCCGGCTTGAGGACCCGGCCGCTCATCCCCGGAAACCCGAGGAGGCGTCCTCGCGGGGGCTTCATTTCCCCGCGGCGGTCACCTTGCACCGGCCGTTCTCACAGGACCGCTGCAGGCGGCCCCTCGAGATGGTCTGCAGCAGGCCGATCGTCCAGCACATCGGACAGCCGCGCAGCGCCAGTACGCCGACCGGCAGGAGGACCAGGCTGATCGCGCCGACCGCCGGGATCAGCGCGAACGAGCCGATCAGGCCGCCGAAGCCGATCACGCCCCGGATGAGGTGCCGGGGCAGGGAGGTGCTCGCGAAATCGGGGCCCTCAGCCTTCGTCGCTGTCATCGTTGCCTCCAGGAGCAGAGTCGGGTGTGGGACGCAGGGCGAGCTGAACCGCCGCCCGGGCGCGGTGCAGACGTGATTTCATCGCGGCGGTACTGAGGCCCAGCGCGTCGGCGACCATCCGTCCGCTGTAGCCCTGGACGTCCCGCATGATCAGCACACGGCGCTGGTCGGCGGGGAGAGCCGAGATCGCCGCCACCACCTTGCCGGTCTCAAGGCGTTGCAGTACCTCCTCCTCGGCCGAGCGCACGGCGGAGTCCGGCACGGGGACGTGCTCCCGCATCGTCCGCGCGCGCCGCAGGCACTCATTGCGGACGATGCGGAACATCCACGAGGCCAGAGCGCCGGACGCCCGTAGCATCCCGATCTTGCGGTACAGGATGATCAACGCCTCCTGCGCCGCGTCCTCGGCATCCTCGGGCGTGGCGCAGAGTGAGCGGGCGAATCTCCGCACGTTCGGGTGCGAGCCCGACACCAGCGCGGTGATCGAATCGGCGTCACCGCGCTGCGCCGCGAGGACCAGCTGCTCACCGGGCCAGGTCGGGTCAGCCACGTGCCCGACCTCGTTTGCGCACGACGACGAAGCCGCAAGCGCAGAGCAGTACGACTCCGACGGCGACAGCGATACCAACGACCATCACAACCTCCAGACGTGTACCGGCGTTTTGTCGGTACGCGTATAAGAGGCGCGGACCCGCCCAAAGGATTCAGCCCGTGCCCCGAAAAGGTGTCCGAGGTCGAAGAAACGCGACGGTCCGGCCGCTGGTCGAAGGGAGAGGCCGCCCAAAGCCCGTCACCGGCGTCCTCACCGTCCGGTCGCGCTGAGCGCCACCAGACCCTTCACCGACATGCCGTAGACCCGGCCGCCGCCCGCCCAGAGCGCCGGCTGGGGGGTGAACGACAGCGTGGGGTTGAGCTCGTACCACCAACGGGCCTTCCCGTCCCGTGCGTCGAGGGCCCACAGGCGGCCGCCCATGGAGAGGTAGACGGTGTCGTCCGCGCTCTGGATCACGGGCGGGGGGCCCGACGAGTCCGGGAGGGATCCCGCCCAGCGCACGGTGCCGGTGCGGGCGTCGAGCGCGTAGACGACGTTGTCGAGTCCGATCCGGCCCGCGGCATAGACCGTCTTCCCGTCCGGACTCGCCACCACGGCCTTGAAGGGGACCTTGGGGGAGCGCCAGACGACCTGCCCGTTCGCCGGGTCGATGGCGTAGAGGAGGTCCGCCACATGGAGGAACCAGCCGCCGGCCGAGGAATGCGGGCCGTCGCGCCAGGGGCCGTAACTGCCCTTCAGGTACTGGTCGAGATAGCTTCCTCCAGCGCCGGGGGCCGGCTGCTCCCAGGCGGCCTTCCCCTTGCCCCGGACGTCGATGCCCGCGATCATCGGGGCGCTGCCGTCGCTGTTGTCGCTCGCGTAGAACAGGCGCGTACCGGACGACGGTATGAACAGCTTCCCGCGGCTGTACTGGGTGTCCGGGTCCGTGATGAACGATCCCCAGGCGAACTTGCGTCCGGCGGTGTCCACGGCCCAGATGAACGTGCCGCCCCTGGACGGCTGCGGGGGTTTGGTGATGTCGAACGTCGTCGTCCCACCGGTGATGTACACGTGGCCGTCGAGCATGCCGGGAACGGTCGCGTCCGACGTGATCCGCTGCGGCAGGGCAGCGGTCCAGGCGACGGCGCCGGTGTCCAGGCGGACGGCCCGCAGGCTGTGGTACATGGTCCCGCTGTGGACCAGGGTGTACGCCATGCCGCCGGCGACGGCGGCATGGAGACCCCCGATGGCCGCGCCCCCTCGGTCGGGGACATTGGCCAGCGGCCCCCATCTGCGGCGGCCCGAGGGGTCGAAGGCCCAGATGTTCTTGGCGCTGAACGCGACGACGGTGTCCCCGTCGGCCGCGAGCTGCACGACGGGTTCGGCCACGGGCACCGTCCACAGCGCGGTGGCGGAGGTGGTGGTGCCGAGCGGGCGCGCCGGGTCGGTCAGAGCGGGGGCGGGCCGTTTCCCGGTGGACGGTGTCGTCACGGAGGTGTCGCGCCCCAGCCACAGCCCGAGCGCCGTGCCGCCGCCCGCCAGCGCCACCGCGCCACCCGCCATCCCGAGCAACAGCCCGCGGCGGCCGAACGTCCGGGCCGGCGGGGGCGGCTGCGGCGAGTACGACGGCGGGGGAGGCAGCAGGAGGGTGCCGCTCGCGGGCGGCAGCGCGGCCGTGGTCGCGGTCGGGGAACTGCCGGGCGGGGCGGAGTCCGGTGGGGGAGGTGCCGGGGTCACGGAGGGCGCCATCACCGCCGCGGCCTCCTCGATCGCGGCGATCAGCGCGGGCGGCAGCCACGCCCCCGCCGACCACGGGGCCGCTCCCCGCGCGACGGACTCGACGACCTGACGAGGAGTGGGGCGGTCGTCGGGATTCTTCGCCAGACACGCGGCGACCAGGAGCCGCAGGCCGTCCGGCACCGCCGAGAGATCGGGCTCCTCGCCCACCACCCGCTTGAGGACGTCCGCCGGCCGCCCGCCGTCGAACGGCCCCTCTCCGCGCGCGGCGAAAGCGAGCGTCGAGCCCAGCGAGAACATGTCGCTCGCCGGGCCGACCGGCCGGTCCGTGGCCTGCTCCGGCGACATGTACGAGGGGGTGCCGAGGATCGTGCCCGTGGCGGTCAGGGCCGTGCCGTCGACAGCACGGGCGATGCCGAAGTCGATGACGTGGGGCCCGTCCAGGGCGAGCAGGACGTTGCTCGGCTTGAGGTCCCGGTGGGTGAGACCCGCGTCGTGGATCGCCTCCAGTGACTCGGCGATGCCGGCCGCCAGAGCACGCATCGCCGTCTCCGGCAGCGGTCCGCCGAGGGCCACCGCCCGGGCGAGCGGGACTCCCGGCACGAATGCCGTCGCCATCCACGGCACCGGTCCGTCGGGATCGGCGTCGACGACCGGGGCGGTGAAGGCCCCGGACACCGCGCGGGCCGCCGTCACTTCCGCCCGGAACCGTGCGCGGAACACGGCGTCGCCGGCCAGTTCCGGACGTACGAGCTTCACCGCCACCGTGCGTCCACCGGCCGAACGACCCAGGTACACGGCCCCCATGCCACCGGCGCCCAGGCGGCCGAGCAGGAGGTACGGGCCGATCCGAGGCGGATCCGAGGGATCCAACGGCTCCATGCTCAGGATCCGTTCGCTTGCAGGGCGGCGACCGTCGTCTGAGCGGGGTTCGAGACGCACAGCCGGTTGTCTCCGGCGCTCCAGGCGAGGTTCACGGGATTGGTCCCCTTCCAGCCGGTGTGCTTCCAGCGGGGTTTGCCGTTCGCCGCGTCGAAGGCCCACAGCACGCAGTCCGCCCCCATTCGGTACACGTTCTTGTCGGCGTACAGCAGCCTGGCGCCGAAGTACGCGGAGCTCTTGTCGTCGGCCGGTACCGGCGTCCTCCATCGAATCTCGCCGGTCGCGCTGTCCCGGGCGGCGAGCGAGAAGCCACCGTCCTCGTCGCGCCACAGGGCGTAGAGCACGGTTCCCTTCTCGTCGGTCGCGATGCCGTCGCCCCTCAGGGACGCGCCGACGACGCCCGTCGCCTTCCACGCCACCTTGCCGGTCGCCGGTTCCAGGGCCGACAGGGTCCCCGCGGAGTCCACGACGAGGAAGTACCGGCCGGCGGCGGCGACCGTGTAGGGCGTGAAGGACTTCGACCAGGCGACGGCGCCCTTCCCGTCGAGAGCGACCAGCTTCTTGGCGCTGGCGTACAGCAGGCCGCCGCCGGTGTGCGGCAAGGCGCAGAAGAGCGGTGTCGCCTCGGCGGTGTGGAGCCAGGCGGTACGGCGGGAGGCGAGGTCCAGAGCCCATGCGCCGTAGCCGCTGATGGACCCGAGGCCCTGGGTCGTCAGGGACAACAGGTGGGCGCGGCCGTCGCGTACACCACAGAGAAGCTGCACCCCCAGGCTCTCCGACCGGTCCAGGGTGGCCAGCGCCGGGTCCTTGCCGTCGGCCATGCGCATGCCGAGCACGACGGCCCTGCCGATGGTCTGGAAGCCGGTCGACACCGTCCCCGTCGTGGTGTGCGTCAGCCCGCCCACGTACAGACGGCCGGCGTCCACGGCGGCGACGGGCCTCGGGTTGGGGCCCGTCACGGCGAATGCCATCCCGTGGTCGGCGGCGTTCACCGTCCACTTGGTGGTGCCCTTGCCGTCGATCCCCCAGATCTGTTGCAGGGACACGCACGCGACAACGCCGCCCGCGGTGAGCACCTGCGTGCAGGGCGCCGACTGGCGTACCTTCCAGGCCAGCTGGGCGTCGGGGACCGACTCGGCCGAAGGACGGGCGACGGTCCGGCTCCCGCCGGGCTTCTTGGAGGCGCCCCGGTTCAGCGCCCACACGGTCCCGGTTCCGGCGACCGCGAGCGCCCCGCCTCCCAGGCCGAGGAGCAGCCCGCGGCGGCTCGGGCCAGAAGAGTCGGGAGGCAACTCGCCGACGTCCGAAGGGCGCAGCACCTCCGTCGGGCCCGTCAGCGGCATCGTCGGTTCCGGTCGGGGCAGGGCCGTCATCACGGACCGCAGGGCGAGGACATCCGCCGCGACCGGCTCGGGAAGCCACCCCGCCCCGGGCCGTGGACGGTCCTCCCGCTCAACGAACTCGATCACCTCGCGCGGAGACGGCCGATCGGCCGGGTCCTTGGCGAGACACCGCTCGATCAGGGGCCGCAACCGCCCCGGGACCGCGGAGAGGTCCGGTTCCGTGTGGACGACACGGAACATGACCGCCGCCGCGGCCCCGTCCCCGAACGGGCTCGCGCCGCCCGCAGCGAAGGCGACCGTCGACCCGAGCGAGAAAAGGTCGCTCGCCGGGGTGAGCGGCTGTCCCAGGGCCTGCTCCGGCGACATGTACGGCGCCGAACCGATGACCGCCCCGGTCGACGTCACCGCCGTACCGTCCGCTGCCCGCGCGATGCCGAAGTCGATGACGTGCGGCCCGTCCAGGGCGAGCAGCACGTTGGCCGGTTTCAGGTCCCGGTGGATCACGTGGGCGGCATGCACCCCGGTCAGCGCCTCCGCGAGACCGGCCGTCAGCATCCGTAACGCGTCCTCGGGCAGCGGCCCTCGCGTGGTGACCGCCTGATGCAGCGAGACACCGACGACGAACGCGGTCGCCATCCACGGGACCGCCGCGTCCGGATCGGCGTCCACGACAGGGGCGGTGAAGGCCCCCGACACCTGTCGCGCCGCCGCGACCTCACGCCGGAAACGGTCGCGGAAACCGTCCTCGCGCGCCAGATCCGGCCGTACGACCTTCACCGCGACCGTACGGCCCCCGGCCGACCGCCCGAGATAGACCGCCCCCATCCCACCGGCGCCCAGCCGTCCCATGAGGGCATAGGGCCCGACCTGGCGCGGGTCGGCGGCGTCGAGTGGCTTCAAGTGGATCCCCTCCCCCGTGGGCCACAACAGGTTACTGGGGAGCCTCCCGGAAGGAGATCGTTTCGCGGTACGTGAGTGGAACGCGTGGCGGGCCGACACCCGCCGGCCCGTCGTGGCGAGGATCGGACTTCCGGCGTAGCCGGGCGACGTCGTCACGGGGCGCCGTTCGGCACCGATCCTCAAGCCACAGGATCAGGGGAAGAGTTTGAAGGTCACGTCCTTGGAGCCCGGAGGCGGTGCGCTGTTGGTGTAGTGGAGCTGGATGCTGGTGAAGCGCTGGGTGTCGGGGTGCGCGGGCCAGGGCTTGGGGTTGCTCAGGGTGACCGTGACCGGGTACGGGCGGAAGCGGCCCGCCGCGCAGTAGGGGCGGCAGTCGTTGACCATGTCGGTGCCGTTGGCCGTAGCCGTGCGCGTGCCCCAGGTGTTCCAGTGGAGTCGGATGAGGCGGTTGTTGCCGTCGCCGCAGGCCAGCAAGTATTCGGCGGGGCGAATCTGGGCCCGGGAGAAGCAGTCGACCACCACGACCGGATCCGGTGCCGGGGCGGCCCGGGTCTGCGCGCAGGCGGGCACTGTGCCGGCCGCGAGAGCCGCAGCCGCGCACAGCAGGGTGGCCAGCCGCACCTTGGTTCGGGCTACGGGAGGGAGCCCGCCGTTTCCTGAAGCGTCCACGAGACCTCCTCGCGCGGTCGGTGATGCAGCAGTGCCCAGCGTCCCCCATCCGGGCGCACGGCGCACCCGCTGCGGGGTGCCGACGGGGGCCGGGGGCAGATGGGCAACAGCGTCCCCACCCCCAGCTGCCTTCTCGGCCCGGTCCTGGAGCACACGTTCTCGTGCGGTGCGTGTGCGCCTCCCTGGTTACTGAGGGCTACAGGCCACCTGCGCGCTGTATGACCAGCTCCAGGGCCTCCGGTGCTGATCGACCGGTGCGATAGTGGAAGTGACGCCTCCATGCGAATGAGGAGGGCACGCGATGTCCATCGATACCAACAAGGCGCTGGTACGGCGGTTCTTCGACGAGGTCTTGAACGGTCGGCGCGTGGACCTTGTCGACGAGCTCGCCGTGCCGGAGTACGAGGAGCACGACCCGCTGCCGGGGCAGCGCGCCGGCCGCGAGGGGCTGAAGGACCGAATGACCATGCTCATCGAGGGACTGGCACCGACCTTCACCGTCGATGACGTCATCGCCGAGAACGACCGCGTCGTCGTCCGCTGGACGAATGACGCCACGCACTCGGGCACGTTCTTGGGCATCCCTCCCACAGGGCGGTCGTGCCGGTTCGCAGGCGTCGACATCTTCCGCCTCGAGGGCGACCGGGTCGCCGAGCACTGGCACGTGGTCGACCAGCTCACGATGCTTCAGCAGCTCGAACTGCTGCCGTCCTCCCAGGGAGCGTCGGCGTAGAGGCGCGTAGCTCCGTTCCCTTCCCGTCGGCCGATACCAGGTGGCGCAGGCCTCACCTCCGGGAACACCCTCGTCGGCCCGGACAGCAGGAGGTGGGGGCTGCTGCCACCAGTTGACGACATCGGGTCCGCCGGCAGCGAACCCGTCTGGTTGCTCGGTGGTCGCGGTGCTTGGGTGTGGGGATGGAAATCTTGGTTCTGGGCGGAACAGCATGGGTGGGCCGGGAGCTTTCGCGGCAGGCGACAGCGCGTGGTCACCAAGTCACCTGCCTCGCGCGCGGAGAAAGCGGAGAAGTCGCCGACGGAGCGACGTTGGTGGCCGCCGACCGGCGCGATCCTTCCGCGTACGAGCCCCTACGCGATCGCGAATGGGACGCGGTCATCGAGGTGTCATGGCAGCCCGGCTTCGTGCGCGAGGCGCTCCACGCACTGGGTGACAGGGCCAGGCACTGGATCTACGTCTCCTCCGTCAGCGCCTATGCCTCGCACGCCGTGGCGGACGCGGACGAGTCCGCGGCACTTCTGGCCCCGACAGACCGGAGCGAGGTCGACCGCGCGCTGTACGGCGAGGCGAAGGTCGCCTGCGAGCAGGTGTCGACGGCCGCCGTGGGCGACCGCCTCCTCATCGCACGCGCCGGCCTCATCGGCGGCCCGGGCGATCACAGCGGACGCTCCGGCTACTGGGTGGCCCGCGCCGCGCGGGATCCGCGAGGACCGATGCTGGTTCCCGACGTACCGGCCATGCCGACACAGGCAGTTGACGTGCGGGACCTCACCTCCTGGCTGCTCGACGCCGCGGAGAAGGGCACCACCGGCGTCTACGACGCCGTCGGTCCGGTCGTTCCGTTCGAAGAATGGATCGAGCTGTCCCGGGCTCTCGGCGGGCACACCGGTCCGGTGGTCACCGCCGACTCGGCATGGCTGCTCGCGAACGGCGTCGCCGAGTACATGGGGGCCGAGTCGCTGCCGATGTGGGTGGTCGAGCCGGGTTGGGAAGGATGGTCGTCCCGGAGCGGTTCCGCGGCGCGCGCCGCGGGGCTGCGAAACCGGCCGCGGGCGGAGCTGCTGGCGGACACGCTGCTCTGGGAACGCGAACAGGGTCTGGACAGGGCACGACGCGCCGGGCTCAGCGCGCAGCGCGAACGGGAGTTGCTCGAGGCTCTTGGCGAGGGCTGACGTCGCCGGCCTTGTGCGCTTGGCGCGAGCCACACCTCGTGACCGACCGGGGCGGCGCTGTCGGCAGGCCCGCCATGAGCTCCAGGCGGAGCGTGTCGCCAGAGCCTGTCTCCTTGGCCGGTCGGTGACTTCGTGGCGGGGCGGGTTAGGTTGTGCCCCGTATTCACCCTCATCTGCGATCAACTCCAATACAGGCACGCTCGACATGCTGGAAGGACGCTAGTGGTGGCAACGCTCCCAGAGATCACAGCCCTGATGGGCGAACCCCGTTTCACCTGGTCGGATCCGGCTCCTTGGATCGAGCTGGAGCGGGAACTCGGTATCGAGTTTCCTGCGGACTTCCGTGAGATCGTCGATGCCTATGGTTCGATCGAGGTCAACGGGCAGTTGTATCTGACGCACCCCGCCGGTCATCTTCTGCATAGTCTGGGAGAGCAGATCAGGGGGGATCTCGAACTCTGGCGCGACGAGGACATGGTCGAGTTCCTGCCCAGTCCGGTAGGGCCGAATCCCGGTGAGTTGATACCGGTGGCATCGGCCACGACGGGGGAAGCGATATTCCTTCGTGTTCCCGACGACCCGTCGTCGCCCTGGCGCGTCGTGGTTCAGGAGTTCGACAGTCCAGCCTGGACTCTCTACGAGATGACGTTCAGCGAATGGTTGCTGGCTTATCTCAAGGGGAGGGACGTGACGGTGTGTTCTCGCAACTTCGCGCCTGACGGCCCGTTCTACAAGTTCCTGCCCTGAAGAAGAGCAGGCGCGATCCGCAAGGAGGGCCGCAGGGCGGTTTCTTGGCCTGCCGAGTCCGCTTCCTGGGATCCGGGCTCTGCCGGCTTGCCGAGACTGGATCGATCAGGATCAGCGTGAGGATCAGGCCTGGAGACGGCGCGCCATCCCCAATGGGCCGCTCAGCCGAGGACGAACGGCAGCTTCGCGGCGAAGTCGCCCAGCGCGGCCTTCTCCGCGTTCGTCGGCGTGCGACGTCCGGTGCCGACCAGCAGCGTGTCCTCGTCCGAGAACGAGGCGGGAAACGGGGAACCGGCGATCTTCTCCAGCGACGCGCGGGCCGCCGCGAGGGTCTCGGCGGGCGGCTCGGCGGCCGACGGCAGAAACGCGATCAGGTCGAGGTGGTGCAAGGTCCATTCGAGTACGTACGCGGAAAGGAAGTCGCCGACGGTCAGCACCTCGTCGCGAGTGCTGACACGGACGGTGGGATCGGCGAGTTCGGCGGCGCGGCCCGCGGCGGAACCGACGTCGTCGAAGTGGAACTTGAGCCACCGAGGATCGCCGTAGGCGGCGGCCAGCCGGGGGATCAGCGCGTCGAGCGGGTCCTCTCCGGTCGGTGGGTCGACGAGGTTCCAGTAGGTGACCGCGTCCACGGTCGGTTCGGCTGCTGCGGGCGTGACCAGGGTGATCAGGACGTCCTGGGCGTCGATGACCAGGTGGCACACCAGGTCCCGCACGAGCCAGCCGGTACATCCCGACGGCCGCTCGAAGTCCTCGTCCGGGGTCTCGGCTACCGCCGTGCGCAAAGCCGTCCAAGAGCGTGAGAAGAGATCCACTACGGCACGGTAATACCGGACCGGAACGGCGGACAAGCGCGTACGGACGGTCGGTTCGAGTGGCCCCGCAGCACTGACAACCCCCGGCCTCGACCCCTTCACGCCCCATTGTCAGAGGCGGATGGCATGGTGGGCTGAACCGAATGAGACACGGGGAGCGGAGAACCATGGGTGACTACTTCGAGCGGATCGTCGACCTCGAGGTGAGTGCCGAAGATGCCGGTGCGCTTGCGGAGCGGATGGTCGACTGGATGGTTTCCGAAGGCCTGATCACACGCGACATGTCCAGTGACTGCATGTACTCCACGAACGTAGACAAGGGTTATGTTCCCGGCCCGAACTGGCGGCGCGCCGTGGAGGACTGGGACCCGGACCGGATACCCGGCCCGGTTGCCGTCGTAGTCGGGCGGGAGGATCACATTGCGGGCCAGGGAGAGATCGAGCCGGAATGCGCTGTCTGCCCCCGCTGCGACGTCGAGACCGTGATCATCGATTACCCGAACGGGGTGTGGGAGCCGGACGAAGCGGTCTGGCAACCCTTCCGGGACGGCGTCGAACAGTGGAAGGCGACGGGGGAGGGGAGTGCCGCGTGCCCGTCCTGCGGCGCGCTGGTCCCTGTCACCGAATGGGAGTGGCCCCCTGGCTTCGAGCTCGGGTCGCTGGCCTTCGACTTCTGGGGGTGGCCACCGCTCCTCGAGAGCTTCTTCGTTGAATTCCGCGCACAGCTCGGACACCGCACCGCAGAGCATTCGGGGAAGTTCTGACACGCATCGGCGTCCGGCGCGCCACCCGCCGTACCTCGACCCCTCAAGGGCTCGAGGCAGGGGGCGACCGCGCGCACGGCAAAGGCCCGGCTCATCGCGGGCAGCAGAATGACATGTGCCGGAGCCACCTGGACTGCCTCGAGCCGACACGACCCGTGCCGGCCGGCCGGTCGCCGGCGTCAGGACGCGTCGGCTCCGCCCGTCCACCTCTGCCGATCACGCGTAACCGGCACCTGACCGCGCGGACACGAGCGCGCGAGGTCCAGCGCGTGCGTGGCGGACCGTCACCGAACGCAGCGCTCAGCGCCTGGCCCCCGACGGTCGCCTGCGGGAGGCGACGGTGTGAGTCGTTGGCTGGCTTGCGCGGCTGCGGTGGCTGACCCATAGTCCGAGGTATGGACGCGCGCGAGGCGGCGCTACGGCAGGCGTACGGCCATGCCCTCCGCTGGCTGGCGAGCCTGTCCGACCGCCCGGTTCCCGCCCGCGCTTCGGTCGATGAGATCGTGCGCGCGCTCGGTGCCGACCTGCCCGACGGACCGAGCCCACCCGCCGATGTGGTCGACCTGCTGGTCAAAGCCTGTGAGCCGGGGCTCACCGCGTTTCCCAGTGGTCGCTTCTACGGATTCGTGGTCGGTGGCACCGAACCGGCCGCACTGGCCACGGACTGGCTGGTCAGTGCCTGGGACCAGAACTGCGTGATGCGCTCCGTCTCGCCCGCCTACACGGCGGCGGAGGACATCGCCGGCGGGTGGTTGCTCGATCTGCTCGGCCTGCCGACCGACAGCGCCGTCGGCTTCACCACCGGTGCCACGATGGCGAACTTCACCTGCCTCGCCGCCGGGCGCGACGCGGTGTTGGCACGAACCGGCTGGGATGTCACCCGGGACGGGCTCGTGGGCGGGCCGACTGTGCGCGTCCTCGTCGGCGAGGGCCGGCACATGGCCATCGACCTGGCGCTGCGCTACCTGGGGCTCGGTGCCCCGGTACTGGTGAAGGCGGACGATCAGGGACGTATCGAGCCCGAGGCGCTGCGGCATGCCGTCGAGGCCGGCGGACAGAGCCCCGTGATCGTGATCCTTCAGGCCGGAGAGATCCACTCCGGCGCCTTCGATCCCTTCGCCGAGACGATCCGTGCCGCTCGCCAGGCAGGAGCATGGGTGCACGTCGACGGCGCTTTCGGGCTGTGGGCGGCCGCCTCCCCGACGTACGCACATCTGGTGGCGGGCTGCGCAAACGCGGACTCCTGGGCGACGGATGCCCACAAGACCCTGAACGTCCCCTACGACTGCGGCCTCGCCATCGTGCGCGACCCGTCCGCGGTCCGGGCAGCGATGGGCCTGCGGGGCGACTACCTCATCCAGGCCGAACACGGCGACCCCATCGACAAGGTCCCCGAGCTCTCCCGACGCGGCCGAGCCTTCACCGTGTGGGCCGCGCTCCGGTCCCTCGGCCGATCCGGAGTGGCCGATCTCGTCGAGCGGCTGTGCCGGCACGCCTCCGCGTTCGCCGGCGGGATTGCCGAGATCGACGGCGCGACAGTCCTCAACGACGTGGTATTCACCCAGGTCTGCGCCGAGTTCGGCAGCGACGAACGCACGGATCAGGTACTCGACCGGCTGCTCGCCGAGGGCACCACGTGGATCAGCGGCTCCACCTGGCACGGTCGTCGTGTCATGCGGATCTCCGTGAGCAACTGGTCGACGACGGACGACGACGTGGCACGCGCACTCGACGCGATCCGGCGCGCGTCCATCAGCGCCTGATCCGACGCCGCCATCTGGTCAAGCCGCCGGCTTTCCTCCGACGTCGGGCCTCCGTCCGCAGCCGGCCGCGACCCCCACGACAAGGAACTCCACGACCTCGTCGGCGAACTCTCCACCCGCAGCGACGCCTTCCGCACCCGCTGGGGCGCCCACAACGTCCGCCACCACGGAACCGGCTTCAAGCGGTTCCACCACGCGGTCGTAGGCGAACTCACCCTCGCCTACGAAGGGCTCGAGATGGCCGCCGTACCCGGCCTCACCCTCACCATCTACACCGCCGAACCCAGCTCACCGTCCGCGGAAGCACTGCGCCTCCTGGGTTCCTGGGCAGCCACACAAGAAACGGAATCGGCCCCGCCCCCGCTCCCGACCAGCTGAAGTAGCTTGATCCGCCGCGCGTGGACAACCCACCGCTGGGATACGCGCCCCGGACGCCGACCCTGACCGCCTCCGATCGGCGCGAGTTCGGTGCCAGACGGCGTAACGACGCGGGTCGCGGTCTTGTGGCCCGACTTACGTTTGCAGGAGGCCGAGGGAGGCACTGATGACCGATCATCCGAACACCGTCGTTTTCCACCGCGTCATGGCCGCCTTCTCGGCTGGCGACATGGACGCGCTGGCCGAGCTCTTCCATCCTGACGTGGTGTGGCACGTCGGGGGCAGGAATCTCCTGGCGGGCGACTACCGAGGGCGTGATGACACGTTCGCCCTGTTCGGCCGCGAGTTCCAGCTGACGGACGGCACCTACCGCCCGGAGCTCCACGACGTCCTCGCCAACGACGACCACACGGTCGCCCTGCTCCACGTCACGGCGTCACGCGAGGGCAGGAGGCTTGACCTGGACTATGCCCTCATCTTCCACATCGATGACGGCCGGATCACCGAGGGCTGGGTGGTGACAACGGACCCGGCGGCGTACGACGAGTTCTGGTCTTAGCGGTTCGGTCAGCCATGGCGGCAGCGGAGTCGGCGACGGTGGTGTTCCCCGACCAAGGGCCCGGGCTCGGTGATGTGCGGCAGCATGAGGCCACTCTCGGACCGGACCACGACGATCGCATCGCCGGCCTCACCAAGACGGCACAGTATTCGCGACCACCCGGTCTGCCACCGAGAACGCAGTTCCGCAGTCAGCGCACGCCGCTTCTCCGAAGAGATACGGCAGCCTTTCAGCAAGTACTGGCTGTCCATCACCGAGGGCCTGGTAGTACAGCCGCTCGGCCAAGCCCTCCAACTCTGCCGGGTCAGCCGGCCGCAGCGGGGTTTTCTCGACATCCCCCAGCGCGTAGTCCTCGCTGCATGAGAAAAAGCCGTCATCGCCCGTCACGATGAACAGGTTCACCCCGCAGTAGGGGCAGTCGACCTCGTATTCGCCCTGCGCCAAGTCGTCCAGGTGCTCGTCCCAGACCTCTACGCCCTCGAAGGCCAAGGCAGCCTGAAGCAGTCCGACATAGTCCTCCATCTCCAGAGGCAGACGGAGGCACTGCTCAGTGAACCGCGAAAGCTCGGCGATCTCCGACGAGTAGACCTCGCGGGCCGCAACGCCCTCCACCGACCGACGCGCGCTGGCCACGATCGGACCCGCCGCGAACAACACCCAGCGCCGCTCGTCAGGCTCCCGGCCGGCTGCGATCTGAACAAAGCGGGGCAGCGCCGCAAAGCTCGCGGAGAACGCTGTGTCGAGCATCGGGCAGAGCCGGTCCATCAGCTCGGACCAGACGCCACGCGGATCGGCCTCGAACCGGTCGAGCAGACCGGGGACACCCTCCGCGGAACCATGCGCGTCACTGAGCTTCGACCAATCAGCCATGCCCGGATCCAAGCAGACCGTCGACAGCCGTGACGAAACCGGTCCTCACGAACCGCGCCTGTCAGACACCGGTGAGATGCGGCCGCTGGTTGTGCGGCCGCTGTGCTCACCTCGTCGGGCGGAGGCGCCCCATGATCGTTCTTGACCCGGCGTCGGGTCATGCTCGACTCCGCTGGTCGACGAGTGCCTTGGGTTATCCGGAGCCTCCCGTCATGCGGATCGTGGTCGGCTAGAACATCCCCGACGAGATCCGGAAGGTGGCGCCCTAGGCGGCCACTGTCTGCGTCCTGTCCACGATCGGGATCAGGTCGGCGTTGTCGAAAAAGGCAGTCTCGGCCTTGTTCCACAGCGAGCAGCCGGCCGCTCCCGGCAAGGTGGCGGCCTTCGCCGTCAGGCGGTCGTAAGCCGTGTTCCTGAGGTGGGCGAAGTTGTTGCCGGATCGACCACCGGTCTCCGCGACGGACGGCTCCTCATCGCCCGTCTCGGTGCGAATCTCCCCCGAATGCCACAGCCGCCTCAAGCGGCGCCTGCGCGCGGCCGAGATCACCCTCACCACAAGGACCGAGAGCCATGGAGATCCACCCCGATGCCGACCACCACCACCCCCACCGCCCTCGACCTCGAGGCCGGCCGCCTCTACGAGACCGCGGCTTGGCAGCAGATCGTCACCAACTGGGCCGCGACCGCCCAGGAACCGACGGTCCGTCCAGCCGGGCAAGTGACTCAAGCGACCCGAGCCTCCACCCGTGGTGGCGAACCGGGGGACTGGCGCAGCCTCCTCTCCGCCCCCGTCGACCAGCTCATCACCACCGCCCTCAACGCCCTCCCGGCGCAGCCTCCCGACGAGCGGCGCCTGCCCGGCCGGCTGGGCGCGATCCTCCCCGACCGCCTCCACGCCTGGCGCCGCATCGGCCAAACAGACCTACGCCCCTCCACCCACCTCGCCTACGCCCGCCATGTGCTGGCCGAGTGGGGCTGGCAGAACACCCCGTACAAGCTCCGCAACGCCCGCGGTGCTCGCTGCCTCTGCGGTGCCATGCTCACCGCGCACCGCCTCGGCTACGGCAGCACCGACTGCATGAACCAAGCCGGCGCCTGGATTCTCACCGAACTGCGCACCCAGGGATGGAGCGGCCTCATCGGTCCCTGGAATCGAGCCCCCGGCCGCACCGCTTCCGAAGCCCTCGACCTCATCGACGCCACGATCCGACGCGCCTCCCACGCTGGGCACTGAGCCCACCCGGGGTCGGAAGCCCCGGACAAACGCCCGACATTCAGCTAGGTGTCCCGCCCCCCGACCGGATCAAGGCCGACCCGACACCAGCTCATCGTGACTGCGTACGCGGTCGCAGCGATCTGTCGGCGCCGGGAACGCTGGGCCACGGCGGGTCACCATGTGCTGCCGAGAATATTCCGGTCGGGGCCCCGCGCGGCGTGCCTCGCCCGCGCGGGCGCCGGCGCGTGCAGGATCGATGTACATCGGCCCCGCCGCCCGCCGCCCGCCGCCCGCCGCCCGCCGCCCGCCGCCCGCCGCCCGAAGAGGTCCCGCCGTGGAACTGCCCGACTCCCCGCTCCCCGACCGTGGCGACACCCTTGACGGCCGCTACGGCGAGGCGGTGTTCCCGCCGGAGCGGCCCGGTGAGGACGAACGGATCGACCTCGGCGCGCTCGCCTACGACGAGACCACCTTCGCGCGGTTCGGGGCACTCGGGGTCGGTCCCGGGTGGCACTGCCTGGACGTCGGAGCCGGGACGGGTACGGTGGCCCGCCGGTTGCTGGAACAGGCTCGCGTCACGTCCGTGCTCGCCGTCGACCGTGACGTACGCTTCCTCGCCGCCCGGCCCGCACCGGGGCTCACCGTCATGGAGGCGGACATCACCGACCCGGACTTCGATCCCGGGCGGTTCCAGCTCGTCCACGCACGGTTCGTCATGATGCATCTCCCCGCGCGGCGAGAACTCATCAGGAAACTGGGTGAGTTGCTCGCCCCCGGGGGAGTGCTCGTCCTCAGCGACGCGGTCGACCTGACCTCCGCCGGAGCGGCCGACACCTCGTACACCCGGGTGATGCGGGCGATGTGGCAGGGACTGAAGGACACCATCGGGACGGACGTCGCCTGGGTGCCCGAGTACCCCCGTCTGCTGCGCGAAGCCGGGCTCACCACCGTGGCCGCGGAGATGTACGTCCCTCCGCTGCTGCCCGGCAGCGCGATCAGCCGCTTCTGGGCCGATACGTGGCGGCGCGCACGGGAGTCGATGACGGCGACGGGCCTCGTCGACGACGCGACGGTCGAGGAGGCGATCCGCTGTCTGGATGCGCCGGACTGCGCCGAGCTGTCGCCCGGGATGATCACCGCGTGGGGCCGTCGGGCGGGAGACAACGGTTCCTGAGCGCGCGAATACGGGCGGTCGTGCTCAGGCCGGGGAGCAGCGAGCAAGACAAGAAGAGGCTGCGGGGGTCGTGGCGTTCCCCGTCCTCTTCCGACGCGCCCTGCGTCAACGGCCAAGGCCTCGTCGTCAACGGCGGCCTGGTCGGTGCCGTGCCCGGCTGGCGAACGACCGGGCACGCCGGCGCCTGGTCGGTGCCGTGCCCGGCTGACGAATGACCGGGCGTCCACCCGCAGCCGATCGGCCTTCCCGCGGGCCGCGCCGTAGCGCGGCGCTCTGAGGCCGGCGCGGGACGACCGGCCGGGCGCGGTGCTCACGACGTGGTCGGCTATTGAAGGCCGGGCCAGGGCTGTGTGGGTGCAGGCCCCGAGGTGCTGACAGGTAGTGGTGGTTCGGCCGCTCGTGAACGCCGGTCCTCCGGCAGGACTTTGCGCATATCCTCCGGAGATGGTTGATCACCGCTCGGTCGACGTGGGAGGGGTCCGGCTGGCCTATCAGGTGTCGGGGCCGCTGGATGCTGTCCCGCTCGTCCTGTTGCACGCGTTGGGCGAGGACGTCACCGACTGGGACGTGGTGACACCCATCCTCGCCCGCAGCCGACGGGTATACGCTCTCGATCTTCGCGGTCACGGCCGAAGCGATTGGCCGGGGAACTACTCCCTCGAACTCATGCAGACCGATGTGCTCCGGTTCCTGGACGTACTGGGGCTTGGCCCGGTGGACCTGATCGGGCACTCCATGGGCGGGATCGTGGCCTACCTGCTCGCGGAGGAGCATCCGCAGCGGGTGAGCCGGATGGTCCTGGAGGACGTTCCGGTTCCGCGTCCCCGGGAGCCGACCACCCCGACCAGGCCGGACGGTGACCTGGCCTTCGACTGGGAGATGGTGCTGGCCGTCAGGAGGCAGATCGACCTGCCTGACCCGAGGTGGCTGGAGCGGCTCAGCCAGATCACCGCCGAGACTCTCGTGGTGGCCGGCGGTCCACTCAGCCATGTGCCCCAGGACGGCATCGCCGAGCTGGCCCGCCGCATCCCCGGTGGGCACATGGTCACCATCCCGGTCGGACACCTGATCCACCACGCAGCGCCGGAGGCGTTCGCCGAGGCGGTTTCGGCCTTCCTCCTTTCGGACGAGGACTCCCGTCCCGCCCGCCAACCATGAGCGCGACGTCACCGGCCGTGATGTGAAGGAGCCCGCACGGTTTTTCGAGTGTGACCAAGAAGTGGGCCCGTGCGGCCCTGTCCCATCCTGCCTTCACCGGTCTCTCCCGTGCACATCTCGCCGGTTTGATCGAGACCCGTGGTCCCGGGCCGACCGGCCCGGAAGAACGCACGATCAGACCGTGATGCGCACCGAGGGCATCGCCGAGCAATTCCGCCTGCACCCACGGGTGAAGGCTGAGGTCGACGACGGCTACCGGGGCCTGGCCAACGAGTTCCCCGAACAGGTCAGCGCGCCGCCGAAGAAGCCGAAGGGCGAGGATGCGGCACTCGGCGAGCAGTACGCCTCGCGCGAGATGCGGCGCCGCCAGTCCTCCACTCGGACCTGCGTCGAGCACGCCAACGCCGAGCACAAGCAGTGGCGCCCGCTGCAACGGTTCCTCGGGCGCCGCGAGCACTACGCCGCCACCCACCACGCCCTCGCCGCTCTGGTCTCCGACCGCGCCTCCAAGCGGGCCACCCGCCGCAAGGCGAGCACCGAACTCGTGCCCGTCAGCTCATGGCCGGCTGAATCACCAACCAGCCGAACCTCCAGACCGGCACGCCCGATCTTCAATAGCCGACCACGTCGTAGTCGCGGCTGCGGATCATCGACATCAGGAGCTCGTGGGTTTCGCCGTCGGCGGCCACGACCAGTCCGCGGCCGGTCTGCCCGATCGGGGCGCCGTCGATCCCGGTGACCACGCACCCGGCTGCCTGGCACAGAGCGATACCGGCCGCGAAATGCACGCTCTCTGACAGGTCGCCTCCGTCGGTGACGTACGCCGCGCGCTTGCCGGCAGCCACCCAGGCCAACGCCAGCGTCGTGGAGACGACCCGAGGGCGGAACCGTTCGACGAACGCGGGGTGGGCCAGCAAGTCCACAGCCCGGAACCCGGGCGCGCTGGGAAACGGCGGGTCCAGGTTGACATCCACGAGGCGGGTGGAAGCCGTGGGCGCCAGCCGGACATCGGCACCGTCGTGCTGTGCCCAGGCGGTCTCACCATCGGTGCAGAAGACCTCGCCGCTGAACGGGTCGGCCACCGCCGCCGCACCCTCGCGCAGTGCCACGTTGACCGCCACCAGGGCGTTACCGACGGCGTAGTTCAGCGTGCCGCACAAGGGATCCACCAACCACTGGCGGGCGGCCTCCGCGGAGCCCTGCTGACCGCCCTCTTCGCCGAGCACAGCGTCATGGGGCCGGGCGGCCTGGATGACGCCGAGGATCGCCTTCTCGGCCTCGACATCGGCGTCGGTGGCGAAGTCCCCGGCGGCCTTGTCGATGCGGGTGCGCCACCGGCCGTACATGGCGCGTACGATGTCGGCGCCGGCCCGTGCCGCGGCTATCGCCACCCCGGCATCATCGAGGCCCGCATACGAGTCGAGCAGGTCACGCAGGTTGCTCTCCGGCCACGCGTCAAGGTCACGCGGCGTCCCCTCACGTCCACGCGGCGGCTTGCCCGTCATGCTTCCTCCAGTCACTTCGGAACCCTTCCTTCAGAGACATTCTCCGTCGGTCGGAGTCCGGTGCCTGCTCGTGATCGGCGGCCGGGCAGGGCAGTTCTCAATGACACGTCAGAGGGCGGGCGCTGGTGACGCGGCCTCCCACGCGAACCCGTCCGGGTCGGTGAAAGGCCCCGCACCGCCGCCGATCGCGAGCCGGTGCGATCCGGTGCCCTCGGGAGAGACGCCGACGTCCTTGGCCAGGGCGCGGCGCCTGTACAGCGCCAGCTTGACGGGACTCGACCCCGCGGCGAACTCGACGTACACGCGGCCGAAGCTCTTCGCAACGGCAAGGCCCTGGTCGACGTAGAACCGCTTGCTCGCGGTCACGTCCGCGACTCCCAACAGGAGCACGATCTCGTCGAACTGCCGGGTGGCAGGACCGGTGTCCTTCCTCGCCGAGGTCGCGACCTTCCAGATCGTGCCGTCCGGGGCTTGTACGACACCGCCGTAGCCCCAGAGCGACTTCGCGGCGGGCTTCAGGGGTGTGGCGCCGGCGGCGAGGGCGGCGTCGATGAGGCTGTCGACGTTGGCCGGCTGGGACACCGTGAGGGCCAGGGTGAACCCGCGGAAGCCGGTTGTGGGTGCCTCCGACGCCCGCAGGCGTATCTGCGAGTCCACACCGAAGGCAGCGGTGTAGAAGCGATGGGCGGCAGTGGGGTCGGCCACGTCGAGGGTGATGGATTCGATGGATGCCATGGCCATCACGCTAGTTGCGGCTCGGCGACCGGCGCTTCTTGATTCCTGACCGGTCTTGTCACCTGTTTCGCCACGCACGGCGGCATGCCCTCGGCCGCGCCCGTCGCGCGGCGCCGGTAGGCGCCGGGCGGCATACCGACCAGCTCGGTGAAGCGGGTGCTGAAGGTGCCCAGCGATGAGCAGCCGACCGCGAAGCAGACCTCAGTGACGCTGAGGTCGCCACGACGCAGCAGCGCAGTCGCACGCTCGATGCGACGCGTCATCAGGTACGCGTACGGTGACTCGCCGTACGCCAGCCGGAACTGGCGGCTGAGGTGGCCGGCGGACAGGTTCACGCCACGGGCGAGCGCCTCGACGTTCAGCGGCTGCGCGTACTCCCGGTCGATCCGGTCGCGCACGCGGCGCAGTCGCGCGAGATCCGTCAGTCGCGCGAGGTCACTGAGGCGCTGCGCCGCGGCACGTGCGCGCCCCCACGAGGGGTGACACATGGGAGAACTCCTTGTCATCGAGGTCCGCGAGCACCTGGGTCGCCTGCCGAGGCAGGCGGCGAGGCACTCGATGGCGATGACCGGCCTGCCGGAGTCGACGAGCCGGTCGAGCAGGCGGAGCAGACCGAGCAACTGTCCGAAGGCGGCGGGATGGAGGCGGGTGGGAGCTCGGGGAAAAGGATGTGGACGCCGTCCTTGTGGGCATTCCCGGCGCGCCGCACTCTGGTGCCCGGCACGGCTGTCCGGCGTGTGTGTCTCGGCCTCGGCGGCCGGCATCGCGAGCACTTGTGCGAGGGTGCGGCTGCCGAGGCGGTGGTCGAGTGCAGCGGCTGGGAAGCGCCGGCCGCCGCGTTCTTCGCAGGGGCTCGCGACGCGGGCCATCACGGCCGAGTCGATGGCCGTACGGCTCAGCGAAGCTCCTGGATGCGGACCATGTTGCCGGCGGGATCGCGGAAGGCGCAGTCGCGGATGCCGTACGGCTGCTCGGTCGGCTCCTGGACGACCTCGGCGTCGCTGGCCTGCACCTTCTCGAACGTGCCGTCAAGATCCCGGGTGGCCAGCAGGATCCAGCCGTAGGTGCCCTTGGCCATCATCTCGATGATCGTGCGGCGCTCGTCCTCGGTGACCCCGGGGTCGGCGGCCGGTGGTGCCAGGAGGATGGAGGTGTCGGGCCGGCCGGCGGGACCGACCGTGATCCAGCGCATCTTGCCCTGTCCGACGTCGCTGCGGACCTCGAAGCCGAGGGCGTCGCGGTAGAAGGCCAGGGACGCGTCCGGGTCGTCGTGCGGGAGGAAGGTCGTGTGAATAGTGATGTCCATGACGGTCAGGCTAGGTGCGGCCGCGTGACCCGCGCTTCTCGATTCCTGACCGATCCGGCGCCTTGTTTCACCGCACACACCGGCGCATCTCGCCGGCGCGCTCACCGCCTGGCGCCGCGCCGCCTCGCCCAGTCGTGTGACTCCGCGGCTGACTCCGCGGCCGTACGGATGGGGCGAGGAACGGCCGTACGTAGGGGGCGCGGGCCGGCGAACGTACCCCCCGCTCCCGCCTATCCGTTCCCGGATTTGCCGGTGATCCGTTCCAGGTCGCTCATCAGTGAGGCCAGCCACGACACGGACGCGTAGTACAGCCGCAGCGCGCCCGGTGGCTCCGCCGCGAATCCGTCGAAGGGCGGATCCCACCGCAACACCGGCGCCTGCGGGGTGTCGCCGCTCGGGTCCAGGAACGCCGAGACCAGCAGCATCCTGCCGGCCACCCGGTCCCCAAGCAGGGTCAACGCCGCCGCCGACTCCTGTCCCAGGGGCGGCGCGACGACCTGTTCAGTGGGTACGAGCAGCCGGCTCGCCCCCCACAGCGTGTGATGGCCGGCTATCAGCGTGGCCTGCCAGTCCTGCCCGCCGGGCGCCACCGCCAGTCCCTTCGGCTCGCTCTGGTACTGCGCGTAGGCCGACTCCGCCAGGATCAACGCGTGCTGCAGCGACCGGTGCCCCGGCGCGGTGAGCGACGGCTCCCGCACCCCGCCGGCGGCGACCTGGGCCGTTGTCGCCACCACGGTCTCCGCCGCGCCCCGCATCAGTACCGCCACCGACCGCCGCAGCTCGTCCTGCGCGCCCCGCGGCCAGGCGAGGAGCCCGAACAGGGCGCCGACGGCGCTGCCGGTCAGCACGTCCAGCAGCCGGAACTCGGCGAGCTGCCAGGTCGCGGGCGCCAGCTGCGCGAACACCAGGGCGATCACCACCGTGAACATCGCCTGGGCCCAGCCCACTCCCTTGACCGGCCCCAGCGCGAAGGTGACCAGCATCAGCGGCGGCAGAGCCGCGGCGTACACCGCGATGTCCGTCCCCACCAGGGCCAGCAGCGCGGCCGTGACCAAGGCGCCCACCAGGGTGCCGGTCAGCGCCACCCGCATCGTCGAACGCGTCCCTCGCACGGTCGTCCGGGTCAGGGTCAAGGTCGCCAGCAGCACCCAGAACCCGTGCGGCAGCGTCTCCGCTCCGGCGATGACCCGGGCGGCCGCCAGCGCCAGGCCGATCCGCACCGCGTTCTGGAAGAACACCGACCGCTGGCCCGCGTGCCCCGACAGCCGCCGCCACCACAGCTGCGGCGCACGCATCCTCGCGTACCAGAACGGCCCCGACGCCGCCCGTGCCGCTCCCGCCCGACCCCGTACCGCGATCCCGGCCGCCGTCGACATCGCCAGGGCGGCGTCCGCCACCTCAAGCAGCGCCGCGTCCCGGCGCAGTACCGCCGGGGAGCCGTCCTCGGCCGGGCCGGCCGCCAGGGCCTTACGGGCCCGCAGCAGCCGGGCGTGCGCGTCCCCGGGGCCCGCGCGGCCGCGCAGACAGCCGGCCGTCTCCTCGGCCGCGTCCCGCACCGCGCACAGCACGTCGTGCCCGGTGCCGCGCGGCGGCGAGCCCACGAGGACCGGCGGCAGCAGAGTCAGCCTCGCCAGCAGGGTGCGGGTCGCCAGACCTGTGTGGGCGAGGGCCCGGTCCCGTACGCTCGGCCCGGCCGGCCGCTCGGCCGCGGCCACCTGGGAGGACCGCAGCCCGGTACCCGCCTCCTGCGCCGCCCGCAGCGCCCCCTCGGACAGCGCGTACGGCGCCCCGGCCAGCGCACCGGCGCAACTCCGCGCGATGTCGGCTGCCCGCGCGGCCAGCTCCCGGTACGGGACGGTCGGTGGATCGGGCAGCAGGAACACCTCCGCGAGTACGAGGAGCGCGACGCCCACGGTCGCGCCCGCCAGCCGTTCGCCGAGGGAACCGGGATCGTAAGGCGGGAAGGACGGCAGGATGTACATCAGCTGCAGCCCCGGCGCGGCCCCGGCCGGGCGCGGCCCGCCCACGGCGACGAAGGCCAGCGCGAACCCGACCACCAGCATCCCCGCTGCCGCGCTCCAGGTCCGTATGGACAGGTAGGTGCCGATCGTGATCAGCACCCAGCAGGCGGGCATCAGACGCAGCAGCACCGCGGCGCGCTGCCGGCCGGTGCCGGGGATGTGCGAGAGGCCCGCCAGCGCCACCGCGGCGAACAACGCGTAGGTCGCGGCGACGGCCGAACCGAAGCCGTACAGAAACAGGTAGAAGCCCGCACTGCCGGCCAGCGTGACCCGCACCGACCCTCGGGCCGCCGCCGCGTAGGCGGCCGGCAACCGCACCCTGGCAACGCGACCCATGCCACCAGGATCACCCGGCAACGGCCGCCCGGCACGCGACGGACGGCGCAGCGCTCAGAATGTGATGGTCACGCGAAATGGTGATCGTCCATACTCTGCGCATGGAGTTCTTCTGCTATCACCGCGACCGGCCCGAATCCGTGGCGCTGCGCGACGACATGCTGGAAGAGCACTGGTCCTACATGGACCGGTTCGAGAAGGAGATGATTGCCCGCGGTCCGACTCTCACCAGCGACGGTGACCTGCCCACGGGCAGCGTGCACATCGTCGACCTGCCGGATCCCGCCGCCGCACGCGCGTTCGCCTTTGACGAGCCCGGCTACCAGGGCGGTGTGTACCGGGACGTACTGCTGCGTCGATGGCGCAACGTCCTGGGGCGCACGATGTGGGACTTTCCCGGTGGCCGGACCGGTGGCAACCGGTACCTGGTGCTCGGCCTCGGCGCGGGGCAGGCCGTCGATCTCGTGGCGCCGCCCGACCGGGACGAGTTGATCGCGTACGGGCCGCTGCTTTCCGACGACGGCACCGCCTGGTTGGGTACGGCGGCGCTGCTCCGGGCGCCTGACCCGGACACGGCGCGTGCCGTCCTGACACCGGACGGGTATGCGGACATCGAGGTCCATAATTGGCAGTTCGGCGGCCGACAGCCATGAGCCGGGGGAGGGCGCCCGGCGCTGCGCGTCGCGGGGCGTCGTCCGCCCGCTCCTCGGGGCGGCTCGCGAACCTGCGGAGCTGTGCCCGCCGCCACCCTGCCTTGCTGAAACGCCTCAAGAACCCACCGAGCCGGTCGACTGGTTGCTGACGCCACCGACCACCCACTGCCCGGATTCCTCCCGAAAGCTCATCTCCCCGGCGCCCAGCGCTTTCCCTCGAAGCAGTTGCAGGAGCAACGTATGCGGGGTGCGGGGCTGAGGCGGCAGCGCCCGGGATCCTCCGGCCATTCCGCATCCGTCGACCGGCGCACCCGTACGCAGTTCTGCGGGCCTCGTCCGCCCGGTGGCTCGTATGCGGGGCATTGTCAGGGGAGGGGTAGCTGAGGTAACCACTGGACTTTCCCTATGCAAACGTTCTATGTTTGCTGCGGCGAGAGGTCGGCCGGACAACTGGCCTATATTTTCAGGACCGGGGGGTCGTCGATGTCCAAAGCGCGTGCCGATGTTGGCGCGAGAGAAGCGTCAGCGCCAATTGCCTGCGGGGATCCTGCGTTGCGGAAGCTTCAACGCCGTCCGGAATCTCCTCCCCAGCGGCACACCACCCAGGACGCCTCAACACATCACTGCCCGGCCCATCACAGCGCAGCACGTCACCACGCCCCACAACGGACTGGTTCTCCCGCGCGGCCGCTCTCGAGATCCGGGGCCTCGCCGCCGTACACGCTCACTCTGTGGCCCACCACCGTTGACCTCACCCGACTGCACCCCAAGGAAGCCCCGATGAACAGCACCACGCCCCGCCGAGCCCTGCTGGCAGCCGCAGCCGCCGTCCTCACCCTCATAGGCGCTTCCGGCTGCGCGGCTGAAGACGCCACCAAGCCCACCGGGAAGGGCGCCCCGTCCCAGAACACCGCCTCCAATCAGGTCTCTTCGGCCGGCAGCGTCGATCAGGCCCAGGCCGACGGGCAGCCACTGGCCACCGTCAAAGGAGCGGACGACCTGACCCTGCGCGTCACCGCCGCCCAGCGCAGCCGGCAGGGCACATGGGTGACCGTACGCGGCACCGTCACCAACGACGGCAGCAAGGACTTCTTCGGCGTCGCCTACTGGCACGGCGACGTCTTCGAGATGCGCAAGAGCCCCGACTCGGTCGCCGGCGCCACACTCGTCGACGAGGCGAGCATGAAGCGCTACTACGTCCTGCGCGACACCACCGGCCTCTGCCTCTGCACCACCAACATCAGCAAGGTGGAAGCGGGCAAGACCATCTCCTTCACCGCCCAGTTCCCCGCCCCACCCAAGACATCGACCGAGGTCGGCTTCCAGCTCCCCACCTTCCCCGTCGCCACCTTCCGGCTCGGAGGCTGACCATGACCCGCCGTACCGCCCTCCTCGGCGCCGCCCTACTGCTCACACTCACCGCCGGCTCCAGCCTCGCTCACGCCGACGAAACGCCCGCGCCTGATAGCAGCCTCCTCCAGCCGGGCGCGACCCTCGCCCCTCCCGTCATCGAAGACCTGCGCATCGTCACCGCCCCCATCGCCACCGTCTCGGGCACCGACGAAGACCGCCGAGAAGACACCGCAGATCACGTCAAAGTCACCCTCGGCGCCAAAATCCTGTTCGGGAAGGACAGCGCTCAGCTCACGCCCGCGGCCAGAGCCCGCATCCGCGACATCGCCCGCGAGATGCGCAGCCGGCACGCCCCGAGCGCCGCCATCGCCGGCTATACCGATGATCTCGGCTCGGCCGCCCACGGCCTGACGCTCTCCCGCCAGCGCGCCGAAACGGTTCGTGACGCACTCCGCACCGAACTCGGCGCCGCTACGACCTATACGGTTCAAGGCTTCGGCGAAGCCAACCCCATCGCCGACAACAAGACCGAGGTTGGGCGGGAGAAGAACCGACGCGTCACCATCACCTATCCTCGCCAGCGGTAACCGCTGGTCCATGGGACGCAAAGCCATGGATGCGGGGGAACTCGCCCGTCCGAACCGTGACATGCGCGGCCTGGTCCGCCGCGCACGCGTCAGGCATGCCGGACACGTCATCCAGGCACCCGGACCCACCCCCGGCACGACCACGACGAGTGAGGCGTACGGGCTGCCGTCTCCTGCGCACCCATACGCTCAGGCATCCGGGCGGCAGGGCTCCCGCCCGGCGCGGGTGCCGGGGCCGACGGCCGGCCGCCGTCACCGGTCGGATGGATCTTGGTGGTCAGTCCCGCCGGGGGACGTCCTCGAGGCGGCCCATCACCACCAGATTGCCGTCCGGGGTGCGCCGCGCGAGCTTACCGGTGCGGAAGTAGCCGCCGGTGGTGAAGGAGCGGGCGTTGTGTTCGGGCGCCCGGTAATAGCCTCGCGGGGTGTACGGACCGCGGGCGAGGAGTTCGCCGGGCTCCCCGTCCGGCGCGTCCTTGCCGTCGACGTCGACGATGCGGATCTCGTCGTCGGGCGAGAGCGGGCGGCCCTGCGTGGTGAGCACGGTCTCGTCCGGATCGGTGGGCCGGGTGAGAGTGAGCAGCCCCTCAGGCATGCCGAAGACCTGCTGCAGGCGGCAGCCGAGCTCCGGGCCTATCCGTTCGGCGGTCGCCCGGTGCAAGGGCGCGCCGCCGATCTGCATCAGCCGCAGACTGCTCAAGTCGGCCCGGGCCGAGGCAAGTTCGTCGAGCCACAGCTGGGCGATGTCGGGCATCACCGACGTGATGGTGACCCGTTCCTGTTCGATGGCCCGAAGGCATGCGGCGGGTCCTGGGTTCTCGACGAGGACGACGGTGCCGCCGACGGAGAGGGTGCCGACGATGCCGGGGGAGCCGAAGGCGAAGGTGGACTCGGCGGGCAGCGCGGCGAGATACACGTCGTTCTCGGTGAGCGATACCAGCTCGGCGGCGGCCTGCGCCTGGTAGGCGTAGTCGTTGTGGGTGCGCGGAATGAGCTTGGGCGCCTCGCCGGTACCGCCGGAGAGCAGGAAGAACGCCACCTGGTCGGCGCTCTGCGCAAGCGCCGGCTCGGGCGCGGCGTCGATGGAGCCCAGCGGGGAGTACTGGCAGCCCGACGGGTCGGTCGTAAGACCGCCGTAGGGGGAGGAGACGCCCGGCTCCTCAAGGGTGAACACCCGCCGCAGGAAGGGCCATCGGGCCGCGATGTCCGCGGTCATCGCCGTGAGGTCGAAGCCCTGGTGCGTCGAAGGACCGACGTAGCCGACGGCCTGGGTGACCCGCACGAGGGAGGACACCTCGGACGCGCGGTGCGAGAGCGGGCAGAAAACGGGGACCGCGCCGGCCCGCATGAGCGCGAACGCCGTGATGACGAACTCGGGCACGTTCGGTAGCTGGACGACGACTCGCTGCCCGGGCCGGAGGCCGCGCAGTCTGAACCCGGCGGCCATGCGGTCCACGCGCCGGTTCAGGTTCGCGTACGTGATGCGGGTGCGGCCGTGCACGAGCGCGGTCCGCGGTCCGTGCTGCAGGGCCCAACCGCGCAGCAGATTGTCGAGCGTATTGCCACGCCAGTGCCCGACCGCCCAGTAGCGGTCGACGAACACCTCGGGCCAGGGCGTGCAGCCGTCCAGCATGGATGTCATTCGCTTCCTTCTGTACCAGTGTCTGAAGCGGAAGCCGTGCGGGGCGTGTTTCGCTGTGACAGGGGCGCTGCGGCCGAACTCCGCCTCGGCCGCCATCGCTCGAGCGCAGACCGTCGTCAGGATGTAGTCGCCGGTGTCGCCGCTCATCAACGCCGGGTTGAACCCGTCGGCTTGATCTTGTCAATCCAATCCGGCGGCTCCTCTTGCGTGCAATGCGCTTTCCCAACCATGGACGCGGAATCCCCTCAGCGGAAGGTCCAATGGGCGCCGCTGACCAGGGGGTATGGAGGGGCTCGATCCAACTCGGCTCCCGAGCCCCCGGGGGAAGCCGGTGACGTTGTGGGCGTGGCCCAGGTCGCGTTCCCCCGGCGGTTCCGTCGAGTTGGCATCGGAACGGAAACTGCGGTGCGCAACCCGTGGGTATGCCGTGACGACCGACCGGACAGCCCTGCGGCCCGCCCGATCACGCATGCGATGACCGGTGCGGGAGTGGGCCGTGGTTCTCGGCCGTCCCCGCCCGCTTTCCTGCACCCACTGGAGCGTGTGCCGCTGCCGTGCCGCGCTGTCGGCATCACCGTCCGGACCACGACCGGCCGTTCCCCGGGCAACGAGACCGCGTCCGGTCGCGTCTTCACGGTCATGATCGAGAATGTGGATCCCTCCAACACCGGCAGCTACGAAGAGTACGAGGCGGTGCGGCCCGGCCCCTGGTGGCGCCATGTGCTCTGGGTGGCCGGCGCCACCCTCCTGGGCGTCGGCCTCGGGTGGGCGACCGCCCTGTTCCGGATCAGCCCCGAGGAGTACGGGCTGCCCCCTGCCGCTCCCGGGAACGCCTGGCCCTATCTGGCCGCCTGGACCGCGACCGGAGGGGCGGCGGCATCCGTGCTACGCGCTGCCGCCGCGAGGGTTGCGGTGTTCGCCCCTGGCCGGATCGCCGTCCTCCTCACCGCCCTGGGCGTACGGCTCTCGCTGGGGTGGAGGCCGGAGGCGCCGGTCACGATCGCCATGATGACGGCGGTCCTGACGGCGGCCGTCGTCTGGTCCGTCCTCGCGCTGCGCTCCGCCACCCGGGGCGCCGGCGAGGGCCAAACCCCGTCCATGGGCTGAAGCGACGGGGGCGCCGGCCGCGAAACGGCCCCTGCCGCAGGGCGTCCCGGGCATCCGGACGTCTGCCGGGGCAGCGACATCCCCGCTTCCTGCCCCGACCGTCGTCAGCTCACGAGACGGCGGGCGATGGCCGGTGACCGCGTGAGCGTCTCCTCCCCCCGGTCATCGGGCAGCCCGCGCCAGCCGTGGTCGGCGCCGGGCAACCGCGCAGGCTCGGCGGGCGAACCGGCCTCCTCCAGCGCCCCTTCGGACAATTCGCTGTGCGACAGCCCACCAGCGCGTGTCCTCCTCACCGTCGGGCGGGAGGAACGGCGGCCGACCCGGCCGGACACGGGCGAGCGGCTCCGCGGCCCGGGCGCGCCGCGGTTCGGCTGCAGCGGCCACCGCGAGCATGAGCACCTCGGAGGCGGCGGCTTCCTCGGCAGCGAAGCGACCACGTGCGGGGGTCAGGTCGCTCGGCCCGTACCGGACCAAGGCACCGGCGCCGACGAGGGGAGTCAGGGCGAGGAGGAGCGCGCGTGGCCGCGTCCCCACACCCCGCTCCGCTCCGCTCCGTCTTCACCGTCGAGGACCCCCGGCCTCCGGGCGGCCGGGCGGGCCCGGCGGTGGGCCCGGGCGACGTCATCGGCGCGGTCGTCCGGGACACGGTCGCCACGGGCGCGGCGCTGCTCCCTGCCGCACCGGGCGCCAACTGCTGTGCCCCGGAGTCGTGTTGCACAAGCCGCCAAAGTCCGCCGGATAGCGAACATCAACGTTTCTCAATCGGACAGAAGTCGTCAAAGACTTGTGAGGTAATTGTTGGCACTCCGTCAAATTCGTTCATCCGGTGGGACGCTCGCTGCCGTCAACCCCCCACAGGACGAGCGATGGAGATCGCATGACTCCCCACAAGTACACCCGGCGCAGCGCTGCCCTCGTAGCCACGGCCGCCATGGTCGTCGTCGGCGTACAGACCGCATCCGCGAATCCCGCGCCCGCGCGGGCGGACGGTCCCGGCCTCACCCCCACGAGCGCGTCCGCGCGCGCCGAGGCCATCAAGTCGGCCCAGGCCGACGCTCCTTCGGCCGCCGGCAAGCTCGGCCTCGGAGCACAGGAGAAGCTGATCGTCCGTGACGTGATCAAGGACGCCGACGGCACGGTGCACACGCGCTACGAGCGCACCTACGCCGGGCTGCCCGTCCTCGGCGGCGACCTCGTCACGCACACCGCGAAGAACGGCACGCTCAAGGGCGTCGACAAGGCGAACGACGCCCGCATATCGGTGGCCACCACTGCCACCGAGCGCCGCGCCGCGGCCGGCGCCCGCAAGGTGATCTGGGCGCGCCACGGCAAGCCCGTCCTCGCCTTCGAGACGGTCAGGACCGGCGTACAGAAGGACGGAACGCCCAGCAGGCTGCACATCATCACGGACGCGGCCACCGGCCGGAAGCTGCACCAGTACGAGGCGGTCGAGACCGGCAGCGGCACCAGCCAGTACAGCGGCGCGGTCACGGTCGGGAGCACCAAGGGCGGCTCCGGCTTCGACCTCGCCGACGGCGAGCGCGGCGGCCACAAGACCTACAACCTCGACCACGGCCAGAACGGCACCGGGACCCTCTTCAACGACGCCGACGACACCTGGGGCAGCGGCAAGCCGGACGACCCGCAGACCGCAGGCGTCGACGCCGCCTACGGCGCGGCCCTCACCTGGGACTTCTACAAGGCGGAGCTCCAGCGCAACGGCATCGCGGGTGACGGAAAGGCCGCCTACTCGCGGGTCCACTACGGCAAGGCGTACGTCAACGCCTTCTGGGACGACAGCTGCTTCTGCATGACGTACGGCGACGGCGACGGCGACAAGAAGCCGCTCACCTCGATCGACGTCGCCGGCCACGAGATGACCCACGGCCTCACCGCCGCGACCGCCAAGCTCGAGTACGCGGGCGAATCCGGCGGGCTCAACGAGGCGACCAGCGACATCCTCGGCACCTCGGTCGAGTTCTTCGCCGCCAACAAGGAAGACGTCGGTGACTACCTCATCGGCGAGAAGGTCGACATACGCGGCGACGGCACGCCACTGCGGTACATGGACAAGCCGAGCAAGGACGGGCAGTCCCTGGACGCGTGGAAGACCGGCGCCGGCGACGTCGACGTCCACCACTCCTCCGGCATCGCCAACCACTTCTTCTACCTGCTGTCCGAGGGCAGCGGCAAGAAGACGATCAACGGCGTCGAGTACGACTCCCCGACCGCCGACGGCTCGACGGTCACCGGGATCGGCCGGGAGAAGGCCTACAAGATCTGGTACAAGGCCCTCACCGCGTACATGACCTCGACGACCGACTACAAGGGCGCCCGCGAGGCGACCCTGAAGGCCGCCGGCGACCTGTACGGCGCCGACGGCGCGGAGGCCAAGACGGTCGCCGCGGCGTGGGGTGCGGTCAACGTGAAGTAACGGTTCGCCATGCACGGACCTCTTCCCGGCGCGGGCCGGGAAGAGGTCCGTGGTCGTTGCGCCGGCCGGTCCGCCAGTCGGGCGACCAAGCAGTGGGCCCATGTCCGGCCGGTCAGTTCTTGACCGGCCACTCCAAAGGCTCCTTGTAGAAGCCCCGGGTCAGTTCCACCGCCGCCGCCTTCTGGCCCTCCGGGATGAGGAAGGCGGTGCAAATCTTCCCCGACTGCCCCGGGGTCAACTGCTTCTCGCTGCCAGAGCTGGACCGGCCGACGACCAGAGGCGGTGTCAGGACTCGGCGGTGTAGAGCTGCTGCAGGGGCTGGGCGGTGTCGGTGCCCGCGTGCCCGAACGGGGCGTCGAAGCTCCACACCAGGAACAGCAGGAACACGATCAGCGCGCTGAACGTGGTGGCCAGGAGCAGCTCTCGTGGTGAGCGGCGGATCTGCAGGGTGTAGATGAGGCCGAGGGTGACCGCGCCTCCGGCGATCAGGCCGAACCACACCACCCCCGGCAGGGTCGACCCGCCGGTGTCCAGGCGCTGGTGCCGGGCGTCGTCGGCGGCGGCGACCTGGTCCAGCAGCGGCTGATAGGCCTGGGCCTGCAGTTCGTCGCCGGGGGTGTGGTGGGCGATGTCCGTGCGGATCTCCTTGAGCAGGCCGGCTCCCTTGGAGTCGACCTCGTCGTCGTTCTTCAGCGCCGGCCATTCGCTGGTCACGGCGTGGCGGGCGTAGGCGTGGATCCGGTCGCGGACCTGCGCACGGAACGCGGCGGGGTAGACGTCCAGGCGCTGGTCGATCTCGTACAGCGCCTGGGCCTCGCGCTGGACGGTGTCCTCCGCCGCCCCGCGAGCCTCCCAGACGCCGGCGATCGCGAGCCCCAGGACGATCGCGTAGACGACCCCCACCATCATCACCATGTACTCCAGGACGTCCGGGGTCTCGGAGGTGTCCTCGTCGACGGCGACCCTGCGGTGACGCATGACCGTGGCGGTGACCACGAGGGCGCAGACCAGGACCGAGGCCAGGGTGTAGATCAGCCATTCCGGCACAGCACAACTCCAGAGCGGACGCAGGGGGATGAGGGAAGGAGGAACAGTCGTTCAGCCGTTCTGACCGCGGCGCCGGGAGCCGGGGCGCAGGGCCGCGGCCGCCAGGATCGCCGGGATGGTCACGACGGTGGCCGTCGTCGTCATCGGCAGACCGACGGGCGCCGGGCGCGACGAGCGACCGGCGTAGCGGAAACGCGGAATCCATCGGTACCCCGGCGCAGGGCGGGCGGGCTCCGGCGCTGCGGCTCGCGGGGGTACGTCCGGTGACGGGGCGTCAGCACTGACGCCGGGCAAGGGCGGCGCCGGTTCGGGGGATGGCGCACGGTCAGGGATGGGAGCGGCGGTCGGCGGCGCGGGGGGCGTCACCGGGTGTCCGGCGGGCGCGGTCGGTCGTACGGAGGGCGCGGGGGACGGCGACGCGTCGGGTGTCGGCGGTGGTGTCGCCGGAGGCGCCGTGGGTGTGGCCTCGATCGGTGCGTGGTCGACGGTGACCCAGGCGTTCCCCGAGCACACCACCACGTGCGACGCGGCAGACGAGTGGTCGACGATGACCAGCCCGCCGGTATGGCCGGGCACCGGACACAGCACGACGGCGGCCCCGAGACCGATCGTCATCCAGCCGCTCACCAGGGTCTTCCTCTCCGCAACGGCACCACGTCCGCCGGGCGAGAGCGGACCTGTGCCGGATGTGATGTCCGGATGTGTGTTCCGTCGAACCGGAAGCCGACGTTGCGAGCAACGATCATGGCGATGTGTGGTTACGGTGCCACCGCCACACGCGCACCGCCGTCCGCGCCGGCGGGCGCTCGCCGCGTCGGCAATCCCGGCGATTCGAGGCTTCTGCCCTTCACCCGTACCTCTCTGGGGACGCGCCCGGCGGTGGCCCGGGAGTCGGATCCAGCGCTGAGCCTTGCCCAACGGCTCTACGCGCAGTGGGGAACGCATGACACCGGGCCCGCGGTTCGGCCGAATCAAACGCCATGCACAGCGTCTTTGAGTACGGTGAGGCCGCAGGCGGGGGCAAGGGGGTGGGGGGATGGCGCACGTGTTCTCCGGGAGACGCGGCCGGCACCCTCGGAATCGGACGTCCGTGCGCTGGTGGATCGCAGGGCGCTCGGTCCATGCCCTGCTGCTCATCGGCTTGGGCGCACTGCTGTCCATCGCCGTGCCGATCGCCTTGGCCTTCGTCCTCGCCGCCGACTCCCCACGGAGCATCGCCGGGCGGATGGGTGACCTCTCGCTGCTTCTCGACACGTCGTTGGAGGCGCTGCGCGCCTGTGTCGGCACGGACAACCTCGACGTGCAGAAGGGCAACACGGTTCAGGAGTGGCTCGCCACCCTGGCCTCGATGACGGGAGCGCTGGCGCCCGCGACCCTGCTCGGCGTCGTCCTCGTCAAGATGTTCACCGTACGGCCGTTCGTCTGGCGCCGTCGGGCGAGCATTGCCCCAGCTGTCAGCGCGCACCACTTCCCCGGCTACGCCCGGCGATACGCGAACAGCGATCACGCGATCATCGCCGTACGGTTCTACAACCGTCTGGACAACCTGTCCCTCGTGGACGTCCGCGTGCGAGCCCAGCTTCGATATCTCGAGATCCCGTCAGGCATCGAGATGTTCGTGATCTACAAGAAATGGCTGAAGGTCCTGGACCAGGAGGGCGAATTGGCCGATGAGCGGGCTTGGCTGACGGTGGAGCGCGGCGCCCCTTTCACCGTCTGGATACCCGTCGACGCACCCGTGGGACAGCTGCCGCTCACAGAGATCCAAGGCAAGCGGCTGGAGCACGCCCACGGCGCGAAGTTACTGGTCCGGCTGGACGCCCGGACGGTCGGCATGGACACGAACATTGTGGACGAGTGTTGGTTCGACCTGGACGGGGATGACGTCGAGTTGGGTCGGTTCGTACCCCTGGAACCGGATACGCGCACCGACGTGTGGTCATGGCGAGGGTGGGAAGGTTTTGACGAACTTCTGCCGCCCGGACCCTCGGATGACCCGGGTGCGCGCCCCACATCCTGAGCCCGCCGCAGCGCCGACGACGGGTCGCGTCACGATCACGTGGCCATGTGTTCCGCATCCCGCGAGCGAAGCGCCGCCACATCGCGCCGGGCCCCGGGCTTCCAGTGCCCGGTGCCCACGGGGTCGTACGCCCACGCCAGGCGACGAGGACGGCGCGTCCGCGGCGGTTCCGGCGTCGTAGCGCCCGTGACGTCCCTCCGGGCGCGGGTGGGCTAGGCACTGTCTGATAATTGATCTTGTGGTGGCAGAAGGCCAACCGCCTGCGGCGCGGGAAGGCCGGCGGCAGGCCGCCGGCCTTCGACCGCGAGCTCTACAAAGCTCGCAACGTGGTCGAGCGCTGCTTCGGCCGCCGCAAGCAGTTCCGCGCGACCGCCACCCGCTTCGACAGACTGGCCGCCCGCTACAAAGCCGGAGTCCACCTCGCGTCGCTCATCCTCTGACTCCGCGAACCCACCCAAGATCCGGGTACCCGGGTTCCGTAGCCGACAGCTCGACCCATACGGCGGACGCCGGGCGCCGGAGGCTTAAGGAGCGCGGCCCCAGCACAAGCCTCCGTACATGGAGGTCGAGGAGATGATCTGGTAAGCGGAGGTGCGAGAGGAGATCGCAGGCGGCTTTCTGGCCCGAGCAGTCTCCGGGCTGAGGGCTCAGCCGACCGTGCCATGCGGTCCAGGGCAGATTGGCGTCCGCCCAGATTGCCCCCCGCGCAAGAGCGAGTACGGTGGAACTGAAATGTGCGGCTGAGTCGCCGCTTGCGCCTGAACGCTAAGGCCGGCGGCTTGACGCTAGTTGCCGATCTGGTTACGGATACTCGCCAGAGGCATCTAAGGTGGCCGGAACCCTGCGGTTTATCCCTTTGGCTGCAAAGACATGTTTCGCGACTGTCGTTGCCATTTTCTTCCGCATTCTCTGCGGGAATAAATTTCGGAGGTTCAGTCATGGCAGGACCAGTAAGTGGGACAGGTGTGAACGAACCCGGGGTAACCGGGACAAGCCAGCAGAACGATGGAGTCCTTGGGGTAGCTACGGCTGCCGGAAAGGCAGGCGTGGCTGGTGTCAACGAAGGCAGCAACGGCCTCTATGGCAGGGGGCGCACCGGCGTAGCAGGCCTAGGGGGAGCGGGGAATGGCATCTACGGCAAGAGCGAGTCGGGGGACGGAGTCCTTGGGGTAGGCAAGCATCCCGCTAAAGCAGGCGTGGCTGGTGTCCACGACTTCGGCGGCAACGGCGTATACGGAAGGGCGGATGGCGGAGGGTCGGCAGGACTCTTCGATGGCGTGGTGACGGTCACGAAAGCCCTCGAAATACCAGGCACCTTGCTCGTCCACCACAGCAACGCTTACTGCGCCTACTTCACTAGGCCCATTATGGTCAATGGCAAGGTAATAGGCACTAACGGCTACGCCGAGATCTTTGCTGCAGAGGGGGAGATGCTGCTGGGGGCTGTGGCGGTCATCAGGGACAACGGCCTTCTCGCCCCGTGCAGCGGGGAATACGACACCCAAGTGGTTGGCGTGGTTGTGGACAGCGAAGACGAACGAGAGAGTTCACACCAGGTGGCGGTCGCAATGGCCGGACAGATTTCGGTACTGATTGACCCGCAGTACGGGGAAGTTTCGCCCGGTGATCTACTCACCACTTCGCCCACGGCGGGGTGCGCCATGCTAGTGAAAGACCGAGAGCGCGCTTCCGGCGCGATTATCGGAAAGGCCCTTTCGTCGCTAGACAAGGAAACCGGGCTTGTTCGCATGCTCGTAATGGCCACCTGATGCCGACCCGCGTAAACGCCGCGACCAGGTCGCCAACCGCCGCCGACGCGGGAGCCTCGGCGGCCGCCCACCCGCCTTCGACAAGGCGATCTACCGCGACCGCAACGTGGTCGAACGAGCTTCGCAGCCTCAGGCAGCTCCGCGCGATCGCCACCAGGTTCGACAAGCTCGCCGACCGCTACCACGCCGGAGTCATCCTGGCCTCACTGATCCTCTGGCTCCGCGAACCAGCCAGGTGGTCATTTGTCAGACGCGCCTTTAGGAGCCGGGCTAGTCGTGCCGGGCGCGTGATGCGCTCCGGATCTGCTCTGTCGCCTCGCGGAAGGCGGGCGTCGCGCGAGTGAAGTAGTCGAAGAGCAGGTCGAGTTGTTCGGGAGTGTAGTCGGCGAGTACGTCGGCGACGCGGCGGCGGGCAGGTGCCACCACGCGCTCGATGGCTGCGAGGGAGCCGGGTACGGCCTCGACGACCACCTTGCGCCGGTCGGCGGGGTCGGCGGTGCGTCGCGGCAGGCACCTACCTGTATCTCGACGCCACCTCCGGGATTCGCCACGTCGGCGCCGCCTCCTGCGCGCAGGTCGTCCCCGTCGGCGCCGACCCGGCCGACGGCGCGGCGATCTGCGCGACCCTCGACGCCCTCACCGGCGCTTGGAACCGTGGCGACGCCGACGCGTACGGACGCCAGTTCACCGAAGACGCCACCTACACCACGTACGTGGGCAGCCACTACGAGGGGAGGGCCGACATCACCGAGGGGCACCGCGCGCTCTTCCGGGAATTCGTCAAGGACACGAAACTGGCGGGGACTTACCTCAACCTGCGATTCCTCGGCAAGGACGCGGCGATCCTGACCGGCCGCGGCGACGACTACACCGGCACGCGGCCCGCGGACGACGAGCTGTCCAAAGTGCAGACGTACACCCTGGTCCGGGACGCCGACGGCGTGTGGCGCATCGCCGCCTTCCACAACACCAAGCGCCAGAACGTCATGGAACGCTTCTCGTTCCTGTACGCGCCCGCGACCGCGCCGAAAGCCGAGCAGTGAGCCCGGGCCGCCCCCGCGCCCTGGTCACCGGCGCCACCGAAGGCATCGGCCGGGCCCTGGCCCTCGCTCTCGCCGCCGAGGGGTACGCCGTCACCGCCGTCGCCCGCACCCCACAGCGTCTGAACGAGCTCATGGGCGCGCTGACACCCGGCGAGCCGGAAGGCGAGCGGGACCACCGCTTCCTCACCGCCGACCTCGCCACACCGGACGGTCTGGGCAGGGTCGCGGCGGAGCTCACCGCCGGCACTCCCTACGACCTGTTGGTCAACAACGCAGGCGCCATCCGCCACGGTCCCTTCCACGAGGTCCCGCTCGAAGAGCATCTCGCGGTGACCCGTCTCAACTGCGAGGCGGTCATCACCCTCGCCCACGCCTTCCTCGGTACGGCCCGCCCCGGCGCCGCCCTGCTCAACGTCTCTTCCACTCTCGGCTTCAACCCCAAACCGGACGAAGCCGTCTACAGCGCGACCAAAGCGTTCGTCACCTCTTTCTCGCAGGTCCTGTGGCACGAGCACAAGGAGCGCGGCGTGTACGTGGCCGCCCTCTGCCCCGGCCCCACCGCCACGCGCCCCGGCCTGCACGACGCCACCCCCTCATGGCTGATCCAGTACCCGGGCGCGGTCGCTGCCCGAGCGCTGGCGGCCCTGCGCCGGCGCCACCGGCCGACGGTCCTGCCCGGCTACCCGAACCGTCTCCTCACCGCGGCGCTCCGCGTCCTGCCCCGCCGGACGGCACTCGCCCTGCTCGCGGAAGACGCCCGCCCGGCCCTCTCGTCACATCGTTAGCCCCGTGCGGGGGCATCGAGGTCTGCCCGCATTCATTCGAGGGGTGCAAGGGTGGGCGGCGGCCAGGGCGCGTCTTCTCGGCACGACGTCGGACGCCGGCCAAGACCGTCGCGCCGCCAGGGCGACGGCTACGGCAGAGCCTCGCCGGGGACCAGCGTGTTCTTGGAGGCACGTGCAGGTCCGCGACGGAGTCCGGTGGGACGGGGCGCGCTGCTGTCCCGAGGTGATCGACGGCGAACTGCCGTGAACTGCCTACCTGTTGCCCTTTTCGTGCCCCTGTTGGCAGACTCACTCTGATCACTTTCGATCACCAGTTCTTCACGGGGGGTTCACACAGTGAAATTCCGCATGCCCGCACGCGCCGCCGCTCGCACGGCCGCCGTGCTCGCCGCCGCCGCTCTCGCGCTCCCGATGGCCACCGCCGGCACGGCCCGGGCCGCCGAGATGCCGCAGGGCGAGTTCAGCTGGTCCGGGGATCAGGGCGACGGCTGGGACGACCAGGCTCGCTGGTACGGGCCGGGCCAGGGCGACAAGATCGACGTCACCGCCTCCGCCGACCACCGCACCCTCCGGGTCACCATCACCCGTCCCGGTGACTCCTGGACCATGGACCTGGCCGCGCCGGCCGGACAGGCCCTGGCGGTCGGCACGTACCAGAACGCGGTGAAGACCCCGGAGATGCCGGACACCGTCCTGGACCAGCCGAGCATGTTCGTCAACGGCTACTACGGCGGCTGCGCCACTCTCACCGGCGCGTTCACCATCAGCGAGCTGGTCTTCGGCGAGGGCTCCGCCGTCAAGAAGATCAACCTCTCCTACGAGCAGGACTGCGACGACCGCGGCCTGCTCAGGGGCTACCTGACGGCCAACGACGTCACCCCGCCGAAGCCGGTCGTCCTGGGCATGACGATCAGCGGCAACGGCAAGCTGTCCAAGGCCGGCAAGGCCACGGTGAAGGGCACGGTCACCTGCACCAAGCCGGTGAAGGTCGCGATCGGCGGCTCGGCCGGCCAGGAGCAGCCGAAGTTCGTCCAGGGCTTCATCCGGGCCGAGGTGGACTGCGTGCCGGGTAAGACCTTCGCCTGGCAGTCGCCGGTTCAGGTGCACACCCCTGAGACGGACACCCCGTTCATCAAGTCCGAGCGGCTCAAGGTCCTCGGCTGGGCCTCGACCACGGACCCCGACCTCGGCCAGTACGTCTCCGTCAACGCCGACAAGTGGGTCAAACTGAGCTAGCGGATGGCGTGTCGGGCGGCTCGGATCAGCGGCGGAGCACCTCCGCCGGCTCGATTCGGCCCTCCGGCACACCTCGTAGATGCCCAGGGCAGCCCGGTCAGCCGCCCTACAAGCGCACACGGCCTCCGGCTCCGGGGGCAGGCCCGAGGCGGTGCGCCCGTTCTTGTAGGTCATTGAATCCTCCCCGTTCAGGGCGCGTTGGCAGGGATCGGGTGGTCCTACGCCGGCGTCCGTATGCGTTCGACGCCTTGCTCGAAGGCTTCGTCGAAGGAGACGGGGGTCAGGGCCCGGCGGACGGCCGTGGTGATGCGATCGACGTCGCCGCGTTCCCCGGGGGGAAGCGGCATGCCGGCGGCCTCGCGTGCCGCGGCCGCCGAACCGAGCAGCCGGGCGGCTTCTCCGTGGTCACCTGTGAGGGCGTGGGCGCCGGCGAGACCTTCGAAAGCGCGGGCGAGTACCCGTTGGTCGCCGGTCCGCCGGGCGTAGTCCAGCCCTTCCTGGTGCAACGTCAGCGCGGCGTCGGCCTCGCCCCGCTGCTCGGCGATGAATCCCAGTTCGGACAGGATGAACGCTACGCCGAGGTCGCCTTCCCACCGGCGGCACCAGTCGAGCCACACGCGCAGGTGGGTTTCGGCGTCGTCCAGCCTGCCTTGGCGCCGTGCCACCAGGGCCAGGCCCACTTCGGCGAACTCCTCGCCGCGCTGGTACGAATGCGTGGCCGCGAGCTGCTTGGCACGTCTGTGCAAGGTTTCGGCGCGGTCGAGGTCGCCGGTGAGCAGCGCGGTACGTCCCAACCGTGCCAGCATCTTGGACGCCTCGTTCCACAGCTCCAGCTGCTCGGCCAGCCGGAGCCCGTCCCGGCGCAGGCGTCCTGCCACGTCGTAGTCGCCGGTGAATTCGGCCAGGTCGCCGAGGGTGACGGTGGCCTGCAACTCGCCCCATGCGTCGCCGAGTTCTCGGAACAGCGTGCCGGCGAGCTCTGCGTCGGCGCGCGCGGTGTCCGGGTTCCCCCGGTACATGGCGACCTCGGCGCGGACGGAGAGCGCGGCGGCCGTTCCCCAGCGGTCCTCCAGGGTCCGGAACTCGGCACAGGCCTGGTCGGCGAGGTCGAATGTCGCCTCCACGTCGCCGAACCCGGCCCTGCCCAACGCCACGAACCATCGGGCCCGGGCCCGTCCGGCGGGGTCGTCGCCCTTGTCGTAGAGCGTGAGCACGGGTTGGCTCTCGTTGTCGGGGGCGTCGAGGAGCAGCAGCGACATGCCCGCCCGCCACGCGCGGGCCGAGTTCCTCAGCCTGGGGTCGCCCCCGATCGACAGGGCGAGGTCGAATGAGCGTCTCGCTTCGGCGAAGCGGCCGCGCAGGAACCAGAACCAGGCGGTCGCGTTCGCCAGCCGAAGTGCCCTGTCCCCGCTGTCCCTACGGACGGCGTATGCGAGCGCGGCGCGCAGATTGGCGGCCTCGGCGTCCATGCGTTCCAGCCAGAGCCGCTGCTGGTGGCCCCGCAGCAGTGGATCGGCGTGTTCGGCGAGGTCGACGTAGTGGGCGAGGTGGCGGTCGCGCACGCGCTCTTCGTCCCCGGACTCGACGAGCCGCTCCAGGCCGTAGGCCGCGACCGACTCCAGCAGCCGGTAGCGCCCGCCGCGGTGGACGACCAGGGAACGGTCGACCAGCCGTCCGAGCAGACCGAGGACGTCCTCGGTCCGCACGCCCTCGCCCGCACACACCGCCTCGGCGGCCCGCAGATCGCAGCCGTCCGTGGGCACGGCCAGGCGGCGCAGCACCATCCGCTCGCTCTCGGTGAGCAGTCCCCAGCTCCAGTCGATCACCGCCCGCAGTGTGCGCTGCCGCGCCGGCACTCCGTGCAGGTTCGCCGCGAGAACCCGGAACCGGTCGTCGAGGCGGTCGGCGAGGTCTCCCACGTGCATGACGCGTACCCGGGCGGCGGCCATCTCCAGCGCGAGCGGGATTCCGTCCAGCCGACGGCAGATCGCCGCTACGGCTTCCGAGTTGTCGGGCTTCAGGGCGAAGCCGGGGACGGCGGCTGCGGCGCGGGCGACGAACAGCCGCACGGCGTCCGACTCTTCCGGCCGGTCGGCTTCCGGTTCGGGCGGATCCAGCGGAGGGACGGGCCAGGTGTGTTCACCGGTGACCGCCAGCGGTTCCTGGCTGGTGGCCAGGATCCGCAGGTCAGGCGCGGCGCGGAGCAGCCGCGCGGCCAGCTCGGCGACCGGCTCCACGACGTGCTCGCAGTTGTCGAGCACGAGCAGCATGCGCCGCCCGGCCACGGCGTCGGTGAGCCGACTGGCCAGAGACCGGACCACGGCGCGGGCCTCGTCCCGCAGTTCGAGAACAGCCGCGATGGCCTCCTGTATGTCGGCGCCCGTGCGTGCGGCGCCGAGCTCCACCAGCCAGGCGCCGTCAGGGAGATCCTCGGCTCGGCGCGCGGCCACCTCCAGCGCCAGGCGCGTCTTGCCGACCCCTCCGATTCCGGTCAGGGTCACCAACCGCTCGGAGTGCAGCAGTTCGCCGATCCGACGCACTTCCTCGGTGCGGCCGATCAGGTCGGTGAGCGGAGCGGGAAGGTTGCCGCGTGGCCGCTCTGCGGGAACCCTGTCGGGGGCCAGGGTGGCATCCTGCCGCACGATCGCCTGGTGCAGCTCGGCCAGCTCGCGGCCGGGATCGACGCCGAGGTCGTCCCGGAGCCGGGCGCGGAGCTCTCCGAGGCTTGCCAGCGCGGAATCCTGCCGGCCCGACCTGTACAGAGCGCGGACATGAGCGGACCGCAGACCCTCGTGCAGCGGATGCGCGGCGACAAGTTCCCCCAACTCGGCTGCCACCAGACTGTGTTCGCCCAGCTCGAGGCGCGTCTCGGCAAGCTCTTCGTGGGCGACCAGTCGCTGTTCTTCGAGTCGCCGGGCCTCGGCCTGGACGAACTGCGCGTCCGCGCGGTCGGCGAAGGCCGACGGCCCGCGCCACAGCGCCAGCGCCTCGATGAGCAGCCCGGCCTTCGCGCGCGGGTCGCCGGAGATTGTCCGAGCCCGCCTCAGGAGCGTTTCGAAACGCCCGGCGTCGACCGCGTCGCCGTCCACGCGGAGCAAATATCCCGGCGGCGTCGACACCACCAGGTCACGGCAGCCCTGCTCAGCGTCCTCCAGGGTCCGCCGCAACAGCGACACCTTGGACCGCAACGTGCGGACGTCGTTGGCCGGAGGCACGCCGCCCCACAGGTCGTCGATCAGCCGATCCACCGAGACGACCTGCCCCCGCCGTACCAGCAGAGCGGTCAGCAGCGTGCGGACTCTGGTCTCGCGCACCTGAACGCGCCGGCCGTCCGCCGACCAGACCTCCAGCGGACCCAGCACCCCGAAACGCATACGGCCACGTTACCCGCAACCCAACCACAACCTTTCCGGAGACCGAGCGGAACCTCCCTCGCGCACAGTCGTCCCATGAACAACACACCTGTCACCGTTATTGGACTGGGGCTGATGGGCAAGGCCCTCGCCGCCGCCTTCCTCAGGGCCGGCCACCCGACGACCGTCTGGAACCGCACGCCGGCCAAGGCGGAGGACCTGGCGGCCCAGGGAGCCGCCGTCGCTCCCACCGTCGGCGATGCCGTCCGGGCGAGCTCATTGATCGTCGTCTGCCTGACCGACTCCGCCGCCGTTCGCGACACGGTTGGCCCCCACCGGGCCGAACTGGCCGGCCGCACCCTGGTGAACCTGACCTCCGGCACGTCCGACGAAGCCCGCGCGACCGCCGCGTGGGCTAGTGACTACCTGGACGGCGCGATCATGGCCGTCCCCGAGGTGATCGGCCGGCCCGAGGCGTTCTTGCTGTTCAGCGGATCATCCGGCGCGTTCGGCGACCACGAGGACACCCTCAAGCGCCTCGGTAACGCGGTCTTCTTCGGCGAGGATCCGGGGTTGGCCTCCCTCTACGACGTGGCACTGCTCGGCGTCATGTGGGGCACGCTGAACGCCTTCCTGCACGGGGCCGCCCTGCTCGGCGCCGCCAAGGTCGACGCGTCCGCCTTCGCACCGTTCGCCAACCAGTGGGTCTCCAGCGTGACCGGGTTCGTCAGCGCCTACGCCGACCAGATCGACCGCGGCGCCTACCCCGCAGAGGACGCCGCCCTCGAAACCCATCTGGCCACGATGAAGTACCTGGTACGCGAGAGCGCGGCCGCGGGCATCGACACCGACTGGCCCGCCCGCATCCAGGCCCTGGCCGAACGCGCCATCGACGCCGGTCACACCGGCGCCGGCTACGCCAGCCTCATCGAGGTCTTCCGAGGCCAGGTGTAACCGACACCGACGTCCATGACGTGCCGGGGGAGTGGGTCGCCCAGGAGATCCACTCCCGCACAGCAGGAACGAACCCCCGACACCGGGGCCCCGCCCGCCTCTCGCGCACGCGCCCGCACCATCGTCCTCGACCCTTCCGGACGAGGCGTCAGGGGGTGTGGTCGGGCCAGGGGACGTCGGTGGCGACCGGGGCTGTGTAGTCGATGCCGGGCACCGAGAACCCGTAGAGGCGTCGGACCTCCGCGCGGAACCAGTCGAGGTCGGCCAGGTCGGCGATGGTCGTCGTGGTGGCGGTCTCCCAGCGTTCGGCAACGGCAGCCTGGACCTCGTCGGTCAGTTCGAAAGTGTCCAGGCGGATCCGGCCCTCGTCGTCGAGGGCGAGCGGGGTGGCACCGGTGAGCTGGTCCCACAGGGCGGCGAGTTGGTGGATCGGCGGGACGAGCCCGTCTCCGAGGACGCCACGCAACAGGCCGGTGTACAGGGCGATGCCGGGGATCGCCGTGGAGGACTGGGTGACGGCGGCGCCATTGACGGAGGTCACGGCCCGCCCGCCCACCATCTTGTCGAGCCGCTCGTTCAGGGTGCGGGCGGTGGCCTCCAGGTGGGCCTTGGCCGCGCCGATGGTGCCCTGCCGGTAGATCGCCGCCGTCAGCGACGAGCCGATGTAGGACAGCGCGGCGGTGGTGAACGTGTCGGCGAGCAGTCCCCGCCCGGCGAGGTGGTCGATCCACCGTTCCCAGTCCGCGCCGCCCATCACGGCCACGGTCTGCTCCACGTCGTCGCGCTCGGCCGGGCCGGTCTCGACCTCGCGGACCTCGGGAACACCCTCGTCGTCGAAGACAAGGGTCTTGGTGCGGTTGGCCTGGCCGATCGGCTTGAGGACCGAGGCGTAGGTGGCGCCGGTGGCGGGGTCGGTACGCCGGGGCGCGGCCACCGAGTAGATCAGGTAGTCCAGCCGGCCGCCGAAACGCCGCTCGATGAGGTCGGCGACCCGATCCTTCATCGCGTCGGAGAACGCGTCGCCGTTGAGGAAGACCACATCCCGCCCGGCAGCGCGAGCGATGCCGGCGGTGGCGGCGGTGCGGTACCAGCCGGCCGTCGCGGTACGCCGCACGGTGGGGGCCTTCTCGAAGGACACGCCTATGCCGCGGATACCGGCGCGCTTGAGTCCGGCGAGCGTGGCCGCGAGACCGTATCCGGCGGAGGAGCCGATGACCAGCGCGACCGGTCCGTCGCCCTCCGGCACGTCGACAGGGGCCGGGCATGCCTGCCACATATCGGCCACCAGCTGCGCGCACCCCGCCGGGTGGGAGTCGAGAAAGAGAAAACCCCGATTGCGGGGAGTGAGAACGCGCTCGTTCACGATGGCAGTCCTTGGGTCGGCCGGTACAGGGACGCGGCGGCCGTCCGGGCCACCGCGCTCTGCAAGTCTGGGCCAGTGCGCGCGCACGCAGTGGCCCCGCCAGTAACAATGATCACGAGCCGATCTTGGAGTGTTCCACCACTTCCAGCCGTACGCCGCCCACCACGTCGCCGGGCAATATTCCCGGGTCGATCCGACCGGCTGTGCCGGTGCTGTGCCGGACCGCCCCGGGTCTCCTACGGGCGAGCCTGATCTTCGCCCTCTCGCGCGCTATCGGCCACCGGAGCTCGCGTGGACCTCGGTGTCCGCGTTCGGCCGCGCCCCCTGGCGGTCCTGTTCGAAGGTCCGGAGCAGGTCGGCCGCGACGCTCACCGCGATCGTGGCGGGTTCCTTGCCGGTGATCTCGGTCAGTCCGATCGGGGTCTTGATCCGGTCGATCGTGGCGGTGTCGTGGCCGCCCTCGGTGGACAGGCGGTGCCGGAACCGCGCCCATTTGGCGGCCGAGCCGATCAGTCCGATCGAGCCGAGACCGGCGGTGCGCAGGGCGGCGTCGCACAGTGCGGCGTCCTCGGCGTGATCGTGGGTCATGATCAGGACGTGGGCGCCGGACGGCAGCTCCGCGAGCACCTCCTCGGGAAGCAGCGGCGTGTGGTGCACGTGGATCTGCGCCACCGCGTCCGCGAGCACAGCGAGTCGTTCGTCGGTGAGCATGTCGGGGCGGGTGTCGATCAGGTGCAGATCCAGGTCCTGACGGGCCAGGATGCGGGCCAGTTCCAGTCCGACGTGCCCGACGCCGAAGACGGCCACCGCCTGGACCACCGGCAGCGGTTCGAGCAGGACGCTGACGGCTCCGCCGCAGCACTGCACGCCGTGCCGGCCGGTGACCTTGTCGTTGAGGGCGAAATCCATCAGCTCGGGTTCCGGATCGGGCGCGCCGATCAGCTCGCGTGCCCGATCGATGGCGACGGCCTCGATGTTGCCGCCGCCGATGGAACCCCACGTCTCGGTCCGTCCCACGACGAGCTTGGCACCGGCTTTGCGGGGCGCGTGGCCGCGCACGGTCGCGACGGTCACGAGCACGCCGGTTTCCCGGCGGGCCCGCAACCGCGCGACCGCGGCCACCCATGTCATGTCAGGCATTGCTCAAAGCGCTCGTGCCGGCGAGGATCTCGCTGTCCTCGGGCTTCACGTCACCTCGGCGCGCCGCTTCGATCGCCCAGTACACCGCCTCAGGTGTCGCGGGGGCGGCGAGTTCCACGCTGACCCCGGCGGGCCCGAACGCCGCGGCGGCCTGCCGCAGTGCCTCGCGCACCGAGAACGCCAGCATCAGCGGGGGCTCACCCACCGCCTTGGACCCGAAGACCGCGCCCTCCTCGGTGGCGTTCTCCAGCAGCCTGACGTTGAACTCCTCGGGCATCTCGGAGAAGCTCGGCAGCTTGTAGGTGCTGGCGGCCTGGGTCAGCAGCCGGCCGCGGTTCGGACCGTCACCGGCGTCCCAGCGCATGTCCTCGAGCGTCAGCCAGCCCGCGCCCTGTACGAAACCGCCCTCGACCTGACCGATGTCGATCATCGGGGACAGGCTGTCGCCGACGTCGTGCACGATGTCGACGCGCCGGATGCGGTACGCGCCGGTGAACCCGTCCACCTCCACCTCGGTCGCGGCTGCGCCGTAGGAGAAGTACTTGAACGGCGAGCCCCGGAACGTCTTCGCGTCCCAGTGCAGACCCTCGGTCCGGTAGTAACCGGCCGCCGACAGCTGGACCCGCTGGAAGTACGCGGTGCGCACCAGGTCGTCCCAGGCCAGCTCCGTGTCGCTGCCGAGCACGCGCGCGACGCCCTCGACGATGCGCACGTCCGAGGCGTTCGCGCCCAGCTGGGAGGCGGCCACCTGCAGCAGCCGCTCGCGCAGCTGCTCGCAGGCGTTCTTCACCGCCCCACCGTTGAGGTCGGCCCCGGAACTGGCCGCGGTGGCGGAGGTGTTGGGCACCTTGTCGGTCCGCGTCGGGGCCAGCCGCACCTTGTGCAGCGGGATGCCCAGCGTGGTCGCGGCCACCTGCAGCATCTTGGTGTGCAGGCCCTGCCCCATCTCGGTGCCGCCGTGGGTGATCAGGACCGAGCCGTCCTTGTAGATCAGCACCAGTGCGCCGCCCTGGTTGAAGGCGGTGAGGTTGAACGAGATGCCGAACTTGATCCCGGTGATCGCGAGCGCCCGCTTGGTGTGCGGGTGCGCCGCGTTGAACGCCTCGATCTCGCGCTTGCGATCGGCGATGCCGCCGTCCGCCTGCAGCTCCTGCCAGATGGTGGAGATCCGCTCGGCCTGGGTGACCGGCTGACCGTACGGCGTCGTCTGGCCCTGCCCCGGCTGGTAGAAGTTGCGCTCCCGCAGCTCCATCGGATCCAGGCCGAGCAGCGGCGCGCACCGGCCGAGGATGTCCTCCATCACCAGCATGCCCTGCGGTCCGCCGAAGCCGCGGAAGGCGGTGTTGGAGACCTTGTTGGTCTTGGCGATGCGACCGGCGACTCGCGCGTTGGGAATCCAGTAGGTGTTGTCGATGTGGCACAGCGCGCGGGCGACCACCGGCTCGGACAGGTCCAGGCTCCAGCCGCCGTCCGCGGTCAGCGTGGCGTCCAGGGCCTGGATGCGGCCGTCGGCGTCGAAGCCGATCTTCCACGTGGCATGGAACCCGTGGCGCTTGCCGGACATGGTCAGGTCCTGGGTCCGGTTGAGCCGTACCCGGACCGGCCGGCCGGTCAGCTTGGCGCCGAGCGCCGCGACGGCCGCGAAGCCGTGCGGCTGCATCTCCTTGCCGCCGAAGCCGCCGCCCATCCGCAGGCACTGCACGGTCACCTCGTGGCTGTGCAGGCCGAGCACGTGCGCGACGATTTCCTGCGTCTCCGAGGGGTGCTGGGTGCTGCTCTGGATGAACAGCTGCCCGTTCTCGTCGACAAGGGCCAGCGCCGCGTGCGTCTCGAGGTAGAAGTGCTCCTGGTCGGAGAACTGGAACTCGCCGGTGAACACGTGCGCGGAGTCGGCGAAGCCGGCGTCGATGTCGCCGGTCACCATCACCGGCCGGGCGCCGTGGAAGCTCTCGGCCGCGATCGCGTCCTGCAGCGTGATCAGGGAGGGCTGCTCGTCGAGTTCCACCTCGACGGCCGCCGCACCGAGCCGGGCCGCCTCCAGGGTCTCGCCGAGCACCCAGGCGACCGCGTGGCCGTGGAACATGACCTCGTCGGGGAAGAGCGGTTCGTCGTGCTTCATTCCGGCGTCGTTGACGCCGGGCACGTCGGCGACGGTCAGCACGCGGACCACGCCGGGCACGGCGAGCGCGGCCTCGGTGCGCAGCGCGGTGATCCTGCCGTGGGCCTTCATGACCTGCACCGGGTAGGCGTGGAGTACGTCCTTGGTGCGAGCGACCAGGTCGTCGGTGTAGAGCGCGGCACCGGTGACGTGCAGGTTGGCGCTCTCGTGCGGCATCGGAACGCCGACGACAGGCTTCTCGGGGAGCTCGGACAAATGACTCATGACGACACCGCCTCGGTGGTCTGGGCGTACAGCTTCAGCAGGCTCTGGCCGAGCATCGCGGAGCGGTAGCCGGCGCTGGCGCGGTGATCATTCATCGGCGTGCCCTGGGCCTGCAGCACCTGGGCAGCGGCCTCGACGGTCTCCGCCGACCACGTCCTGCCCTCGAGGGCGGCCTCGGTGGCGAGGGCCCGGATCGGGGTGGCGGCCACGCCGCCCAGGCCGATGCGCGCCTTGCGGACGGTTCCGTCCTCGATGTCGAGCGCGAAAGCGACCGCCACGCTGGAGATGTCGTCGAAGCGCCGCTTGGCGATCTTGTGGAAGGCCGTGACCGGCGACAGCGGCAGCGGGACGCGCACCGCGCGGATCAGCTCGCCGGGCCGCCGCACGCTCTGCCGGTAGCCGGTGAAGTAGTCCGCCAGCGGGACCTCGCGCTCACCGTCGGCGTGGGAGAGCACCAGCGACGCCTCCAGCGCGAGCAGCACCGGCGGGCTGTCACCGATGGGAGAGCCGGTACCCAGGTTGCCGCCGAGGGTCGCACTGTTGCGGATGAGCCGGGACGCGAACTGCGGGAACAGCTCTGCCAGCAGCGGGACGCTGCCGTCGAGACGGCGTTCGATCTCGGTGAGCGTCAGCGCCGCCCCGATCTCGATGTGGTCGGATTCGACGCGCAGCTCGCGGAGTTCGGGCAGCCGGTCGACGGCAACCACGCAATTCGCGCGGCGGGAACGGATGTTCACCTCCACGCCCCAGTCGGTGCTACCGGCGACCACCACCGCGTCGGGCCGCTCGTTCAGCAGCTGCAGCGCCTCGGCCAGGGTGCCCGGCCGCAGGAACGTGCTGTCGTCCTGGGTGTAAGCGGTGGCAACCGGTTCGGGCGGCGACTGCTCGCGACGCTGCGCCAGCGGGTCGTCCTCGGAAGGCGTACCGACGGCGAACGCGGCATCGCGAATCGGGCGGTAACCGGTGCAGCGACACAGGTTTCCGCTCAGCGCGTGCAGGTCGAAACCGTTCGGACCGTGCTCGGAGTCCGTTTCGTCCGCCGAGTCCGAGCCTGAGGCCGCGTGAGCGCAGCGGTCGGGCCGGTAGTACTCGGAGGCCATGCTGCAGATGAATCCCGGTGTGCAGTAACCGCATTGGGAGCCGCCGCGGACGGCCATCTCCTCCTGGACGGGGTGCAGCTCGGGCGGCGTGCCGTCCTCGCCGGCGGTGGCGAGACCTTCGGAGGTGATGATCTCCTGGCCGTCGAGCGCGGCGGCCGGAACCAGGCAGGCGTTGACCGCCACCCAGTCAGTGGGCTTGTTCACTCCGGGACGGGCCACCAGGACCGAACAGGCGCCGCATTCCCCCTCGGCGCAGCCTTCCTTGGTGCCGGTGAGCCCACGCTCGCGCAGGAAATCCAGCACCGTGGTGTGGGGCGCAGCCGGTGAGATCGGTGTTTCTTTCCCGTTGACCGTGATCCGCGCCGCTACCATGGCACATCCTCATTTCGGTGCGCGGTCGATCGGATTGTCCTAGTCGCCATTTCAGGAGCTTTCTGTTTTGGTGGCGCAGCTCGAGACCCGGAGCGCGCACATCAGCACGCAAGGGCGTGCCGCAGGCGGTGACAGAAATGGAAAGGTGCCGGGGCCACAGTCGGGCACGCCGGAAAAAGGGCGGCTGCTTAGCAGCCGTGTGCTACACGACCCCGTGTCCAGGCGGTCTCGTGAGCGAGGCGATGTGCTTCGGAGATGGTCGACATCCGAATTCGCCTCCTTCCATCAGCTCACGAACCGGTGCGCTCGCAAGCTACGTTGCCGCACGTCCATCGGTCAAGCCGTCGTGCGGACCAGTTGTATCTGTCGAAATGGTGGGCCGAGGACCGACAGCGGTGTCGTGCCGGCGAAGAACCCAGACGGGCGCGGCTCGCTCCTCGAACCGCACTTCCGATCGACCTCCCGGCCTCGTCGTCATCACCGAGGTGGGCAGGGCGAGGGGCCCGTGCGCGCCGGCCAAGGCGGCCACGAGCCTGCCGCAACCGGGTCCTTTCTCCGGCGCATGTGCGCGGGGCGTGGGGCGGCGGCCTTGGAGGCCGCTCCCACGCCCCGCGTCACGTCTGCGAGCCGACGGCTTCGGGCCTCAGCCGGAGTCGCCGGTCACCAGGCCGATGACCAGTAGAGGGCGTTGCTCGTCGCACGCAGGGGAGCGGCGCCGCTGCTGGTGTGCCGCCAGCCCTGTCCGCCGTCGTTGGAGTAACTCATGGGCTTGGTTCCCCGGCTGATGATGCGCAGTTCGCTGTGGCTGATGCCGGCCGACTCGTCGTAGCGCACCAGGTGCGGTGCCCCGTGGTCGGTCGGAGTGGCGCTCCTGGGCGACACCGACTCGTCGGCCTGAGAACCGATGAACGTCCAGTCGGTTCCATGGCGGGACTGGGGCACCTTGGCGTCGGTCAGCCAGTTGCTGAAGTACGAGCCGGGTGTGATGTCCACACACTGCTGGGCCGTCGGGAAGGTGTCGACGCAGATGTCGGCGTTGAACGTGCCGTAGTGCGGGGTGCCGAGCGTCACCGCGTCCTCGACGTAAATGTAGTCCGGCCAGTCCTTCTTGTGCTGTTGGGTGCCCAGCACGGCGGCCCGGATGATGAGCCCGCCCATGGAGTGGCCGACCAGGTCGACGCTCTCGCCCTTGACGGAGTGGTTGAGGTGGATGTTCCACGCCAGTCGGCGGCCGAGCTCTTCCAGGCCCAGCGCCCATGTGCCGTCTCTCGGCGCGAGGTTGATGTCGCAGTTGTAGTCACCTTTGTAGAAGCCGACCTGGGTGAACTGCTTCTTCTTCCAGCCCCAGCGCTTCGAGGCGTTGACCAGGTACTTCCAGCGGGCGTTGCAACTGACGCCGTCCGATGTGGGATCCGGGTTGAATCCCTTGACGAGGTACACCGTCTCGTTGGAGCTGTTGTCGCGCGGCGGTGGTGTGTCGCCAGGATCGGCGGCCGCGCCGGTGGCACCGCCGACGATCGTGGCCAGGCACAGTGTCACTATGCCCAGTAACTTCCCCAGATGTCTCATATTTTCCCCTTCGTTTCCCGTGCTCTGGCTCCCGCGCCCGGAGCGCGGGCGGCGTGCCCCGACGACTGCGCGGACGGGCTGCACCCCCGACCATTGGGAAAGCCGCATGGGCATGTCCATCCGATGCGCCTGTCCGGGACAGTCCCGGACAGATCTGTCCGGCGACCCGACGGCCGGCACGAGGTGACGGCTGAGCGGCTGCGGAACAGCCCCGCGCGCAGGTGCTGAGTGCGCGGCCGGGGTCCCGGGAGCAGGACGTGCTCGCCGAGGGGCCCCGCCGCACGACCGTGGAGAGGAAGTGGAGAGCGAGCTCCTGAGCGCCTTTGATGCCGTCGTCCTCCATGACGAGCCAGGGCGAGGGCAAAGGCGTCGGCCGGCGCGTAGGCGGCACCGCGGCCGTGATCAGGCCTTCGTTCCGTCACCCGACCGGCCCACCAGGACCTAGAGTATGCGCGTGACCGAGCAGAACTCCGAACTCATCGCCGGCCGGTACCAGCTCGTCGAACGCATCGGCCAGGGCGGCATGGGGCGGGTCTGGCGGGGCGTCGACCAGCAGCTCTTCGGCCGCGAGGTGGCCATCAAGGAGATCCTCTTCCCGCCGGGAATGGACGACGGCGACCGCGCCACGCTTCTCAGGCGCTTCACCGGCGAGGCCCGTGCGGCGGTCACTCTCAGCCATCCCGGGATCATCACCATTCACGACGTCGTGGAGCACCAGGGCGCCCCCGTCATCGTCATGGAATTCGTCCGGGGACAGTCCCTCGCCACGGCCATCCGCCGGCAGGGCCGGTTGTCCGTGGAGCGGGTGGCGGAGATCGGCTCCGCGATGCTCGACGCGCTTGCCGAGGCGCATGCCGCGCGGATCGTCCACCGCGACATCAAGCCGGACAACCTGCTCCTGACCAAGGACCGCGTCGTCCTCACCGACTTCGGCATCGCCTACCTCGCGGATGCCACGACCAAGCTCAGCCACAGTGGCATCGTCATCGGCACCCCGCACTACATGCCGCCGGAGCAGTTGGAAGGCAAGCGCCCGACCCCCTCCAACGACCTGTGGGCGCTCGGCGCCACCCTCTACCACGCTGTCGAGGGGCAGCCGCCGTTCGATGCCGAGGGGCTCCACGCCCTTGCGGTGGCCGTTTTCACCCGCCCCCACCGGCCGCCGGCCCATGCCGGCCCGTTGGCGCCGGTGCTGGACGCTCTCCTCACCAAGGACCCGGCGCATCGACCTGGAGCCGCCGAGGCCGCCGAATTGCTGGCGTCGGCGCTGCGGTCCTCCCGGTCCCGGGCGGGCGTCACCGACGAGGCCGTCCCGCCCGAGCCCGAACTCCCACCCGCACCGGATCCGGCCTCCCTGCCGGACGCGGCGACGGAGCACGCCCCCACTGCTACGGAGCGGGGGGCGGAACCACCGCCTCCGCCACCCCTGCCCACGCCCACCGCCAAGGACTCCGCGCCCACTTCCCCCACCCCCGGTGGGTCCGCACCGGACCGGTCGACCGCCTCGCCCGTGCCCACGGCCGAGGCCGTGATCTCGCTCGGCCGGAGGGGCCGGGAGGGGCGCGGCGAGCAGGGGGCCGCCCGGCGGCGCGCTCGCATCCGCCGCTCCGCCGTCCTCGGGGTGGCGGTGGCCACGCTCGCCGTCGGCTCCGTCCTGGCCTGGACCTTCAACCGTAACGACCCGCCCGGCAGGGGCGGTGCGGGCGGCAGTGGCGGGGCGGCTTCCGCCGTCACCGTGGTGATCGGGGTGGACGCACCGCTCAGCGGCGACCTGTCCTCCCTGGGCGTCGGAATCAAGAACGCCGCCGACCTGGCGGCCAGGAACGCCAACCGGACCCGGCACGTACCCGGCGTGAATTTCACGATCAAAGCCTTGGACGACGAGGCCAATCCCGCCAAGGGCCAGTCGAACGCGGCTCAGTTCGTTGCCGACGAGAAAGTGCTGGGCATCGTCGGACCACTCAACTCGGGCGTCGCCCAGACCATGGTGAAGCCGCTCGTACAAGCGAGCCTGGTCAGCGTGTCACCCGCCAACACCAACCCGGCGCTGACGCTGGGGCCCCGCTGGGCCGAGGGAACCAAGTCCCGCCCGTACAAGACCTACTTCCGTACTGTTGCGACGGACATCGACCAGGGGCCGTTCGCCGCCCGGTATCTCCACGAAAAGGCAGGGAAGACGAAGCTCTACGTCATCGACGACAGCAGCGCCTACGGCACCAGCCTCACCGCCGGGTTCAAGACCGAGTTGAAGAGGCTCGGCGGCGCGGTCGTGGGCGCGGACCAAGTCGACCCTGCGGAAAGCGATTTCTCGGGGCTCGCCTCGAAAGTACGGGCATCCGGTGCGGATGCCGTGTACTTCGGCGGCTACTACACCACTGCCGGGCCGCTTTCCCAGCAGCTCAAGCAGGCGGGCGCGAACATCCCCCTGATGGGCGGCGACGGCGTCTTCGACCAGCAGTTCCTCACGGCCAACGCGAAGGCCGAGGGCGACCTCGCCACCAACATCGGCGTCCCCGCGGAAAGCCTGCCGGGGGGAGAGGCGTTCCTCGCGCAGTACCGAAAGGCGGGGTATCCCGAGGAGGCTGGTTCGTACGGCCCATACGCATACGACGCGACCTGGGCTGTCATCGAGGCGGTCAAGGCCGTCGTGGCGGCTCACGGAGGCACCCTCCCCCAGGACGCCCGGGCGCAGATGCCACAGGCGGTGGCGGGGGTGGGGTTCGACGGTGTGACGGGTCGCGTTGCCTTCGACGAGTACGGTGACACGGTCAACCGCCGACTGACGGTGTACGCGGTGAAGGGCGGCAGCTGGACGACTGCGACCAGCGGCCCCCTCACGTTCTGACCCGACGTGGTCTCTCCGAGCGTCGCCGCGCATTCGGGACGGGGAACGGGCGGTCGGCCTGGGGACCCCTGGGGCCCCACGAGGCGGCTGGGACCGGCCCCGGAAGGATGAGACCCCGGGGAGTTGGTTCCCCCGAGGTCCCTTCACAGCTACGGCTGTGCGTTCTGCGCGTCGGAGACCGCGCGCTGGGTGCGGAAGTTCTCCCGGTAGGCGTCGAACACCGAGGCGGTGGGGTGCCCAAGGTCCGTGGAATCGTCCCACTTCAGGAGCGCCTCGTCGTTACCGACGAGGGCCGACTTGGTGTAGGGGTGGCTGCCGGTGAAGACGATCTTCTGGTTCTTCAGGCCCTTGTAGGTGCCCGGCCCAGCCTGCGAACCCGGGCCGGCGTCGCCGGGGTATCCCGGACTGTCCTGGCCCCGCCGCGCTCAGAGTTTTCCGCCGACCGTTCGGACGCGGTGGCCGAGGACCCGGCCGAACTCGGTGATGAACTCCGGGCGGAGGCGCGCCGCGTTCCAGATCTCGAACCCGAGGTGGCCGCAGGCGAAGCGGTCCTCCTGCCACGTCCACTCGGGGAGCGGGGCCGAGCGTTCGCACCCCGGGCACCGCAGCTCGGCCCTTCCGGTCTCGTGCCAGGCGGTCAGAGCCTCGAGCCCGGACCCGGTGAGGTCCGGCGCGGAGCAGTGCGGGCAGACGGGGGCGCCGTCGGAGCCCAGGGAGCCCCAGAAGACGGTGCGGCCCCGGATGACGGCCAGCCCGTCGGTGCCTTGCCCCGGCCACTCCGTGACGTCGTCCCAACGCGGCCCCGGCGAGTACACCGGCCTGCCGAGCATCTCGTACGTCCGCTCGGCGCGCACGAGCTCCTCGCCCACCAGCCATGCCACCACCCGCGCCGCGAGCGCCTCGGCCTCCTCAGGTGCCGCCTCGATGTCGACGATCGTCCGGAAGTAGTCCCCCATCAGCCCACACCCCATGACTCACTACGGTGATCCTTCACGTGCGAAGACTGCCAGACGGCCGCAGATCCGGACGCGGCCGCTTGTCCGGCCCGGGGGCGTAGCGCTGCGGCTGGGCGGCAGCCGGGCACTGCTGAATCGATCTGTCAGACCGGCGCGGACAGCAGCGGAGCCGCCCAGTGTGCGAAGTCCTCGATGTCGCGCGGTTCACGGCCGGTCAACTCCCGTACCGCGCCCGTGGTGGACGAGTTCAGGCCGTCGCGCAGTGCCCCGAACGCGGCCACCACCTGCTCCGCCAGCCACGGCGGCAGACCCGCCTGGGCCATCCCCTGGATGGCCGCCTCATCGGGAACCGCCACGTACTGGATCGTGCGGCCGAGCGCGCTCGACAGATGGCCCGCCACGTCCGCGTAAGTGATCACCTCCGGGCCGGTGAGTACGTGGGTCCGCTCGCCCTGCACCGCCGTGCTGAGCACCGAGGCCGCCGCCGCGGCGACGTCCCGAGGATCGACCATCGCGATCCGCGCGTCACCGGCGGGCAGGAAAAAGCGGCCGGCCTGCTGGATGGTGGCGGCAGAACCGAGGATGTTCGACATCATGTGGCTGGAGCGCAGGACCACCGCCGGCAGCCCCGAGCCGCGCAGGTGCTCCTCGATCCGGCCGTGCTGGTCGAAGAACATCGTCGGGGACCCGGCCTCCGCGCCGATCGTGGACAGCATGACCACCTGCCGGATCCCGGCGCCTGCCGCCGCGTCGATCGTCCGCGTTCCGTACTCGACCTGCCGGGGGTCGTTGGAGCAGAGCAGGAACAGCCGCTCCACGCCGTCGAGGGCTTGGCGGACCGACGCCGGCTCGGCGAAGTCCCCCTGCGCCATCTCGACCTCACCGCTGAGCACGGCAGCCGCGCGGCCCGGGTCCCGTACGAAGGCCCGGAGGGGAATTCCGCGGTCCTGGAGTTCCGCGACGACCTTCGAGCCGACGTTCCCCGTCGCGCCCGTCACCAGCACCGTCGCCATCTTCGCTCACTCCTCGAGGCTCAATCGCCGACAGCTCAACCTACCCGAGGGATGACATGGGGTGACAGATCGCCACAGACGGTAACCGGCGAGCGTGCTGCTGGGGAGGGCGCCCGCCCAGCGCACTCGGCTGACCGGCACCCGCTACTCCCTCATGCCTCAATGTCGCAAAAGGGTAGTTCTGCGCGGGCATGCCGAGGGCGGGGGCTCGGCGTAGTCGGATGGCGTCCGATTTTGGCCTCAAGCGAGGCCGGCTTCGACAAGATCAAGACGGCTCGCGCGAACGCCATGCCATGGGAGCGGGTGGCGGCTCCGGTCACGGCGCGAAACCGCCGCCCGCCCTTCGTCCCAGCTCTTGCTTCACCTATCGAAGTTCGATAGATTCCGATCGCAACTCGATGGAAGGGTGGGTCATGGGAAAACTGACAGTGGGTGCGCTGCGCGCCGTGCTCGTGGTGGTGCTCGCCGGCACCGTGTTCGTACAGGCATTGATGGTGTGGGCGTTGGCCACCGACCCGGAGGACGGGTCGCTCCCGCTGACCCCGCTGCGCGTGGTCACGACCCTGGGCATGGTGTCGGTCCAGGTCGCCCTGGTCTGCGTATGGCGGCTGGTGACGATGGTGCGGCGCGGAACCGTGTTCTCCCACGCCGCTTTCCGGTACGTGGACGGCGTGATCGGCGCGATCGTGGCGGCTGCCCTCCTGTGGTTCGCGGTCACGATCCTCAATGCGCCGGGCCAGCGGGAGGACCCGGGCGTCACCGTCATCATGGGCGGGGTTGGCCTGGCCATTCTGGGGGTCGCGCTGATCGTGCTCGTCCTGCGGATGCTGCTCGCCCAGGCCGTCGCGCGCGACGTCGAAGCGGCGCAGATGCAGGCCGAGTTGGACGAGGTGATCTGATGCCGATCGCCGTCGACATCGACGTGATGCTGGCCAGGCGGAAGATGTCCGTGGGCGAGCTCGCGGACAGGGTAGGGATCACGCCCGCCAACCTGGCGGTACTCAAGAACGGCCGCGCCAAGGCGGTGCGCTTCGCGACGCTCGCCGCGCTCTGCGAGGTGCTCAAGTGCCAGCCGGGTGACCTGCTGCGCTGGGAGGCCGACGACTCCGCCAGCGGATGACGTCCCCCCGGGCGGGGTGTGGAACCGCCTGGCACCACCGGCCCGTGACACGGGACGGGGACCGCATGACCGTGGATCGCCCCTCACCGGCAGCAGCGCCCCGACCCGTTGGGTGGATTCCGGTTGACCCGCACCGCACCGTCCTGGTCGACGATCGGTGATCTGCGTGACCTGCCCACCGCAAACCCCCGTCCTTCCAGCGCGGAAGGGCGGGGGTTGGTCGTTGGGCGGACAGCTGGAGCTGCGCCGTAGCCATTGACACCGGATCCGTGACGAACTGTCGGTTCTACGGAGTTCTGGGAACGTGACAGGCACAGGCCTCCAAGGTCATGGAGTCCTTGGCGTCCCGTGATCCGAGTGGAAGACCGCGTCGGAGCCGGAGGTTGTTCCGGGGGCTGCGTGGGTACGGGGGGCGCCTGCCGACGCGCCATCGGCACCGCTGCTCGCCCGACCCCGTCTGCCTTGACGAACTCCGTGCGCATACCGGGGCCGTGCCGAGGAGATCCCGGGCCTGCTGGAGCGACTGGCCGAGGTGCCCGGCCCTCGCGATCCGCGCTGCGCACGGCACGCTCTGGTCGTCGTGCGCGCGCTGACCGCGTGCGCGGTTCTGGGCATGCGCCGGGCCTCCCGTGGGGAGCCGGGAGGCGGCGCGGTCCGCGCTGTCTTCGACGGGCAGGGCGGACCGGGGCGGCCACTCTCGGACGGGGGATGACCGAGGGGCCGTATGGATCACAGCATGCACCTGAACAGGCCACTCGGATAGAGGTGTGGTGGCTGAAAGATGCCGACCTCGTGTGTGCGCCGGCCATCGGCGTCGACTTCGAGGTGACCCGCCGGCGTCCAGGAGTCAGACGGAAGCCTGGCGGGCCGCCCGTGCAGCGGCCCCTCGGCGATGCAGCGGGCGGCCTGGCTGTCGGTCTTCTCCGGGATCGTGGCTTCGGGACCGTGCTTGTTGCTCTGCACGACGAGGGGGCCCGGGTGTTGCCGAAGTCCAAGGTCGATCTGTCCGCGGCGATCCGCCGTGACTCGCGTCAGGGGCTCTTGAGCCGCGCTCAGCAGCGGAAGTACGGCATGGGGTTCCTGACCGTGCGGAAGGCGTGGGCGTGGGCGTGGCCGGAGCTGCCGCCGACGGGGACGCCGGAAGCCCACGGTGGAACAATCGCCCTCGTACGCGGACGCCGAGGTTGGCGCAGTAGATGAGGGAGCACACGTGACAACACCCCGTGACCTGGTGATCGGTTACGTCGATGCTCTCAGCTCGGCTGGTGAGGCCATGCTGGCGGCGTTCCCCTCGCTCGAGCGGCTTTCGGACGTGCTAGGCCTGGTCCATTCGCACCGGATCAGCCGGAGCGGTGACATCGGCACCCACTCCTACAGCGTCCATGGGGCAGGTTGCCTCTTCATCAGCCTGGACGGCTCTGAGATCGATGTGGACTTTGCGGCCGACGGGGCGGAGGTCTTCGACCTCTGGCGGCTGCGCCTCTATGGGCAGAGTTTGCCTGAGCCTTTTGACCTCACGGAGCATGATGTGCGGTCCGCGGTGGAGTCGCTGAAACCCCTGCTGGCCGAGGTGCGGCCTGGGTGGTTCAGCGTTGGCGAAGCCAAGGCTTCAGCGTGAGACCGGCGTGTCAGGTGGCTGTCGGTGGCCTCGTCAAGCAGAGTCCGCGGGGTGCCCAATGAGCCTGCACCCGATGACCTTTGGGAGCGCATAGTTCCGCTGCTGCCGCGGCCGCCGAGCGCAAGTACCGATATGTCGGTCGACTCCGGGTGCCGGATCGGGTGGCGCTGGCCGGACGCGTCTATGCGCTCCGTAAGGGCGTTGCTTGGAGAGACGTTCCCACGTCAGTGGTGGGCTGCTCCGGAGTGACCTTCAGTGACCGGGCGGCAGTGCGGCGCCGGAGTGGTCGATGACGTTTCCGTTGGAGCAGTTGTTCTTGTGGTTGCCGGTCCAGTCGCTCAGGGCGGGGACCACGGCGAGTTCCTGGATGCACGTGTCAGCGGCGGTGAAGTTCCAGTTGTTCGCCGCGTTGACCCCGCTGCCGAAGTTGCTGTCGTTGTCGGCGAAGGCAGGCGTGGCGGCGGAAAGGGCCGCGGCGGCCAGCAGGCCGCAAGTGATGATCTTTCGCATGACCGATGAACGGGCCCCTGCTTGTGGAGGTCACGCAGCAATCGTCCGTACGTGAACGGGCGAGGGTCAGCTGCCGGACACGCGCGAGGTTGCGGAACGCCCAGCCCCACGGAGGCCACAGCACAGAAGTTGAGCCGGCCGGAACTCCTGAACCAAGTTGTGACGCCCGCTGCAGCCTCTCAGACGCGGGCGCGTGCGCAAGGCGTGCCCCAGCCTTCACGGCCGCGCACGCCCCCGCAGGCGGCGGCCACGAGCCGGCTGCCGTGTCACTGACGTCATCTGCTCTCCGTCACTCCTGTCGGCTCACCCCCGTCCTGCCGCCGCGGGACGGGCGAGAGTGGCAGCGCTGTCGTAGGGGAGGAGGGATTCGTCCTCGACGAGCGGCAGGACGACCTGCAGCAGGTTTTCGGAGGCGGGGCTGCTGGTGCCGGCGTGACGAGCGGCGATGGCGGCGGCGGCGCCTGCGAGGAGATCGGCGAGCTGTATGGACGGGTGCTGCTCGGAGTTATCGCGCACGAGGTGGGGGAGGGCAACGCCCGTGATACGGGAGGACGGGGTTGCGCCCTGAGTGACGAGCAGGGCGCCGGCGAGGACGCCGAGCCGCTCGTCGGTGAAGGACTTCTGGTCGTTGGTGAGGACGCTGACCGGGCCCTGGAATTGACGGGCCCACCCTCGGGCTACCTCGGCAATGCAGGGGACGAGCATCTCCAGGATGGGCAGGGGGCCCGCGTCGGCTTGGAGGACGTCGTCATGCGGGCGGGTGCACGTAGGCTGCCACCGGCCATCGAGCGTGCCGCCGGGCGCCCAGCGCCAGCGCAGCAAGTCCCGGCGCCCGGGGCTGCTCTGGAAGGACTTGAACTTCAGCTCGGGACCCTGCGCCCGAGTCGCACGGCGCAGCTCCTCCACGATGGGCGCGGCCTTGACGTCATCGATGGCCACCGAGGCGTACACGAGGTAGCGGCCGTTGTTCAGCAGCCTGTTCACCGCCGTAGCCAGACTCGTCACAGGCGATCCAACGGCCGGTGTCAGCGCTGTCCTTGGTGGGCTCGGTCCGGCTGTACTGGGTGAAGTCATCTCCGCTAAGGGGCATCCCCGTAGTGTTGCGGATCCGCCTCGCATGCTTCATGGCGGCCCCTGAGGCGTTTCATGAAGCGGAATCAGGCTCCCCGCCGCTCACCGGCTTCCGGACGTCGTCCCCGCCCTGCCCTGTTTGCACGGCGCAGATGCCGTCGGAACCTGCTTGACCTGGGAAAATCGTTTGCCTCACACTTGCCCGACCCGCGGGCATGAGGAGGGAACTTCGTGAGGACGCTCGACGCCTACCAGGACCACTGTGAGCAGCTGTTCGTCGCCCGCGGTTACGCCGCTGTGCGGCGCGCGGCGCAGGGAGGGCTCGACGAGCTCGGCCCGCAGCCGGACCTGTACTGCTGGCTCGCCCTCGGGCATGTTGCCGAGGATGACGACGATCATGACGATTTGGCAGAGGAGGCGTTCCGGGCCGGTCTCGCGCTGGACGGGGACCATCTGGGACTGCTCGCCGGATATGCCGAACTGTGTCTGAGGGCCGACGGCTTCGACCACCCCGGCCGGGCGGCGCGGGCCGTCGGTCTCTCCCGACGCGTGAAGGAGCTGGCGCCCGAGTCCGCCGAGGGCCAGCGGCTCGCTGCCGCCGAACGCTGGGCGCGCCGCGGTTACTGGGATGACGTCAGGATGCGAGTGGCGGTCAGGTCCGCCGAGCTGCAGGACGGGCACCACCCTACGGGGGCGCAGGCCCGTGCCCTCGCCGACGACCTGGCGCAGGTCGCGGCAGGCAAAGCGACGGGCGCGGACCCCCTCGACCGGGCGGCTGTCATCCGCGCCGTGACCGCCGAGGCGCTCTCTGGGCCGTGGAACGCTCCGGTCCGGCTGCTCGGCCGCTACCGCACCGCGGCGTGGGCCGTGGCTGTGGTGCTTTGCTTCCTCACCAACGCGTTGCTCCGCCAGACAGGTGTCGTCGAATCGTTCAGCCTGTGGGGCTGGCTCTGGCTGCTGCCCTGCCGCTTTGTCGACCGCCGCTTCGCCGCCGTGCGGAAGGAAGCCGAGGCCCGCCACGTCGCCGCTCTCGAAGCATCCCTGACCGAACGCGACTGAGCGGCCCGACGGCCGGCGGGACTGCCGGGTACATGGGCAACGGCCCTGGAGGATTCCCGCCGGAGGTTCTGTCCCGCGGCCTCGGCGCAGAGCCGTGCATGCTTCGCCCCAAGGCCCCCGGCATCCACCGGCCTGCACGGTTCGGGCTTGTAGCGGAGCCCGCATCGCGCCCACCGCAGCCTTGTAACACACGGGGTGCAACGCACGCCGCGTTGCACCCTTGACCTGCCTAAGCTTGTTCTTTAAACCGCAGGTTGCTGGGGAGTGCTTGCCGGTGGGGAAATTGCGGTGCGTGCCGGCGCCACGCTAGGCAGACTCGCGGACATGACTGAGAAGATCACCCGCATCAACCCCGAGCAGCTGCATGAGACGCCCGGCTACCACCACATCACGGTGGTAGAGGCAGGGCGTACGGCCTACCTGGCGGGACAGTGCCCGCTGGATCGGAACGGTGACCTCGTCGGTGCCGGTTCCCTCGCGACGCAGGTCGACCAGGTGGTCGCGAACGCGCTCACTGCCCTGGCCGCGGCGAGTGCCCAGCCAAAACACGTGGTGCGGTCAGTGATCTACGTGCGGAGCGACGAGAGGGACATTCTCGGAGCCGCATGGCGTCGGCTCACCGAGTCTGCCCTGGGGCCGGCGTTCACCACCGCCAGCACGCTCTTGGGCGTTGCCCAGCTGGGCTTTCCCGGACAGCTCGTCGAGGTGGATCTCACCGTGGCGCTGCCTGACTGACTTCGAACGGCGTATCGAACTGGGTAGCCCAGCGCCGCCCTGGACGCCGTACTCGTCCCCCATCGCCCCACGCCGTGACCTCCGCTTCCCGTTCTTCGGTAAGGAGCCAGACCATCATGACCACCACCCCTGGAGCCCCTGAGCGTGCCTTTCGCGCCCTCGTCTACATAGCCACGAGCCTGGACGGGTTCATCGCCCGCCCCGATGGTGACATCGACTGGCTCAACGAGCGCGGCGCGCAGGCCGGTGACATGGGCTACGAGGCGTTCATGGCCGGCATCGACACGTTGGTGATGGGCCGCAACACCTACGAAAAGATCCTCACCTTCGGCTTCTGGCCCTACGAAGGCAAGCGCGTCGCCGTCCTGAGCACCCGGCTGACGACCGAGGCCCCGAACGTCACCGTCTACCGCAGCCTCGACGCACTCCTGGGAAGCCTGACCGCCGAGGGCGCGAAGAACGTGTACGTGGACGGCGGACAGGTGGTCCAGACGTTCCTGCGCGAAGGCATCGTCGACGAACTCATCATCACCACGGCACCGGTCCTGCTGGGCGCAGGCATTCCCCTGTTCGGCCACCTGGACCACGACATCGACCTCGTCCACCGCGAGACCCGCACTCTTGGCGCAGGATTCGTACAGACGACCTACGCCGTCGGCCAGAGGCCGGCGGGCTGTGAACCAGGCAGAGGCCGAAGCTGCCGCGAGAGCTGAGTGACGCAGCCGGAGACTGGCTGTGGGCCGATTCGTAGTCCGAGTCGATGCCATTCCCGCACGCAGAGGCTAGTCGGCCATGCAAGGGGCGATGTCGATGCAGTAGCTGTAGTCGCCGGCGGTCGGCGCCCCAGTCCGCTCTCGTCCGGGCGCGCCGGCGCCCGCGTCTCGGCCGCCCCGGGCGCGCGTGATGCGCCGGCTGGTGCGCGGCGCTGTGACGGCGTGGGCCAGCCAGCTTGTGCGAAGCGGGGGTCGGGGTAGGTGCGCAGGGCGTGGGCGTGGCGGAGGGGACGGCACGTTCCGGGCAGCCACCCGGGGCGCGCGCAGTGAAGGTCTCCAGCACGGTCGAGGCCCCGATCGTCGTCGCGGCTCATTTGTGAGCAGGCGATGCGCGTGACGTGCGCATCGCTCACTTCGGCGAACCGACGGACCTGCTTCACAGAGCGTCCCCGACTGACCAGGCCGAGCTCCTCGCCCCGGACGACGGGCATTTCATAGAGCCGGGCTTATCCTGGCCCGAGTTACTGGCGTGATGGAGCCGCAACCGTCTGCCAAGTGGGTTCAGTGCACACGCAGACGCTCCGAGCCGGCGAGTGGCCAGGGTGCTAGGTGTATTGATCAAGACCGCCGAGTGTTAACAACGCTCGTGATCAATACAGCTAGGGCCTGGTCGGCGGATCATGGCTGGGGCGCGATGGTCCGGCACATCCATCCGCAGCGTTGTTGTCAGGTGGGGGAGGAGAATGAGCGGCATGGCCATGGTGAAAGGCATCGATGTCCGCGGTATGCAGCACTGCGAGACGACGGCGTTGGGCGTGCTGCTGCGGCATGAGGGACTCGACTTGTCGGAGCCCATGCTGTTCGGGCTCGGCTCTGGACTGTCGTTCATCTACTGGGACAGCAAAGCCATGGGTTTTCCGTTCCTGGGAGGTAGGGTCAAGCCGTTCGAGCTCACCAGGAACCTGGCCGCCGCCCTCGGGTGCGAGCTGCTCATCGGGGAGACCACCTCTCCGCGCAAGGCATGGCAGAACGTGGCGGCTTCCATTGACGCCGGTCGGCCGGTCGGCCTTCAGCTCGACAGCTACCACCTGGACTACTTCAGCACCAAGGTGCACTTCGGCGGACACGTCGTGGCCATGTACGGCTACGACGAACAAGACGCCTACCTGGTGGACACCCAGCCGCAGGGCGGAGCCGTCTCGACCAGCCTCGCCGCCCTGGCCAGGGCCAGGGCCGAGCGAGGCCCCATGACCGCCAAGCACCGCTCCTTCACCATCACGGCGCCCAGCAGGCTGACGTCACCGCAGGACCGGATCATCCCCGCGATCAAGACCTGCGCCGACGCCTTCCTGAACCCGCCCATCGCGAACCTGGGCCACCGGGGCATCGAGAAGACCGCCAAGCAAGTGCCGAAGTGGCTGCAGCGCAGCGACAATCCGCGCGAGGACCTGCCACGGGCCGCCGTCCTCATGGAGAGGGCCGGCACCGGCGGCGCCCTGTTCCGCAATCTCTACCGGGACTTCCTCGCGGAGTGTGCCCAGCTGATCGACAGCAGCCACCTGCGCACTGGCCACAGCCTGTATACCGAGGCTTCCACTCTCTGGACACAGGTGGCCGCGCTCGTCGCGACAGCAGGTGATTCCGGCGAGGTGAAGACGCTCGTGGAGGCCGGCTCCATCCTCCACGAGCTCGCGCGCATCGAACGCGATGCCATGCAGGCACTCAGCCTGCTCTAGGGCCTGTCCGGCGGGTCATTGCGCGGAGCCGCGCTTGTCGAAGACGGCGCGTGCGGTCGGCCAGCTCAGGCCGGTGAGCGGTGCGAGGGGGACGGCGGCTACCAGGGGCCGCGTCCCAGAGCCAGTCAAGCAGCCTCAACGAGGGCCGGGCAGCGCAGTGGCATGGCCGGGTGGATGAGCACCGTGGCGACGTGCAGCGCCACGGGCACGGTCCTCCAGCCATGGCCGGAGAATGCGGGGCGGGGGTGGCGGACCGTCCGCAGACGCCACGCTTCATCACGGTTGACGCGCAAGGGCTGCGGGCAACCTTGTGGCGTCTTCCCGCTCGCGCCAAAGGAGACTTACACCGTGTTGGGCCGATCTGCTTTCACCCTCTTCACCGTGGCGGGCCTGGCCATGACCGCGGCACTGACCGCCGCGCCGGCCGTCGCGGTGCCCCCGGCCGCGGCCGCCGCCTACCCTCCTCCCACCCCGGTCTACGTCTCCGACGGCGCAGGCAGTTACATCTCGGGCACCCTGACTTGGTACAACCGGTCGGTGGTCTTCACAGGGACGTTGAAGTCCGTCGGCTGCCGCAGAGCGTGGTACAGCGTGTTCGATGCCTATGCGAACCCGCTCGGCCCCAGGAGCAGCAGTACGCACTGCAACACGGTGACTTCGGTGCCTGCCACACTTCCCGCGGATGTTGTCGGCGGCGGCTCGTACGTCGGGGTCTGTCTTGACGATGCGAACGGCAAGCCGGTGACGTCGTGCGGCGTCTACCCCCGTCCGTGACCGATCCCCAGCCCTCGCACGAGCCGGATGTGCTGGGCGCCCACGGGGAGCGCCGCCAGCGTTGTCGACTGCCTCGCTGACCGTTTGACGGAGCGACGATTGGCGGCGGCCGTGCCTTCGCTGCGCCCCCGCGAGAGCGAGACCCCGCGCGCTTCGTGCGGAGGGGTGCGCCATGGCGCGCATTCCGCTCAGGGCGCCATTCAGTATGCCCATGGCTTGGCGTTGAAGGCGGGAGTCGTAGGTCGATATGGATGCCAATGTGGGCGTGTTCCCTGATGACGACGAGAGTTCGGGCAGCTCCGAGGGGCTGATCCGTTGGCCCCGCGCGGAGTTGGGGCCAGGCAGCGCATCCACCTGAATCGGTGCCGGGATCCTTCCGTACCCAGGCAGAGCGTCCGTGAGAATGCCGTCGTAGCCCGCAGTTCACGTGTCGCCCACTCCCGCAGCTCTGCGGAGCTGCCGTGACCGCCGAGGACCACGCATCTGCGCAGGACTGAAGGGAGCGGCTTCGACTTTCAGGCGGAAAGGGCGTCGTCGACGGGCCTGTCCGGCTCCTCGTGCAGCGGGTGGTTCACACGGAGGCCCGGCGCCGCTTACGCGGTGCCGGCCCAACGCGGATGTGTGTCAGCCTGTCATCCGCTGCGCATCCGGACGATGATGCAAGTGACGATCAAGGCGCCAAGGGGCACCCGCAGCCCAATGCAGTTGCTTCATGAGTGTCAGAGGCGAGTGCCATGATCGCGGGATGACCTCCACACTCACCTTTCAGCAGCTCACCTCACCGGACGACGTCACTCCCCAGCTCCGACGCGCTCTTACCGAGTGCTGGGTCGAAGTCACTAACGCGGGTGGCGCGGCCGGCTTCCCTTTCCCTCCCGTCAATGCAGCCACGGTGACTTCTGTTCTCGATCGCATCATCGACCTGCTCTCTCCCGACACCAGTCGAGTGCTCACGGCATCCCTGGACGGGGAGCTTGCAGGCTGGCTCAACGTCCGTCGCGACCCGTTCGAGTTGGTCTCGCACTGGGGAACCCTTCACCACGTCCAGACTCGCACCGCCATACGTGGGCGCGGTGTCGGCCGTGCCCTCATGCATGAAGTGCGTAGGGTCGCCAAGGAAGAGATGTGCCTGGAACAACTGCACCTCGCCGCCCGCGGCGGCGTCGGCCTGGAGGACTTCTACGGGCAGCTCGACTGGAAGGAAATCGGCCGGTGGCCCGGCGCCCTCCGACTCGCAGCAGGCGACGACCGCGACGAGATCCTCATGATCCTTGCCCCACTCTGATCCGCGTATTCAGGGCGGAGTTGTGGGCACGCGGGCCACGGGTCTTCCGGCGCCGCGGTGCTTTTCTGCAATGCTGGCCGGGTTGAAGGCCCACCGGACGGGCTCGACCTTGCTGCAGCCGCGCCGGGTTCGCAGGATCGGCCACCGCATCGGCCTCTTTATCGCGCGGGGGCAGTATCGGCTGGTCCGAGGCGGCAGCAGAAGGGAGCGGGCTGCTCGGGCGGCCTTCGCCCAGGCGCTGGTCAGCACGTGCCGGGGGGGCGATGTACTGGGACGGCACGCTGCGTCGGGCGATCCGGACGCAGCGGAGGTAGGAGCACCGGTCGGCGTCCAGGACGGGACCGGTCGCCGAGACGGAGTGCGCGAACAGGCGGACAGCCTGGTGGACGGCGAGTTGAGCCCACAACTCCTGCCGCACGGCCAACGGCCCGTCCAGCCGGTCCACCAGGCCGTCCGCCGGTCAAAGCAACCGCATTGGCACCAGCAGCCCTCGCAAGCCGCCGGCAGGACATTGGGGTCGGTCCGCGATGGCCACCCCGCACGTCCTGGGCGCGGTCGCGGGGACGTGGTTCGGTAGCCGGCCCGATCGTCGCGTACGCCGTGGGTATCGTCCAATCGTTCGGATCAGGGGCGCGCACGATCCAGCGGGACCTCGCCGCCGTGTTGCTGCGGTGGGAGGGCGCGCCCGACACCACCTACTTCCGGGCCCAGGCGTGGAGCTACCTCACCGAGCTGCCCGAGGGCGCACAGGCGACGGCCGAGGACGACGCGCCCCGCTTCCTCGTGGAGGTGACGGTTCCCCAGGGAGCGCTGTCGCAGCGGCGCAAGGCGGGCCTGGTCGAGGAGGCCACCGCCACCGTGCCCGCGGCCGCCGGTCTGTCCCCGGGTGAGGCGCTGCGGGTGTGTGCTGGTGCACGAGCAGCCCGACGGCAACTGGGGCGCGGGCGGCTCCGTCGTCCGGTACGCCGACCTGGTCGCCCTGGCGAAGGGGCAGCAGGCCGATGCGTGAACTGACCTACATCGCGCGGCGCACGGTCGAGTGGCGCGAGGCACCCGACCCCAAGGTCCGGTCCGTCCAGGAGGCGATCGTCGCCCCGTCGCCGCCACCTCCTGCGACGTGGACTCCTCCATCCTCGCCGGGCAGGCCACGCGGCGGCAGCCGCAGATTCAACACAGCATCGACCCGCCGTTCGCCCTCGGCCACGAATGCGTGGCCCGCGTCACCGACATCGGCGACCACGTGACCAGCGTGGCCCCCGGCGACCTGGTCGTGGTGCCGTGGTCCATCAACTGCGGCACCTGCGCCCCCTGCCGGGGCGGGGTGACCGCCCACTGCACCTCAGTCCCGCACATGGCGATGTACGGCGCGCCGATCGGCGGCAGCTGGGGCGGCCTCTTCTCCGACCTGGTCCGCGTCCCCTACGCGGACGCCATGCTGGTACCGCTGCCTGCCGGCCTCGACCCGGTCGCCATGGCCTCGGCCAGCGATAGCTGGTCCCTGTCCTGGCGCCTGGTCGCCCCGCACCTGGCGGCCCGCCCGGGCGCCCGGGTCCTGGTCGTCGCACGCGGCAGCATCGGCCTGTACGTGTGCGACATCGCCCGCGCGCTCGGCGCCTCCGACGTCCTCTACGTCGACCCCGACGCCGGGCACCGCCGTCTCGCCGAAAGCTACGGCGCTCGCACCGCCGAGGCCATCGAGCCGATCCCGCACGGCTTCGACCTGGCCATCGAGGCCACAGGTCGCGTCGACCAGCTCGCGCTCGCCGTCACATCACTCGCTCCCGAAGGCATCTGCGAGTCCGCCGGCAACCACTTCCGCCCCGGCGAACTCCCCCTGCTCGACATGTACCTCACCGACGTCACCCTGCGCATCGCCCGCGACAACGTACGCGCCCACATCCCCGACGCTCTCGACCTCGCCTCCTCCGGGAAGGTCGCACCCGAACGCGTCGTCTCCCACGTCCTCGACTGGGAGCAACTGCCCGACGCGCTGCCGGAGAAGCACCTCAAGCCCGTTTTCGTACGCGACATCACCTCGTCCCCGGCCCGGAGCTGACCCAGCCGAGTACCCCTGGCTGCGGTTCCGCGGCCATGCAACGAGAAGCCCGATGAAATCGCCTCTGCCGCACCGCTTCGCTACGAGCACCACTCCTGAGCAACCGGACGAGGAGGACCCGCGTCAGCGACGGACGGCGATCACCGCGCTCGGCCACGACTTGCGCGCTCCGGCCGACGCGGCTGTCCGCACGACACCGCACCGCACACTCTGTACCGCGTGGGGGGACGGCGCCCCCAGCCTCGTCGCTCAACTGGCCGTGCACCGCGGCGCATGTGCGGAAGAGGTGGACGAGTCTCCGGGAGGAGCGTGGGTGTACAACCCCGCCACCAGTACCGGCAGCCCGCTGGCGCCGCCCCCGCAGGTGACACGGCTCGACCGCGTCGCGGCCGGGGCACCCATGTCCTCGGCATCGCCCACGAGGGCCGCCAGGCCACGGACACGGTCGGTATCAGCGCCATGCTGCTGGACGAGCTGATGCGGTGGGCGTGCGCCGTAGCAGGTAGGGGATGACGTGACTCGAGCAGCAGGTGGCGATCACTGCAGCGATGGAAGTTCACGAGTTTCGACGGCGCTTCACGTCAGTGATCTTGGCCTGCCGTCCATGCGAAGCAGTCGTGTCCGTCGCCGGGCAGGCCCATGACGTTCAGCATGGGTTCTTCGCCCTCGGGGATCTCGAAAGTGAAGTGCGCTCCTGACGGGATCGCCACGAGCGTGCACTGGTCGTCGAAGGTCAGCGGAGCGTACGGCTTCCAGGGACAACAGGTCTTGTCCAAGGCGGAAACCACATCCGCATGCTTGATCCCTGCGGGGAAGCTGCCCGTCCCCCCGACAACCGACGGGGGGAGTTCGACGACGTCCCGCCAGGTTTGGACGCAGATGAGAGAGACCCTGCGGCAGCGGCAGACACTCAGCTCAAGGTCTCCGTAGGCGAAGAGCCGTGGCCACTCTCTGTTCCGGCTCATCGTTCCGACGTCCCACGGTTCGCCGAGTGCTGCGGTCACATCGTTCCAGTCGGCTCCGCTGAACACCGGGCCCAGGCGGCCGGTCTTCGCCATGTCTGTCAGGACATCGAGTATCTCCACGAGGCGGAGCGTGGCAGGTACCCTGACCAGCAGTCCAATGGATTCAAGGCGCTACGCATGTCCGCCGCGGCGGCGGGTACGACCCCTTCCTACGGGCAGTCGCGTAAGCAGCCGAGGAACGAGGGGTGTCGGAAGTGATTCGAAAGCTGCAGGCGGTCGCGCTGGACTGCGCCGATCCGGTACGGCTCGCGGAGTTCTACGCACATCTGCTCGGCGGTCGGGTGGTCGCGGACCCGGAGGATCCCGACTGGGTCGAGGTGCACGGGTTCGAGGGAGTGCCACTGGCCTGCCAGCGGGTGGACGGCTACCGACCGCCCGAATGGCCCGGCGAGCAGCACCCGCAGCAGCTCCACCTGGACTTCGACGTGGACGACCTCGACGGGGAGGAGGAGCGAGCGCTCGCCCTCGGCGCGACCGTGCTGGAGCGTACGGACCAGCTCCGCCCGGAGGCCAACTGGCGGGTCTACGCGGACCCGGCCGGCCATCCGTTCTGCCTCTGTCTCCACTGAGTCCACCGGGCCCCCACGGCCATTGAGGCGGCCCGGCCCCTGCCTGTGTCAGGCGTGACATCTGAGCGGGGGAGCCGTGACCGCGGTCATGCTCGCCGTCAGCGTCAGCGTCACCGTCAGCATGAGCGTCACCTCGCTCCACACCGCCGACGCGGACGCGGACAGGTCGTGCTCGAGGGGAGAGTTGTTACCGTGCATGCATGACAGCTTGCGCGGAATGCGGTTTCGAGTACGACCTCGCTCTGGCTCCCGAAGTCTCGGTGCTCGCCAAGGGTCACGCCCGCGAGTACGCGGACCTGCTGGGCGCCGAACCGTCGGTGCTGCGGCGGCGCTCCGCGCCAGAGGTGTGGTCACCTCTCGAGTACGCCTGTCACATGCGTGATGTCCTGCTCGTGCAGCGTGAGCGGGTTCTGGCCGCACGACGTCGTGATACGCCGGTCGCCGAGTCCATGGGGCGCGACGAGCGCGTGGAGCACGACGGATACGCCCAGCAACAGCCCGCCGATGTCGCACGCCAACTCCAAGACGCGACACTCCTGTTCACGGATACGCTCGACCGGCTGTCTCCCGCCGACTGGGAGCGCACACTGGTATACACCTATCCCGAGCGCGAGCAACGCTCACTGCGCTGGGTCGCCGTGCACACCCTGCACGAGCTGCGCCATCACCTGCTCGACATGCGCCGCCAACTGGAACACGCGCGAGGTGGCACGATCCATGCTTGAGGCCTTGCTGCGGTGGCCGTAGTCGTGTCGACCCGGCGGTGGCCCGGCTGCCCCTGCGGCACGGACGGGTGCCGACCCCAAGCGCTGGAAGGACACCACCCCGTGCCGGCATCTGCTCGTGCTGCCGACCAGGCCATCGCGCTACTGCGCGGGCTCGGCGCAGCAGACATCGCCCACCCGGGCGGCACTCTTCTCGCCCACCTCCAGCGCGTTCAAGGGCAACTCGCCTTATGGGGCGCACGCCCCGCCCTCCAGCTCGCGGGCCTGTGCCACGCCTTCTACGGCACCGACGGCTTCCCCATCGCCCTGCATTCTCCGGGCCACCGAACCGAACTCGCTGAGGTAATCGGTGACGAGGCCGAAGCCATCGTCCACCTCTACGCGTCATGTGACCGGAGGGCTACCTATCCTGGGCTCGCGGATCCCCACGGGGCCTTCCGAGATCGGTTCACCGGCCGCATCCACACTCCACAGGCGCAGGCGCGGCGTGACTTCGCTGAGCTGTCCGTTGCCAACGAACTCGACGTTGCCCGTATTGACCCTGCCTTCCGTGAGAAGTGGGGAGCTGACCTTCTCACCCTCTTCACCCGCTTCCGGCCCCTGCTGAGCCAATCCGCTTGGGCGGACTGCAACGCGGGGCTTTCTGCGGCTCAGCCTCCCCGGGACTGAGCAGCTCGAAGAGAAATCCGCCCTCTGGCGGATCCCTCATGCGGATCGCGCACCCCCGGCCCTGGGGAGATGCCGTCCGGGCCGCGCCGACGAGGACGCGGGCCGACCCGCGCTCCCAGGCGACCGGCACGAGGGACCTGGGGGCCGAGGCTGCCGCGGTGCGGCGATGCCGTTCATGCCGACGCTCCGTCATCCCTGGAGGAACGTCTGCTCCCCGCCGCTCCGCACCTGCAGGGGTGTGATGAGGTCGGTGCGCTGGCAGGCTGCTTCGGGCTCACAGCGGTCTGCGCCACCGCAACGCTTGCCCAAAACCAGAGACCCCCTTTAAATTTAGAGGACTCTCTAAGTTTTCGCGGAAGGGTGAGCGCGTATGCAGCCGGTCGAAGGGGGACTGCGCGAGCAGCACAAGGCCCAGCGTCGAATCCGGATCCTCGACGCGACGCGCGAACTCCTCCGGGAGAGCCCGGAATCGGTGATCAGTGCCGAGCGGATCGCCGAGCGAGCGGAGGTCGCCCCGGCCACGGTGTACAACCTGATCGGGCCGCGCGAGAAGATCTGGGAGGCGCTGGCCGCCGGGTTCATGGACGAACTCGAGCGCCGCCTCGTGGTGCTGGGAGCCGGCGGCCCACGGGAGGTTGTCCAGTCGACCGTACGTCTGTTCGTGGACGACCCAATCGTGTCGCGTCGCATGGTGCGTGAGTGGGAGGAAAGCGGCCTCGTTCTCGACCGCAGTCCGCTCACCCAGCTCCGCCGGGCGATGGCCGAGGCGCAGACGCAGGGAATCCTGCGCGCCGACATCAACACGGACGCGCTGGCCGCCGTTGTCGGCACCTCGTGCGTGGGTGCACTGCATCAGTGGGTCGCAGCGCTGATCGACGACGACCGGTTCCTCGCGCGTGCTCTGTTCGCACTGGACGTCGTGCTCGCAGCGGCGGCCGCGGATCCCTACCGCGACCAACTGCTGGCGCCGCTGCGGATCCGGGGCACGGTATGACGCCCGGCGCGCTGTCACGGCCTCGAAGTTTCGTGGGCCGTGGCGGGATCCTGCTCACGGCGGATACATGGGGCGCAGCGGCGTCCTCGCCACCTCTTGTCCTGCTGCACGGGGGCGGCCAGACACGACACGCCTGGGACGGGACCGGCCCTCGACTGGCCACGCTGGGGTGGCGGGTCATCGCTCCGGACCTACGCGGGCACGGCACCAGCGAATGGTCAGCCGATGGCGACTACGACCTCGACCTGTTCGCCGAGGACGTCCGGGCGCTCGTCGCCGAAGTCGGCGACCGGCCAATGCTCGTTGGGGCCTCGCTCGGCGGTCTGAGTTCGCTGCTCGCCGCAGGAGAGGCACCCAGGGCGGCTGTCCGCGCTCTGGTGCTCGTCGACGTCGCCCATCGACCGGATCCCCGCGGGGTTCGCCGGATCGTCGCATTCATGCGCAGTCGGCCGGACGGATTCGCCAGCATCGAGGAAGCAGCCGCGGCGGTCTCTGCCCACCTACCGCATCGCACGCGACCGTCCGACCCCGGGAGCCTACGGAACAATCTGCGACGCCACGGCGATCGCTGGGTCTGGCACTGGGACCCCCGGATCCTCGACAGCTTCGAGGGCCGGATGGACCCGCCTGGCATGGCCGAGCGTCTCCTCCACGCCGCTCACCACGCCGACGTGCCGATCCTGCTCGTCCGCGGCGGGCTCAGCGACGTGGTGCGCGAGGACGCCGCCGAGGAGTTCTGCGCCAGGGTTCCCAACGCGCGGTACGTCGATGTGGCCGACGCCGGGCACATGGTTGTCGGTGATCGGAACGAGCCCTTCATCGATGCCCTCGTCCCGTTTCTGGAAGGCATCGAGTGAGCGGCGAAGCGAACGGTTCGGTGTCGCAGTGGCATGCTCATGGTCGATCCCCGCAACGCTTTGACCTCCCGCTGATCTTCACACATCTGATCTTCACCCATCGGTGCGGATGACTGTCTTGTGAGACATGCAAATCCCTTCTGCCGACGCAAAGTTGATGAGGCGAACGGCCGCTTCGATACGCATTCGCTACAGCCCGGGCTGGAAGGTCCGCGTCGTTCAGGGCTGGCCCTGCGCACGCGCGGTGAGGCGGCCGGCCGCTGCGAGCCGGGCCAGGCGGTGGTCTTCGCGCCGCGCCCAGCGCCGTACCCGCCCGGGCTTCAGGGGGGTGCCGTGGCCGACGTGCAGGGTGGTGGGGTTGAGGGCGAGCATCGCCTGGAGGCTGGCGAGGTTGCCGACCGGGTCGTCGTGGAAGGGCGGGTTGGCGGGCTTTCCGGGAATGAGGCCCATGAAGGAGTTGGCGACAAGGTCACCGGCGACGAGGTCGCCCTCGTCGGTGAGGACGGACACGGAGCCCGCGGTGTGCCCGGGGGTGGGCATGATCCGCCCTGCGACGCCGAAGTCCTCCATGCTGGTCTCGGAGCTGATGAGCACCTCGGGTTCGAACGGTTCGGCCCGGACGTGGAGCTCCTTACGGCGGGCCATGGCGCGGCCCATCGGCCCGGTCGGCAGGTACGGTTCGCGGGCCCGGCCGGAACGGAACGGTCCGAGGTCGGCGACGTGGGCCGCGACGGGCGCGCCGGTGAGGCGGTGCAGCTCGGCGGCGGAACCGAAGTGGTCGATGTGGCCGTGCGTGATGACGATCAAGGAGACGTCGGCCGGGTCCACCCCGTGCTCGCTGACCCGCTCGATGATCCGCCGGCCGCTGCCGGGCGTCCCCGCGTCGACGATGACCGGCCGGCGGCCCAGCAGCAGGTAGGCGTTGACCGCGTGCCGGCCCAGGACCGGGATGGGGAGGACTTTCGTACGGGACATGGCGTGCTCCAGGGTGTCGCGGCGGCCTCGTGTGCGGGCATGCCTGAGATCCGCCGGGCGGCGGTTGATGGTGCGCGGTATCGGGATGGCTACCGGAAGCGGCGGCGGTACTCGGCGGGGGTGGTTCCCAGCCTGCGCTGGAAGGAGCGGTGCAAGGTGTCCACCGAGCCCAGACCGCTGGCCGCGGCGGTTTCCGGCAGGCTGTGGTCGCTCTCCTCCAGCAACCGCCGGGCAGCCTCCAGGCGGGCGGCCTCCACGTAGGCGGCAGGCGTGGTGCCGGTGCGCTGGCGAAACACGCGTGTGAAGTGTCGCACGCTCAAGTGCAGCCGTTCGGCCAGGACTTCGGCCGAGAGGTCATCGGTGAGGTGGTCCGAGATCCACCGTCGCAGGTCGTCGATCCGGTCGTCCGCAGGGGCCTGGGCCGCCTGTTCGGAGAGCGGCACGCTGAACTGGCTCTGCCCACCGGAGCGTTTGACATACATGACCATCATCCGGGCGGCGGCCAGGGCTACTGCTCGGCCGTGGTCCTCGGCGACCATCGCGAGTGCCATGTCCATTCCCGACGTGACACCGGCGCAGGTCCACACCGGTCCGGAGCGGATGAAGATCGGGTCCGGATCGACGGTGACCCGCGGATGCTCGGCGGCCAGCCGGGCGGCGGTCAGCCAGTGCGTCGTGGCGCGTCTGCCGTCGAGCAACCCGGCCGTGGCCAGCAGGTGGGCGCCCGCGCAGATCGAACCCGTCCTACGGGCCCGCGGCGCCGCCTGGCGCAACCACGCGGTGACCTGGGCGTCGACCACTGGCTCCACCGCGCCGTCGACCAGGTCGATCGCACCTGCGACGAGCAGGGTGTCGACCCGGCCGTCCGCCTCGTCCAGGGCCAGGTCTGCGAGCAGCCGGACACCACTTGCCGTCCGCAGTTCGCCGCCGTCGGCCGTCGCGATCTGCACCCGGTAGCCGGGGTGTTCGCCGACGAGCATCCGGGAGGCGACGGAGAACACCTCGGCCGGGCCGGTGACGTCCAACAGCTCCACCCCGGGGAAGGCGGCGATGACGACTCTGTGCGTTTCGGGCATGCCCTGATCATCACGCCCCTTCCGGATGGCCGCAATGACGAGCATGTGGCACATCCGGCCATCAGCACGCGGGCCCGGCGATGCCGCCCCGCACCCGGCTCGGTGGCCCTGTACGGCGACCTGACGCCACCGCGGCCGTAGGGTCGGCCGGTCACGAGCGCGCAGGCGCCGCGCGGTGCGGGCCGCCGAGGTGGACCTCGTACCGCGCCGCTGCCCGCGTTCGCTGAGCTCCCTGGGGAGCAGCCGGCCAACCTCAGCAGGACGGGCGACCGTCGCGAGGAGCAGGGAGATGAGGGCCTGACGTCTTCGCCGGAGAGTCGGCGGCGTTTGCAGCGCATACGGAGATCTCCTGGTGTGTGAGGTGCGGTGAGGTGCGGTCGGGGGAGGTGTGGGCTCTGTGACAGAGGCTGTCTGACGGTGCGTGGCTCCGGGACGGTCCATCGGCGGCCCCCGACGCCGATGCCCACATGGGCACGCCGGGTGTGGCTCCCGGTCGCCGCTGGTGTGAGCCGGACGTACCGTACTGACGGGGCCGTTGACCGCTGGTGCACCTGTGGGCCCGGTGCCGGGTCATCGCCCGGGACAACAGCCGGCCGGTGCGTGCGACCCGCCAACGGCTTTGAAAGCAGGGGATTTCGACATGTTCAAGGTGGCTTCATCCGACGGCACGGCGATCGCGTGTGAGCGGCACGGCACCGCGGGCCCGACGCTGATTCTCGTCGGCGGCACCTTGATGACCCGGGTACGGCACGCACCGCTCGCCTCGCTGCTGGCGCGTGACTTCAGCGTCGTCAACTACGACCGCAGAGGACGCGGTGACAGCGGTGACAACCCCGCCTACGACGTGCAGCGCGAGGTCGAGACCTGGACGCGGTGATCGAGCGGGTGGGCGGCCCGGTGCTGCTCTTCGGGATGTCCTCCGGAGCCGTCCTGGCCCTGGAGGCCGTGGCCAGGGGCAGCGCGGTCTCCGCCCTGGCCCTGTACGAGCCGCCGTTCATCGTCGACCACACCCGCCCGCCGCTGCCCGCCGACTACGTCGACCGCATGAAGGCGATCGTGGCGCGGGGGGATGCGACCGAGGCCCTCACGTACTTCCTGACGGCGGGCCTGGCCATGCCGGGCGAAGCCATCGCCGCGATGCGGCGCACCCCTGTCTGGACCGCGTGGAAGGCCGCTGCCCCGACCCTGCCCTACGACGGTCACGTGAGGGGCGACACCATGTCCGGCCGGCCACTGCCCACCGACCGGTGGCGGTCCGTGAACGTACCCGTCCTGGTCGGCTACGGCAGCGCGGGCGAGACGTACATGGCCAACGGGGCGAAGGATCTCGCCTCCCACGGGGACAACTACACACTGCACGCACTTCCCGGCCAGGACCACAACGTCGACCCACAGACCCTCGCGCCCGTGCTGACCACATTCTTCACCGGTGTCGTAGGTGTCGGTCGGTAGCCTCGGCCGGGAATGAGCCTCAGCGCGGCCGCGAGCCGACCAGCACCGCACAGCCCCGCGGGCCGGCCGGCAGCTCTGCCAGGTGTCGGCAGCGTGGCGGGGGAGTGGGGTGCGGGCCGGAGTTCACGACCGCCGGCACCCTGGAACGCCTGGCTGTGGCGGGTACGGGACCTGGTTCACGTCGACGACATCGCCAACGGCACCCTGTGAGCCCTTGGCAGCCCCCGTGTCCACACCGAGACCGTGAGCATCGGCACCGGCGTGCCCACCCCTGCGCAAGGTCACCGAGCTGGTGCAGGACCACTACCCGCACACGGCGTTCCTGGAGACGCCATTACCGGCCGGTGACCCGCTGGATGCGTACGCGGCCGTGCGTAAGGTGGAGAACATCCTCGGCCGGAAGCCGAGGGTCAGCATCGCCGGGGGCGTAGACCGGTACGTGAAGTGGCTGTGGACCACCCCGCCGCCGCCCCCAACTGGCTCCCGGACGTCCGCCACCGCATGGAGACCAGCGTCCGTCGCCAGCGGCTGTGTCAGCAATTCACCGGGTGAAATTGCCTTGGCCCGGGGGGCGTTCGACCGCCCGCGGGCCAAGGCCCGTCGGCCCGCCACGTACGCCAAGGCCCGCGCCGTCGGCGGCCGCTCGCTGAACCAATGCACACCGACCGTCGCTGAGCAGCACCATCCTGGCTCGCACCGTCCTGACTGACGCCACCGCCCGCAGCCCCGCGGTGTTGCAGCGTCCCAGGCGCGGCGGGGCGAGCCGACTGCTCCGGGCCCCTCGCATCGTGAGGTTCTCTTCACCGTGTCGGCACAGGACGGGTGCGCGGTGTCCACTCGCTTCTGATCGGATGCTGGCAGGCTTCATCCCCCGAACTACCGATCGACATCCGCCTGTTGGGCACGTCGTCGGACTTCTGGCCGCCGGTTGAGGCCGTGATTCCGCGGTGTGCCCGCCGAGAAGGAGAGGACACCCCCCACATCATGTCCGCTCACCGTAAGCGCAGCCCTTGGCGCGGTCCCGTCCTGGCCGCGGCTGCGGCCACCGCGCTCGCCGTTCCGGCCTCGGCCTTCGCCACCGCCAGTACCCCGCCCGCCGCACCCGGCGCCGCGGTGGCGATGCCGCTGGACGACGCCTACTACAAAGCAGCTGCCGGCAAGACCGGCGGCGAGCTCAAGACGGCCCTGCACGCGATCATCAGCGAGCAGACGAAGCTCTCCTACGACGACGTGTGGGAAGCACTGAAGACCACCGACGAGGACCCCGACACCCCCACCAACGTCATCCTCCTGTACAGCGGCCGCTCCCAGTCCAAGGACGCCCACGGCGACGGTGCGGACGACTGGAACCGGGAGCACGTGTGGGCCAAGAGCCACGGCGATTTCGGAACGCGCCCCGGACCGGGTACCGACATTCACCACCTGCGCCCCGAAGACTCCTCCGTCAATTCCACCCGCGGCAACCTCGACTTCGACAACGGCGGCGACCCGGTCGACGAAGCGCCCGACAGCCGCATTGACAGCGACTCCTTCGAACCCCGCGACGCCGTCAAGGGCGACGTCGCCCGCATGATCCTCTACATGGCCGTCCGGTACGACGGATCCGACGGCTCCCCCGACCTGGAACCCAATGACCAGGTCGGCAACGGTAGTGCTCCGGCGATGGGACGGCTGTCGGTGTTGAAGCAGTGGCACGACGCCGACCCGCCGGATGCGTTCGAGAAGGCCCGCAACGACAAGATCTACGGCATACAGAAGAACCGGAACCCGTTCATCGACCACCCCGAATGGGTCGCCGAGATCTGGAAGTAGCTGCCACCGCGCGCCGCCGTCCGAGAACTGTCATTCGGTGGTGCCGCGGCCGGACGGCCGCGGCACCACCGACACCCACCACCGGAGTCGGCGGACAGGAAGAATAACGCCCGCCTCTTGTCCGCCGCACTGGGCCTCGCGGGGCCCAGTCCACCGCCCCTTCCCGTCGGCCGGGTCGAATGGCATCCGGGCGTCCCGATTCCAGATAGCGTTCCTTCAACGCCATCTGGGAGGCCGCCATCTACTGCTCGACGGAAGCGACGGTGCTGACGCCCGATGAGATCGCCCGCCTCGACGAACTCCCGGACGCAGCCTTCACGATGCTCCCGGAGCTCGAGTGTGCACTGGAAGACGGTCACGTCGGCTCCCACGTCGCGTTGGGGCAGTCGCAGGACCACACCTTTGAAGATCAGACCCACTGGTGGCTGCGCTGGACGGACGAGGGCGACCGCCACTGGACGCATGAGGCTCTGTGTCCCGCTGAGCGCGGAGACGACGTGTGTCTGCTGCCGACGGAGCACGCCAGCGGGCACCATTGGGGCTGATGAGCGGCCGACGCACAGACCGCCATCCCGCTGATCCGGCAGCTCCCCAGCCCGCTGAGCGGTGAAGCCAGCTCACTCTCGTAGCTGAGGTCGGCAGCCTCGACGCCGTCATCCAACCGCAGGGAGGCATCGTGGAGGGTAATGACGGGATCGGTGACGGTGGATATTGAGCTACTCATGGATCAGCTGGGGAGGGCCGACGTCACTGTCCTCCTGGGCATCGATGACGCGAACAACGTCACTACGGTGAAGGTGCTCCAGCGGCTGATCCGCAATGCGGGCGGCGCGATCGCCTGACAGTCCGAGTGTCAGGGCAGGTCGCCCGGTGCCCTGGTGAGTTCGTGGCAGATCAGCCGACGGGGTCGCCCAGCGAGGTCAGGCCACCGTGTTCTACCCCGCCCTGGCGCGACAAGCACTGTGACCGCATCGCAAACACGCTCTAGTAGTCCATGGCCATCACGACGTAGAGGCACGCCGCGACTCCGATTGCGCCGATAACGGCCGTGGCGGTCAGCGCGCAGCCGAGCGCTCCTACGGTGCCGATGATCGCTGCCCAGCCAAAGCGCGTTGCTCGTTCGGCCCGTTGGACTGAGTCGTGGTATTCACCGTCGTCGTCCCAGTCACGCTCAGTCATGGTCATCCGCCCTTCAACCATACAGCTCGGGCATCTCGCCCCGGCATCAGACAACTCCGGGTTCGTCCCGACCCCCGGCGCGCGGGCCGAAGCACAGCGCTCGACGTCTCGGGCTGCGCCGGCGAGGCCTCGACCACCTGATCGAAGCCGGACTCCTGACGCCCTCCGAGCACAGTGACCCCGGTTCCTTCCAGGTCAGCGAGGACGCGCTCGTTGCCATTGCCGACCTGCCCCTGGGGACGGCTCGCGTAGGGGTAGCGGGTCGACGGTGAGCTCCCACTGGTGGCGGCTCTTGTCGATCACGAGCAGGAGGGGGCCGTCCGGGATCCGTACTTTCTCCTTGACCTTGCGGCCGTTCCAGGCGTGGACGAGCTCCTCGGCGGGGCGCCTCAGCTCGCCGGGGGCGTTGCCCTTGTGGTGGTTCAGCTGGAACCACCCGTTGTGGCGGTCCGTCGCCCGGACCCTCAGATCGGCCGCGGCGCCCGTGTGGACGAAGACCTCGCGCCCGCTTCCGCGGACCGTCCCGGCGCCGATCGGGCGGGCCGCCGACAGGGGCAGAACAGTGAGCTCCCACTTCCCCGAGTGGCGCACCTTCATCTTCACCGGGCCGCCCTTGCGTGGCGGCACGAGGAGGGCACGACCGTAGAAGTCGGGCAGGTCGTTGCAGAAGACTTCGTCGGAGCGGCCGGGGATCTGGACCCCGAGGAAGTGGTACTCCTCGACCCGTGCCTCCAGGATCACCGGATCCGAGTCCGGCGGGAACGGCAGGTCCACGGTGACCGTCTTCTCGCCCTTGCCGTTGTAGACGCGCGGTTCGAAGTCGAAGAGGCCGGCTTCCCAGGAGTGGGTGCCGGCCCGGCTGGCGACGGCGAGCGGGCTGGCGACGGCGAGTGGGCTGGTTACGGGTGGGGAAGGCACCGGGACGGCCGACTTCGACAGGGGAGGGGCCGCCGCGGCGGGCGCCGGCACCAGTGGCGCGGCCGTCCCCAAAGGCGCCGAGCCCGTCTTGGCCACGTCCTTCAACGGCACCGGTCCGGACGCCGGCGGAGCCACCGGCACCGCACCCTCTGCCACCACGACCCCGAAGTCCGTCGCCAGCCCCGCTAGCCCCGAGTCGTAACCCTGACCCACCGCGCGGAACTTCCACGCCCCGTCGCGCCGGTAGAACTCCCCGAGCGCGAAGGCCGTCTCGCTGGAGGCGTCCGTCACGTCGTAGTGCGCCACCACGGCGCCGTCGACCGACACCACCTGTGCGTACAGGCCGGGAACCTGCCCGAACGCCCCGCCGTGGCAGTACCCGGCGATCAGAACCCGCTGGACGGCAGGTTCGATCCGCAGCAGGTCCAGCTCCAGCCACTCGGCGAGCTGCCCGCCGCCCTCACCTGTGCCCATGTGCCGCACGGCGCCGGACGGATGCGCGGGCCGGCCGTGGAAGACGACGTCGGCGTCGCCGCGCACCGTGCCGGTCGCGTCGAGCAGCAGGGCGGCGACGTCCACGGTCGGCGCCCCGGGCACCCGGTGCCGGCCCACGGCGATCCGCAGAGGGGCGGCCGGGACAGGGACGTTGGCGCCCTTGGTGATGTGCGTCATGGGGGACATGGTGACAGCGAAGACGGTGCGAAGAAAAGATCTTCGGTGCGGAGTCGAACGTTCCGTCAGAGAACCGCGTCATAGGGGAAACGCGGCGAGGCTCGCCAGCGTCCGCGCCTGGCCGACTGACGTGAACGAGACCGATGACCTCCGCCGGTACCGCACGGCCGCGCAGTTCGCACGGCCGCGCGGTCCGTGCGGCCGATGACCGCCGAACGCACGCGGTGGGAATTCGGACAGGGAGAGTCGCTGCACTGCGCAACAGCGCCCCGTCCCGCCCCCGCCCCGATACTGCGGATTGCGGCCGTGGGCGCCCGCGTACCCGCCCCTCCAAAGGTCGTATGTCCGGGCGGCCCTCTTGTCCCCGCCGGCGCGCCCGCGCACATGGGTGGCAGGAATCGCTCAGGTGTGGTGGGTGTCGTCCGGGCGCAGGACGGTGCGGACGCCGGCGATGACCGCGGTGATCAGGCACAGGGCGACGATGGTCTCGGCCCAAAGGAAGGCGATCCAGTCCATCGCGCAGCCGATCGGGGGTGTGCCGGGGGCGTTGTTGCGAAACGCCGAGAGAGCGAACAGGGTCGCGGCCATCCACGCGAGGGCGGGCCAGACCAAGCCCTGACGGCGGGTCGTCAGGTACCAGGCCCCGATGATCACGGACGCCGCCAGTGCCCACATCACGACCATCATGAAGAGCGCGAAGACGAGCACGCTGCCCGATCGGGTCAGCCCCAGCCCGACGACGGCCTCCTGCCGGGAGGGCTTGGGTGTCGCGGAGACCGACAAGAGCACGTCGTTGTTGGACAACAGCATGCGCACCGGCACCTGCTTGCCACCCAGCAGCGCCCTGAACCCGATACCGGTCTCGTAGGAGTCGAACGGATAGTCGCTGATCGATCCGCCGGTGAGCGCGACCTGCACGTCCCTGGTCGCGAGCCGCTCGTGCGCGTCGAACGCCAGGTCGTCGAGCGTTGCCCCGGAGGTCTGGAGGCTGAGATCGGCCACCGGAGCGGTCCCTTCCTCCTCGCCGAAGGCCCCGCGCGGGGTGACCTGGACCCGCAGTACCAGCTCTCTGGCCGCGGCGTCGACGTATTGGACGTCGGCCTCCACGTCCACCCGGTCGGCGGCGCTGGATCCGACCGTGTGGACCGTGTCGATCGCCTGCCGCTCGGTGAACTGCAGCCACGACCCCACGCTCACCGCCACCACGATCAGAACCGCGATGGGAAGCAGGACCGGCAGGATCGACGCCCCGGAGCGGCGCGGGCGAGGTGAGGCCGAGGGTGGGGCCATGGTGACTCCGACGAGATGGGAGGGCAACGGGCTCATCCGGCCCGACGCCGGGAGCAGACCTCGCGCCCACACGGCACGGTCGTCGAAGCCGGGCACGCCCGTGGCGGGCGGCCGTCTTCTCCGAGACGCGGGGTGGTGGCCGCAATGCGATCCTCGTCGACCGGGCCGACGATCCACCGCATCCGGGCGGGCGTGTCGGCACCGACCGGACCCGATTCCTCGCCCTTTGCCGGTCCGCCTCGAAGGCACTCTGCCGCCCGGCCCGGCTGGGGGTGAACAGCCTCCGGAGTTCCTGCTCGGCAGGATGGGCCGACTGATTCTGGCCCCGGTGGATGCAGGGACGGGCGCGCTGCAGAGGGCGCGAAGGATGCCTCATTACACAGGCCGTCGGGCTTTCCGCCGGCTGTGACCAGGAGACGGTGCCGACTGGCAGTGCGAGGGCGGCCCGCCGGGTACCGGTCTGGGCGCGAGCGGACGCACCTGCGGCCCGGCGCGGCTCCTCCGTGGTCGGCACACCGCCGTCGGCGACCTCACCCCCGCGAGGACCACCTCGGCCCAGAGGCCCGCCGGTGCGGGCAGCTTGAGCGTCTCACCCTCGGCGCCCGCCGTACCGAGGAAGCCCAACAGTTCTCGGCCGCTGTGGCGTCTGCCTCTACCCCGGGAGCATGACGCCGACCGAACTGCTCGCGCACTGTCCCCCTGACGCGACGCGCCTCGACACGGCGAGCCTGACCCTGGACGAGGTCATGGCGCGGATCCTCGAGGCCCACGAGAAGGGGGTCGATGTCGCGCGGCTGTGCTCGGGGGATCCGTCCCTCTACAGCACCGTCGCCGAGCAGATGCGGGTGCTGGACAAGGCCGGTGTGCCGCACGAGATGGTGCCGGGCGTGTCCGCGTTCGCGGCATCGGCGGCGGTGCTCGGGCGGGAGCTGACCGTGCCGGGGGTGGGGCAGAGCCTGATCATCACGCGCGCCCGTTCGCGGTCGGGGTCCATGCCTCCCGGCGAGACGCTGGCGAACTTCGCGCTGACCGGGGCGACGCTGGCGATCTATCTCGTGATCAATCACCTGGAGGACGTGGTCGCGGACCTGCTCCCGCACTACGGCGAGGACTGCCCGGCGGCTGCTGTGGCGCTGGCGAGTCAGCCCGGTGAGACCGTCGTGCGCTCGACCCTCTCCCGCATCGCAGGCGATGTGCGGGCGGCCGGGGTGGCGAGGCTGGCGACGCTGCTCGTCGGCCGGACCCTCGAAGCCGAGGGCTTTCCGGACAGTGTGCTGCATTCCGCCGCTCGCGCCTGGTCCGCCTGATCAGAACACAGAACAGGAGTAGCTCTTTCCCATGGCCGGTCCTCAGGATGTACGTACGTATGCGACCGAACTCGATCTGGCCGGGCGTCGGGCGGTCGTCTTCGGGGGCGAGCCCACGGTGCTGCGGCACCTGGCGCGCTTGCTCGGTACCGGTGCGGAGATCACCGTCGTGGCACCTGCTGTGTGCCCGGCGATCGAGGCGATGGCGAAGGCGGGACGGCTCCGGTGGCACGCCCGTTCCTGGCAGCCGGACGACCTGGCCGACACCTGGTACGCCATCGCCTCCACCCCGGGCGACGACGCGGCCATCGCCGAAGCAGCCGAGAAGCAACGGGTGTTCTGCACCCGCACCGACACCGAAGCCATCAGGACTCCGGCGCCGGACCACCCAGGGTCCGGTGTGGCCCTGATCGGCGCGGGGCCGGGGGATCCGGACCTGATCACCGTGCGGGGCCGGGACCTGCTCAGGGCCGCCGACACGGTGCTCGTCGACCGCCTGGCGCCGCTGGAGTTGCTGGCCGATCTGCGACCGGAGGTCGAGATCATCGATGCGGCCAAGCTGCCCTACAGCCGGACCACCGCACAGGAGCAGCTCAACGAACTACTGGTGGACCGTGCCCGCGCCGGGCAGTTCGTGGTCCGGCTGAAGGGCGGGGACCCGTACGTCTTCGGGTGCGGTTTCGAGGAGGTGACCGCCTGCGCGGAGGCCGGTGTGCCGGTGACGGTGGTGCCGGGCGTGAGCAGCGCGCTTGCCGCACCGGCGCTGGCCGGAGTTCCGGTGACGTACCGGGGCATGACCCAGGAAGTGACCCCCGTGTCCGGTCACTTGGCGCCGGATCAGGAACGCAGTCTCGTGGACTGGTCCGCACTGGGGCAGCGCAAGGGCACGCTGGTGATCCTGATGGGAGTCACCCACGTGGCGAGGACAACGGAGTTGTTGATGCGCGCGGGCCGGGCCGCGACCACCCCCGCACTCGTCATCCAGGATGCCGCCACCCGCTTCCAGCGAGTCGTGACGTCCACCCTGGCCGACCTCGCCGAGGACTGCCGTACTCATGACGTCACACCACCCGCAGTGTTCGTCATCGGTCCCACTGCTGGGCTGAAAGTGCCGAACGTGGTGGCGCAGCCGGAGCCCTGCCCGAGTTCGTGACCCGCGCCGCGGGAGAGCGCACACGCAGCGCGCTCCCGCGCCTTTGCCCGGCCGGCCTGTACGCCCACCGGGACAACAACCCCTTCCAGCCCGTCGAGTAGTCCCGCCCGGGTGACCCCGGGCACGATGCCTTCAGACGCGCACCGGCCGACAGGAGCTGGCGAGGTAGGCGTAACACCGGCGTAGTGGCGCTGCGCCAAGGTTCTCCAGCTGGCCGTGGTCGTGGTCGTGGTCGGCAACGGCAGCGCGAGGCCGGACCAGCCTCCCCCACGCATGACGGACTGGGTGATCACTCACCGGGGGTGCCACCGAGCGACCATGGCCGGTCGTCCGGTCGCGTATCCGGTCACAGGCAGCCCATGAACCCGCGCATTACGCAGCGCAGGGCGCAGCACGACCAATTGGCCGCTCATTACCTCCGGGGTAATCGACCGCTCTCCCCTCGCCCGGCAGGATCAAGCACACCGACGGGAGCCCCCGCCGGATCCGGCCGCAGCTGCGAGGAGTGCGCCATGTCCGTCAAGTCCACGGTCACCACGCCGAGTACGACCGCCCACGCGAGTCGCGTCGCCGATGCCACCCGGGCCGCCGTGCAGGAATTCATTGCCGCCCGGGCGGCCGGGGACATCGGACGGCTCGTCGCACTCTTCGCCGCCGAGGTCGACTGGCTGCTCGCCGAGAACCCCGCCGTCCCGTGGATCCGCCCACGCTCCACCGCCGCCGAGTGCGCCGCCCAGTTCACGGAGCTGATGGAGCACACCGTGCCTGAGGACGCGCGCGCCTCCGTCGACACCTTCCTCGTCGACGCCAACGACGCCGTCCTGATGGGACACCTGTCAGGGACCGTACGCGCGACGGGGAAGTCCTTCGAGGGCCCGTTCGCACTGCACCTCACCGTCGAGGACGGCCGGATCACCCGGCACCACCTCTACGAGAACAGCCTGTCGATCGCCGAGGCCTGCACCCCTTGAGGACGCCCGAGGACGGGCCCCGAAGGGCATCCCGCATCGGCCTCAAAGGGCGCCGGCACGCTCCGGCCCAAGCAGCTGGGAGGCGGCCGTCCGCTTGTGAACGCACCGCGGGATCCGTTTGACCTTGACACGGTGACAAGGCGTTCACTGCTTGCCGAGGAGGTGGTCCCGATGACCATGACGAGACAGGACACGGACGCACTACGAGCGCTCCAGGGGCTGGAGGACGGCCGTTCGTCCGTGCGCTTGCGGGCCGCACTGGCGGTCGGTACGACGCCTGACCCGCGCTTCGTCGACAAGCTCGTCGAGCGATGCGCGATCGAGCCCGAGTTCTTCGTCCGTGACATGCTGACATGGGCGCTCACCCGCCACCCAGCATCCATGACGCTCCCCAAGCTGCTCCGCGAAGTCCACTCGAAGCGCGCGCAGGCACGGAGTCAGGCGTTGCACACGCTGTCCAAGATCGGGGACAGGCAGGTGTGGCCGGCGATCACGCGATCGCTTCTGACCGACGCCGACGACGAGGTGGCGCGGAGCGCCTGGCGGGCCGCGGTCGTGCTCGTCCCGGAAGGCGAGGAGATCGGGTTGGCCGCGGTACTGGCGGAGCAACTCGGACGCGGTGAGCGGGAGACGCAGCTGAGTCTCAGCCAGGCACTGGTCGCGCTGGGTGAGGGGATTCTGCCTTCTTTGCGCGCTGCGGTGACGGACCCTGACCCGCGTGTGCGTGAGCACGCGCTCGCCACACAACGGCTCCTGCGCGACCCGGACGCCGGATTCGAGTCCGCGATCGAGGAGGCGAAACGCGTCGTGGCCCTCGGTGTGTCCGGACAGGAGAGGTGATACGGAGTGTTGATCGGTGAGGTGGCGCGACGGTCCGGGGTCAGTGCCCGCATGCTCAGGCATTACGAGTCGCTCGGCCTGGTGCGGCCTTCAGGTCGTACGGGCTCCGGCTATCGGGAGTACTGCGGCGAGGACATCCGGCGGATCTTCCATATCGAGAGCCTGCGTTCGCTGGGATTGTCACTGCGTGAGATCGGGCGCGCGCTCGACGATCCGGGCTTCACGCCCGCGGAGCTCGTCGGCGACCTCATCCGTCAGGCGCGCGTACGTATCGCGGCCGAGACCGAACTGCTCACGCGGCTCCGCCGGATCGACGCCGCGGAGCCCGCCGGTTGGGAGGACGTCCTTCAGGTCGTCGCGCTCCTGCAGGCACTGGGGTCGAAGAGCACCGACACGCGCCAGCGCGCGGCCCTGTCCTCGGTCGACGTGGTGCCAGTGCCGGTGGAGGCCCTCGTTGAGGCGGCCCTGCGCGAGACGGAGCCGAACGTCGCCGGAGCCCTTCGATGGGCGCTGGCGCGATCGGACGACGGCGGCCCTGCACTGCTGGCGAAGGGCCTCGGCTCACCGGTGGCAGCGGTACGGGAACGTGCCGTTCAGTCCCTCGCCGAGATGCCCGGTGACGAGGCGACCTCGCGGCTGCGGGAAGCCCTCGCGCACTCCGACGCCGTGGTTCGTGGGTACGCGGCGCTGGCGCTCGGGACACAGGGGGTTGTCGATGCGGTCCCGACGCTCGTCGACATGATCGTGGAGGGAAGGAACGACACCGATGCGGCCGACGCACTGAGCGTGCTGGCGAGCGACACCGCGACGGCGGATCACATCGCGACCATCCTCGTCGACCGCTTCGCCCACGACACTACGGAAGCGCCCGCACGCGCACGGCTGACCCAGGCATTGGCGGACATCCCGGGGACCACGGCGTCGCGTGCCCTCGTGGAACTGGCGCGTGACGAGGACCCTGCCGTTGCCCTGACTGCGGCGTACCTTCTCCAGCGACGCGACAACCGGTGACGGTGACGGGGCTCTGCGGCCGTCGCCCGGCTTGTCGCGCCGCGCCCGCGCCGAGGTCGATGCGGAGGTGCGGGCGATGCGCGGGGCCGTTTGGAGCCGCGCGGACCGCACCGGAGGCAAGCTGGTCCGTGCGCCCGAATCGGAGACGCGCGCAACGGCCGCCACCTCACCGACCGCCGCCGTCCGGGGCGGACGCCCGGTCCGTGCGGCGGAAGGCGGCCCGGTAGGCGCTCGGGCGGCGGCCGGTGTGACGGGCGAAGAGCGCGGCGAAGGTGCCCGGGTCCTGGTAGCCGACGGCCGCGGAGACGGCGGCGACGGTGCGGTCGGTGGTCTCCAGGAGATGTCGGGCGCGGCGGACCCGGGAGGCCTGCAGATGGGCCAGCGGACTGCGTCCGGTTTCCTCGGCGAAGCGGCGCAGCAGCGTGCGGGTGCTGACACGGAACGCGGCCGCGAGCGCGGTCAGGTCGTACCGCTCGGCGAGGTTCTGGTCGAGCCGCCGCATGACCCGCTGGGAGAACTCCCGGCCGGGATTCGGAAGGAGCCGCGGGTCGACGTACGGGGTCTGGGAGGCTCGCGCATCGTCGACGAGCGCCACCCGCGCGGTGGTCCGGGCCACCCGGGCGCCGTTGTGCCGGCGGATCAGGTCCAGCGCGAAGTCGTACATGGCACTGAAGGCGGCCGTGGTCGTCACCCCTGTGTCGGTGACGACCAGGTGCTCGGGCCGCACGTCGGCGTCCGGACAGCGCCGGGCCAGTTCGCCGGCGTGCAGCCAGGAGGTGGTGGCCCGGCGCCGGTCGAGGAGCCCCGCCTCGGCGAGTAGGAACGCGCCGACGCAGAGGGAGACGACGGCGGTGCCGGCCCCGGCCTGCGCGCGGATCGCCGCGATCTCGGGGGCGAGCCGGGCGAGCTGCTCGTCGAGGTCCGTGTCCGGGCGCAGTTCGAAGCCGGGGACCACGAGGACGTCGACCTCGCGCAAGGGACGTACGTCCAGGTTCGCGCCGCCCGAGGCGGTGACCCGGCGGCGGGGCGAGACGACCGACACCCGGTAGCCGGGCGCGTCCGGTCCGGCGATGTGCCCCGCCATCGTCAACAGGTCGGGGACGCCGAACACTTCGGACGCGAAGCAGCCCGGGTACGCCAGGACCCCGACCCGCAGGGCACCCGGCCCGGCGCTCGGACCCACCGCGTCCTCCGCCTGCCGCGCCGCCTCCGCCGTCACCGCCGTACCCCCTGGTGTCCCCGGCCCCGTATCGCCGACCGCATACCGCTCGCCTCTCTCGCGTGTGGCGAGATTACCCCTGGCCTCGGCGATCCCGCCCCTCACCCGGCGGCCGGCTGCAGGACAGGCTGGCCCCATGAGCGACGACGATCCGATCACCGACTTCACCCGCCGGAGCGTGGCCGTGGAGGGGGTGGAGAAGACGGTGTACGTGGCCGGGGCCGGGCCCGCGGTCGTGGTACTGCCCGAGATGCCGGGCATCAGTCCCGACGTCCTGCGGCTCGCGCGCTGGGTGCGGGACGCGGGCTTCACCGTCCATGTGCCCTCCCTGTTCGGGACGGACGGCGCCTTCCCCACGGTCGAGGGCGGCCGGGAGGTCGTCCGCCGCGCCTGTGTCAGCGCGGAGTTCCGCGCCTTCGCCGGGGGCGGCACCAGCCCGGTGACGGTCTGGCTGCGCGGCCTGGCGCGCCAGGCCCACACGGAGTGCGGTGGGCCCGGGGTGGGCGCGATCGGCCTGTGCTTCACCGGCAATTTCGCCCTCACCATGGCCCTGGAGCCGACGGTGATCGCCCCGGTGATCAACCACCCGTCGCTGCCCCTCGACGACCCCGGTGGACTCGAACTCGACGCGGCGGACGCGCGCGCGGTGCGCGACCGGCTCGACCGCGACGGACTCACCGTCCTCGCCTACCGCTTCGAGGGCGACCGGTGGTGCACGGGGCAGCGCTTCGCCGCCTACCGCGCGCTGCTCGGCGACGCCTTCGACGGGCGCGTCCTCCCGGACAGCGCCGCCAACCCGGCCCCGCCGCCCTTCTTCGCCGACCTGGTCGGCACTCCGCACAGCGTCGTCACCGCCCATCTCGTCGACGAGGCCGGCCACCCCACGGTCCGGGCCCGCGACGAGATCCTCGCCTTCCTCACCGACCGCCTGCACCCGCACGGAAGCCGGCCACTGCCCACGACCTGACCGGGCCCTTGTCCACCGGACACCCTGCTGCCCCACCAGCGCCCGCCATCCTCATGGGCTGCACCGGAGTCCGCAGACCGCGTTCGCCGGAAGGGGCGCACTGCCTCGTCCGCGGATGGTCCGCGGACTCTTCGAGGGATTCCGGATGTTCAGCAGCAAGAGCACCGCAACGCTCGCCGCCGCACGGCCGAGGTAGCCCCGGTCGGGCAGCGAGGGAGAACGACAGCCCTCACCGCCGAGCCGGCCGGCCGCAGTTCCCGGAGCAGGGGAACTGTTGACCACTGCACCGCCCATTTCCTGCGCGGGAATCGCCGCGTGGCCCCACGAGCGCCGCTGCCTGGGCCTCGGGGGACGCGGTGGTTGCCGTTGGCCATGCGGCGCGCGAGCCGCTACGCCCCGCTGGAAGGCCGCTGAGGGAGCTCAGGTGGCGGGGACGACCGCGACGCCGGTGAGGGTCCGGAAGGTCTGGCCCGATGCGAGGACGTGTTGTTCGCCGGTAGCCGGGTTCACCCGGAACAGGGTGGGGTCTCCGGTCGTGGCCTCGTTGTCGGTGATCAGCAGGCTGCCGTCGGCCTCGACGGCGATGGAGGAGGGGCTGACGAAGCTGCCGCCGGAGGCCACGACGGTCTGCGCCCCGCTCGTCAGGTCCACCTTGATCACCCCGCCGCCGAAGCCACTGAACGCGTTGGCGTCGACGACCAGGATGTTGTTGTCGCGGTCGAGCGCTACGTCCACGGGGCTTCGGAGCTCGCCGGCGGAGGAGATGACTGTGCGTGCGCCGCTGGCCGGGTCGATGCGGACCACTTGGGCCGCGTGGTCTGCGCCGACGGGGCCGGCCTGCTCGACGACCACGATGCTGTTGTCGGCGGCGACGCACAGCCCGGTGGGCCGCAGCGGAGGGTCGACGGTGGCGTCGCTCACCGCCAGGACGGTCTGCTCGCCGGTGAGGGGGTCGACCCGGATGACCGCTCCCGGGCCTTTGGAGAAGAGGTCGGCGACGAGGATGCTGCCGTCGGCTTCGACGGCCACGGCGATCGGGACGACGAAGTTCCCGTCGGACGAGACCGCCGTCTGCGTTGTCTTTCCGTCGGACATCGAGACGCGCAGCAGCGTGCCGGTGCTGGGAAAGTGCCGGTCCTTGGTCACCAGGACGCTGCCATCGGCTTCGAGGTCGATGCCGTTGGCTCCCACGAGGTCGCCGCCCAGGGAGAGGAGTCCCTGCATGCCCGTGGCGGGGTCGACGCGGTGCACCGCCCCGGCGCAGCCGAGGGTGTCGGCATCGGTGAGCAGAATGGTGCCGGAGGGGAGTTGGTTCCGGGCGGTCACGGCGGCTCCTGAAGACGGGGAGCGGGGGAGGACTCCGTACTCAACCCCAAATGCTGCCGCCGCCTGCCGAAGCGGGCCGCGCCACGCCGCCTGGTGGGGGGCGAACCGCCCGATAGCAGCACTACGCCACCCGAGGGCGGCGCAGCGTTGCTCGCACCGATGGCGGTGGGGGAGGGGCCGCCGGAAATGAGGCGGGAGGGACGAGCTGATCGCGCGTCGGGAGACCGTTCAGCAGGCCCGTGCACCCTCGCTGCCGGACGTGCTCGGCTTCGGCTGACCACGTGGACCTATGACAGCGTCGCGAATGCTCAATCCGCGGTCGGCTCCCGGGCCACGGCCGCCGCGCGTTCGCACCTCCCTCGCATGTGACAGCGGGGTACGGAACGTGTCACAGGGCTCCTGTCGCCAGGTGCCGTTGCTTCCCCCGTAGCCCCATCGGTGGGATGTTTGCCGGCCGGAGCGGCCCGCAGCAGGCCGCAGGGAGGGATCGGGGTGGACGCCTTGACACGTCAACAACACGGCACCGGCAACGGCAGAACCGTCGGACGGGCTCGGAGAATCGGCAGGACCGGCGCGAACGACACAACGCGGCGCAGACGGGCGGTGGTGACCGCCGCGGCTATCGCCATCGCCGCACCACTGACCCTCGGTACCGCAGGAGACGCGGGGGCGGCGGGGGACCCGCCGATTGTCTTCGCCCGTTACACCGCGGCAGCGCCCACGGAAGACCTCTACGCGATCTCGCCCAGTGGTGGCACGCCTGTCGAACTCACCCACACCCCTGCCGTCAGCGACGTGATGCCCAGCTGGTCCCCGGACGGCAAGCGGGTGGCCTTCGTCCGCTATGGATCCGGTGGCGCCATCGACGGCATCTGGACGAGGAAGATCACGGGCGGCGGCCTGAAGGCAGTCCCCGGCACCAAGGGCGCCTCCGACCCGGCGTGGTCCCCGGACGGCAAGCGGATCGCCTACGCCAAGCCGGTCGGCTCCCAGCGCGAGATCTATGTGGCCGACATCGACGGCACTCCCGCGACCCGGCTCACCCACACCGCGGCGGACGACCTCCATCCGACGTGGTCACCGGACGGCAAGTACCTGGCGTTCAACCGCGCGGACGCGAGCGGACACAGCAGGGTGATGAAGATCCGGCTGTCCACACTGGCCCAGACGGCGGTCACGGGACCCGGCTCCCAGGACTGGACGCCCGACTGGTCGCACAGCGACCGGATCGCCTTCAGCCGCGTGGACTCTTCGGGCTTTGCCCACCTCTACCTCATCCGCCCCAACGGCACCGGCCTTCACCGCATCACCGCGGCCCGCTTCAACGACAAGAACCCCTCCTGGTCCCCGGGCGGCAGCCGCCTGGTCTTCACCAGAGGCGGTGGTGACGACGCGGACCCCGAACACCTCTACCTCGTACGGGCCGACGGCACCGCACTGACCCAGCTCACGACGACCGACTCCCATGACCTGGAGGCTGACTGGCGCCCGTAGGCGCCCGTCGGCGTGGGTGGCCTGCGCGGGTTGGGCGAGCCGGGGTGCCGGCCCGCGCGAGCCGCGTAGGCCAGTTGGAACGGAAGCCCGCCGGACGGCGACTCTGCCGAAGGCCGTGAAGACTACGGCTTCGCCACTGCCTCCTGACCCGCGTCCCGTTCGACGGAGCCATTTCCTTCCTACCGGCCGTCGCACCGGAGCACGGGGGCTCTGACAACTGGCGGGGGACCGGTTCGGAAGGCTGCTTCAGTGGGCGAGCGAGGCCGTTACGCGGCTCGATCCCCGGTCCGCCGGGCCGGCCCGCCGCCCCCGGCCCGCCGACTGCTCGACGGCATGGTGCCTTCACACGCCCAGGTGTCCGGCTCCGCCCAGGAGACCGGTGTCGACGGTCCGCCGCGCTTCATCGAAGAGCGCCCCAGGTCGCGAAGCCGTCAGGCGTCCTTGTCCATCGGCGGTCGCAAGCGCTGGAGCAGGGCGTAGAGCGTCGCGCTCTCGGCTTCGCCCAAGGCGTCGAGGGCGCCGTGGGTCTCCTGCATCTCCTCTCGCACGCGGCGGATGATCTCGCGGCCCGCGTCGGTCGCGACGACGTTCTTCACTCGGCGGTCCGCGGGGTCGGCTTCACGGCGGACCAGCTCGCGGGCCTCCAGGCGGTCGACGATCCCTGTGACGTTCGACGCGTCGCACACCAGCAGGGTGGCGAGGCCGCGCATCGGCAGTGGGCCGTCGAGCTGGGCGAGGACCTTGGCCTGCATGGCGGTGAGGCCGTGATGGGCCGCGGCGGCAGCGAAATCGCGCCACTGGGCGTTGCCGATGGAGGCGAGCAGTTCCAGGAGCTGGAGCTTGCTGGGGGCCTGCTGGGCGGTGTCGCTCATGGGTGGAGCCTACTCGAAATACTTCACATCATCAATTATTTACTTGACCTGCTTAAGCATTCAGGCCTATCTTCGGTGCAAGTACTTGATGTCATCAAACATCAGCGATCTGAAGCATTGAGAAGGTCCCGCAAGCCATGAGCCACGCAACATCCGCCCCCGCGCAACGGAACGAGACGGTCGTCGTCCTCGCCCTGAGCCTGGCCGCCATGGTCGTGTCGATGATGCAGACCCTGCCCGTCCCCATCCTGGGCCTGATCCAGGGCGACCTCGGCACCTCGACCGCCAACGTCAGCTGGGTGACCACCGCCACCCTGCTCTCCGCCGCCGTCTTCACCCCACTACTGGGACGCTTCGGCGACCAGCACGGCAAGAAGTCCACCCTGGTGGCCGTGCTCGTCGTCATGGTCGCGGGCTCCGTCATCGCCGCGCTCGCGAGCTCGCTGCCGCTGCTGATCCTGGGCCGGGTGCTCCAGGGCGCCGCCACCGCGATCTTCCCGCTGGCCCTCTCCGTCCTGCGTGAAGAGGTCCGGCCGCAGAAGCTGCCCGGCGCCATGGCGCTGGTCAGCGGCACGCTCGCGTTCGGCAGCGGACTCGCGCTCGTCGCCACGGGCCTGCTCACCTCCGGCGACGACGCCGACTACCGCAACGCCTTCTGGATGGCGACAGGCTTCGCCGTCCTGGCCCTGCTCGCCGTCGCCTTCCTGGTCCCGGCGACCCGGCACAAGACCGGCGGACGCACCGACTTCCTCGGCGCGCTGACCCTCGGTACCGCCCTGCTGCTGCTCCTGCTGCCGATCTCCCAGGGCCACGAGTGGGGCTGGGCCTCCGGCCGTACGCTGGGCACCTTCGCCGGCGCGGTCGTCATGACCGTGGTCTGGGTCCTGGTCGAGCTCAAGGTCCGCGAGCCCCTCGTCGACATGCGGATGTTCGTCCACCGCCCGGTCCTCATGGCCAACCTGGCCGGCATCCTCGTCGGCTTCGGCATGTTCGCGAACTTCCTCGGCGTCTCCTACCTCGTGCAGATGCCCGAGGCGCTCACCGGCTTCGGATTCGACGCGTCCATCCTGCGCGCGTCCGTCGAGTTCCTGCTGCCCGGCGCGATCGTCTCCCTGCTCGCCTCGCCCATCGGCGGCCGGCTCGTCCGCCACCGGGGCCCCCGGTACGCGCTCGGCGTGGCCGCCGCGTTCGGGGCCGCCGGCTTCGGCTGGCTGGCCCTCGACCACGGCCACACCGCTTCCGTCATCGGTGCCGGCCTCATGACCGGCGCGGCCGTCAGCTTCGGCTACGCCGCCATGCCCGCCGTCATCATGGCGAGCGTCCCGCACCACCAGAGCGGCATCGCCAACGGCATCAACTCGATCTCCCGCTCCACCGGCAGCGCGATCGGCAGCGCCGTCGTCACCACGATCCTGGCGTCCCTGACCATCGAGCACCTGCCGGCGGGCGTGCCCGCGCTGCCCGCCGAGTCCGGGTTCACCCTCACCTTCGGCCTCGGCGCCGTGGCCTTCGCGCTGGTCGCGGTGATCGGCCTGCTCGGCCTGCGCGGACAGCACGGCCCCCGGGCCGAGGCAGGCGGGGCAAGCGCGGACACGCCGTCGACTCAGGCCGCGGAGAAGGCCGTTGCTGATCCGGTGACGGAACCCGCGGCCCAGACCGATGCTGTCCCGGCCGGGGCCGGGTTCCACGGCCTGGTGCGGGACGCCGAGGGCGCGGTGCTGGATGGCGCCGCCCTCTCCCTCATCTCGCCGGATGGACGGCAAGCGGGCCGCACGGTCTCCCAACCCGACGGCCGGTACGCACTGGACGCCCCGACCGTTGGCCCGTACGTCCTGATCGCAGCCGCCGACGGCCATCAGCCGCAGGCCGCCACGGTCATGGCGACGGCCGCCCCGGTCGCGCACAGCGTCAGTCTTTCCCGCGCCACAAAGCCGGCGGGTCTGCAGGTCCGAGGCACCGTACGCGCCGGATCGGGCGGCCGCCGACTGCCCGATGCCCGGCTGACGCTGCTGGACGCCGACGGGAACGTGGTGCGCACCACCCTCACGGACGCCGACGGCGCGTACGCCTTCACCGATCTGACCGCGGGTGAGTACTCGCTCATTGCCAGCGGCTACCCGCCCGTGGCGTCGACGCTGGCCGTCGACGGCCGTGGTACGGACGGCTTCGACATGGCGTTGACGCACCCCTCGGCGTAAGGGGCGGCCGCTGGCCGGGATCACGGGGGCAGCTCGCCTGACAGGCGGCGCCATGCCCGCCCGGACATCCGATCCCCGCACGCATTCAATGCATGCTGCACATACCTACTGATTTCCGACAAGGAGTACCTCCATGACCGTCACCACCTCTTCCTCCTCCCGTGCGGCCGAGATCCTGTCCCGCCCCGTCACGCTGAACGGCCTGACCGTCCCGAACCGCATCGTGATGGCGCCGATGACGCGCAGGTTCTCGCCGGGGGGCGTCCCCGGGGAGGACGTGCGGTCGTACTACGCCCGCCGTGCCGCCGCGGGTGTGGGCCTGATCGTCACCGAGGGGACGTACGTCGGTCACGAGTCGGCCGGGTCCAGCGACCGCGTGCCGCGGTTCTACGGTGAGGAGCGGCTGGCCGGGTGGGCGAAGGTCGCCGAGGCCGTCCACGCGGCGGGCGGCACGATCGTGCCGCAGCTGTGGCACATCGGCATGGTGCGCAAGCAGGGCGATGCGCCCTACGCCGACGCCCCCGCCGTCGGCCCCTCCGGCATCCGCGTCGACGGCACCGAGAACGCCGGCAAGGCGATGACCCGGCGCGATCTGGACGACGTCATCGGTGCGTTCGCCGAGGCCGCCGCGGCCGCCGAGCGCATCGGCTTCGACGGCGTCGAACTGCACGGCGCCCACGGCTACCTCCTCGACCAGTTCCTGTGGGAGGGCACGAACCGCCGTACCGACGCCTACGGCGGTGACCGGGTCGCCCGTACGAAGTTCGCGGCCGAGATCGTGGCCGCGGTGCGCGAGACCGTCTCGCCCGACTTCCCCGTGATCTTCCGCTACTCGCAGTGGAAGCAGGAGGCCTACGACGCGCGGCTCGCCGAGACCCCGGAGGAGCTGGAGTCGATCCTGGCCCCGCTCGCCGCGGCCGGCGTCGACGCCTTCCACGCCTCCACCCGCCGCTACTGGCTCCCGGAGTTCGAGGACTCGGACCTGAACCTGGCGGGCTGGACCAAGAAGCTCACCGGCAGGCCCTCCATCACCGTCGGCTCGGTGGGCCTCAACGGCGACTTCATCCGCGCGTTCGCCGGCGAGGGCGCCGAGGTCGGCAGCATCGACAACCTCCTCGACCGCCTGGAGCGCGACGAGTTCGACATGGTCGCCGTCGGCCGCGCCCTGCTCCAGGACCCGGAGTGGGCGGCGAAGGTCCTGGGGGGCCGGATCGAGGAGCTGCAGCCGTACGACGCGGCGGCGCTGAAGACGCTGAGCTAGGCCGAGCCGGCGCCGAAGTGGGCGTAGCCGCGCCGGGTGAGCCTTGATCCGCTCCCGCCCGACTTCCTCGGGCGGGAGCGGACGACCACGGGCTCGGTCCGCGCCCACGCGCCGCGATCCACTAGGACTTGTCCGGTCGATCATGTGACTACTTCGTGTCCAGGTCGTTGATGTGGACATGGGGCGGGGTGATCTGAGTGATGCTGAGTGGGAACG
>NZ_JBVJYZ010000021.1:0-110112 GCF_055600045.1 Streptomyces sp. NPDC038280
CCGCGCCAAGGCGCGGGCAGGTACTGCGAACCACGACAGCTGGCAGCGACGCTACACGGAGAAACGGTCCACCACCAGAGAGCAATAAGCCCTGAACAGGGGGGCGATGTCTACTCTGACCACCATGAAGCAGACCAACATACGCGCCGGCGGTGCCATGAGCGGGTGGGAGGCCCTGGAGCGGCTGGTGGTGCCGCCGGCCGTGCCCGTGGACGCCCGCGGGGACTGGGCCGCCGCGGAAACCGCGCTCGGCACGGAGCTGCCCGACCTCCGCCGGAGCGGAGCTGCCGGCCTGGGAAGCGGCCATGGACGAGGACGAGTAGGCACCCGGCGGGCCGGGGCTGAGAGATTCGGGGGTGCCTCCGAGGGAGGAGGCACCCCCCGGACCGAGAGCTCGCCCCACGGAGGGCGAGACGAGCTGCCGCCGGGGGGGGGCGCGCCCCCGGGGCAAGGGGTGCTGTCCGGCGGACGCGTCGGTCCGCGACCGGTTGAACCGGGATGACAGAACGGTTCGACCGGAAGTCGTGCGGTCGGCCGCCTCGGGCCGGCGGCGGTCGGAGTTCGGCGGACGGATCGTGCACCTAGCGTTTGACGGCCACGCCGGCGTACTTCGAGTCCTCCAGATCGGTGATTCCACTGGAATCGCAGTACGGCATGGTCATCGCGCCGAACCTGCGGACGACGATGTCGGGCCGCCAGCGGTGGCACGTCGTCAGTCCGGGCTCGACGAGGTCGAGGCCGGTGAAGAAGCGCTCGATCTCGGCGCGGCCGCGCAGCCTCAGGGGCCCGGTTTCGTTCGGGGAGTTGTAGGCGACGACGACGTTGCTCATGTCGCGGAAGTCCGCTGTCGGGTGCGATATCGAGACGTGACTCCCCGGCGCGAGCGCGTCGACGAAGGTGGCCACGGCGTCATGGGGACGCGACGCGTCGTCGATGAAGCACAGCACGTTGTTCAGGGCCAGTCCGACCGGTCGCGTCATGTCGAGCGTCTCCGTCACCTCCGGGGAGGCCAGGACCGAGGACGGGTCGGTGAGATCCGCCTGGAGGAAGACGGTGCGTCCCCCTGGCGCCCCCTTCATCAGGGCCTCGGCGCGCCGCGCGACGATGGTGTCGGAGTCGACGCACACGACCCGCGCCTCCGGCACGATGCGCTGGACGATCTGCGGCAGGTCGGGATCGATGGACGCGCCGCAACCAAGGTCCAGGAACTGGGTGATGCCGCGCTGGGCCATGAAGGTGGCGCTGCGTTCCATGAAGTGGCGGGCCGCCCATGTGGAAGCGGTCGCGTTGGGATGGTTCCGCCGGATGTTCTCGGCGACCGCCTCGTCGACCGGGTAGTGGTCCTTGCCGCCGAGCAGCGCGTTGTAGACCCGTCCGGGGTGCGGACGGGTGGTGTCGATGTGGACGGGAGTGAAGGTGCCGTGCTCCCCGGTCATGTCCCGCTCTCCCTCGTGCTCTCTGTCATCTCGCGCGAGCTCCCCGCGGCCGCGTGTCCCATTACTCACTGATCCATAGTTCTTGCTCGATACCGCGCAGAATGGCCGGCGTCTCCCGTAGAGGGGCGGCGTAGCCCGCGCACATCGTGTCGAAGCCCTCCAGGTAGGCGCCCGTTCCCTTCTCCACGTACTGGCCGCCGTCCAGGCTGGTGCGGTAGACGATGTCGGGCAGCTCGGGGGCGGTGAAGCGGAAGAGGTGGAACGGTCCGCCCTCCATCCCCGGGTAGACGCCGTGGCGGTGGGGCACGATCTGGAGCTTGATCCGGGGCCTGCGCGCCATGGAGACGAGGTACTCGATCTGACGCCTCATCACCCCGGGTCCGCCCACACATCGGCGCACCGCCGTCTCGTCGAGAACCACCCACAGGGTCGGTCCACCGCTCTCGTCGGCGTCCGGCCCCGAGCGGCGACCGAACCCCTCGCCGAGACACTGCCTTTGCCGCTCGCCGACCAGTTCGAGGTGACGCTCGAGGAGACTCGCCCCGGCGCCGGGGAACTGGGCCCGCAACAGTGCGCGGGCGTATTCCTCCGTGCGCAGCAGCGTCGGCACGCTGTGCGGCTCGTAGGCCCGGATGAGACTCGCCTCGCTCTCCAGGCTGAGGAAGCGGTGCAGTACCCGGGGCAGCACGTCGACCGGATAGGCCGTCCACCACTGGCGTCGCTTCGCCTGTTCGGTGTCGGCGAGAAAGGCTGTGATCTCGGGGGCTGTTGCTCCGTACAGGCTCAGCAGTTTCTCGACCGTCGGAAGGCTCGGTTTGGCCTCGCCGAGCTCCCAGCGCCGCACGGAGTGGGGATGGACTCCCACGACACGAGCGGCTTCCACCCGGCTTCTTCCCGCTTGTTCTCGCAAGTCGGCGAGGCGCTTCGCCAGGACGGACTGGGCCGCCGTCGTCGTGGTGCGCGGTGTTGCCACGGTCTCCCCTTTCGTCGCGTCAAGAGCCTGCCGGGGCCGCCTTGTTGATCCCCAGGTGTAATTTACACATCGCTCGTTGCATCTCGCATCCCGCGCCTCGGATGGTGGGCACGCGACGCCCGGCGGACGGGACTTCATACGTGCGCTCCAGGTCGCGACCGCGGCGACCTGGGGCGTGCTGTCCGTGCTGTCCGTGCTGTCCGTGCTGTGACGGCTACCGGCGGCGCAGCCACCTCGGGAGCCACCCCGCGGGCTGGGCGGCCGGCGCGGGGGCGGCGGCGATGACCGGAGGGGTCGTGGGCCGGGCCGGAACGGCGGGGGCTCCGGCAGCCGCACGTACCCCGTCCTGGCTCTGAGGGGTGAAGCGTACGTGCAGGCTCGTCAGCCGACGTGACATCCATGAGCCCACCACGCGCAGGTCGGTCTCGTGGACGGCGAGCTCCAGGTCGGGGACGCGCGCCAGGAGCAGGTCGATCCCCGCGTCGGCGATGGCCCGGCCGATGTCCTGGCCGGGGCACTCGTGGGGCCCGGCGCCGAAGGCCAGGTGCGACCGGTTGCCGTGGACCGGCAGCGAGAGGTCGGGGCGGATGGCCGGGTCGACGTTGCCCGCGGCGAGGCCGAGCATCACCATGTCCCCCGCCCTGATCTGCTGACCACCGAGCTGGGTGTCGCCCAGGGCCCACCGGGTCGGGACCACCGCGAGGGGCGGGTGGTCCCACAGCACCTGCTCCAGCGCGTCGGGCAGGGTCATCTGGCCGCCGGACAGGCTGCCGCGGAAGCGGCGGTCGGTCAGGACCAGCCGGAGCGTGTTGGTGATGAGGTTGACCGTGGGCTCCAGCGAGGCGACGAGCGCCAGTCTCAGGTGCTCGCGGACCTCCTCGTCGGTCAGACCGGCCTCGTGGCTGATCAGCCAGCTGGCCAGGTCGTCGCCGGGCCGCTGCTTCTTGCGCTCCACCAGCTCGCGCATCACCTCGACGACGAGCCCGTTGCTCTCCAGAGCGGTTTCGCTGCCGCTGACCATGTCGGCGACCGCTCTGCCCAGGCCGAGCGCCTCCTCGTCGCGTATCCCGAACTGCTGGCAGATCACGAGGGCCGGAAGGGTCCGCGCGAATTCGGCCACGAGATCGGCCTCGCCCTTGGGCGCGAAGCCGTCGATGAGGCGGGTCGCGTAACGCGTGATGTAGCGGCGCAGCCCATGCCGGTTGAAGCGCTCCAGGCTCTCGGTGACCGCGCTGCGCAGACGGGCGTGCTCCGCGCCGTCGGTCAGCGCCACCAGCGGCTGCCAGGCGGTGATGGGCAGCAGGGGCGAGTCCGGGGAGAGTGAACCCTCCCGCACAGCACGCCAGTTGCGGGAGTCGGAGGAGAACCGCGGAGAACGCATGACCTCCAGGTTCTCCCGGTGGCCGAGGATCAGCCAGGCCGGCACGTCACCGTAGAGCAGAACCGGGGCGACGGCTCCGTGTTCCTTGCGGAGCTGCTCGTACAGGGCGTACGGCTGGGCCTCGGCCTCGGGGCCGTAGAGCCGGCGCAGACCACGGGTGTCCTGAGCGTGCGCTGGGCACCCCGGGGGCGGGGTGGTCGTGCCGGGCTGGTCTTGGTACGGGGTGGTCACGAGGCCTCCGGGACAGCGGCGTGGGAAGCGCTGGCGCCTCGACAGAGGGTGACGAGGTGACAGCGACGCGCCAGCATACTTCTGGCGTGCTCGGCGCCGACGAGTGGCCCGGACTCAACCGTGTGAACCCTGCTACTACTTGGGTACTGATGATCTTGCCCAGCGCCGGTGGCCACGGTGCCACCGCCACGCGCGCGCAGGCCCGACGGTGGCCTTGCGGCGCCGCGGCACGATCGGTGGCGCACCTCCAGGGGTGCGCACCACCCTGGAGAGAGGAACGAGAATGTCAGCTGGGTCGCGAACGGCCGGTCTCGGTGCCGTGCCCCGCCCGCCGGGTGCGGTACCGCTGCTCGGGCATGCCTGGAGGCTGTGGCGCGACCCGTTCGGCTTCCTGCTGTCGCTGCGGCGCCACGGCGACCTGGTGCGCGTGGACCTCGGCACGATGCCGATGTACGTGGTCACGTCGCCGGAACTCGTCCATGAGGTGACTGTCCGTCAGGTATCGAGCTTCGAGAAGGGGCGCCTCTTCGACCGTTTGAGACCGCTGGCGGGCAACGGCCTGGCGAACTCGGACGGCGAACTGCACCGCAAGCACCGGCGGATGGTCGCGCCGATGTTCTCCAAGGACCGAATAGCGGGCTACTCCGCCACCATGAGCCGCAACGCCCGGAACCTCGCCGATTCCTGGAAGCCGGGAGACGTCATCGACCTGGAGCCCGCGATGGCGCGGTTCGCCGTGGAGACGCTGGCGGCGACTCTCTTCTCGACGGACATCGGCCGGCCCGCCGTGGAGGCCGTCCGCAAGCATCTGCCGGTTCTCCTGACGAACCTGCTGATACGGGCCGCGTCCCCCAAGTTCCTCGACCGGGTCCCGATCCGGGCGAACCGCGACTTCGACGCCGCCGCCGCCCGCTTGCGCGAGGTCATCGACGAGGTGGTGGCCACAGCGCGCGCGGCCGGGCACACCGACCGCGACGACCTGCTGTCCTTGCTGCTGGCCGCCGAGGACTCGGAGAGCGGCACGTCCCTGACCGACGTCGAGGTGAGGGACGAGCTCAGCACGATCCTCTTCGCGGGCGCCGAGACCACGGCCGCGACCCTCGCCTGGACGTTCCACGAGCTCGCCGCCCGGCCCGACATCGAGCAGAGCATCGTGGAGGAGATCCGCAGGGTCGTCGGCGACGGCCCTGTCACCATCGAGCACGTCCCCCGGCTGGAGGGAATCCGGCGGGTGCTCGACGAAGTGATCCGGCTGCACGGGGTCACGCTGCTGATGCGCCGCACCACGAAGCCTGTCGAGCTGGCGGGCGTCACCCTTCCCACCGGGACCGAGGTGGCCTTCAGTCTGTACGCGATGCACCGCGACCCGGACCTGTACGAGCACGCCGACCGTTTCGACCCCGACAGGTGGCTTCCCGAACGGCAGCGGTCCGGGCCGGGACGCAAGGCCTACATCCCGTTCGGCGCGGGCAATCGCAAGTGCATCGGCGATCTGTTCGTGTGGACCGAGGCCACCGTCGCGATAGCGACCGTACTCGCCCGCTGGAAGCTGGTGCCGGAGCCCGGCCACACGCCCAAGGAGGTGGCCTCCGCGGTGGCCCATGCCGACCGCATTCCGATGACGGTCGTGCCGCGCCTCTGAGCTCGCAGGTCCTGGCGTGCGGCCTCCTTCCGCGGGGCCGCACGCCTCGGGGCTGCCGGCCAGGGCGCGGGTTGCCCGCCAGGAACCGGCGGCGCAGGCCATGGCGAGGGTTGCCCGCCAGGAACCGGCGGCGCAGGCCATGGCGAGGGTTGCCCGCCAGGAACCGGCGGCGCAGGCTCCGGCCCGCGCCGCCGGTTCCTCAAGCGGCTCTTGCCGGCCTCCGCCGAGCCGCTCGCGCCGTGCCCGCCCGGCGTCCGGGCGCATGTGGACGCTCCTCGGGCAGGACGTCCCACCACCACGCCACCGAGGCGATGTCCAGGGGCTCTTGGCTGTCGTCCGTCGGCGTGTCCCGGAAGATCGTGGGAAGGCGGGCGGGGTTGTCCGGAGTGGTGTAGCGAACGGAGCTGATGCCCCAGTCCTGCGACCCACGGATGAAGGAGGCGAGGCCCGTCATGTACTGCCGCAGCTGCGGACTGCCCCGGTCCGCCAGATGCGAGGCCAGGCGCATGAACAGGGTGAGGACCCGGTCCCGCTGGGCGATGGCCGTCGCGAGGGCTTCCTCGGGACCGGATCCCGTCTCCGCCTCCAGGACGCGCAGGACGTTGAGGTAATAGCCCGTCCCGGATCGCTCCTTGTGGTGGGAGAGGATGTCGTTGTCCCAGGTGATGACGAAGGAGGCCATCTCCTCGGCAGCACGCACAGCGGTGTGATCCCGCTCCTGGGGCTGGAGTTCGTAGCCGTGCGCCATCTCGAGCATCGGGAAGACGACGGAAGTCGCGCCGTCGTACAGCCTCATGAGCGTGTAGTCGGTGAGGGTGGGCACGGTTCCCGCGCTCCGGTGCCCCGCCTCCCAGACGACGGAGAAGAAGTACTCGCGCAGCGCGCCGATCCAGCGCGCCGCCTGACCGACAGTGCCGAATCGATTCACCCTTCTGCGCAGATCACGGAGTCCCTCGGCCAGCGGGTCGCCCGGGAGCAGCGGGGCCTCGGGGTTCTGCGCCACCCGCAGCAGCCGGTGAAGGGCTCCGGCGAGGTCCCCCGGGTGGTGCCCGAGGTCCCCTTCCTCACAGTGTCCGTCGTCGACACCGAACAACCAGAGGACGAAGTCCGCGAGCAGGCTCACCACTTCCTGCCGACCCTCGGGGAGGATGCGTGAGGAGAAGGTGCCGATGTCCTGTCTCACGAGCCGGCTGCGCAGTTCCTCCGAGCCGATGCGATGCGTTTCGGCCCAAGCGGCGGTCTGAACGTCAACTTCCGCGTGCCGGGGGTGAATCGCCGGGGGAATCGGCGAATAGAGCGGCGGTATCACGGGGCCCACAGTGGGTCTGCCTCCTCGATCGCGGATCACTACGGTTCTGCGCCGGCTCGACGCCTCACCGGCATCCCCCGTTCCTGCGCCTCAGTACGCGATCATGACGTATCCCTGTGACCTGATCCAGTAGGACAATCTGGCGGCATTCCGACGGAACGTTCACCAACGGCGGGCCGCGTCTCGGATACCGAGACCAACCCCTGCGGCACGGGACCGAACGTTCGCCGGCGCAACGTCATTGGTGCCCATGGAGGTTGACGGGACGGTCCGCATCGCGAGGGACCGGATGCCATGGGCATCCGTGTCCTCCGTCGTCGTCAGTCGCGCAGGCGAACCTGGCCCAGCCGGGTGACCATGGCCGGGTCCCGGTGGTCGAAGAACACCGAGGCACCGGTGTCCAGGGTGGCGATGGACGCCATCTGGTCGCCGGTGAGCTGGAAGTCGAAGACATCGAAGTTCTCCGCCATCCGTTCGGCGCGGACCGACTTGGGGATGACGACGACCTCGCGCTGGATGAGCCAGCGGAGCACGACCTGCGCCACGGATTTGCCGTGAGCCTCGGCGATCTTGCTCAGCAGCGGATGGGTGAAGAGGTTGTTCCTGCCCTCGGCGAACGGTCCCCATGACTCGATCTGCACACCGCGCTCGTGCATGAGGTGCTGTTCAGCGGTGCGCTGGAAGAACGGGTGGGTCTCGACCTGGTTCACCGCAGGGGTGATCTCGTTGTTGTCGATGAGGTCGACGAGCCGGTCGGGGTAGAAGTTGGAGACGCCGATCGCCTTGACCCGGCCCTCGCGGTACAGGTCCTGCATGGCGCGCCACTGGCTGTAGACATCGCCGAAGGGCTGGTGCATCAGATACAGGTCGACGTGGTCCAGGCCGAGCCTGTGCAGGGATTTCTCGCAGGCGCGCTTGGTGTTGTCCTCCCCGGGGTCCTGGATCCACAGCTTGGTGGTGACGAACAGTTCCTCGCGCGGGATGCCGGCGGCCCTGATCGCCCGGCCGACGGCTTCCTCGTTGCCGTAGGCCGCCGCGGTGTCGAGGAGCCGGTAGCCAATGGCCAGGGCGTCGGTGACGGCCTGTTCGGTCTGCTCCGGCGGGATCTGGTAGACACCGAAGCCGAGGATCGGCATCTCGACGCCGTTGTTCAGGGTGACGTTCCGCGAGGGACCGCCGTCGGCCGGCCTGCTGGGCTTCATGAGCCTTCTCCGTTCTTCGAGCGTCTTGTCGGTGATCACTGTGCGTCGGAGGTACGCGTCACTCACCCGCGACACACGGCGTGACCGGTCATGCCCCTCGAGCGGGCCGCGGCGGCAGGCCACCACCACCCTTGGTCAGCCCTCTCACACCCGGGACGCTCGGCACGCGGGCGGAGGCTCGTCACGCCGCCGCGGATCGTCACGCCGACGGCATGACCACCCGCAGTCCCCTCATCAGTACGGAGTTGACCCCGTCCCCGACACGCCCCGTGGAGAGGCTCGCGACGTAGCTCCGGTGAGTCGGCAACGGCGCCAGCCGCTCCCTGATGAAGTCGGCCCGCCGGCCGGTCTCCATCGGGGTGACGAGGCCCTCGGCCACGTACGCGAAGTTTCCGGCCCAGCAGTCGAAGACAAAGGTGTCGTAGCGGTTCAGCCTCATGACGACGCAGCCCCAGGCGAGGAGTTCCGGGACTCTCTTCCGCAGGATTTCCGGGTACTCGGTGAAATGGGCTCGCGGTTGCAGATGATGGATCAGGTGGTAGTTGTCGAAGAACGCCCAGTCGGTGCCCAGTACGGGAACCTGCACCGGCCGGCCGGCGTGAGCGTCCCCCGGACAGTCCGAAGGGTCCGGAGGGTCCCGAGGGTCCGGAGGGTCCGGCTGGACCTCTCCACCGGGCGCCCCGGGATCGTCGCCGTCCCATCCCGCCACCAGGTGTTCCTCGGGAAGCCACAGCACCGTGCCGGCCTTCGGGTGGCGGGGGTTGCGGGGGTCGCTCAGACCGTGCCAGACGTACTGCGCCTTGGCGGTGTTGATCCCCCGATAGAGCGCGGCGGCGATCAGCCAATAGCCCAGGAGCCGGTCCGTGACGACCAGGTACGCGACGGCGGACCAGTAGGTGGTGATGCCGGCGAGCAGTCCGTAGCGTCGCGGGCCGCGACAGCGGCGGTGGAGGAGCACCCCCCAGCCGGTCAGCAGGATGAAGCATGTCTTCAGGCCGAAGAAGCAGAATTCGACGAGGCGCGTCCGGTCGTACGGCAGCGGGGAGTGGATGTCCTCGGGGCCCGCGTTCTCCGGGTGGTGGATGACCAGGTGTTCGGTGCCGTAGAACCGGGGAAGTGAACCGATCATCGGCCCCATGACCCAGTCCGACAGGGCGCGCCAGACCGACGTCAGAAAGGGCCGGTCGCGGAGGTTGAGCACCTGGCAGTGCATGTCCCAGTGGAAGTAGGCCTCGAAGTCCACCCAGGCCGGCGCGAGGTACTTGGTCAGGAAGAGAACCCCGGCGAGGCAGCCCAGCGGCCCGGTCCACACTCCGGCAAGGAGTCCCGTGGCGATCAGCGGAACGCAGTGCAGCAGCTGCACCCGTGCCAGGTGCTGGAGGCGCCGGTCCGCCGGACGCACGGGGAGAGCGCCCAGCGGGGAGTGGTCCGCCGGGAGCACCCACGGTTCGAACGCGGCTATGTACGACTCGCGGTGCAGGCATACGGAGTAGATCTCGGCGAGGGCGAGCGCGCCCAGCAGCCAGGCGACGACGACCAGGCATCCGAGGACCGCCGCGCCGGCGGAACGGGCGGCGAGCAGGTCGACGGTCGGCGGAAAGACCGCGTAGAGCGGTATCAGCGGTGATAACCGGGCGGCGATCGCTCGGGGAAGGAGTTCTCTGATCCTTTCCGCGTGCCGCCCATAGGAGAACCGGTCGTAACGGCCTGTCAGTTCTATGAGGACGAGCAGGGGAAAGGAAAGCAGCACACCGGTGCTGAGTGCGGCGAGGCCGATCGGCTTCTTCACGTTCGCTCCCCTGGCCCGCGGCGCGCCTTCCTCAGCCTTCCAGCGGCACAGGCGCCGGCGGGGACACATGCGCCGACGCCGGCGCCGACTGCCAGCTCTGCCCTTCCTCGCGGACCGCCGTTATGCGACCGGCGAGGACGTGCGCCCCGGGGTCGGAGAACCAGCGCGCCTCCGTCGGGTCCCACCATCGATCGCCGACGCGCAGGATTTCGTGGTGGACCACGGCCTCCCCTATCCACGGCGCGTACAGCCCGGCGTCCGCCCAGGCCGCCTTCCAGTGCGCGGGGGCGAAGGGTGAGGGCGTGATCGCCGCCCGCCCGCGAGCGTGCGGGATCCCCGCGCGCGTCAGCAGTTCGGCGGCCAGGTCAGCATGGACACCACAGTCTCCGGTGAGCTCCTCCGGCTCGGCCAGTTCGCACCAGTGCAGAGGCCACCGTACGGGCCCCCAGTGCACGCGTACGGGTACGGCCGCGAGCCGTGAGCCGATGTCCGGCCAGCGCTCGAAGCCTGTCAGGACGAGGCGGCGTGCTTCGCGGCAGCACGTCGCCTCATGGTGGGAGATCCGGGAGAGCCCGATCGCATCCAGCCGGCGCCGGTCTTCGGGGCTGAAGGTCATGCGAACACCTCTCCCATGGCGCCTCGTCCGAAGGGGTAGGCCATGGCGAGGTCGTACGCTCCGCACATACCGAAGGCGAGAACATCCCCTTCGGCCAGCGAGCTCACGTCCACGCCCTCGGCGAGGACGTCGCCCTCCATACAGGAGCGTCCGAGTAGCCGGCCCCTTCCAGGGCCGACCGGTGTCCAGGCTTCTCCATCGAACCGGGAGACGGGGTGGGCTCGGTACCGGGCTTCGGGAATGTCGCCGAGCGCGGCGTCGACGACGACGTCCGCGCAGGCCCCGCGGCCCTTGACGAGAAGGACCCGGGTGAGGACGGCGGCGGCCGGCTGCGTCAGGAGCTTGCCCGGCTCCAGGACGAGCGTCGGAGACGTCGAACGGAGGCAGTGCGGTCCGTCCGTCAGTACCCGGTCGAGGGACGGGCGCACCACGGCCAGGTCGTCCACGTGCCAGCCACCACCGAGGTCGACGACCGCGGGCGGGGCGCCGAGCCGGTCGGCGAGGGGATCGGCGAAGCCGAGCGCCGCCGCCGCCTCGCGCTGCCAGCCTTCCGGCCCCACGACGCTTTCGGCGTGGTGGAAGTGGACACCCCAGTCGGCGCCGCCCAGCCTGGCGCGTAACTCGGCCACCAGCCCTGCCGCCTTCCGCAGATCACCGCTTCGTTCGAAGGTGACCCCGAAGCGGCTGGGCAGACCCGGTGGCGCGACGCGTATCCCCACGACGTCGGCGGCGAGCGTGAATCCCCGGTCCATGGAACGGAGCAGTTGTTCGAGTTCGTCGGTCGAGTCGGCGAAGAAGGCCCAGCAGCGCACTTCTTCACGTGGCGGCCACCACTTGGCGGGTCCGTTGAGGATGGACCGCGCGGGGTCGAAGCCGGCGGCGGTTGCCGTGTCCAGCTCGTCGAGCGTGATGGCCTCGGCGATCAGTCCGAGGCGCGCCGCACGGGCCAGCAGGTCCGGGTGGGGGCAGGTCTTGACGCTGTGTGCCAGGACGAGCTCGGGCAGTCCTCGCAGCTGTTCCTGCAGTGCCGTGGTCTGTTGGTCGACGAGTGTCGCGAGGATCTGGCGACGGGGCGTCGACCAGACGGGGGACGGCGTGGGGAGCAGGGCCTCGTAGGCGCGTGCCGCGTCCGCGATCTGCGGGGTGGAGCCGCGTGACGAGCCCTGGGAGATCCCCGAAGTCCCGGAGATAGCGGAGGTCCCTGGGACCTCTGAAGGCGCAGAGACCCCGGAGCTCCCGGGGGCGCCCCAGAACGGAACCCCCTTCGTCGTGGCGTCCTCCTCGGTACTGCCGGTCCTCCGCCCGAGACTGCGCATCCCCGACGGGTGCTTGGTGGCCGGAGCGATGCCGCCGGAGGGTCCCCAGGGGTATGAGGCCAGGCCGAGGCCGGGTGATACGGCGATCTCGTCGACCACTCTGGTGAATCCGCTGCTCAGTGAACGGTGCCTTGGGCGCGCGCGCTGAGTCACCAGCGCCGCGGGCAGGTTGGCGCCGCAGATGCTCGCGCCGTGGATCCATGCGGGGAACCGCGGATTGACCTCCATCATCGTGAACTCGCCGGTCCACGAGCGGATCAGCTCCAGTTCACCTCCGCCGGTCCACGCGACATCCGCCACGTGGTCGCGCAGGCTCTTCCACAGGCTGTCCGGTAACTCGGCGATCTCTCCCGACCATGTCTTGCCCTCCGCGGTGAGGACCGCCTTCGTCATCAGGACCGCGTCGAGAAGCTCGCCCTCGTAGGCGCTGAACGCGATCCCGCACTCCTGGCCCGGCACGTGCGCTTCCAGATGCCAGTCCCCTCCCCACTCCTCCCTGATGAACTCCCCGGCGGCGAGCGCCTCGTCCGCGGTCCGCGCGCGGAACGCCTCGTAATGCTGGCCCTTCACCCACACTCCGTGGGGCGAGTGGCGCACAAAGCGTTCCGTGTGGTCCCAGTCGGTGGCCGTGATGAAGCCCGGGACGGGAAGTCCGAGGGCTTCCGCGAGAGCGAGGGGTGGCTTCACCACATGCTCGATGGCTTCCTTGGCCGGCGCCAGGATGCGTTGGTGCCGTCCGAAGTTCTCTGCCAGGAGCCGGACCTCCAGGTCCAGGGTGGGGATGAGAAAGGTACCGGCGGCGGCCAGCAGTTCCGAGATCTGGTCGAGCCATGCGTTCAGATGTACTTCGTCCCAGCTGGGAAGGAGCACGACATCGTCGAGCACGGTGGCGTGCAGGCCCGAACTCGCCGCGGAGTAGTCGAGGCCGATGACGCGGAGGTCCGGGTCGGCCAGCTTCAGGGAGTGCGCGACGCCCAGACCGGGTGACGGGTTCGGCCCGCTGTGCATGCCGCTGACGACGATCGTGGTGGCCTGCATGTGTGTGGTCCCCCGAAGTCTTCGATGTGCGCGGGAGTTGTACGTCCCCGATGAGAATGCTGTCGAGTCTGTACGCCGGTGTCCGGCTTCAGCGCCGGTTCGGGTGGAAGTCGCACAACTGTGTACGGCGCACTGCGCACTTTGGATCGCACCGCGTACGCAAACCCGGCGGTACGCCGGGCCGCCCTACAGGGCGGCGGCGGGGGATGAACCCAGCGCGGGGTAGTCGGTGTAGCCCTCCGCCCCGCCCACGTACATCAGGTGCTTGTCGCGCACGGCGTTGAGCGGGGCGTCGACGCGGAGTCGTTCGACCAGGTCGGGGTTGGCGAGGAAGGCGCGGCCCAGGGAGATCAGGTCGGCGCCGGAGGACAGGAGCCGCTCGCCCGCCGCCTTGCCGCCGTCGGCCGGCAACGGCCCTCCCCAGCCCAGCACCGGGTTGGCGATCAGCGTGCCGGGCCATGCCTTACGGATCTCCTGGAAGAGGAGCTGGTCGGGGTCGGCGAAGACGACGTGGAGGTAGGCCGGTCCGATGTCGGCGAGCGCGGCGACGAGCGCCGGGTAGATGTCCTCGGTGTCGCCCTCGTCCATGCCGTTGACGGTGATTCCGGGGGCGATGCGCACACCCACCCGGTCGGGGCCGATCGCCTCGGCGACGGCCCGGACCACCTCCACGGTGAACCGGATGCGGTGCTGGACCGGGCCGCCGTAGGCGTCGGTGCGCCGGTTGGTGCCCTGCCCCAGGAACTGGTGGAGCAGGTAGCCGTTGGCCGAGTGCACCTCCACCCCCTCGAAGCCCGCCTCGACGGCCCGGCGGGCGGCGGCCGCGAAGTCCGCCACCGTGGACTGGATGTCCTCGACGGTCATCTCGCGCGGCACCACGGACGGCTGGTGCCCGCTGGGGGTGTGGACGGTGTCGGGGAGCGCGATCGGCGACGGGGCGACGGGCGTGAGTCCGCTGTTGTCGGGGTGGCCGACGCGGCCGCCGTGCTGCAGCTGGAGGAACATCCGTCCTCCTTCGGCGCGTACCGCGTCCGTGACGCGGCGCCAGCCCGCGGTGTGGGCGTCGGTGTAGAGGGCGGGGATGTTGGCGTAGGTCTGGCCCACGGCGTTGGGGGTGGCGGCCTCGGCGATGATCAGGCCGGCCGAGGCGCGCTGGGCGTAGTAGATGGCCATGACCGGCTGCGGGACGCCGTCGGCGCCGGCGCGGTTGCGGGTCATCGGTGCCATCACCAGGCGGTTGGGCAGTCGCAGGTCGCCGAGGCGGGCGGACTCGAAGAGGCGGGAGTTGTTCGCTGTGTTCGTCATGTTCCGACGGTAGAAGCTGACACCGGTGTCAGGTTCAAGTGGCGGTGGGCCGGCCGATCCCGGAAGGCCCGTCGCGGCTACCGCCACCGTCGCGAGCAGCAGCGCACGTGCCGGGTCGGTACGACGGCTCCCGGCGCCCCCGCGATCAGGCCGGGTTCTCCTTGATGAACCGGCGCAGTTCGTCGGCGAGTGCCGTCGGATTGTCGAGGGGCACCAGCGTTCCCGCGTCGGGAATCTCGATGTACCGCCCTTGTGGCAGCAGTTCGGCGAGCCGACGGCCCGTCGATGCCGGCATCATCCGGTCCCGCGCCCCCCAGGCCACCAGCGCCGGCCGGTCGAAACCGCGGAGCCGCTCGGCGGCCCGCACATAGGTGTCCTTCCGCGTGGAGCGAAGGAAGCGGGCGAGGTCGCGGCGGATCGCCCGGTCGGTGAGCAGCGGACGGTACCAGCGGCGGACCATCTCGTACGGGATGACGCGCGCGGTCATACCACCCAGTGAACTGCCCATCGCGGCCAGGAAGGGCACCCGGAAGGACTGGAGCAGGAGGAAGAGGCCTCCCGGGATCCGGCTCGCGGCCAGGAGGGTGCGGCCCTGGACGCCCGGCGGGTAGTTCTCGAGCGCCTCGCAGGAGGTCAGGACGAGCCGGGCCACGCGTTCGTCGCCCGCTCCCGCCAGCAGCTGCGCCGTGCCGGCGTCGTTCTGCACCAGGGTGACCCCGCGCAGGTCCAGTCGCTCCAGGAACTCGGCGACCAGGTCGGCCACGCCCTGGGCCGACAGATCCGCGTCGGGACGCATGGGACGGCGGTGGCTGCCGAGCGGCAGGACGGGGATCACCACGCGGAAGTCGTCGCGCAGCTCCGCCAGGACCCCGTCCCAGACGGTTTCGTCGAAGGCGAGCCCATGGAGGAGGACCACCGTTTCCCGCGTACGGCTCCGGTCGGCGGAGCCCGCGCCCGTTTGCGTGTCGGCTCGCGTGTCGATGAACTCGATGGTTCCGGCGTTCAGTTCGATCTCTGGCATGGCGTGACCCCCGGCTCTTGATAGACCGATCTAGTGAGAGACTACTCGGCATGAGGACCACGGGGGACACCAGACAGAGGATCGTGGCGGCGGCCACCGGGCTCTTTCGGCGGCAGGGCTACGCGGCCACGGGGATGAAGCAGATCGTCGCGGCGGCCGGGGCGCCGTACGGCTCGGCGTACCACTTCTTCCCCGGCGGCAAGGCGCAGCTCGGCGAAGAGGTCGTCCGTACGTCCGGTGCGGCCTATCTGGAGCTGATCGGCGCCCTGTTCGCCGACCCGTCGGCCGATCCGGTCGCCGCCACCGTCGCCGCTTTCGAGGGGGCCGCCGAGACGCTGCGGGAGCTGGACTTCACCGATCCGTGTCCGATCGCGACCGTGTCCCTGGAGGTCGCGAGTACGCATGAGGGGCTGCGCCGGGCCACGGCCGACGTCTTCTCCTCCTGGACGGCGGCCCTGGCCGCCTTCTACACCGCGACCGGCATCACGCCGAACACCGCACGGGACACGGCGACTTCGGTCATCGCCCTGCTGGAAGGCGCCTTCATGCTGGCCCGCGCGGCACACGACACGGGCCCGGTCCTCGCCACCGCCCGGGCCGCCGGCGCCATCGTCCGCGACGCCCTGCCGCCGCCGGGCACCCGCCGGACGGCTGCCGCCCGTTGAGTCAGCCCGCCGGAGGCCCGGGTGCGGTGAGGGCGTCGAGCAGTCCGGGGAACGCGTGGTCCATGTCGGCGCGGCGCAGCGTATTCATCCGCGAGGTGCCGACGTAGTACTGGCGGATCAGGCCCGCCTCGCGCAGCACCTTGAAGTGGTGGGTGGCGGTGGACTTGCTGACCGGCGTGTCGAAAGCCCCGCACTTGACGTCCTCGTCGGCGGCGGCGAGCTGCGTCACGATGCTCCGGCGTACCGGATCGACGAGGGCCTCCAGTACCTGCTGGAGGTCGAACTGCGACACGTCCGGGTGTGGCGGGGTACGTCCCATGGCCCCATAGTACGACACGCATCAAAGTTTGACGGCGATCGTACTTCTGCGTCACAGTGGCTCGGCGTTCAACGACGAGCCAAGGAGGCGGACATGGCGAGGACAGTGCGGTTCCACGAGACCGGCGGGGCCGAGGTGCTGCGGCTGGAGGAACTGGAGACGGGCGATCCGGGACCGGGCGAGGTGAGGATCCGGGTGGAGGCGATCGGGATCAACAGGGCCGAAGTGCTCTTCCGCAGTGGGCAGTACATCGAGCCGGTCAAGCGGTTACCCGCGGGGCTGGGAACGGAGGCCGCCGGTGTGATCGAGGCGATCGGTCCGGGAGTGACCGGGTTCGAGCAGGGGCAGCCGGTGAGCGTCGTGCCGAACTTCTCGCAGAACGACTACGGCGTGTACGCCGATCGGGCGATCGTGCCCGCGACCGCGCTCCTGGCCCGCCCGGACGGCGTGGACGCGGTGTCCGGCGCCGCGGTGTGGATGCCGTACCTCACCGCCTACGGCGCCATGGTGGAGGTGGGCGGCATGCGCCCCGGAGACGTGGCGGTGGTCAACGCGGCCTCCAGCAGCGTCGGTCTGGCCGCGATCCAGACAGCCCATCGCGTGGGTGCCACACCCGTCGCCATCACCCGCACCCGCGCCAAGAGGCAGCGGCTCGTCGAGGCGGGCGCCGCCGAGGTGATCGTCTCGGACGAGGAGGACGTGGCGGGCCGCGTGCTGGCGCTGACCGGCGGCAGAGGCGCCGAGTACGTCTTCGACGCCGTCGCCGGTCCGGGCGTCGTGGAGCTGGCCAGGGCCGTGGCCCCCGGTGGAACGCTCTTCCTCTGGGGCGCGCAGAGCGGGCAGCCGACGCCCTATCCCGGATTCGACCTGGGCATGCCCGCGCTCGCCATGCGCACGTACACGGTCCTCGAGATCACCAAGGATCCCGAGAGGCTGCGCCGGGGAGCGGCGTTCGTCGCCTCCGGCCTGCGTACCGGGGCGTTCCGGCCGGAGGTGGACCGCCTGTTCCCGCTGGAGGACATCGTGCGAGCACATCAGCACATGGAGTCCAACACCCAGTTCGGCAAGATCGTGGTCACTGTGGACCACTGACGCCGGGGGTGCGGGGCACGTCCGGCCACTGACGCTCCGTCACACGCGGACCGTGACGGTGGGCGGCGGCAGTGACGGACGGCCGCCCCCTCCCTCGACGGGGGCTCGGTCAGGCAGGGGGGCCGAAGGTGAGGCGGGCCATCAGCGGGTGCCCTTCGAACCCTTGCGCCTCGCCCCGGCCAAGACAAGGGATTCCCCTCTTCCTCCGTGGCTCACGTCTCTGACATCTTGCGTTCGCCCCCTACACATTCGGCCCCGGCGGCCCGACCGGCTGCCGGGACTCGGAGGACGCATTGATACGTCACAGATTCAACCGGTTCCGTGCCCCCGCGGTCGCCCTCGTCACCCTTGGCGCCACGCTGGCTCTCGGAACTCCCGCCGTCGCCGCCGCGACCGCACCACAGGCACCGGCGGCAGCCTGGGCCGCGGGGACCCGCGCCCACCTCGTGATCACCGCGCCCGCTGACACCGCCTCGGTGCGCGCCGCCGTGGCCGGCAACGGCGGTTCGGTCTTCGCCTCGTACGACGCGATCGGCGTGATCGTCGCGCACTCCGCCTCGGCCGGATTCGCCTCCGCCATGCGCGCCGTCCCCGGGGTACAGCAGGTCGGCGCGACGCGTACTTCGGACGTCCCGGCGGACGCGTACAACCCGGCGCTGCCGACGAACCCGACCCAGTCGGCGACGACGCTGACCGAGAGCCTGCGCTGGGACATGACCCAGATCAAGGCCGACCAGGCCTGGGCCGTGACCACCGGCTCCTCGTCGGTCAAGGTCGGCGTGCTCGACACGGGCGTGGACGACCAGCACCAGGACATCGCCCCGAACTTCAACGCCGCCGACTCCGTTTCCTGCGCCTACGGCAAGGCGGACACCCGCGCCGGCGCCTGGCGAGACGTCGGCACGCACGGCACGCACGTCGCCGGCACGATCGCGGCCGCCAAGAACGGCAAGGGCGTCGTCGGTGTCGCGCCGGGAGTCAAGCTCTCCTCGGTCCGCATCGCCGAGCCGGGCAGCAGCCTGTTCTTCGCGGAGAACACGATCTGCGGCTTCATGTGGGCCGGTGACCACGGGTTCAAGGTCACCAACAACAGCTACTACACCGACCCGTGGCAGTTCAACTGCCCCGACAACGCCGACCAGGCCGCCATCATCGAGGGTGTCAAGCGCGCCCAGGAGTACGCCGAGAGCCACGGTTCGCTCCAGGTGGCCGCCGCCGGAAACTCCAACCTCGACCTGGCGAACAAGACGGTCGACACGGAGAGCCCGAACGACTCCACACCGGTCACCCGCACGATCACCAACGCCTGCCTCGACATCCCCACCGAACTGCCGGGCGTCGTGACCGTCGCGGCGATGGGCAAGGGCAATGTGAAGGCGTCGTACTCCAACTACGGCAACGGCGTCATCGACATCGCCGCGCCGGGCGGCGACGGCACCTCCGGTGTCTACTCGACGCTGCCGGGCGGCAAGTACGGCAACATGAACGGCACGTCGATGGCCTCCCCGCACGTCACGGGCGTCGCCGCGCTGCTGGCGAGCGCCAACCCGACCGCCACCCCGGCCGACCTCCGCTCGAAGCTGGGCGTCCAGGCCACCGACACGGCCTGCCCGTCCGACAGCCGGTGCACGGGCACGACCTCCAAGAACGGCTTCTTCGGTGAGGGTCAGACCGACGCCCTGAAGGCCGTCGGCGGGACGACTCCTCCCTCCGGCCCGTACTTCGAGACCACCACGGACGCCACGATCGCGGACAACGCGACCGTCGACAGCCCGCTCACCGTCTCCGGCGTGGCCGGCAACGCCCCGGCCACCCTCAAGGTGGGCGTGGACATCAAGCACACCTACCGCGGTGACCTGGTCGTCTCCCTGGTCGCCCCGGACGGCACGGTGTACCTCCTGGAGGACTTCACCGACAACGACGGCACGGACAACGTGGTCAAGACCTACACGGTCAACGCGTCCGCCGAAGTCGCCAACGGCACCTGGAAGCTCCGCGTCCGCGACATCGCGTCGCAGGACACCGGCAGGATCGACGCCTGGAACCTGACCTTCTGACCGCCACCCCCCCACACCGTTGCGCGTCCCGCAGTCCGGGGCGCGCAACGGTGCTTTTTCATCTCCGCACGGCGCGCACGCCGACCGCTCCGACCCCGGCCGATCCCCCAGGGGCAACCCTTTCGGGGGACGCGGAGGCTAGGCGTCGTACGCAGGGGGGAGCTTCACCTCGATGAGGGCCTGCCCAGCGGGCCCGTTCGACCAGCACCGCGATCGTCGAGGCCGGGAGCCGCTGTGTCCGTATCCGTGTCCATGTCCTCCGTCCCACTGCGTCCGGTCCCGGGGCCGCGCGGTCTGCCGCTCCTCGGGAACCTGCCCGCGTTCGGCAAGGATCCCCTGGCGTTCCTGACGCGACTGCGCGACGACTTCGGTGACGCCGTGACGTGGTCCCTGGGCCCGAGGCGCAGCATGTTCCTCTCCCATCCCCAGCACATCGCCGAGTTCCTGGCGGCCCGCGAACGGACCTTCGACATCCTGGAGATCGGCTGGGCCTTCCGGCAGATCACCGGGAACAGCGTCATCCTCAGCAAGGGCGCCGACTGGCGACGCAAGCGGTCCCTGGTCCAGCCCACCGTCCGCCCGCGTCAGGTCCGCGCCTACGCCTCCACCATGGTCGACTGCGCGACGGCGGCCGCGCAGGAGTGGCGGGACGGCGAGCGGGTCGACGTGCACGAACAGATGGCGCTCATCACCCAGCGAATCGTCCTGCGGACGCTGTTCGGGAACGACCTGGGCGACCAGACGCGCGCACTGGCCGACGCGATGGCCGTGGGGGGCCATACGATCGGCGCCGAACTGCGGGGCATCTCCCTCTTCCTGCCCGGTTGGGTGCGCACCCCCGAGCGTCTTCGCCTCCTGAGGGCGGTGGCCACGATCGACAGCGAGGTGCACCGGCTCATCGCCGAGCGGCAGGGGTCCACCGACGACGGCGAGGAGCGCGACGACCTGTTGAGCAGGCTCCTCGCGGCACGCGACGAGGACGGGCGGCCCCTGACGGCCCGGGAGGTCCGCGACGAGGCGGTGACGCTGTGGGCCGCCGGCCATGAGACGACCTCGACCGCCCTGACGTGGACGTGGTACCTGCTGTCCGCGTCGCCCGGGGCTCGGGCGCGGCTCGACCTCGAACTCGACCGGGTCCTGGGCGGCCGCGCGCCGACCATCGACGACTACGACGACCTGGTCTGGACTCAACAGGTGGTCAAAGAGGCCATGAGGCTCTTCCCGCCCGCCTGGCTCATCGGGGCGTCGGCCCGGCAGGGCGCCACTCTCGCCGGCACCCCCGTCCCCGCCGGGACCATCGTCTGGTGCAGCCCGTTCACCACGCACCGCGACCCTCGCTGGTTCCCCTCCCCCGGCGACTTCCGTCCGGAACGCTGGGACGCCGACGCGCCCGACGCCGTACCCGACCATGCCTGGTACCCCTTCGGTGGAGGCCAGCGCACGTGCCTTGGCGCCCGGTTCGCACAGGTCGAAGCCGCCCTGCTGCTCGCCACGCTCGCCCAGCGCAACCACCTCGACATCCCCGGCACGGCGACGCCTCCCCGGGTCGGCCTCCTCCTGCAACCCGCCATGCCTCTGGCGGCCACCGTGCGGCGACGGCCGTCGGCACCTCGCTGAACGGGCGGCGCTCGCATACGCGCCGTGCGCACCCTCTGCGCGTGACGCGCGGCCGGCAACGGGGAGACGCAGGTCACATCCGTCCATGTCACAGGGCGTCGGGCTACCCCGTCTCAAGGGGTGTAGGCACTGACGACCACGAAGGAGCACACCATGGACGCGCGACTGAACTACTTCACCGGTCAGACCGCCGACCAGACCGCCGGCAAGATCATCAAGCACTTCATGGCGGCGGGCAAGGCGCTGAGGGACTCAGCGCTGCCGGCCGCGACGCAGGAGCTGGTGGCGCTGCGCGTGAGCCAGATCAACGGCTGCGCCGTCTGCATCGACATGCACACCAAGGACGCTGCCGCCGCCGGCGAGAGCTCGGTACGACTGAACCTGGTGGCGGCGTGGCGGGAGGCCACGGTCTACACCGAGGCCGAGCGTGCCGCACTGGAGCTGGCCGAGCAGGGGACCCGGATCGCGGACGGTGCAGGCGGGGTCGGTGACGAGGTGTGGGCGCGTGCCGCCAAGTACTACGACGAGGAGCAGCTCACCGCCCTGGTGTCCCTGATCGCCGTCATCAACGCCTTCAACCGGATGAACGTCATCACCCAGCAGCCGGCCGGCGACTACGAGCCCGGGCAGTTCCACTGAGCTCCACCCGCCGGGGTCGGGCACGGGCAACTCGCCCGAGCCCGTGCCCTGCTTGGGCCAACGGGCCCCGGGTCGGGAGCAAATACTCTGAGCTACCGGTGGTCCCGGCTGATCACAAGAAGCTGCCTGCGCCGGCGATTACGGCCAGGTGACAGGCGTTCCAGGGGGAGGAGAGTCGGCGTGAGCAAGGTTGAGGACTTCGAGGAGCTGCGGCCGCTGCTGTTTTCGATCGCCTACCGCATTCTGGGCAGCGTGAGTGAGGCCGAGGACGCGGTGCAGGAGACGTGGCTGCGCTTTGACGGCTCGGCGACCAGGCCCACGTCGACCAAGGCCTTTCTGTCGGCGACCGTCACACGGATCTCGATCGATGTGTTGCGTTCCGCGCGGGTGCGACGGGAGGAGTATGTCGGGCCGTGGTTCCCCGAGCCGCTGCTGAGCGATCCGTACCAGGATCCGGCACGCGCGGCCGAGTTGGCCGACTCGGTGTCGATGGCGGCGCTGCTGCTCCTGGAGCGGCTCAGTCCGCTGGAGAGGTCGGTGTTCGTGCTACGGGACGTGTTCGCCTTCGGTTTCGACGACGTCGCCGCGGCGGTGGGGCGTTCGGAGGCGGCATGCCGGCAGCTGCTGGTGCGGGCGCGGCGGCACATGGAAGCCGGTCGGCCGCGGTTCGAGGCGGACCGCCACGAGCGGCAGGAGCTGGCGACGCGGTTCTTCGAGGCGCTGAAGAACGGCGATGTGGGCGGGCTGCGGAATCTGTTGTCCGCCGACGTGCAGCTGGTCGGTGACGGCGGCGGCAGGGCCCCGCAGCTGGCCAAGGCCGTCATGGGCGCGGAGAACGTGGCGCGGGTGCTGGGCTCGGTCATCCCCTGGCTGATCCGGATCGACGTCACGTTCGAGCCGCAGGAGGTCAATGGCCGGCCCGGCGCGCTCTTCCGCGACCGGGACGGCAAGATCCTGCACACCATGGTCCTCGAGGTGCTCGACGGGCAGATCCAGACCATCCGCGCGGTCAACAATCCCGACAAGCTCGGCCACCTCGGACCGGTCGCGGACGCCTGGGCGGTCGATCGCGAGATGAAGCGGGCCCGCCGGCAGCCGAACTGACCTCCACGGTGGTGCGGGCCGGCTCGTTCACCGGCAGGTCATGGCTCTGCGGGGACGCCCCCGGCGGGAGCGCTGTGACACGGCCCGCACCAGGTCCTTCGCCGTCGACGCGGGCCCTGACGACCGTGGCGCCCGCGGGACCGCCCGTACGACCTCACCCGGGCGGGTGCGGTCATACCGCCACGGGAGACGAACCGAGCATCCGGGACAGCATGACCGTGCCCGCGACGACGGCTACCACGGCCGCGTGCGCGTGGTCCGTGAACGCCTGCGCCACGTCGTCCGTGACCGGCTCGCTGTCCCGGGGGGTCAGCCCGTCCGCGTGCTGGGCGGCCGCGAGATGGTTCCAGGCGTCGGCGCCGCAGACGGGGTCGCCGATCGACGCGTCCACGATCAGCAGTTCGCCGACGAGGTCCAGCTGACCGGCCTCCAGCCAGATGTCCACCCACGCCGGCAGCCAGTCGCACAGATAGTCCCGCATCGGCTCCGGTACGTCCTGGGGCCGGGCGCCCCAGTCGGTCAGGTGGAACACCGTGTGGGTGATGTCGTATCCCGTACTCCAGTCGACGGCCCACGGCTCCGGCGTGGCGCCGAGCCAGGTGCCCGCGGCGAGCGCGGCCCAGTCCGGCTCGGGGCCGAGGCCGGCCACCCTGCGGGCGTTGGCCACCGCGAGTCTGCGGTTGGGGATCAGCTCCACGGCGTGCGGGGTCCGCAGGGCGCTGTACGAGTCGAGCAGGTCGTCCAGGGGGCGGTGGCGGTATCCGGCGCGGGCGAAGTGGGCGTACATCTCGAGCGGATCGGTGAGCATCATGTACCGCAGTTGCCGCTCGTACAGCAGGTTGCCGTCGTGCAGTTGGTGCCAGCAGAAGTCGATCAGCGCGCGGGCCGCCTCGATGTCGCTCGATCCGGCGACGCCGTCGCGCAGGACCAGGGAGGCGGCGAGTGCGGTCTCGCCGAGCGGCTTGAAGGAGCTGTTCGGATCCGCGAGGTCGACGGTGACATCCGGCGGGAGGCGGCCGTGGCCCTGTTCGTGCAGGGTGTGCAACCAGTGCAGGGCGCGTGAGGACCACCGCTGGGCAGTCGCCAGAAGTGCGGTGTCGGTCATCGGGTCTCCTTCGCCAGCAGCCGTGGGGCCGGTTCCGGTGGGGCGAGCCCGGCCATGTGCGGCGAGCACTGCCGCCGCCCGCCGGTGGGTGGCCGTCCTGCGGGCGGCGCCGTGGGAGCGAGGCCGGCCCGCGCCGCGAGCTGCCCGGTGGCGCCGCCGCGCCGGGCGGCCACCCCGGCGTGGTCCGCGATGCGCGGGAACGCGCCGTACGCCTCGGTCACCAGCCGTTCCATGACGGGATCGATCGGCCCGGGACGCAAGAGCCGCCGCGCGAAGGGACCAAGCACACGGGCGCCTCTTCGGTCGGCGACGCGAGAGGCACTGCGGTCGGGTTCACCTGGGTGGGCATCGGATCTCCTCGCCGAGGGCGGCGCCGCGTAAACAGGCTTACGAATGCCGATGAATCGTTGCATTCAGAACATCTCGGGTGAGGCATCGACCGGCACGACGCGCCGGTCGACCCGCCGCGCGGGGGACGCGGCGGGTCGACCGGAGAGGGGAGAACCGGACAGGAGACAGACAGAAGGGCGCGCCGGGCGTGGCGTGAGGCCGACCGGTGGTCGTCGCCCGGCGGCGCGAGAGGAGGGGCCCGAACAGGACCGGGCTCACGTCGGAACGGGAATGCGGCGACCGCCCGTTATCCGCCGGACCTCAGGGCCGCCAGGCCCGTACCCAGTTCCTCCCGGTTCATGACCGGCGTATAGATGACCTTGGCGCCGAGTTCCAGGAAGAACGGTTCGGAGACGGCCGGCATCCGCGATGTTTCCTCCAGATCGAAGAAGATGTACGCGGTACGGCAGCCCTCCTCGGTGGTGAAGTAGGCAGCCTCGGGGCGCAGGGCCTCAAGGGCGGACTCCATCGTCTTCTGCAGCGTGCCGTTCTTGATGGCCTGGTTGGACGTTGGCGTGTCGAACTGCACCTTCAGCAACATCCGCATGGGTCACCCCTTCCCCACCGGGCGGGCGCACCTCTTCCGGCGCGCCGGTCACGCCCGGCCGCCTGTACCACCAGGGTCCCGCTGTTCCAGGGTCGGGGCAAGGCGTGGCGTGGGGGGGAAGCGCGGCGGAGCTGTCAGCCGCCGCAGGCCCACTGAGTCGGGGGACTCGGGCTCGCGGGACGGCCCGCTGCGCGGGAAGCCGGGATGGCGACCCCACCGTGCACCTGGTACATGACATCGGCTGTACGGCGCCGCCGCGAGGACCCCGGTCCGCAGCCCACGACGCGGCCGGCGATCGGAACCTCAGGCCCCGCTGCCCATGGAACGCGCCCGGACTACCGTGCTCCCATGGACCCCGAAGCGACGACGTTTCCGCCCCACCCCCTCAGAGGAGTCCGGGCGGTGTTCGTCCGTCAGGCGGGGTGCCCTTCCGACTTCGCGGACGTCACTGTGGACTTCGAGCCCTGGGAGGAAGGGGTCTCGTTCGAGATCGCCGAGACGGCGGGCGTCCGGGGCTACTCTTCCGAGGAGCTGGCCGAGCTGCACGCGGCGGTGGAGGCGGGGGTGCGCGAGGAGCTGGCCGAGCTGGGCGACCGTACCAACGTCGCTGTGGCCGTCGTCCTGCGGAGCGTCCGCATTCACGAAGTCGACTCGCACCCGCGCGCGTTCCGCAGGGCAGGGCGCGTGGCGGTCCGCAACGCCCTCGCCAAGGTCCACGGACCGCCACCTGCGGCGGAACGGTTCCGGACTGGGGGCGCGGCGAGCGCCCGAGAGGAGCGCGCTCCGGGAGCCGGGCAGGGCGTGGCCCCATGACGGGTGGGAGAAACCAGCTCTTGCGAGCCGCTGCGGCGGGCTGGACGTTGCCGGGAACGGCCGGATGTCCGACCCGCGGCACCGACGACCGCGCGGTCCGGGAGGGCGTGAGCCGCCACACCGCTCTGCCGGGGCAGGCGCCGCTCGTCGCGTGTCAGTGCCGGCAGTCAGCGTCAGAGGTCCCAGGACCGCGGGCGTTCCAGCGCCTCCCACTCGTCCCGGAGCAGGGACAGCACCGCGACGTCGTGGCGGCGCCCCCGGTGGAGGCAGGCTGAGCGGCGTATCCCCTCGTGCACGAATCCCGCTTTGGTGAGAACCGTGAGTGCGGCCGTGTTGCTGGTGTGGGTGACCGCCTGGAGGCGGTGCAGGGGGAGTTCGCCGAAGGCGAGGTCGGCCAGGGCGTCGACGGCGTCCGTGCCGTACCCGTGGCCGCGGTGGCGGGGGTCCAGGAGGAGGAGGACCTCGGCCGTGCCGTCGACTATGTCCTGGTCGAAGAGGGCGGTGTGGCCGATCGGGGTGCCGTCGGCGAGCAGGACGAGGAAGTCGTCGCGGTCCTGATCGTCCCTGTCGCGCTCCATCCGCTCCCGGACGGACGAGAGGGAACGCGGCCAGAAGCCGACCTCGTGAGCGGCCACCGGGTCGGAGCGCCAGCCGTGGATCAGGGCGGCGTCTTCGGCGTCGAGCGGCGCGAGAGCGATCTTCCTTCCACGCCAACACGGCTCTCTGCCCGTCTCCGTGTCCGCCGCCGCGGCGTGGTCGTCTGTCGCGTTCTCCGTCATGGGGCCGGATGTTACGGGCGCGCGAGCAGACCGGACCAGCGAATTCCGGGGACGGCCGACGGGCGCGGTGGCTGCCGCAGGTGCCGCGGGCGGAGCAGTTCCGGCACCCGGCGGGCCGTCCACGGCGCCGACGGCCACGGGGCAGGGCGGGTTCCGTGGGGGCCGGCCGGGGCGGTGAGAAAGGGGGCCGCCTCAGGAAAGGTCGACATGTACGTTGGTCGACTTCACCCGGGCCGTGACGGTCACGCCGACCTCGATCCCCAGCTCCTCGACGGACTCCCGCGTCACGACCGACACGATCCGATGCGGCCCGGACTGCACCTCGACCTGTGCGACCACGTCGTCGACCGTCACCCGCGTGACGATGCCGGTGAACGCGTTCCGCACCGAGGTGACGGCCTCGTCGGGGACGGTATGCAGACCTTCGGCGCGCTCCTTCGCGAAGGCCGCGAGGCTCGCCCCGTCGATGGCCCGGTTCCCGGAGCCGTCCCGCTCCATCCGCAGCCGTCCGGCATCGGCCCATCGACGGACGGTCTCCGAACTCACGCCCAGCAGCCCCGCTGCCTGCCCAATGCTGTACGACGGCACACCGGCACTCTAGGCCACGGCGCTCACGGAGTCGCGAAGAGGCGGCCGTAGCCGGTGATGTCGTCGGCGGTGGTGCGGGTCGCGCGCAGAGCCGCCCAGAGGAGGGTCTGGTTGGCCGTGAGGACGGGGCGGCCGAGGACGGCCTCGAGCCGGTCGATGACGCCGACGGCCCGGAAGCCGTTGCCGCCGATGACGACCGCGTCGGCCTCGTCCGGGATGTGGGCGGACACCCAGTCGTACAGCCCGTCGGGAGTGATGAGCTTCTGGTCGCTCGGGAGACCGCAGGGAGCGGCGAAGGGGACGTCGAATCCGGCGTCCTCGTAATACGCCCGCCCGAGGTCGTTGAGTGTGCTGTCGAACCACGGCGGGTCGACGAGACAGGGGCGGCCGACGCCGAGGGCGCGCAGAGCCTCGACCGTCGCCGCGCAGGTGGCGACCACCGGCAGGCCGTGGGCCCGTTCCGCGAGACGCGCGAGCATCGACGTCTCACCGCGCGCGCCGATGACGTACGCGGAACTGGTGAAGGCGTAGGCGATCGCGGCCACGGGCGCGGCCGCGAGGTGTTCGGTGGCCTCGTCGACGTGCGGCGGCTCGGCGAACGCCCCCACGGGGCCGAGGGCGATCGTGGGGTCCATGACGCCGCCCTGCCGCATCGCGCTGAAGGGCACCCGGGCGGCGTGCAGGCCGATGTCGGGCGGGGCCATCGCGCGCAGCTCCGACTCGGGGCCGACGTCGGCCTGGGGGGTGAGGATGCCCAGTCGGACACGTACGTCCCAACCGTCGGGTCGCCACATCGGTCTCGCTCCTCTCCGGCAGCAGGGGCCCCACTTTTCCACCGGGTGACCGCCGGGGCGGCGAGCCGCGCCGGGCACGGGCGATACTTGGAACCAGCGCCTCGTCGTCCCTTCCTTCACGGTGATGGAGGAAGGGACGACCTAGGAGCCGAACCGGCTGATCACGTCATTCATGTTGTAGCTGTACAGCTCACGCTTGCACGCTCCGCACGAGCTGCTCGGGGCGTGTTCGCTCAGGGACCAGAGCTGCGGGGCGAAATTGTCACCGCGCCCATGCGCCACATAGAGGTCTTCGGGACCGAAGGACGTCTGGAGCGCCTTCGCGTTGCCGACGAGCTGCGTGGAGCCGTCGACCGAGGTCGCGGTGGCCTGGAGGAGCCGGCCGTTGTCATAGCCGTTGCTGCGGTGGAAATACCACTTTCCCTCGTACCGTGTGACGCCCTGGATCTTGTGCCACAGCGCCTCGCCGTTGAAGGTCGCGCCGGTGGGCAGGCCGTAGGCCAGGTCCGCGTTGGCCGCCGTGCCCGCCGCGCCTTCGGTCGCGGCCGTCAGCGCGCTCATGGGATAGGTGCCGACCCTGCCGGGGCTGCTGCCGCCGTTGTTGGTGTTGCAGTACTCGCCGAGGACCAGGTGGTCGGTGTCCGTCCGGTCCAGGGAGATGTACGAGGCCTTGGGGCGGCCAGTGGCGTAGCACTGGTTCCCGCTGGTCTCCCCGCCGTTCTTCGCCGTGGTGAACTTCAGCGTGGCGACCTGCGGCATGACGTACCGGTAGCCGTAGCCGTACCAGACGTTGCTCTGGCGCCCGATCCGCTTCTTGTCCAGGACATCGCTGACCAGGCCGTCGGGCGTCGGGTCATTGACGTCGGCGTTGTTGTCCGGGTTGAGGTCCATGATCTTGCGCAGGTCGAAGACGCGCAGGCCGTTGGCGGTGTCGGCGACATACAGGTAGTTGCCGTACCAGACCATGCCCCCGGCATGGATGCCGTTCTGGGCCTTGCAGCTCGCCGTCACGGAGGAGCCGCACGTGCCCTCGCGCGCGTGCAGCGCGTCGAAGGAGATGTGGTCCTTGGAGTTCACGAACGGCCACACCAGGAGGACATGGCGATACATCTGGGTGGCCTGGTTGAAGAAGCTGACCCGGATGCCCTTCTCGTTGCAGGCGTCGGAGGCCTCGGTCTGGACGCAGTTGTCGCTGCCGGCGGCGTAGTCGCTGCGGCCCGGGTTGTCCGCGTCGTAGGCGCCGATGGCCACGGGCTCGGCGTTCGAGTCGCCCCAGTCCTCGTCCTCCTGCGCGTCCGAGACTCCGGAGATGGCCTGCGGGATCCACTCGGAGGACGTGGCGTCGTCGCTCTTCCAGCAGACGCGGTGATTCACCGCCAGGTCGGGGCCGTAGATGCCGGTGGCACCGCAGGCGCCCTCCCAGCCGGCCGGCCGGTTGGCCTGCTCCATGAGCTCGGTGAGGCCCTGCTTGGGGAGCGCCGCGTCCAGTCGGTCCACGAGGCCGCGGAGGGAGGATCCCGCCACCAGCTGGAAGTCCCCGGCGCGACCGGGGACCGGGGCCGCCTGCGCCTCGGGGCTGCTCGGGAGGACGGAGGGTGTGCCGGTTCCCGCGAAGTCGTCCTGCTCGCCCTCGGGTTCGTCGGCGAAGCCGTCGTCCGGCATACCGTCGTTCCCGGGCACGGGATCGGTGGCGGCCGCTTGGGCGGCCGCTCCCCGCTCGGGCCCGGCCGGGGTGGCGTACGCGCCGGCGGCGGGGACGAGCGCGCACAGCATCGCCCCGGCCAGTGCCGCGCCGGCGGCATGGCGTATTCGGTGGGAGGGTCGCCTCATTGAAGGCCTCTCGTGAGTAAACATGCAGATCACGGCGCCAATGACGACTCGTCAGTCACGCCGGAAACTCACGTTAACAAGGCAACTTCGGGGCCCCTACAAACATTTGAACGACGGACACCAGACCCACACGAACCCACGGTCCGGGGGGCCGGACGGGACACGCCTCTCGGACGTCAAGAAACCCGCCGGCGTCGAGGACGTCGGCGGGCGAGAAGGCGGCGGGCCGGCCGCGGCGGCCGGCACCGGGCTCAGGGGCGGCCTTCGGTGTCGGGGTGGGTCCTGCCGTCGGGCGACGCGCCCTCGGACTCGGACGGCTGCGAGGGCTCAGCGGCCTTGTCGGGGCCGGACGGGGACTTCCGCTCCGTCTTCCGGCGGGCCCTGCGCTTCTCCTCCTCGAGCTCCTTGCGGACTTCTTCGGGCTTCTCTCCGAGCTGGTTCACGACTGGCTCCGTCTCCTGGTCGAACGTCGCGGTCGCCGCCAGATTCACACAGCCCGTCCCCTCCCGCACTCCGGGTGGCGCGGGGCCGGCGAGGACGCTCGTCGATCTCGGCGAGGAGCAGATGGGGGGTCGCGCGTCGTCATGCACGCCGCGCACGACGAAGACCCAAGAACATGACGCACTGTCAGTTCTGGTTCGGCGGCTCTCGGGGTGTCCATGGATCGCCCGCGTGGGCCGCGCCCGGATGGAGGCAATCTTTTCCCGGCACGGCCCTATGAACCGATAGGTCCCCTCGCTACCCTCCGCGCATGATTTCCACGGTTGTCTGGGGCACCGGCAACGTCGGCCGCTTGGCCATCCGCGCCGTAGAGGCCCATCCGGCGCTCGTACTCTCTTCCGTCATCGTGCACAACCCCGACAAGGTCGGCCGCGACGCGGGCGCGCTCGGCGGGCTCGACCGTGACCTGGGCGTCGCGGCGACCGACGACATCGAGGCCGTGCTGGCCGGCGGCCCCCGCGCCGTGGTGTACGCGGCTTCCGGTGACATCCGGCCCGACGAGGCCCTCGCCGACATCACCCGCGCGATCCGGGCCGGAGCGGTGGTCGTCACGCCCTCGATGTACGCGCTCTACGACCACCGGAGCGCCCCGCCGGAGTTCCGGGAGCCGGTGCTGGCCGCCATCGCGGAGGGCGGCGGCTCGCTGTTCGTCTCCGGCGTCGACCCCGGCTGGGGCAACGACGTGCTGCCATTGCTGATCAGCGGGCTCGGCTCCCGGGTGGACGCGATCCGCTGCCAGGAGATCTTCGACTACTCCACGTACGACCAGGAGGAAGCGGTTCGCGACCTGGTCGGCATGGGCCGCCCGATGGACTTCGAGCCGCTGATGCTCGCGCCGTCCGTCCCCACCATGGTGTGGGGCGGGCAGATACGTCTGATGGCCAGGGCGCTGGGCGTCGAACTCGACGAGATCCGGGAGACCATGGAGCGGCGCGCGCTCGACGCCACCGTGAGCACGCGGACGATGGGTGAGTTCCGGGCCGGAACCCAGGGCGCGGTGCGGTTCGAGGTGCAGGGGATCGTCGAGGGGGAACCCCGTCTCGTCATCGAGCACGTCACCCGCGTCCACTCCTCCTGCGCCCCCGACTGGCCCACGCCGCCCGACGGTGACGGGGCCCACAGGGTGATCATCGAGGGTCGCCCGCGCATCGTGGTCACGGTGGAGGCCACCGACGAGGGCGAGAACCGCTCGGCCGGCGGCAACGCCACGGCCGTGGGCCGCCTGGTGAGCGCGGTCGACTGGCTCGTCGACGCGAAGCCCGGCCTCTATGACGCGCTGGATGTCCCGCTGCGTCCCGCAGTCGGCAAACTCGGAAGGAAGCAGCCATGAAGATCGACATCCCCGAGGGGGAGGACGCGATCCCGTATGTGTGGGGCGACATGGTGCCCGGCATCGGGATGGCCGCCGCGAACTTCTCGCTGGCGGTGTACGCCCATACCACCCTGGGACTCCGTGAGTTCGAGGCCGCGAGGCTCCGGATCGCGCAGATCAACGGGTGTACGTTCTGTCTCGACTGGCGGACCGAGCGGGACGGGGAGAAGGTCGAGGAGGAGTTCGCCGACGCGGTGACCGAGTGGCGCACCACAGACGCGTTCGACGACCGGACCCGGCTGGCGGCGGAGTACGCGGAACGGTACGCCCTGGACCACCACGGGCTCGACGACGAGTTCTGGACCAGGATGACGGCGCACTACAGCCAGGTGCAGATCGTGGAACTGAGTATGAGCATCGGTTCATGGCTGGCGTTCGGGCGGCTCAACCATGTGCTGGGCCTCGACACCGTGTGCGTACTGCCGGGGCGCTGAGGCGGTCCGGGGCCGCCGCCGGTGCGTTCGGCCGGCCCCGGGTGTCGGGCTCGCCCTGCGGGAGACGAGGTGGTCCGGTCTCCTCGTGGCGGGCCGTGCCGGCCCTCGCTAGAGGTCGGTGGCGATGATCTTCTCGATGTTGCGCTCGGCGAGCGCCGTGATGGTGACGAACGGGTTGACGCTGGTGTTGCCGGGGATCAGTGAGCCGTCGATGACGTAGAGGCCCGGGTGGCCTTGGAGGCGGCCGTAGTTGTCCGTGGCCTTGCCGAGGACCGCTCCGCCGAGGGGGTGGTACGTGAGGTGGTCGCCCCAGATCTTGTTGGTGCCGAAGAGGTCGGTCCGGTAGATCGTCCCTTCCTTGGCGTTGATCTTGTCGAAGATGGTCTTGGCCATGTCGATGGACGGCTGCTTCCACGCCGTCTGCCAGTTCAGGTCGACCCTGCCCGCGGCGGCGTTCCAGGAGAACGCGGCGCGATGGGGGTTCTTGGTGATCGACAGATAGAACGAGGCGTAGGTCTCGATCCCGGTGGGCAGCGGTGCGACCTCGGCGAAGGCGCCGCCGGCGACCCAGTTGTCGATGCCACCGCAGGGGATGGAGGCCTGGACCTTGCCGGTCGGGTCCCACATGTGGTTGGCGCGGCCGCACATGACGTTGCCGTTGTCACCCCAGCCCTGGCCGATCTCGTCGTTGAGCTGGGGCAGCGCGCCGGTGGCCTTGAGTCTCACCAGGAGTTTGCTGGTGCCGACGCTGCCGGCCGCGAAGAACACCCTGTCCGCGGTCACCGTCTTGGTGGCCGTGACGCCGCCGGTGGTGTTGATCTGCTCGATGAGGACCGTGTAGCCGCCGCCGACCGCCGGGGAGACCGAAGTGACCTTGTGCAGGGGCGAGATGGTGACCCTGCCGGTGGCCTTCGCCTGAGCGAGGTAGGTCTTCTGCAGGGACTTCTTGCCGTAGTTGTTGCCGTAGAGGATCTCACCGGCGACCGCCGACTTCGGGACCGTTCCGGCAGCCTCCTGCTTCATGTAGTCCCAGTCGTACACGTCCGGTACGAAGACGAACGGGAACCCGGAGCGCTGGGCGTGCTTGCGGCCGACGCGGGCGAACTGGTAGCAGTCCACGGTGTCGAACCACGCCGGGTCGATGAGCCCGACCCCCAGTCCGCTGTTGGCGCGCGGATAGTAGGTGCTGTACATCTCGTCGGCGTTGACCGACGGGAGGATGGCGCCGAAGTTCTCCCGGCGCGGGGTGACGGCCATACCGCCGTTCACCAGAGAGCCGCCACCGACGCCGCGGCCCTGGTAGACGATGATGCCGCCCATCTCCTCGGCGTCCAGGATCCCGGTGTAGCGGGGAATGTCCTTGTCGATCGGGAAGCCGAGGAAGTTGCTGAGGGGCTGTTTGGTCCTGGTGCGGAGCCAGTAGGACCGCTGGTCCGGTTTGGTGGTGTTGGCGAAGATCTTGCCGTCCGCGCCCGGGGTGTCCCAGGCCATGCCCATCTCGATCATGTGCACATCGACGCCGGCCTGCGCGAGACGCAGGGCGGCGACGGAGCCGCCGTATCCGGTGCCGATCACGAGGGCGGTGACATGGGCCCCCGGGGCGATGGAGCCGGTCGCCGTGACGGCCCTGGCGTGGGCTGCGGCGGTGTGGCCCGCGAGGACCGCGACCCCAATAATAGAACTTGTTCCTGTGATGAACCCACGACGTGAGACGCCCTTGGATTCGTTTTCTCTCCTGGGAGTTGCATCCATGTGACCTTCCTCACTCTTGACGGAGTGAGAACTGGTTCTACTGTTGCTTGCTTGTTAAGTCACTAGATACCTCTAGGTAACTTGAGGCTGACGCCCACGGGCCCGCACGGGCGGCACCTCGCGGCGCACGAGCGCCCGGGCGAAGGGCTCCCCCGACCTGCGCGCGTACGTCATCCGCTCGCGCACCTCGTGCAGGGTGCGCGGTCGGTATCCCGGCCCGCCGCAGCAGCTCTTGTGGAAGCGCACACCCGCGTTCAGCAGCACGGACAGGGTCCGCCAGGCGGCGGTGTCCCGGCGCCGGGGTGCGGCGAAGGCCGATCCCACATGGATGAGCGGCTTCGCGCAGCGGGGGCAGATCCGGTCGTGGTCTCCGGCGTAGGGCTGCTTGTAGGAAGCACGGCACGGCAGGCAGACGTAGGAGGTTTTCGCGGGGGGCATGCCCTCAGCGTAGGTTCCAACGGCCGGGATCTCGAAGGGAATTTCCTCGGCGGGGGTGGACCGCGGGCCGGGGAGAAGCGCATGGCTCCAGGCGGTACGGCTTGCGGCCGGCAGGGAGCTCCGGTGCGGGACCGGCTGCGTGTCAGGTGATCAGGGCCGGAGAGGTCGCGGACGTGACGGCCTTCCGTGGAGCGCCGCCGCCGTCCGCCGGGACCGACCAGAGGTCGGCGCCGAAGTCGCCGGGCAGGGCGTAGAGGACGGTGTCGCCGGTCAGCCACAGGAGCTGGTCGTCCACGCTTCGCCGCTCGGCGAGCGGGGTCTCCCGGCCTGTGCGCAGGTCCAGGACGTGCAGGCGCCAGGGCGCTGCGTCGGAGGCCCCGGCGACGCGCTTCTTGAAGGCGACGCGGGTGCCGTCCGGGGACAGGGACGGGCACTCCACATTGTCACGCAGGACGCGCAGGGTGCGCCGGGCCACGTCGCCCTGGACGAGGTGGGTGCGGCCTCCGGTCGCGAGGGTCGCGTAGAAGCGGTTGTCGTCGGCGGCGAAGGTGACGCCCCAGATGTTGTGGTCGGCTGAGTCGTGGCGGCGGCCGTCCTTGAGGACGGTGAAGCGTTCGAGGTCGGGGTGGAGCGTGCCGGTGCGCGTGTCGTAGAGGGCGGTACGGGTGGAGAACGCGCCACCGGCGTAGGTGTCCCCGCTGACGAAGACCGTCCACGCGACCAGTCGGCCACTGGGCGAGACCCGGGCGCGGGTGGGCGTCCCCGGCACCGGGAAGGCGCGCAGCGGCTGGAGCCGGGCGTCCAGGAGGACGGCTTCGTGGCCGGGGACCACTCCCCCGGTGGCCCGCAGGCAGATGGCCGTGCCCGCCGCGGCGTGGAAGCGCAGACAGCGCTGGGGCGCGGACGTGCGGGGCGCCTCCGGACCGGTCGGCGGGATCGCGGACGGGATCGAGGAGAGGTGATCGCGCTGGGCTCCCCAGGCGAGATTGCGGAAGAGCAGGCGCCCGTGCTGGTGCAGTGTCACCGCGCCGGGTCGCGCGACCGGTTCGCCGGGCCTCGCCCGCTCGCCCTGCGCGGCACGGTCCGCGGCCCGTCCGATGGCGACGGCGGCGACCGCGGCGAGCAGCGCGGTGACGACGGCGAGAACGAGCAGCCTGGTGCGGGGCCGCGGGTCACGGGGGGTCATGGGCGGCTCCGTCCATGGAGGGCGGCGGCCACCGGCAGGGCGAGGCCCAGGCCGACGGCGGCGGCGGTCAGGGCGCCGTGGGGCCCGAGGTACATCCAGCCGGCGCCGAAGAGCAGGGAGCCCAGGAGGCGGGCGAGTGCCCCGGCCGTCTGCACCAGCCCCAGGCCGGTGGCCTTGAGGCGCGGGGGCAGCAGCGGACCCGCGGCGGCCATCAGGACGCCGTCGGTCGCAGCGTAGAACGCGCCGAGGAGGACCAGTACGCACACGGTGACCGCCGCTGCGGCGCCCCCGGGGACGAGGAGGGCGCCGTACGCGGCGAGGAGGGCGCCGTGCCCGGCGAGGAAGACCCGGCGCCGGCCGATTCTGTCGGACAGCCGGCCGAGCGGCACGGCCAGCAGCAGGAAGCCGGTGGCGGCTCCGACCGGCAGGAGCGGGAAGTAGACGGCGGGCAGGTCCAGTCGGCGCTGGAGCAGCAGATACAGGAACGAGTCGCTCACGGTCACCAGGCCGAGGAGCGCGGCGATCAGGCACAGGCGGGGCAGTCCCGGCGTGCGGGCGAGGGTGCGCAGCGCGCCGGGGCGCCGACGCTCCCGCCGGCGCTCGACCGGCTCGGGGCGGGGATCGCGTACGAAGAGGACGAGCACCAGGACGCCGAGCGCCGCGGCGCAGAAGCCGACCACGAACACGGCGTCGTAGCCGTCGCGCGCGGCCCACAGCACGGCGAAGGCGGCGAGCGGGCCGAGGAGGGCCCCCGCGGTGTCCATCGCCCGGTGCACACCGAAGGCCCGGCCCTGTTCCCCGGGCGGGCAGGACAGCGAGATGAGCGCGTCGCGCGGAGCGGTCCGCAGCCCTTTGCCGGTCCGGTCGGCGGCGAGGACGGCGCCGATCGACCAGGGGGCCGTGGCCGCGAGCAGGGCCAGTTTGCATCCGGCGGACAGCGCGTAGCCGGCGCCCGCGACGAGCTTGCGGCGCTGGGCGCGGTCGGCGAGGTGGCCGCCGGCCAGCCGGGAAAGGACGGTGGCACCCTGGTAGAGGCCGTCGAGCGCGCCGAAGGCGAGTGGGGACATGCCGAGACCGACGACGAGGTAGAGCGGCAGGACGGCGGTGACCATCTCGGCGGAGACGTCGGTGAAGAGACTGACCGCGCCGAGCGCGAGGACATTGCCGGCGATCGCGCGGCGGCTCCTGCCGTGAGGGGCGCCGCGCGGCGGGCGTGGCCGGGTGCGGCGCACGCCCGCCGTGGTGTCGGCGGCCCGGCTTGCCGACAAGTACACGGGCTCTCCCTTCCGTTGGCCGCGCGGGGCCGGTCAGAACCAGTTGATGGTGAGGGGGAAGGTGGTGCTGGCGGTGGCTCCGGTGGAGTCTGTGGCCGTCGCGGTGATCTGGAGGGTTCCGGTCTGCCAGGGCTTGCCGGTGATCTTTCCGGTGGCGCTGTCGATGGAGAGGCCGAAGGGAAGGCCGGTGGCGCTGTACTTGAGGGGAGCCTTGCCGCCGGTCGCGGTGAGCTGGATCGTGCAGCTCTGGTTGAACTTGCACGTCTGGCCGCCGGGGTTGGTCAGGCTGAGGTCACCACCCGGTGGAGTGGTGCCGTCCCCGAACACCTCGCCGATGGGAGCGGCGCTCGCCGCGTTGCCCGCGTGGCCGGTGCCGAAGAGGTCCTCGAAGGTGCGCAGCAGGTTGTAGTGGTTGTACGCCGAGGTGTACTTGCCCTGCTTGACCTTGGCCCCGGAGAACACGGTCGCGATCTGGTTGGAGCCGAGGAAGTTGTCCTCGTCCCAGGTGAGTACGAGCAGGCTGTTGTTGGCCTTGGCCCACTGCGCGTAGGCGTCGAGGTTGTTCCTGGTCCAGGTGTCGCCGGTGTTGACCGAGCACGAGTGCATGTCGTTGCACTGGTTCGGGACGACGAACGAAAGGTGCGGCAGCTGGCTGAAGTCGCTCTTGGGGAACTGCGTCCACGTCTTGCCGGTGGTGAGGGGCACGTTCTTGAACGCGAACCAGGGGTTGTGCTTCTGCGCGTACTGGCCGTTGGTACAGGCGGTGGAACCCTCGCTCGGCAGGTCCTCGTTGTACGTGGCGAAGGTCTTTCCGGCGGCGATGAGTTCCTGTCCGAGGTTGGCCGCGCTCATCGACTGCGGGGTGTAGCAGCCGTCTCCGGTGATGCCCTGGGTGGCTCCGGAGAAGAGGTTGAAGTAGTTCGGCTGGCTGGGGTGGGTCAGCGCCTTCATGCCGGTCAGGCTCGCGCCGGCGTTCGCCAGCTGGTTGATGTAGGGCGCGTTGGCGCTGCCGATGATCTCGCCGTACTGCTTGTTCTCGAAGACGACGACCACCACGTGGTCATAGGTGGGCAGCGCGAGGGGCGAGGGTGCCTGGGCGGCGGCCTGGGAGTCGGCCGCGCCCATGGTGGCGACCAGGCAGAGCGTGCTGAAGATGCCGGCTGCCATGGCCCGTCGGCGCCTGCCGCGACCGGCGTTCGCGGCAGGGCCCGTGCGGCGGCCACCAAGACGATCCCGTAGGCGGCTCGCGGTGCGCTCCGGAAGGCGGACCGGTGTCCGGTCCGGTAGGGCTCTGGGTGTCATGCGTTGTTCCCTCCTTGTCATTCCTCGCGGCGGGCCGCGCCCGCCACGGTGATGTTCACGAGGCGCGGTACGAGCCGCCCGCCGCCGCGGAACTCCTCCGCGAGGGCTGTCCGTACGGTCGCCGGACGGTCGTGCGGCAGCAGCACCAGGGCGCTGCGCTCCGGCTGCCGCCCGGGCCACCAGGCGGCCGTCGCCCCCGCGCGTCTGGAGATGTCCACCGCGCGCCGGATGTCGCCGGGGCCGGTCTGTGCGCCCCGGGTGACCAGCAGCATCAGCCGGGCGCCGTACTCGGCCGGGTCGAAGCGGATGCGGCGTGGGGCGCCGTCGCCCACCACCAGCGCCTGGCCGGGGCGGGCGAACAGGGCGGCCTGGCGCAGCGCTTCGTCCCCGGTGGGCGCGGCGGCCCGGGCGAGGGCGAGCAGCCTGCCGCGCGGCGGACGGGCCCTGGCCCGCCGGGTGGGCGAGGGGGCCCGGCCACCGCCGCCGGCGTGCAGGTCGGCGACCGCGAGTGCCACGGCGCACTCCAGCGGCTCCGCGCTCGACAGCCCGGCGGCGTCGGTCAGCGTGGAGTGGATGTGCAGGTCGATTCCGCCGCGTCCGTATCCGGTACGGGCCAGGGTCCGCAGCAGGGCGTACGTGCGTGCGGCCCAGGCGGGGTGAGGTGGTGGAGGCCCGGTGAGCGGGAGTTCACAGCTCTGGGCGGGGTGGGCGAGGGAGCTCAGGCGGACGAGACCGTCGTCGCGCGGCGCGGCGGCCGCGGCCACGGGCCAGTCCGCGGCGGCGACCAGATGCGGGGATCCGAGGTGGAAGGCGTGGGGGGCGCTCCACACCGTGGTCGGGGGGCGGTCGTGGGCCGACTCGAGCGCGTAGGCGACGAGCCGGAAGAGCGGGTCGGCGGTGTGGCGGCGGGCGATGTCGAGCATGTGCTCACCCCGTTTCCGTGCCGAGGGGTGTACGGCGAGCCAGTACGCGGTAGGCGTTGCCGCCGTCGGTGGCGCGTGCCACCGCCGAGCGCAGGGCGTCGAGGGCGGCCGCGACGCCCAGGCACGGAAGCGCTGCGGTGCGCACGGCGGCGCGTGCCGCGCGCCGGGGCAGACCGGCGGTGCCGGGGCCCCAGGGGGCGTACGGGTCGGGGGCGAGACGGTTGGCGGTGAGGATGACCGCGCCGGTGAAGTCGCAGGGCTGGTGGGCTGCGCCGTGCTCCTCGGCCAGGACGGTGAAGCCCCGCTCGGTCAGCGCCTGCCGGAGGTTGCCGATCGGGATGAGGTGCTGGTGCTGGGGCTGGAACCAGGGCAGCCAGTGCGGCCCGAGGACATGGGCCAGGCGGGACGCGGGGTCGGGCAGCTCGATGAGCAGGTGTCCGCCGGGCGGCAGTACCTTGGCGGCCGCGTCGAGCTCGGCGAGCGGGTCCCGGGTGTGCTCCAGGTAGTGGTACATGCTGATGGTGTCGTAACGGTGGACCAGCCCGGCGGCGAGGTCGGGGAACTGGCCGTGGTGGGCGGTGTCGACCCAGCCGCGCGCCTCCGCCCCGCGCACGGCGGAGGCCATGTCCAGCCCGTCGAAGCGGGTGGCGGGCCAGACGTCGCGCGCGCTGTCGCAGAAGTGGCCGTGCCCGGTGCCCACGTCGAGCCAGCGGGCGGGTGTGCCGAAGGGCTTGAGCATCGTCGCGCGGGCGCGGTACGAGCGGCCCATGCCACCGAACACCTGGGCGGCGCCGCCGACGCCGAGGCCCTCGTAGAAATCCCGGTAGTAGAAGTCCAGGCCGTCGAGGGAGAGGCGGGGGTTCTGGAAGACGTGCCCGCAGCCGCCGCACTGTTCGAGGGTGAAGCGGCCCGGCTTGCCCTGGAGCAGATCGGGGACACGGACGCGGACGGAGAGATCGGCGGAGCCGCACCAGGGGCAGTCGGGGCGGCGCGGCTCGAAGAACCGCTCGGTGCCTTCCTTGAGTTCGGCCGCATAGGACGGCCTGAGCGCTTCGAGTTCGGGCGAGGGCGCACTCCCGGCGGGGCGGACGCTCAGGGCGGTGCGCAGCGCGGTTCCCGCGGAGTGGAGAGGGCGGACCACGGCGGCGCGGGACAGGTCGGCCGGGCGCAGCGGGCTCTTCGGTCCGCCGAGGACCAGGGCGGGCTGGAGGCAGTAGAGGGCGAGCGCCGCGACGCCCCAACGCCGGTCGACGGCGGCGGACCGCAGGAGCAGTGCCAGCCCCGCGAGTTGGGCGGCGGTCACGAGACCCGGGGGAAGTCCCCGGGCCCGGAGTTCCGCCGTCCGCGAGGTGGGGTCCGCGGCCGGGGCGGCCAGTTCGGGAGCGATGGCGAGGCCGGTCGCGTCGGGGGCGTACTCCTTCAGGCGCCTCAGGAGGGCGAGCAGTTCGGCCGGGTCCGGGGCGGAGGGGGCGCCCTCCAGGCCCGCGCGACGCAGGACGTCTTCGTCGACGAGGACGGCGTGTCCCGCGCCGTGGCCCGGGCTGGTACGGGCGAAGGGCGAGGCGGGGACGTCGAGGACGCGCAGCAGACCCAGCGCGTGTTCGGTGTCGAGGGCGGCCGGGAGCAGGTCGAGGATCCGCAGACCGGTGCGTTCGGCGTGGGCGACGGCGGCGCGCAGGGTGGCCTCGTCGACGTCGACTCCCCGGGCGCTGATCAGGTGCCACAGCCCCTGCGACGGCTCGCTCTCGGGTGCGGCCCGCTCCAGTACGGGAAGGGCGGCCAGCCGGCGACGGGCACGCACGGTGCCCGCGGTGAGGCCGGCCAGGGACACGGCAGCGGCCCAGGGGACGCGCGTACGGTGAGGGTGCTGTGTCATATCAGCTTCTCCAACCTGTCTGCCGCGGTCGCCGCGCCGCCGGCCGCGGCGAAGGAGGCCTGGAGGCGGCGGGCGGCCTGTCGGTGGGTGGGGTCGTCCAGGACGGCGGTGAGGGCGTCCCCCACTTCGGCCGCCCGGGGCCGTCCGAAGCGGACGCGGACACCGGCGCCGGCCTGGGTGACCTGCTGGGCGACGATCGGCTGGTCGTCGCGGATCGGGGCGACGACCAGGGGCAGGCCGTGGGCGAGCGCCTCGCAGACGGTGTTGTGACCGCCGTGACAGACCACGGCGTCGAGGTGGGGCAGCAGCCGCAGCTGCGGGACGTACTCCTGGAGGAGGACGTGGTCGGGGACGCCGCCGACCAGGTCGGCGGGCGCGGCCAGGATCACCTGGACGCTCTCGGCGAGTTCCTCCGCTGCCCTCAGGACCGTCGTGTAGAAGCGGCTCCCCGCCTCGCGGTTGAGCGTACCGAGGGAGACCAGAACCCGGCGCCGCAGGGGATCGAGGCGCCGCCAGGGGAACGACGCCCCGCTCGGACGGGGGCTCAGCGCCGGCCCGACGAACGCGTGGTGCGCGCGGCGGCCGGGGCCGACCGCGTCCGCGCCGACCAGTTCCGGGGTGGAGAAGATGAGGACCAGTCGGTCCGAGAAGCGCGGGTCCCAGCCGCCGGGCGCGCCACAGGCGGTGAGCAGCCCGGCGATCCGCTCGTCCACCCACTCCCCCACGCGCGGGAAGCCGGCGAACGGTCGGGTGAACTCGGCGGTGGTCGTCGCGGAGGTCACCCAGGGCAGCCCGTGCCGCTCGGCGGCGACGGCCCCCGCCAGGGCCTGCTGGTCCACGATCAGCACGTCGGGGGCATAGGCGGCGATGGCCGCTTCGACGCCGGGCAGCATCGCGTGGGCGAGGGGGATGAGAGCCTCCTCCCACAGGAAGCGGAGGGCCGCGACACCGCGCAGGTCGCGCCAGTGCGCGTGCAGCGCGGCATATCCTCCGCGTTCCTCCCCCGGCGAGTCTCCGGCGGGCAGGATGTGCGCGCCGTCGGGGAGCAGCCGGGGAAGGACTTCGGCGGGGCCGGTCCAGGCACACCGGTGGCCGCGTGCGGTGAGTTCGGCGGCGACGGCGATGGTGGGGTTGACGTGGCCGGCGAGCGGCGGGACGACGAACAGCGCCTTCACGCCCTCACCGCCTCGGGCCGGGGCCGGGCCGCGGCTTCCGCCAGCCGGTCCAGTACCGCTCTGCGCAGTTCCTCGGTGCCGCCCTTCAGTACGTCATGGCCGAGGCCGGGCAGGATCCGCACGGTGCAGTCCGGTGCGTGGCGGGCCAGTTCCCTGGCGCCGGGGACCAGTTCGGAGTGCTCGCCGCAGACGGCCAGTACGGGGCAGTGGACCTGGGCGAAGTCCGCCGGGGTGAAGGGCCGGCTCGCCGCGATGTCCTCGATCAGGGTGGTGCGGTTGAGGAGCTCGTCGGCCGCGGCGGCCAGCCGGGCGGCCTTGCGCGCGCCGAGCGAGGCGAGTTCGCGCGGCACCTGGCTGCCCTCCAGGTCGAGGGCGGCGACGGAGAGCGTGTCGAGCATGTTGTCGATCCAGGGGCCGTTCAGCGGCGCTTCGAGCAGGACGAGCCCGGCGACGAGGTCGGGGCGGGCCAGCGCCGTGTGCAGGGCGAGGGTGCCGCCGTAGCTGTTTCCGACGAGGTGGACGGGGCGTTCGTCGAGGCCGAGGGCGGCGAGCAGGGCGACGAGGTCCCGGACGGCGGTGTCGGTGTCGTAGCCGGTGGGCGGGCGCTCGGTGCGGCCGTGACCGCGCAGGTCGTAGAGGACGATGTCGTGGCCGGCCTGGGCGGCGGGGACGGCGAGCGTGGCGTAGAAACTGGAGAGGTTGTCGACGACCATGCCGTGCAGGAAGACGACGGTGGTGGCGCCGGTGCCCGCACCCGTGCCGGGGATCCGGTGGACGTGGAAGCGTACGGAGTTGGCGAGGATGTCGGCCATGGCGGGCTCAGGCGGCCGGGGCCGGTGCGGGCGTGGGGGCCGAGGGGGTGGCGGGCGCCGGGGCGGTGGTTTCGGCGATGTGGAACACGAGGTCGCCGACCGTCATGGCCAGGATCTCCTCCATGTCCTTCTCGGCCAGGAAGGCGATCAGGTCCACCCGCGCCCCGTACCGCTCCTGGAGCAGTTCCGCGAGGGCCACGAACTCGATGCTCTCCAGCGCCAGATCCTCGTTGAACGTGGTCTTCATGCCGACGTCCTCCATGAGGAGGAACTCGTCGCCGACGGTCGCGACGAGCATGGCGGTGATCTCGGCGAGTATCCGTTCGGCCGTGGGGTCAGATGCCATGGCGGGCCTCCGTCGGGGTCGAGTGGGGGTGCGGCTTCGGACGGGCTTCGGTGCTGGGCAGGGTCCAGGCCACGACGTGGGGCGCGGCCGCGTCATGGACGGTGCTGGTACGGACGGTGTGCGCGTGGCCCTCGGGCGTGGTCACCCGGAGCCCCGCGGGCCCCTCGGTGACCGTCCACTGCCGCAGGCGTCCGCCGAGGCCCGTGCCCTCCGCCTTGGCCGCGGCCTCCTTGGCGCACCACAGCGTGGTGAGCGCCTGCGCCAGACCGGTCCTCTCCCGTACGGCGAGTTCCTCGGCGAGCTGCCGTTCCCCCGCCGTGAGCGCGATACGGCTCAATGCGTCCGGGTCGTCGGGGACCGACTCGATGTCGATGCCCACGGGCGCGGTGGGGTGGGCGTAGGCGACCGCCAGCCGGTCCTTGTGGGCCAGGGAGAGCCGGAGTCCGGCCGTGAGCGGTCCTTCGGGACGGGGGCGGCCCAGGTCGTCGTTGCCGACCGGCACCTCCACGGGGAAGAGGGGGCCCGCCCCCGCGTCCCAGAGGAGGTGACGCAGTGCGTCCTTCGCGGCGATCCTGCCGAGCAGCCAGGGCGCGCGGGCGCGGGGCGGCTTCAGCTCGTACGCCGCCCGCTCGGCGGCGTCCAGATAACGCCGCATGACCAGTTCCTGCGAGGCGGGGTCGGTCCAGCGGCGGCGGGCCAGGTACCAGCCTCCGGGCTGGGGTTCGCCGATGCCGCAGACCTCGGGGGTGAACTTCATCGGCCACACCCGCTCGTCGGCGGCGAAGCGCCGGTAGGTCCAGCCTTCGAGGCGGGCCCAGACACTCCCGTCGGCGGCGAGGAGTTCCACGTCTCCCACGACGGACCCGGGCCGCACGGCGCGGATGCGGGCGGTGGCGCGCAGCGGAGAGCCGTCCGGTGGGGCGGGTGCGTGGATGCGGACCCGCTCCAGGGACGCGGGGAACACCAAGCGGTCGGCCGGAAGCCGCAACTGCATCCAGTGGCCCAGGAGTTGACCGGCGGCGTCGAGCAGCGCGCCCGGAGCGGGCAGCGCGCGCAGGACGCCGCGGATGCCGTCGTCGCCGACGGCGGTCACTTCCTGGACCCCGGCGAAGGCCGGCCCGTGGAACATCCACCGGTCGCGGTAGAGGGCCTCGGCGCTGACGGGAGGCGTCCCTTCGCGGGTCAGCGGCGAGGTGTCGGGGTCGGGACGGGCGGGATGGCGGGCGGGGCCCGCGCCGGCGGGGTCGGGAGTGGCGAGGAGTACGGTGACGGCCGCGTACTCGCCGATCGTCACCCGTACCCGGCTGCCGTCGTCGGCGGGAGTCACCTCGAACTCCACCTCCACGGGCGGCGCCACGGGCAGCCAGCGCAGGGCCCGTACCTCGTCGTAGCCGGCCACCACACGTCCGGGCACCGCCTGGCGCGCGGCGTCGGCAGCCAACTCCAACAGCGTGGTCATGGGCACGACGGGGAAGCGGTCGGAGGGGTCGGGCCAGTCGTCGGGCTGGAGATAGACGCAGTGGTCGACGACGTACGGCATGGTCTCCAGGGAGAGTCGGCGCCGGAAGCGACGGGATCGTGGTGGGGGCGGGGGCTCGTACGAGGCGGGCGGCGCCGTCACACCGGCGGGGCGCCGCGCCTCCTGGTCCGCCGCGACGCGCCACGCCTCGGCGACACTGCGCACCGCCGTTTCGGTCTCGTCGAGCACGGCGTCCAGCGCCGCGACCAGTGCCGGTGTGCGGGGGCCGGCGTCGGGGTCGGCCCCGGCCCCGGCCCCGGGGGACCGTCGGGGCGAACCACTCACACGGAGGGTGGACGCGGCCTCGCCCAGGCGCACGAGCGGGGAGCCGAGATCGAGGCGCAGGGGGTTCGGGGCGGGCCCTTTGAGGGGGCGGGGGGCGGTGGGACCGGGCAGGTGGGCCGGCTCGGGGGGCCTTGCCGGGTGGGCCGCCCGCGAGGCCCGCGGGGCGGCCTCGGCGCGCTGCCGTGTCAGCCGTTCCCAGCGCGGGTTCAGGCCCTCCGTCCACAGACCGGCCAGCAGCCGCCGAAGTTGCTCCAGGCCGCTGCCCGCCGGGCCCGCGCCCGCCGCGGTGGCCAGGTGGTCGCGTCCGTGGAGGGTGTCCGTGATGAAGCCGGGCAGGCTGCCCGCGCCCATCTGCACGAAGCTCCGCACGCCCTCCCCGTACAGCCCGGCCGTCAGCTCACGGAAGCGCACCGGCTCCAGCAGATGGCGCACCACCACGTCGCGGACTTCGGACTCCGTCGTCGGGTAGGCGGCGCCCGTGGTCGCGGACCAGACGGGGACGGCCGGAGCGCGCAGGGGAAGCCGGGCGAAGGCGGCGCGGACCTGCTCCAGGTACGGCGCCCACATGGGGGTGTGGAAGCCCGAGCGGAAGGGCAGCTCCTGGGCGAGCACGCCCTGCGCGGCCAGGCGGGTGAGCGCCTCCGCCACCTCGGCCGGTTCACCGCACAGGACCGACTGGTGGGGGCAGTTGTCGTGGCTGACGGTGACCCGGTCCAGGCCGTCCACGGCGTTCGCGGCCTGGCGCGCCCCGCAGCCGACGGCCGCGTACACGAGGTCCGGGACGTCGAGGTCGCCGGGCCGCAGCGCGTCGAGGAAGGTGTCGACGGCCCGCCGGGGATACATGCCGGCGACGACCATGGCGGTCCACTCGCCGAGGCTGTGCCCGGCCAACAGGTCCGGCTCGACGCCCAGTTCGGTCAGGACGCGGGCGAAGAACCGGCCGGCGGCGATCGCGTCGACCGCTCGCTCCACCAGCGTGTCGCCCCCCGTCAGGGCGGGCCGCGGCAGGCCGAAGTGGTCGGCGACGGCGTCGACGCGGGGTGCGGGTTCCGGCTCAAGGCCCGGGAAGACGAACGCGAGCCGGGCGCCGTGCGCGAGCAGCGGGCGCGGGGTGAACCACACATCGCCACGACCGCGCCAGGGAGCACCCCGGTCGACGACCTTGGCCGCCAGGACCAGGCGCTTGGGCGACGGCCCCACGACGGCGAGACGGCAGGGTCCGGGCCCGGGTGTCGGTGCGGCAGCTGCGCCGGAGGCCCGCACGGCGTCGAGGAGCAGGGCGAGCTCCTCCCGCGTGTCGGCGGCCAGCAGGAGCACGTCGCCGTGGAGGCCCCCGTCGCCTCCACCACCCGCCGGCGACGGCGACGGGCCGTCCGGCACGGAAGCGGTGGTGGGGGCAGCGGCCCCGGGCCGCGCCGCCGAGGCGACTCGTGAAGGCATGCCCCCGTCGCCCCCGCCAGCCGCCGGCGACGGCGACGAGCCGTCCGGCACGGAAGCCGTGGTGGGGGCGGCAGCGGCCCCGGCCCCCGCCGCCGAGGCGACTCGTGAAGGCATGCCCCCGTCGCCCCCGCCAGCCGCCGGCGACGGCGACGAGCCGTCCGGCACGGAAGCGGTGGCCGCGTCCTTGGTCCGCGGCTCCTCCGGAGTCGCGGAGGCGTGGAAACACTGCCCCTCCCCGGAATCCGGTGGCCGCTCCCCGGCGGCGAACGCCGGCTGGACCGCTCGGACATCGAGCCCGCTCCGGCGCTCCACGCGGCCGCTGTCCGCAGCGGCCCCGGCCCCCGCGCCCCCCGGCGCCGGGGCCGGGAGACTCGGCGCCTCCCTCCGCAGGACCCCCACGGGTCCCGCCGTCCCTGTTGTGGCGCCCGCCGCCGGGGCCTCCTCCAGGACCACGTGCGCGTTGATGCCGCCGAAGCCGAAGGCGTTCACGCCCGCCCGCCGTGGCGCCCGGCCCCGGGCCCATGGCTCGGCCGACGTCACCGGACGCATGCGCGTCCTGGCGAAGTCCTCGTGGGGCTCGTCCAGGTGAAGGGTCGGAGGGAGGACGCCGTCGTGCACGGCGAGGGCGGCCTTGATCAGGCCGGCCATGCCGGAGGCCTGCATCGTGTGGCCCAGCATGGACTTCACCGAGCCCATGGCGACCGGTTCGGCGTACGCGGAGCGGGGGCCGAACACATCGGTCAGGGTGGCGAGTTCTGTCCGGTCCCCGACGGGTGTCCCCGTGCCGTGCGCTTCCAGCAGCCCGAGCGCGTCGGGTGCTGCCGGGTCGAGGCCGGCCTGACCCCATGCCCGGCTCAGGGCGCGGACCTGGCCGTCCACGAGCGGGCTCATCAGGCTCGCGGCCCGGCCGTCCCCGGCCACCCCGACGCCGCGGACGACGGCGTACACGCGGTCGCCGTCGCGCTCGGCGTCGGCGAGGCGTTTGAGCAGGACGACTCCCGTGCCTTCGGAAAGCAGAGTGCCGTCGGCGCGGCGGTCGAAGGGGCGGATGGACTGGCTCGGACTGAGCGCACGCAGCTGGGTGAAGACGCTCCACAGGGTGGCGATGTGGCAGTGGTGGACGGCTCCCGCGACCACCACGTCGCAGCTGCCGCTCGCCAGCAAGCCGACGGCCTGGTCGACGGCGAGCAGGGAGGAGGCGCAGGCGGCGTCGAGGGTGTAGGCGGGGCCCCGGAAGTCGAGGCGGTTCGCGGTCCTGGCGGCAGTGAAGCTCGGCACGAGGCCGATGGACGCCTCCGGCTGTTCGGGGCCGAGGCTCTCCTGGAAGGCTTCGCGTACGGCGCCGATCCGGTCCTCGCCCAGTTCGGGGGCGAGTTCGCGCAGGGTCAGGGCGAGTTGGTGGGCGGTGCGGACGCGTTGGTCGAGGCGGGCCGTGGCGACGCCCATGAAGCCGCCACGGCCCAGGATGACGCCGATGCGGGAGCGGTCGGCGGGCAGCCGCTCCTCTCCTCCGGCATCGGCGACGGCCTCCGCGATGACGCGCAGGGCGAGCAGTTGGTCGGGCTCCGCCCCGGCGACGGCGGCGGGCATGATGCCGAAGCGCGTGGGGTCGAAGGCGGTGAGGCCGTCGATGAAGCCGCCGCGCCGGCAGTAGAAGCGGTCGCTGCGGGCGGGCCCGGCGTGGCCGTCCGGGTCGTAGTAGACGCCGGGGTCCCAGCGGTCGGGCGGTACGTCGCCGATGGCGTCGGCGCCCGAGACGAGGTTGGCGCGGTAGGTGTCGAGATCGGGGGCGCCGGGAAAGACGGCGCCCATGCCGACGACGGCCGCGTCGGTGGGTCGGGGGCCGTGGCGCCGGTCAGCCATGGGTGGCCTCCTGCGCCGGGGTGCCCTCCGCGAGGAGGACGACCTGGCCCTCCGTGCCGTGTGCCAGCTCGGCGAGGAACGCGGCGGTGCCCGCCTGCGGATCCAGGAGCGGGATGCCCCGGCTCTCGTACACGCGCTCCAGTTCGGGAGTCACCATGCCGCCGGCCTCGGCCGCCCAGGGTCCCCAGTCGACGGCCAGGACCCGGCCGGGGAAGCGGCGGGCCCAGGCGGGCGTGGAGGCGAGGGTGTCCAGGGCGTCGTTGGCGGCGGCGTAGTCGGCCTGACCCCGGTTGCCGAAGACTCCCGCGACGCTGCCGAAGACGGCGAGGAAGGCGGGGGCCGGTGTGCCGGCGTGGTCCGCGACGGCCTCGGCGAGGTGGCGGGCGCCGTCGACCTTGGTGGCGTACACCCGCTGGAAGGAGGCGGGGTCCTTGTCGCAGAGCAGCTTGTCCTGGATGGTTCCGGCCCCGTGGACGATGCCGTCGATCCGGCCGTGCCGGGCGCGTATGTCGGCGACGACGGCGCGTACGGCGTGAGGGTCGGTGACGTCCGCGGCGTGGTAGCGCACGGACGCGGCGACGCCGGAGAGCGAGCGGAGGGTGGTGCGGATCACGCGTGCGACGAGGATCCGCGACGCTGCCGCCTCGATCTCGGCGGGATTGCGCAGACCCTGGCCGACGAGGGCCGCGCGCAGGGTGACCCGGTCGTGGGCGTGCGCGACGGCGGGGTCCTCGGCACCGTCCGGGTAGGGCGTGCGGCCGATGAGTTCGATGTGGCAGCCGGTGGCCTCGGCGAGGGACAGACCCGTGCGGGCGGTGATCCCCCGGGCGCCTCCGGTGAGGAGGACCACCGCGTCGCGGCCGATCGGAAGCGTCGGCGCGGGGTCGGTGGTGGGGAGGGGTGCGTCGACGGTGCGCAGGACGTTGCGGGTGCCGTTGGTGTAGCCGACGGCCACCGGTTCGCCGGGGGCGCACAGTTCGGCGATGAGGTGGGCGGCGATCCGCTCGGGCGGGTCCTTGGGGTCGACGTCCACGGCGCGAACGGCGGTCCCGGGGTACTCGATCGCGGCGGTGCGGGCGAATCCGTACAGCCCGGCGCCGGGGATCGGGTCGACCGCGTCCGATCGGGACGACGAGGGTGTGCCTCGGCCGAACGCTCCGCCGCAGCCGGTGACGAGCAGCAGCCGGCGCGCACCGCTGACCAGCACCTCGCGCAGGGCCGCGAAGGCGTCCGGCAGCACGGGGTGGGGGGCGGGGCGCAGTGCGCCCAGGTAGAGGACGCCGTCCGCTCCGGCCGATTCCGCCAGGCGGTCCTGGTGGAGGGTGCGGACCTCGGCGCCGTGGGACTCGAGTGCGGCGGCGAGGGCGACGGCCACGCCGAGGCCGTCGTCGACGACGGCGAACCGGCGGCCGGCCAGGACCTCGGCGGGGTCGCTGGGCGCGGGCGGCCCCACGGGGGTGACCTCGACGAGGAGCCGGGCGGCTGCCCGGCCGGCGGCCCGGGCACCCTCGTCCGCCTGCACGAGCGGCCGGGCGGCGGGCCCGCAGGCTGCCCGCCGGGCATTTCCGTCCGCTTCGACGAGCGCCCTCGCGTCGCGGCCGACCCCGGCGGGCGCGGCGCCTCCGTCCGCCTCGACGAGCGGCCTCGCGGCGCCGCCGCCCCAGGAGAGCGATGCGCCCTCGTCCGCCTGCACGAGCTCCCTCGCGTCGCGGCCGCCCGAGGCGCCCTCGTCCGCGCTCGTGCCCGGGCCCGCCGGTGTGCCGGGGGACGGCTCCCCCGTCGGGCCGTGCGCGACGATCCAGTCGACGATGCCGTTGACGGTCTTCAGCCGGGACAGCTCCTCGACGGATGATTCGGCCGGTCCGTCCGAGCCGCGTGGCAGCCCGATCCGGTCGGCGAGCGCACCGATGATCTCCACGCGCTTGATGGAGTCCACCGACAGATCGGCCTCCAGGTCCAGCGCGGGGTCGAGCATGTCCTTCGGGTAGCCGGTGCGCGTGTGGACGATCTCCAGGACCACGTCGGTGAGTTGGCCGGGCGTCAGCGGCCGGCTGTCGGCCTCCTCGGGCGCGGGACGTGCCGCGGGCGCCTCGCCCGGGTACGTCCTCTCCGCCGGCGGCGCCACCACGGGCGCCGCCAGTGAAGCCGCCGGGGCGGGCTGCGCCCCCAAGTAGCCCAGCAGGACGTCACGCTGGGCCGCGACGAGTTCACGCGCGCCGCGCAGGTACTCCAGTACAGCGTCCTCGCGCCGGTCCGTCGCCGCGGCGGGGTGGGGCGCCGTCACGCGCCTGGCCGGGACCAGCCCGCCCGCGACGGGCTCGCCGTCGGCGGTACGGACGAGGTGACCGTCCACGAGCCATCCGGGGCGCCGGGGCGCCGCTTCGGGCAGGGGGGAGGTACGGCCCTCGAAGAGGGGTCCGGGGTCGATCGGGACGCCCGCCGCGGCGAGTTCGGCCAGCGCGGTGACCAGGCGGGTCAGACCGTGCTCGCCCGGGACGTCGAGGGGTACGGCGGTGTGCGGCCGGTCCCCGAGGATGCGGCCGACGAGACCTGTGAGGACCCGTCCGGAGCCTGCCTCCACGAAGGTGCGCACCCCGGCCGCGTACATGGCCTCGATCTGTTCCACGAAACGCACCGGTTCGGCGAGCTGGTGGGCGAGCAGGTCGCGCACGGCGGTCGGCTCGCAGGGGTACTGCCGCCCGGTGGTGTTGGACCAGGCCGGGACGGAGGGCTCGGACACCGCCGTCCCGGCCAGCTCTGCGGCGAGCGCGTCGACGGCGCCGGCGACGACCTCGCTGTGGAACGCGCAGGCGACCGGGAGGCGTTCGGCCGCGATGCCCGCCTCGCGCAGGGCGGCGACGGCGGCATCGACGGCCGGGGTGGGGCCGGAGATCACGTTCTGGGCGGGGCCGTTGTGGTTGGCGAGGACACACCCGGGTGGAAGTGCGGGAAGGTCCTGCGGGGCGGCGGACACGGCGGCCATCGCGCCGGGATCGTCGCCGGCCGCGGCGAGGATGGCCTCGGCCCGGCAGTGGCTGAGCCTGAGGAGGGTCGGCGTGTCGTAGACGCCGGCCGCCCAGAGGGCGACGAGTTCGCCGTAGGAGTGTCCGGCCGTGCTGTCGGGGCGCACGCCGAGGGAGGTGAGGAGGAGGTGTGCGGCGGCACCGGTGAGGCCGAGGGCGGGCTGGGCGGTCCGTGTGTCGGTGACGGCGGCGCGCTGGGCGGCACGATCCTCGGCGGTGAAGGCGGCGGCCGGGAACATCGCGGCGACGTCCCGGGGATCCGCCTCGTCGAGGAGGGTGCGCAGCCGGGGGAAGGCGATGAAGAGGTCGCCCAGCATGCCGGGGCGCTGGCTGCCCTGTCCGGGGAAGAGGAAGGCGACCTGGCCGGGCCCGGTGCCGCCCCGGACGTGGACGCCGGCGCCGGGCGTGACGTCGCGGGCCCGGCGCAGCCGTGCGGCCAGGTCGTCGAGGTCGGTCGCGACCACCGCGACCTGGATCGTGTCCTCCCGGTCCCTGGTGCCGACCGCGGAGGGCCTGGCGGCGGACGTCTCGGCGGCGAGGTCACGCAGCGCCCACGGCCGCCCTGCCGCGTCGTTCTGTTCCAGTCGGGCGGCGAGGCGGTCCATCGCGCTCAGCGCCGCCGCGCGGTCGGCGCCCCGGAAGCAGAACAGCTCGGCGGGCCAGGCCTCCAGGCCGTGCGCGGGCTCGGCCGCGTCCCCGTAACCGGCGAGAACGGCATGGTAGTTGGTTCCGCCGAAGCCGAAGGCGCTGACAGCGGCGTGGCGCTGCCCGGCGGGGGTGGCCCACGGCCTCGCCTCGGTGTCGAAGAAGAAGGGACTGGTGTCCGGCCGCCACTGCGGGTTGGGGGCGTTCATGTGCAGCGTCGGCGGGCGTACGCCACCGTGCAGGGCGCGCGCCGCTTTGATGAGTCCGGCCAGGCCCGCCGCGCACTTGGTGTGCCCGAGCTGCGACTTGACCGAGCCGAGCGAGCAGGACGAGGAGTCCGCGTCGGCGAACACCTCGGTCAGTACGGCCAGTTCGGTGCTGTCTCCGACGACCGTTCCGGTGCCGTGCGCCTCCACCAGGCCGATCTCGGCCGGTGCGACGCCGGACCTGCGGTAGGCACGCTCCAGGGCGCGTCGCTGCCCCTCGGGGCGGGGAGCGGTGAGGCCGAGGGAGCGGCCGTCGCTGGAGGCGCCGACGGCCTTGACGACGGCGTAGATCCGGTCGCCGTCGCGTTCGGCGTCCTCGAGGCGCTTGAGGACGAGGCAGGCGACGCCTTCGCCGAGGGCGATGCCGTCGGCGTCGGCGTCGAAGGGGCGGCACCGGCCCGTGGGCGACAGGGCGCGCACGGAGGCGAACATCAGGTAGTCGTTGATGCCGTTGTGCACGTCGGCGCCGCCGCACAGCACCATGTCGCTGTCCCGGTCGCGCAGTTGGCGGCAGGCCAGATCGAGGGCGGCGAGCGAGGAGGCGCAGGCGGCGTCGATCGTGCAGTTCGCGCCGCCGAGGTCGAGGCGGTTGGCGACGCGTCCGGCGATGACGTTGGCGAGCACTCCTGGGAAGGAGTCCTCGGTCAGCCGGGGCAGTTGCGCGTCGAGTTCGGGCGGCAGCTCGCCGAGGTAGCCGGGGTGCAGGGCCCGGAAGCCGTAGGCCCCGGCGAGGTCGGTGCCCGCCTCGGCGCCGAAGACGACGGAGGTCCGGGAGCGGTCGAAGAGGCGCTCCCCCGCGTATCCGGCGTCGGCCAGCGCGCGGGCGGCGATGTCGAGGGCGAGCAGTTGCACCGGTTCGATGCTGCCGAGGGAGGCCGGCGCGATGCCGTGGGCCAGGGCGTCGAAGGGGGCCGGTGTCAGGAAGCCGCCCCAGCGTGACGGGGTCCGCTCCCCCGCTCGTGCCGGGTCCGTGTCGTGGTGTACGGCCGGGTCCCAGCGGTCGGCCGGCACTTCGGTGACGGAGTCGGCTCCCGCGACGATGTTCGCCCAGTACTCCGCGAGGTCCCGCGCGCCGGGGTAGCGGCAGGCCATGCCGACCACGGCGATGTCGAGCGGGGCCTCCTCGTCGGGGACGGCGGGGGGCACGAGGCGCCGCAACTCCTCGGCACGTTCGGCGAGCAGGGCCGTCGCGCCCTCGGTGACCTGGGCGTGCAGGGCGGCGACGGTGGTGGTGGCGGTGCGTGCGGTGGCGCTCTGGCCGAGCATGTAGAGGCCCTCGTCGCGCTGTTCCTCCTCGCTCACGGGCGTCCTCCCGGCGGCGGTGTGCCGCAGGCCCTTGCTGGCGATCCGCAGTCGCCCGAGGTTGAGCTTCTCCAACTCCTCCCAGACCTCCGCGGGGCTCGCGCCGTCCTCACTCAGCCGCCGCGCGGTGGCGGCGAAGGTGTCGGCGTACGGAGTGGGGGCGCAGCGTGTGGCGTGGCCGGGTGCGGTACGGAGAAGGGTGGTGGCGTCACAGTCGAGCGCCGCGCGCTGGAAGCCCGGCAGCACTGCCCCGGCGGTGACGGCCTCCTCGGTGAAGAGGTAGGCGGTGCCCATGAGGATGCCGGTGCGGGCGCCGCGTCCGGCGAGCGTTCCGGCGGCGGCCGCCGCCATCGCGGCGGAGCGCTCGTCGTGGATGCCTCCGGCGAGGAGCACGTCGAGTTCGGCGGTGTACGGGGAGGAGAGCAGGCGCTCGATCTGTTCCTCCCAGAGCGGGAAGGAGGCGCGGGGGCCGATGTGGCCGCCGCACTCGAGGCCTTCGAAGACGAACCGCCGCGCGCCCTCGGCGAGGAACTGTTCGAGCAGTCCCGGCGAGGGGACGTGCAGATAGGTCCTGGTTCCGGCGGCTTCGAGCGGGGCGGCCTGGGCGGGACGGCCACCGGCGATGATCGCGTAGGGCGGGCGGGCCTCGGCCACTGCGGCGAGCTGTTCGCGGCGCAGCTCCTCGGGGGCGAAGCCGAGCAGTCCGACTCCCCAGGGTCGTCCGGCCAGGCGTTCGGCGGTCTCGGTGAGCAGGTCGCGCACCTCCGGGCCGTCCATGACGGCGAGGGCGACGAAGGGCAGTCCGCCCGCGTCGGCCACCGCGGCGGCGAAGGCGGGCCGGTCACTGACGCGGGTCATGGGGCCCTGGGCCACGGGCAGCGGCTCCCCGTCGGGGCGGGGCGCGAGGGGCCGGGCCCGTTCGGCGGCTTCGATGTGGCTCGTGATGGCCTCGCGTACGGCCTGGACGACGGAGCCGGTGGTGCGGTGGCGCGCGGCGAGGCGGGCGGCCGTCGCCCCCTCCTGCCCGATGGGCAGCGGCTGGGTGGCCAGTCCCCGGGCGCCGAGCCGCTCGGCGATGCCCTCCTCGAGGGGGGCGAGGTCGGGGCGGGTGTAGACGCGGTGGCCCTCGACGACCGTGGTTTCGCTGCCGTCCATGGCCCGGACGGCGGACGCCACATCGGAGGGGAGTTGGGCGAGGCCCTCCGTGGTGAGAGCCAGTTGGGCGTCGAGGACGACGCCGGCGGCGCCGCCCGCGATCGCGGCGGCGGCCGTGTGGGGGCCGATTCCTCCCGCCGCGAAGACGGGGACGGTGATGTCCGGGTCGGCGAGCAGGCGTTGCAGGAGGACGAAGGTGGTCAGCTCGCCGACCCGGCCACCCGCTTCGTGTCCTCGGGCGACGAGTCCGGCCGCTCCTGCGGCGACGGCTGCCAGGGCCTCGTCGGGGCTGACGACCTCCGCCCACACTCGCCGCCGGCCCTCGGCGGTCCACGGCCGCACCCCGGCCCGCCACACCCGCTCGGCGAGCAGGACGGTGTCGACGGTGGCGGGCAGTTCGTCCGGGGCCAGCGGGCAGCCGTCCGCCACCCGCACTCCGTACGGCCCGCGGAGTCCGGCCAGGGCTGTGCGCGCCCGGTCGCGGTCCCTGCCGAGGTCGAGCAGACCGAGCGCGCCGGCTCGCCGCGCGGCCGTCACCATCGGGGGGTTGGGTTCCTCGAAGGGGCTGACCACGACGACGAGGTCCCGACGGAAGGACCGGGTGGACTGAGAGATCACGGGCACTCCTTTTACTTCCGGCAGCACCGGGCGAGGGAGCGGGAGCGGTGTGCGTTGGCCGCGGGACTCCGGCGGGCGCCCCTGTCGTGGCTGGTCGGGCCACGGCGGCCGGCCCGGCGGGATCCGTGCCACCGGCGCCTCCATGAGGTGACTGCCCGGTAACACCGCCGTGCCGCGTTGCATCGTGGGGCGGCCGACCGGTGGAGTCAACGCTCATTTCCGGCCCATGCAGACGCGGTATGGAGTGCTGCCTATCCGGTGCACCACCCCGTTGAACGTTCGATCATTTGCGCGCTCGAATGCCCCTTACACCCTCAGGGCGCAGCGGCTACCGTCCGCTCATGTCCCCCACACTGCAGCAGCTGCGCCACCTCGTCGCCGTCGCGGACTGCCGCTCCATCACGGCCGCGGCGTCCTCCGTCTACATCGCCCAGCCCGCCCTGTCCCGGTCCATCCAGGCGCTGGAGAGGGATCTCGGCGTGGAGCTCCTGGACCGCAGGGGCCGGGGCTCGACCCTCACCCCCGAGGGCGCCCGTGTCGTACGCCTGGCCCGTACGGTCCTCGACGCGGTGGAGAAGATCGAGGACATCGGCGCGGCGCACGTGGGTAGTTCGCGCACGGCTCTGACGGTGGCCGTCACTCCCACGCTGTCGCTCGATCTGGCGGCCGAGCTCGTGCCGGCCTTCACCGAACGCCACCCCGGTACCGAGGTGCGTCTGTTGCAGCACGACAGCCGCGAAGCGCTCGTGCGGGCCCTGACCGACGGGGCCGCGGAGCTGGGTCTTGTGGATCTGCCGGTGGACAAGGAACTGTCCGCCCACCATCTCCAGGACCGTGAGGTCGTCCTGATCTCCCCGCACGGCTCCGGGCTGCCGGACCCGCTGCCGTACCGGCATCTGAGCGGCCTGCCCATGGTGCTGCCGAACCCGGGGACCGGCCGACGCACCGAGCTGGAGGCGATGTTCGGGCGGCTCGGCGTGCGCCCGGTGGCTGCCGTGGAGGTGAACGAACGTCTGGCCTGGGTGACCAGCGTGTCGGAGGGACGCGGTTCGCTGATCTGGTACCGGGACATGGTGTTACGCGTCTTCGGCCACCGGGTCGAGGTCCGCTCCTTCACGCCGCCGCTGCTGCGCTCCGTCGGCATCGTGCACCGGCGCCGCCCGCTCAGCCGCGCGGCGCGGGCCTTCCTCTCGCATGCTCAGCACAACGCCCCCGTGTGGGAGTCCGTCCGGTGACACGGCCGGGCCGTCATACCGTGCGGGCATCGGGTGATGCCCAGAAGGTGTGCGGTGCACGCTTGGTCCTTCGCGCGCGCACCGTCACATTGTGCGCATGTCTCGATTCCTGATCCGAGGGCCCGGCGCCCGGGCCGTACGCCGCGAAGCCCGTACGGCTACGGCCGCGGCGGCCCTGACCGCCGTGCTGACGGCCATCGTTCTGACGGTGGCGCCGGCGACTGCCCTGGAGAGTCCGTCGGCGGCGTCGGCCGAGCGCGCCTGCACCCTGCCGTCCGGTCTGGCCGAGCTGAGCGGCCTGGCCATGAGCACCAAGCACACCGGTGTCCTCTACGCCGTCAACGACAGCGGGAACACCAATCAGGTGTTCGCCGTCGACTGCAACGGCGCCACCGGCGTGCTCAAGGCGACGTTCACCCTCAGCGGGGCCACGAACACCGACTGGGAGGGGCTGACCCTCGGCAGGGACGGGCAGGGCCGGTCCGTGATCCAGGTCGGTGACATCGGCGACAACTTCAGCGGCCGCGCCGAACTCACCGTCTACGGCTTCCCCGAGCCCGACCAGCTCGTGAGCGCGTCGGTCACGCCCTCCTCCACACGCTTCGCCTACTCCGACGGACGGCACGACGCCGAGTCCCTCCTCGCGGACCCGAAGACGGGCCAGCTGTACGTCGCCAGCAAGCTGATCGGCGCGGCCGGGCAGCTCTACAGGGCGCCGGCCCAGCCCCAGCCCGGCCAGGTGAACACCCTCACCCCCGTCCGTCCGGGACCGGTCTTCGCCACCGACGGCGCCTTCTCGCCCACCGGCGCGTCCTACGCGCTGCGCAGCGGCGGCCCGCTCGGCGCCAACACCGCCTACGTGTACGACACGGCGGGCACGAAACTCGCCGAGGTGCCGCTGCCGTCCCAGCCCCAGGGCGAGACCCTCACGTACGCCAACTGCTCGACGCTGCTCGTGGGTTCGGAGAACGACACACAGCTGTGGCGCGTGCCGCTGCCGCCGGAGGCGGCCCCGGGCTGCGGGACGACCCCACCGCCGGGCGGGGACCTGAAGGTGACCAACCCCGGCGGCCAGACGTGCAAGTTCAACCAGAGCTGCACGATCCAGCTCACCGCGACCGGCGGCAAGGCTCCCCTCAAGTACAGCGCCACCGGCCTTCCCTTCGGCCTCTCCATCGACAGCGCCACCGGAAAGATCACCGGCAAGCCCTGGCAGACCGGAACCCTCCAGATCACCGCGACGGCCACAGACTCCACCGGAGCCACCGCCAGCACCACCTTCCCCCTCACCATCAACTGGTTCTGACGGGGCTGGCCTCGGCCCCGGCGCCGGCGGACCCGTACACTCGTGATCCGCTGCGGCTCCGCGTGCACGGGTCGTCTGCCTGCCGTCCAGGGAAGGACCCGTTCGTGAACGCGCCACCGGCCGATGCGCCGATCTACGCCCAGCTCATACGGGAACGCGGTGACGTACCCACCGACGTTCGCAGGACCGCCGAGGAAACCCTGCGGGACGTGGAGCGCGTGCTCAACTGGGGCCCGGGGCTCGCGTCCGGGAGTTACCCGCAGGAGAACTTCGGCCGGCAGCAGCCGACCCGCCCCCAGCTGGGCCCGGCGTAGCCCGGGCCCTGCCCGAGCGCTGAGCCGTGACCCCCACCGCGCCGCCCTCGATCCGCTTCCGCTTCGGGCTGACCCCGTTGGAGCGGCTCGGACCGTGGGACGGAGACCGACCCCTGCCGCACTGGTTCGCGCTGACCGACGGCTGGTACTGCCTCGACCTCGGCGGTCATGAGGTGCTGCGTTACGCGGAGAGCACCGTCCGGGCGCTGCGGGGCGGCGCCGAGGGCCCGTCCCACCCGTACGTCGACTACTACGTCGTCCGCCTGTGGGAGGACGTGCTCGCGCTGGTGTCGGACGCGATGGAACCGGTGCCCCCGGATCTGGCGGAGCCGGCGCTGGACACCTCGGAATGGGGGTGGGTGGACACGCCGGAGGCCGACGCGGCGTCGAACTGGCGCGGTGCGGGCTACCTCTACACGGATTATCTGCGCGTCGCGCCGTCCGTCCGGTGCCTGCGCACCGTCACCGGCGAGGACGACATGACGACGTTCTTCTGGGAGCAGCGGACGGACCCGGAGGGTGTGATCGAGTTCGCCGCGCCGCCCACGGGCAGGGTCACCCTGCCGACGAGCGAGTTCCTCGCGGCGGTGACCGCCTTCGACCGGGACCTGTTCGCCGCGATGGAGCGGCGCATCGACGAGCTGGGCGCGGCCGCCCCGCCGGGCAGCGAAACCCATCTGGAGGAGCTGCGGTGGCAGCACCGGGACCGGGCGACCTGGCTGCGGCGGGCGCGGGAGCGCGATCCGGGCACGGACTGGGACACGGTACGGAGGGGTGTACGCGCACTCCTCACAGCCAGGCCCTCGCAGGAGGGCTGAGGCCGGGGGCCGCGGCGCCCGGTAATCGGGGCGGGGTCCGCGGCGCCCCCGCCCGGCCCCTCCGGCAGGTCGCGGCAGCAGCCCCCGGCGGAGTCGCCGCCCCGGGCATGACCCCGGACCGGCGGGGAACCCTCGGCGCATGGCACGGAGGAAGCGCTACGCGGTCGCCGCGTCCGGGCAGTGGGTCGACGAGGAGCAAGGGCGTCGCCGGCTTCCGGCCGGGGAGGCGCACGCCTGGGAGCCGGGGATGAACCAGACCGTGTGCGGGCTGGCCCTCAGCCGCTCGGAGCTCGGCCGGTTCCCCCACGTCATCTGGCCGGACATCCTCCCGGACTCGGGCGGCGCGGCGGACCGGGTGCGGCGGGTGTGCCCCCGCTGCGCCTCGGTCGCGGGGCGCCGGGGCAGCGATGCGCGCGCCCCCTGGCAGCGGATCGATCCCCGTCCGTGAGGCGTACGAGGGCGGGTCCGATGGCGGGAAGGCATACCGGGCCGCCGGAAGAGGGATGATCAGGCACCCGAAGCGGGATGATTAAAGGATGAACCTCTCCGCGCCTCGGGTGTCCGACCTGCGGGAGCGACTCGGCACCAGCCTGTTCACCCGGGTCGCCGGTCCCACCGGGCCGGAGAACCGCGCCCGGATCCACGGCACACCGGGACCCCGCTGGTTCGGCCCCGAGCGGCCCATCCGTACCGTCCACGGCGACGCCGCGATGTTCATCGGCGGACTGACCGCGCTGCTGCTGCAGTCCCTGCACCCGCTGGCCATGGCGGCCGTGGCGGCGCACTCCGGCTATCGCGGTGACCCCTGGGGGCGGCTCCAGCGCACCAGTACCTTCCTCGCCACGACCACCTACGGGACCGCGGACGACGCGCAGCGGGCCGTCGACCGCGTACGGGCCGTCCACGAGCGCGTCCGAGGCACCACCGCCGCCGGCGAGCCCTACCACGCCGCCGATCCCCATCTCCTCGGCTGGGTCCACGTCGCCGAGGTCGACAGCTTCCTGCGCGCGCATCAGCGCTACGGCGCCCATCCGCTCGATCCCGCCGGCTGCGACGCGTACATCGCGGACGCGGCCAGGGTGGCCGCCGCGCTCGGGGTCGTCGACCCGCCGCGCGACCGGGCGGCCCTCGCGACGCGGATCGCGGCCTACCGGCCCGAACTCCGTGCGACGCAGGAGGCCAGGGAGGCGGCGCGTTTCATCCTCCTCCACCCGCCGCTGCCGCTCCTGGCCCGAGCGCCCTACGCCGTCCTCGCCGCGAACGCCGTCTCCACGCTGCCGAGGTGGGCCAGGACCCCCCTTCGGCTGCCGTACGTCCCCGGCGTCGAGGAGACCTGCGTCCGGCTGACCGGGCACGCGCTGACCCACACCATCCGGTGGGCGCTGACTCCTCCCCCGCCGACCCGGGACAGCTCCTGAAACCGCGCGAAGTGGCACCTTTTGATAGGAATGGGGACGAAGCGATGTCTCCGGACCGGAAAGGTGCGACCGCGTGGAGCCCACCCGCCAGCAGGAGAGCGCGCACAGCTCCGTCCTCACCCTTCACGTCAACGGGGCTCCGCGCACGCTGACGCTCGACCACCGCACCACCGTCCTGGACGCCCTGCGCGAGCACCTCGACCTCACCGGCGCCAAGAAGGGGTGCGACCACGGTCAGTGCGGTGCGTGCACGGTGCTCGTGGACGGCCGGCGCGCCAACAGTTGTCTGCTGCTCGCCGCCGCGCACGACGGGGCGCGGATCACCACCGTGGAAGGCCTCGCAGACGGTGAGCGGCTCCATCCGGTACAGGAGGCGTTCGTCGCGCGGGACGCCCTGCAGTGCGGCTACTGCACTCCGGGCCAGATCTGTTCGGCCGTCGGCATGCTGGCCGAAGCCTCCGCCGGCCACCCCTCCCATGCGACAGCGCACCAGCACACCTCCGACGGTCCGGCGGAGCTGACGCCCGACGAGATCCGCGAACGCATGAGCGGCAACATCTGCCGCTGCGGCGCCTATCCGAACATCGTGGCCGCGATCGAGGAGGTGGCGCCGTGAAACCCTTCGCGTACGTCCGCGCCGAAAGCGCCGAGGACGCGGTCGGCGCCTGCGCCGCTCGTCCCGGCGCCCAGTTCCTGGCCGGCGGCACCAATCTCGTCGACCTCATGAAACTCGGCGTCGCCGCACCGGAGGTGCTCATCGACGTCAGCCGTCTGCCGCTGAACGAGATCGAGGAGACCCCCGAGGGCGGTCTGCGGATCGGCGCGACCGTACGCAACAGCGACCTGGCGGCCCACCCGGTGGTGCGGAACCGCTACGCCGCCCTGTCGCAGGCCCTGCTCTCGGGCGCCTCGGGGCAGCTGCGCAACACCGCGACCACGGGCGGGAACCTGCTCCAGCGCACCCGCTGCGGCTACTTCCAGGACACCTCGAAGCCCTGCAACAAGCGTGTACCGGGCAGCGGTTGCCCCGCCCGCGAGGGCGTCCACCGCGATCTCGCGGTGCTCGGCCACTCCCCGCACTGCGTCGCCACCCACCCCTCGGACATGGCCGTCGCGCTGGCCGCCCTCGACGCCACGGTCGACCTGCTCGGCGCGGACGGGCCGCGCGGCGTCCCGGTCACGGACTTCCACCGGCTGCCCGGCGACCGCCCCGACCAGGACACGGTCATCCGTACGGGCGAGCTGATCACCGGTGTGACGCTCCCGCCCGCCGCGCCCGGAGCGCAGGGCTACCGCAAGGCCCGTGACCGTGCCTCGTACGCCTTCGCGCTCGCTTCCGTGGCCGCCGTGCTCCAGGTCGACGACGGTGTGGTCCGGGACGCGGCGCTCGCCTTCGGCGGGCTCGCCCACCGGCCGTGGCGGGCCCGTGCGGCGGAGGAGGTGCTGCGAGGAGCGCCCGCCACGGAGGAGACCTTCGCCCGGGCGGCCGACGCCGAGCTCGCCGCGGCCGAGCCGCTGCGCGACAACGGCTTCAAGGTGCCGCTCGCGCGCAACCTCACCATCAGCGTGCTGGCCGAGCTGGCTTCGCGTACCCGAGGACGTGAGACCCCGTCATGACGGATGCACAGACCCCGCTGGGTACCCCCGCCGTCCGCCGCGAGGCACGGGACAAGGTCACCGGCGCCGCGCGCTACGCGGCCGAGCACACCCCGCCGGGCTGCGCCCACGCCTGGCCCGTTCCCGCCACCGTCGCCCGCGGACGGGTCACCGCCGTGCACGCCGAGGAGGTGCTGGCGCGGCCCGGCGTCCTCGCGGTGCTCAGTCACGACAACGCCCCCCGTCTCAAGGAACCGGACGATCCGACGCTCGCGCTCCTCCAGAACGACCGCGTCCCGCACCGCGGCTGGTACGTCGCCCTGGTCGTCGCCGACACACCGGAGAACGCCTGTGCCGCCGCCGACGCCCTGCGGGTGGAGTACGCGAGCGAGCGGCACGACGTCGAGCTGACCGGCGACCATCCGGGGCTCTACACACCGGAGGAGGCGAACGGCGGCCATCCCGCCGTCCGTGAACGCGGCGATTTCGACGCGGCCTACGAAGGGGCCGCCGCCCGGGTCGACGCCACCTACACCCTGAGCGCGCTGCACAACCATCCGATGGAGCCGCACGCCTCGACCGCCCGGTGGGACGACGGGCACCTGACGGTGCACGACTCGAGCCAGGGCGCCGGTACCGTACGCGACACCCTCGCCCAGATCTTCGGGCTGAACAGGGAACAGATCACGGTCGTCTCGGAACACGTCGGCGGCGGATTCGGCTCCAAGGGCACCCCCCGCCCGCAGGTCGTACTGGCGGCCATGGCCGCGCGGCAGACCGGCCGGCCGGTCAAGCTGGCCCTGCCCCGCCGTCAGCTGGCGGCGGTCGTCGGCCATCGCTCCCCCACCGTGCAGCGCGTCCGGCTGGGCGCGGGCGCCGACGGCGTCATCAGCGCGCTCGCCCATGAGGTCGTCACCCAGACCTCCACGGTCAGGGAGTTCGTCGAGCAGGCGGCGGTTCCGGCCCGCACCATGTACGTCTCCCCGCACAGCCGCACCAGCCACCGGGTGGCCGCGCTGGACGTGCCCACTCCGTCGTGGATGCGCGCTCCGGGTGAGGCGTCCGGGATGTACGCGCTGGAGTCGGCGATGGACGAACTCGCCGTCGCCGCCGGGGTGGACCCGGTGGAACTGCGGCTGCGCAACGAGCCGGACACCGAGCCCGACAGCGGCCGTGCCTTCAGCAGCAGGCACCTCGCCGAGTGTCTCCGGGACGGGGCGCGGCGCTTCGGCTGGGAGCGGCGCGACCCGAGGCCCGGCGTCCGACGCGAAGGGGACCTGCTGGTGGGCACCGGCGTGGCCTGTGCCACCTATCCCGTCCTCATCAGCCCGTCGAGCGCCCGCGCCCATGCCCTGCCCGACGGCACCTGTGTGATCCAGATCAATGCCACCGACATCGGCACGGGGGCCAGGACCGTGCTCGCCCAGATCGCCGCCGACGTCCTGAACGCGCCCCTGGAGTCGGTCCGCGTGGAGATCGGCAGCACCGAACTGCCCGACGCCCCGCTGGCCGGCGGCTCGTCGGGCACGGCGTCGTGGGGCTGGTCCGTGCACAAGGCCTGTACGGCGCTGGCCGGGCGCCTTCGTGCGCAGTCCGGTCCCCTGCCGGCGGAGGGGCTGTTCGCGGTGGCGGACACCGAGGAGGAGACGGGCGAGGAACCGCCGTACGCGCGGCACGCGTTCGGCGCGCACTTCGCGGAGGTCCAGGTCGACACCGTGACGGGCGAGGTACGCGTACGCCGCCTCCTCGGCGTCTTCGCGGCCGGCCGCATCCTCAATCCTCGTACGGCGCGTTCCCAGTTCATCGGCGGCATGGTCATGGGCATCGGCATGGCACTGACGGAGGGCAGCACCATGGACCTCGCCTTCGGAGACTACGCGGAACACGATCTGGCGTCCTACCACGTGCCCGCCTGCGCGGATGTGCCCGCCGTCGAGGCGCACTGGCTCCACGAGGACGATCCGCACCTGAACCCGATGGGCAGCAAGGGCATCGGCGAGATCGGCATCGTCGGCACGGCGGCGGCCGTCGCCAACGCCGTTCACCACGCGGTGGGGGTCCGGCTGCGGGACCTGCCGCTGACGCCGGACAAGCTGCTGCCGCGCCTGCCGACGCGCTGATGCCGCCGCGTCGGTGCCGGCGAGCGGGACGCGGCAGGTCCGGTGGACGAGCCTCTTCGGATGAGCGCGCGCGCAGCGGGTACTCGCGAGGGTGGCAAGTGACGTGCGGGCGGAAGGACGCGTGCTGTGGAACTCACCGACTGGCTGCTGACCTCCCGGCAGCGCGGAAATCCCGCGACCCGCCTGGACAGCCGTCGGCCCGGCGGGACGGCCTGGTCGAACGGCAATCACGTACGGCCGCTCGTCCACGGCGCGACCTACTTCGCGGAACTGCTCGCCGCGGTGCGCGCCCAGCGCGCCGGTGACCTGCTGCTCTTCACCGACTGGCGCGGCGATCCCGACGAACGGCTGGACGGCCGGGGCAGCGAGGTGGGGACCGTGCTGTGCGAGGCGGCCGCACGAGGAGTGATCGTCAAGGGGCTGGTGTGGCGCTCCCACCTCGACCGCTTCCAGTTCAGCGAGTCCGAGAACCGCCACCTCGGCGAGGAGATCGAAGCGGCGGGCGGCGAGTGCCTGCTCGACATGCGGGTCCGCCCCGGCGGCTCCCATCACCAGAAGTTCGTGGTCCTGCGGCACCCGGACCGCCCCGAGCGTGACATCGCCTTCGTCGGCGGCACCGACCTCTGCCACAACCGCCGCGACGACGCCACGCACCGCGGTGACGCGCAGTCGCAGCAGATCACCGAGGAGTACGGGCCGCATCCTCCGTGGCACGACATTCAGCTGGCGATCCGCGGACCGGCCGTCGGCGACATCGAAGCGGGCTTCCGCGAACGCTGGGACGACCCGGCTCCGCTCAGTCGCAGCCCGGTCACCCGGCTGCGGGAGCTCATCCACCGGGAGGACACGCGCGCGAACCCGCTGCCGCCCCAGCTGCCGGACCCCGCGCCGGCCGGCACGCACACCGTGCAGGTGCTGCGCACGTACCCCAACCGGCTGCTGGAGGGCTACGACTTCGCGCCCGACGGCGAGCGCAGCATCGCCCGCAGCTATCTGAAGGCACTGCGGCGGGCCAGGTCGCTCATCTACCTCGAGGACCAGTACCTGTGGTCCCCGCACGTCGTCGGCTACTTCGCCGAGGCCCTGGCCGCCCACCCGCGGCTGCGTCTCATCGCGGTGATCCCCTCGCTGCCCGAGCAGAGCGGCCGGCTGACGCTGCCGATGAACCTGGTCGGCCGGATGTCGGCCCTCGACAGGCTGCGCGCGGCGGGCGGGGACCGCGTCGCCGTGTACGGGCTGGAGAACCACGCAGGAACACCGGTGTACGTCCACGCCAAGGTCTGCGTGATCGACGACGTGTGGGTGTCGGTCGGCTCGGACAACATCAACCTCCGCTCATGGACGCACGATTCGGAGCTGAACTGCGCCGTACTGGACGAGAGCGTGGATCCGCGCCCGCCGCTCGACCCGGGCGGACTGGGGGACGGCGCGCGCCGCTTCGCCCGGGACCTGCGGCTCGAGCTCTCGCGCGAGCACCTGGACCTCGCCCCGGCGCCGGCCCCCGGGTCCCCCGCCCCGCCGGCGCCGGACGACCTGTGCGACCCGGTGGCCGCCTTCGACGCCTTCGCGGCGGCGGCCGCGGCGCTGGACGCCTGGCACGACCGCGGCCGGTCCGGGCCGCGCCCCCCGGGCCGTCTGCGCACCTACCGTCCGCCCGAGGTGTCCCGCGCGGCGAAGACACTGTCCACACCGCTCTACCGCCTGCTCGTGGACCCGGACGGCCGGCCCCTGCGGCTGCGGCGTCACAACGCCTTCTGAGGCACGCCGGCGCGCCGGCGGATGGCGCCTCCCCCGCCGGGGAGAGGCGCGCGCCGTGCTGTCGCCGCGGGCCCGGTCAGGTCAGCGCCTCCGGCCAGCCGTATCCGGGGCCCGTGTGCGTGGGTACGGTCGCCGCGCCCACGGCTTCCAGGTCGCGGTCGGCGACCCGCATCAGCTGTCCGGCGAGATCCCGCATGGCCCTGCTCGCGGCCAATTCGTCGCCGATCGCCGGTACGTCCACGTCCGTCGGGCTGCAGCGCGCGGCGCCCCGGCCCTTGAGCGTGGCCGTGCCCGTCTCGAGGACCGCCTCCGCCTTCGTCCGGCCGTCCTCCTCGACGAGTTTCAGGCCGACCGTCCACTCCACCGTCCGTGTCATGGCCTGCCTCCTTGCCCATGTTCCCGGCCGTACCCTGCCGCGTCCGCGGTGCGGCCTGTGCCTGCTACCAGGATCCTCCCGGGCCCGCCCGGCCGCACACCAGCGAGGGCCCGTCTCCACGAACCCGGTGTGATCACTTGGCGGTGAGAAGGACCCAGACCTGACCGCGCGCGAAGTTCATGGGCCTGCCGTCGGGCGTGGTGAAGGAGGTGCCACGCTCCGCGGTGCCCCGGCTCCAGCGGGCGTCGTGGCTTCTGCCGTCGCGCAGCACGAGCGCCGTGCCGGAGCCGACGGTCTCGGTGAACGGCGACACGCTGCCCCAGCGGTCGTGGAATTTCGAGGCGTGGACGTCGACCTTCTGGATCACCACGGTCGGGGTCCCCATCCGTCCGCCGTCCGTCGTCCGCGCGGCCTTGCCGTCCATGCTGACCAGCCACCGCTTCTCGGAGGCCGACCAGGTGAAGGAGAAGCGGGCCGCCGGGAACCGCACGGTGTACTCGTTGAGCCGTTCGCCGCCCGCCGGCGCGGCGCCGAAGCGGAACCCGATGTCCCGGGCCTTGTCCGCCTTCGGCGCGGCGGCCAGGGCCGCCCCCGGGCGCACGTAGAGGTTGTGCGGGGCGGCGCGGGCGGAGTCCCGGAAGAAGGCCCGGGGCGCGTCGTCGGGCAGCAGGGGGAACAGTGGGGCCGCGTCGATGAGCGGTTTCAGTGCCGACTGCGAGCCGGAGTAGGCGAGGGCCGGGCGGCCGAACTGCCGTAGCAGCTCCATGTCCGACTCGCGCGCGCTGCGCACCGGGCCGACCTTCGGCGGCAGCCGGGACGAGAAGACCGCGAGTATCCGGCTCTGCCCGCCTTCGACCTGTTCGACGTAGATGATGTCCGCCGCGCCGAGGCCCGTGTGCGGCCGCGCCGGTGCCACATTGTCGATCTTGACGGCGAGGACGCGGCCGTCGCGGGCGGGAAGTCCGGTGAAGGGGGACGTCCCGCTCGGCGAGGTGGCGGTGGGCCGTCTCGTCTCCTCGTCGGACGACGAGCAACCGAAGAGAGCGGCGGCCAGCGCTCCACAGGCCGCGGCGGCGACGATCGCGCCGGCCGGATTCGTCTTGCGCCTCACAACCATCGGCCTGCACCTCGCCTCCAGTGGAACACGAAAGCGGGGAGGGGGACAGCCATGCCTTCGCACTGGTGTCCACATCGCTTCTCGGGGGTCCGCGGAACGCTCCTCGGGCGGCGCAGGACGTCAACTGCGGGACGTCCGCGACGGCACCCGCCCCGGGCCACGGGTTTACCCGGCCGAGTTGCGGCAAGCCGAACCCCGAGGCAGACATGGGAAACACATCAGAGAACACCCAGAAGAGCAAGCAGTCAGAGGAAGCGTCGGACCAACTACCGGGATCCATCGAGGTGTTGCGCGCGGCACGCGCCCAACTCCAGGAACTCACCGGCATGGAGGCCGAGTCGGTGTCGTCCTTCGAACGGACGGACGGCGGATGGGCCTTGCACATCGAGGTCCTCGAACTCGCCCGAGTCCCGGACACCATGAGTCTTCTCGCTTCGTACGAGGTCGAGGTCGACCCGCACGGCGAGCTCACCGGCTACCGGCGCATCCGCCGCTATGAGCGCGGCAGGGCGGACCGCTCCTAGGAGCGCCGTTCCCGCCCTGTTCGTCCGCGCCCGCAATCATGAGGGAGGCACCAGGCAATGACCGTTGTCCCGGCACAGCAAGGCGGTGGCGGCTCCGGCGGCACCAGCGGCCTGTACGACGTCCTTGAACTCGTCCTCGACCGTGGAATCGTGATCGACGCGTTCGTCCGCGTCTCCCTGGTCGGTATCGAGATCCTCAAGATCGACGTCCGGGTCGTCGTCGCCAGCGTCGACACCTATCTGCGCTTCGCCGAGGCCTGCAACCGCCTCGACCTGGAGGCAGGTCCCCGTAAGAGCCCCGGACTGCCCGACCTGGTGGGCGAGATCACCGAGTCCGGAGCACGAGGCAAGTCCAAGGGCGCGCTCAGCGGCGCCGCCCAGACCATCTCCGACGCGTTCAGCCAGGCACGTGACGAGGCGCAGCCCGAGTCCAAGTCGCGCAGCCGCAGCACCTCGTCGCGCCGTAGCAAGGAGGAGCAGGAGTGAGTACGTACGTCTACGGGATCGCCCGGGCCACGCATCCGCACCTGCCCGAGAAGCTGGGCGGGGTCGGCGAACCGCCGCAGGCCGTACGCGTCCTGGAACAGGGCAAGCTCGTCGCGCTGGTCAGCGACGCGCCCGAGGATCTGAAGCCGAAACGGCGCGACCTTCTCGCGCACCAGAACGTGCTGGCGGCCGCGGGCGCGGACGGCACGGTCCTGCCCATGCGGTTCGGCGGGATATCGCCGGACGACGACGCGGTGGTGGCCGTCCTCGCCGAGCGCGAGGACCACTACCTGGAGCGGCTCGACGCGCTCGACGGCAAGGTCGAGTACAACGTGAAAGCCACGCACAACGAGGAAGCCATCCTCCACAAGGTCCTGACCGACGATCCCGAGCTCCGGGCCCTCAGTGAGGCGAACCGGGCCGCGGGCGGTGGGACGCACGAGCAGAAGATCGCCCTCGGCGAGCGCGTGGTGGCGGCCGTGAAGCAGCGCGAGGCGCGGGACGCGGAGCTGATCCAGCAGGCCCTGGAGGGCTCGGCCACGGACATCTGCCCCGGACCTCAGAGCGCCGGCTGGGTCGCGAACGTCTCGTTCCTGGTGGACCGGGACAAGACCGCCTCGTTCGTCAACACCTTCGACCGTTTCGCGCAGGAGCAGCCCCACCTCGTCCTTCAGGCGAACGGGCCGCTTCCTCCGTACAGCTTCGTGGAGTGAGCCGATGGGCCTGCTGACAGAACTGCTGCTCCTGCCGGCGGCCCCCGTGCGCGGCACCGCCTGGGTGCTGCGGCAGGTGGTGGCGGAGGCCGAGCGGCAGTACTACGACCCCGCCACCGTTCAGCGCGAACTCTCCCGCCTCGCGGCGCGGCTGGACGCGGGAGAGATCGACGAAGCGGAATTCGACCGCCAGGAGGACGAGTTGCTCGCCCGGCTGGAGAACGGAGCGCGGCTCCAATGAACGATCCCCGCTGGGGCATGGGGCTCGCGTTCGGTGCGGGCTACGCCCTCGGCCGTACGAGGAAGGCCCGGCTGGTCTTCGCGATCGGGGCCGCGGTGGTGGGCGTGAAGCTGCGGCTCGGGCCCCGCGCCATCGCCGAGTACACAGCGAGCCGGCTGCGGGAGCACCCGGAGATCAAGGAGATCGGCGAGCAGCTCCGGGAGGACCTGCGGGGAGTCGGCGGCGCGGCGGTCCGTACTCTGGCCGACCGGCAGGTGCACTGGCTGGCCGACCACCTCCAGACGCGCGCGCTGGCCGTGCGCGACCGGACCGCGGACATGCTCTCGGCTCCGTCCCGTTCCCCGGCCGATGACGAGGCCGACGCCGAAGGAGAGGGCGAGGGGGAAGACGAGGACGGGCCGTCGTCCGGCGGCGGGAACGGGCCCCGGCGGACTGCCGCGAGGACCGAGCCCGCGAAGAAGACGACGAGGAAGGCGCCGGCCCGGAAGGCCGCCGCCGGGAAGGCGACGGCCGGGTCGCCGAAGGGTAGGGCGCCGAAGGCGGGTGGGGCGCCGGCGAAGAAGCAGACCGCCAGGAAACAGCCCGCGAGGAATCAGCCCGCCAAGAAGACGGGGGTGAAGACCGCCGCGCGGAAGGCGCCGGCCAAGAAGACGGCCGCGAGGCGCACGACGACCGCCGGGCGGAGTGCGCCGAGGCAGAGCCCGGCCCGGAAGTCCGACGCGAAGGGAGGTCACGGCGATGAGTGAGGCCACCGAGCGGCTCAAGGCCGAGTTCCACGGATACCTCGCCGCCCAGGCCGAGCGGCTCCTCGTCCGCGCCGGTCGCGCGCTGGGGCGCTCCACGGTGGTGCTCAGGGACATCGCCGACGGCCGCAGCACCGGCTTCGCCCAGCTCGCCCTGGAGAGCGGCCGGAAGATCACCCAGGGCAAGGGCCTGGTCCGCGGAGCCGTCGAGATCGGCGCCTCCCGTCTCAAGGAGAGAGTCATCACGTACGACGCCAGTCCGACCGTCGTCATCGAATCCGTCGACGTGCCAGTTTCCTCGCGTTTCGCGTACGACCGGTGGGCGGAGCTGCACGGCAAGGGCGACGCCACCGCAGGCGACGGTGACGGGCCGGAGTACCGGATCGCACGGTCGGCCGGGGACGAAGCGGCGTGCGCCGTCACCTTCCACGCGATGGCCGACGACCTCACGCGGGTGCTGCTGGTCGCCGAGTACCCCTCGAAGAACCTGACGGCAAGGACGGCCGGCCTCTGGCGGACTCATGCCCGCCGGGCCCGTCGCGACCTGCGGGAGTTCGCCCGCGACCTGTCGATCGAGCGGAGCAGCCGATGACCAGCCCTGCCGGCCGGCTTCCGAGCCCGTACGCCTCCGAAGGCAGCAGCGCCAATCTCGCCGACATCCTCGAGCGTGTCCTGGACAAGGGCATCGTCATCGCCGGTGACATCCGCATCAACCTTCTCGACATCGAGCTGCTGACCATCAAGCTGCGTCTCGTCGTCGCCTCGGTCGACCGCGCGAAGGAGATGGGCATCGACTGGTGGGAGAGCGACCCGGCCCTCTCCTCCGGTGCGCGCCACCGCGAACTGGCCAAGGAGAACGAGGAGTTGCAACGGCGTATCGCGGAACTGGAGGAGCGGACCGCATGACCGAATCCGACCGACTGCGCTATGTGTACGCCGTCAGCCGGCCGTTCGACGGCGTGCTGCCCGACGGCGCGCAGGGCATCGGCGGCGAACCGCCGCGTCTGGTGCGCCACCACGACCTGGTCGCCGTCGTGAGCCCCGTACCGGCCGCCGACTTCGACGAGGCCCCGCTGCGCGCGCGGCTGGAGGACCTCGACTGGCTCGCCGCCACGGCCCGTGCCCACGACGCGGTGATCGCCGCACTCTCCACCGTCACGTCCCCGCTCCCCCTGCGCCTGGCGACGATCTGCCGGGACGACAGCGGGCTGCGGCGCCTGCTGGAGGACGGGTACGACCGTTTCGTCGCGGCCCTCGATCGGCTTGACGGCCGGGTCGAGTGGGGTGTCAAGGTGTACGCGCCACCGGTGGAACCGGCGCCGGCGCCCCAGCCCGCCGCCGCCGGCGCCTCCGGTGGCGGCCGCGACTATCTGCGCCGCAGGCTCAACGACCGCCGCAGCCGCGACAGCGACTGGGAGCGCGTGAGCACGCTGTGCCGACAGCTGCACGACGAACTCTCCGCCTACGCCGAGGCCGCCACTCTGCACCGCCCGCAGGACGCCCGGCTTTCGGGCGTCGACGCGGTGAACGTCCTCAACGGCGCCTATCTGGTCGACCGGCAGCGCGGCGAGGGTTTCGTCCAGCTGGTCGAGAAGACCTCGCTGCCCGGGGTGCGGGTGGAGCTGACGGGGCCATGGGCGCCGTACTCCTTCACCGGTGCCTTCACGGAGGACGCCGGTGCGGGCGTCGAGGGCGGCGCCCCGGGAGCGGTCCGATGACCGCCGCGCCGCACGCTCTGGCCGAGCGGCGCGTCGCCCTCGTCGACCTCCTGGACCGACTTCTGGCGGGTGGTGTCGTCATCACCGGCGACCTGACCCTTTCCATCGCCGACGTCGACCTCGTCCGCGTGGACCTCAAGGCGCTGATCAGCTCGGTGAGTACGAATCTGCCCTCCCCCTGGGAGGGACGATGACGGGCGGCGAGCCCCGGCGCCGCGTCGAACTCGACCCGGACACCGTCGAACGCGACCTCGCCCGGCTGGTCCTGACCGTCGTCGAACTGCTGCGCCAACTGATGGAACGCCAGGCCCTGCGCCGCGTCGAGGACGGACAGCTCACCGAGGACCAGGAGGAGCGGATCGGCCTCACGCTGATGCTGCTGGAGGACCGCATGGAAGTCCTCCGCTCACGCTTCGGCCTCGAGCCGGAGGACCTCAACCTGGACCTCGGCCCCCTGGGCCCGCTGCTGTGAAGCCGCCTGCCGCGCGCCGGTGACCGCGCCCTGTTCGACGGCGCGGCCGGGATTGTCTAACGGCTCGGTGACGGTGGGGTTGCAGAACGGGTGCTCCGCACTCCCCCGCGCGCGGACGGCCGTTGAACCGTGCATGGCGGCAATCGAACCCCCCATCCCGACGCCCGGCGCCTCCCTGCTCGGCGCGTACTGGCTGAACTCTCCGCTGCACGCCGCGGACAAGTGCGTGTGGTGTGTCCAACTGGGTCAGGCCGGCCCCGGCGCCCCGCGGGACGCCGTGTCGGTCGGGGCGGAAGCGCCGCGGCGTCCCGGGTGGCCGAGGGCCGGCTCGGTGCCGGAGGGGGCCCTCGCCTCGGCGGCGGAACGGCTGGCCGACCCGGCGCGGACGGTGATGCTGTCCATGGCGGTGTGCACGGTGCTGTCGGCGATGCTCGTGGTGACCCTGATGTGAGTCGGCCGCCTGTTCGTGCGGCCGGCCCCTCATACAACTGCACGCTCAAGCGCTCGCCGGAGACCAGCAACACCGAGGGTCTGATCGACAGGAGCCGCCGTGTGATGGAGAGGAACGGTGTCACGACCGAGCTGGTCAGGGCCGTCGACCATGACATCGCGACGGGCGTGTGGCCGGACACGACCGAGCACGGCTGGGAGTCCGACGCCTGGCCCCGGCTCTACGAGCAGGTCATGGCCTCCGACATCCTGGTGCTGTGCGGGCCCATCTGAGTCGGGGATACATGTCATCGGTACGGGGCCATGCGGGTGATCGGGCGGCCGACTCCGCGACCGTGGGCGCGGCGACCAGTCCTTCCACCCGACGAGGCGAGACAGTAGACCGGATCTTCGGCCGGACCAAGCGGGGGCGTTGTCGACGTCGGCAGCCGGGTGTGCTCGACCGGCTGACCACCCAGCTCGTCCGCAAGGGGACACATCGATGACCGACTCCGGCACTTCCTACACGGACCTTCGCGCCTTGGTGATCAACTGCACGCTCAAGCGTTCTCCGGAGCGGAGCCATACTCAGGGGCTGGTCGATATCAGCACCGGGATCATGGAGCGCCAGGGCGTGCAGGTCGAGGTGCTCAGGGCGGTGGACATCGACATCGCCACCGGTGTCTGGCCGGACATGACGGAGCACGGGTGGGAGACGGACGAGTGGCCAGTCATCTACTCGAAGGTGATGGCCGCCGACATCCTGACCCTAGCGGGGCCTGTGTGGTTGGGAGACAACTCCTCTGTCATGAAGAAGATCATCGAGCGGTTGTACGCGTGCTCCTCGATCCTCAACGAACGTGGTCAGTACGCCTATTACGGACGTGTGGGCGGCTGCCTGATCACGGGGAACGAGGACGGGGCGAAGCACTGCGCGATGAACGTGCTCTACAGCCTCCAGCACCTCGGATACGTCATTCCGCCGCAGGCGGACGCGGGCTGGGTCGGCGAGGCCGGCCCGGGCCCGTCGTACCTCGACCCCGGCTCCGGCGGGCCGGACAACGACTTCACGAACCGCAACGCGACCTTCATGACCTGGAATCAGCTCCACCTGGCGAGGATGCTCAAGGACACCGGTGGCATCCCCGCCCACGGAAACCAGCGCTCCGAGTGGGACGCCGGCTGCCGCTTCGACTTCGAGAACCCCGAGCACCGCTGAACGGTCGGTCGAGGCACCGCCAGACGCCTTGTTGACCAGCGAACCGCCGGTGGCGGTGCGCCAGCTGGCTGCCGTCATTGAGGTCGCACGCCCACAGTTCGACCACACCGGAGCCGGCGTGGCCCCCAACGGGGTTGGCGTGGGCACCAAGGACGCGCAGGGTGCCGTCGGTGTTGATGGGTGATCGCCCGGTTCCTCCGGACCGGCTTGGGGGCCCTCGGCCGAGTCGGGGCCGGGACCTGGGCCGGCGCGGGGATCAGGACTCCCGTCGACGACACGGCGGGGCCCGGCCGACCGGCCGGGCCCCGCCGTGGTGGCTCAGGTGTCACGTCACCCGATGGCGAGCTTGTTCTTCCAGCCCACGCCGTCGCTGTTGCCGACGATCTCGACGCCGGCGTGCGACATCTCCCCGCGCGTGCCCGCGTAGAAGCGGACCGCTCCGTCCACGCGCAGCGTCCAGATGTCCGGGATGCCGTCGCCGTTGGCGTCCGGGGTGCCGTAGAACAGCCGGATGTTGCTGCGTCCCCAGCCCGAGGCGCCGTACTGGGCGTCCACCCCGGTCGCGGAGTTGGCGGCGGACGCCAGGGACATGATGTCCACCCCGCTGCCGTCGGCGTCCTTCTTGCCGGTACGGAGCAGCAGGCGGCCCGACACGTCGGTGCGGTAGATCATGTCGGTCACCCCGTCTCCGGTGATGTCCTGGACGGTGACTATGTCACGCTCCAGCCAGGGCGAACCGGCCAGCTGGACGGCCGTCTCGATGCTGGCGCCGTTGTAGCCGACAAGGGCCCACAGCGCGTCCCCGACCTTCAGGAAGAAGTCCGTCTTGCCGTCGCCCGTGGCGTCTCCCGCGGAGACGACCTGGGTGATGGTGTCCGGCGCCGGCGCGTTGGGCGGCAGCAGGATCTCCTGCCGCTTGTCGACGTTCACGCCGCCGTAGCCGTCGCCCGGGTACACCCACAGCCTGCCCTCACGGCGCACGACGAGGTCCTGGAGGCCGTCCCCGCCGTAGATGTCGCCGAGGTGGGTGATCAGCGTGTTCTTCCAGTAGCCGGACGGTGCCGAGACGTACTGCGGGAGCCCGTCGTCGCCGTTCGGGTCCTTGGCGGGGTTGCCGCGGTAGGAACCCGACATCGAGTAGTCCAGGTCGCCGGTGCCCTTCAGCAGGTCGGTCGTCGCCTCCGACGGGTAGAGCCGCAGGTTGCCGTTGCCGTCCACGACCATCAGGTCGGGCAGCTTGTCGCCGGTGAAGTCACCGGGGTGGTCCGCCTGGTCCCGAGGGGTCACGTAGAAGAGGTACTTCGTCGGCTGCGACGGGTTGCCCGCGTCGTCGACCGCTCGTACGTACAGCACGTTCGGCCCCGCGAGCGGCGGCTTCACGTTGCTCACGGTGGTCGTCGTGGAGACGGGCGCGCCGTTCGTCCGGTTCACCGAGAACGGGTACGACGCCTGGTTGAAGCCGTACTCGAACCTCACCACGTCCGTCTGGGCCGCCTTGAAGGTGAAGGAGCCGGCCGTGCCGAACTTCACCGTGCTCCACTTGGAGTCCTCGGAGTCGTTCTCGAAGCCGTTGTCCTTGGCGTCGGCGTCCGGGAACTGCGCCGAGCTCGCGGTTGGCGACGACGGCTTCGAGTTGTCGAAGACGAAGCGGCAGGGAGTCTTGCTGGGCGAGTACGACGAGGTCGCGCCGAACTTGTCGACGGCCTTGGCTCGCCACGAGTAGGTGGTCCCGTTCTTCAGCCCGCTGGTGGAGAAGGGGTCGGTGTGGACCTTCGCCGAGCCGGTCTGGCTGCCGACAGACACCTTGCCTTTGCTGCCGAGCAGGTTGGTGGTGGAGCCGCCGGTCGGCCAGAGCTCGAAGTGGAGCGACTGGAGGTTGCTGTCCTTGTCGGTGCTGTTCGCCCAGAGGGTGATCGAGGACGCGCCCACGTTGAGGTACGGGGACGTGGTGTCGCAGCGCACCTCGTTCGGGTCGAGGACCAGGCTGGTCGGGGTCGTCGGCGGACGGTTGTACGACAGGTCGACGAACGGGTCCTGGCCGCCGTTGGCCTGGAACTTCTTCCAGGAGTACTGCGAGCCCTCGTCGGAGGCCTTGAATCCGACGGTCATCGTCTTCCAGCCGCCGTCGACGGCCTTCTTCGCCGAGGACTTGACGTCGAACGCGACCCATTCGTCTGGGCAGGAGGAGGACTTCCAGCCGTGCGCGAAGCTGCCGCCACCGATTTTGTTGCCGCTGTTCATGGACGGCGCGTTCTTCCAGTTCGTCTTCGAACTGATCGTGCCGGTCAGATGCACGGTCATGCTGCGCGCGCTGCACGACCACGAATACGTCTCCAGGGCGCGCAGCTTGGCGCTGTGCACCGTGGACCCCTTCAGGTCCGGGTCCCAGTCGATGCTGAAGAAGGACCGCGAGGTGCCCCAGGTGTCGGACTCATACCCGACACGGGCCTCGTGCGTGCCGCCCTTGTTGAAGTTCTTGCCGTTGTAGAAGCTCGCGTTCGGGTGGCGGCTGTAGGCCGTCGTCCAATCGTTGGTGTGCTTCTTGATCGACGGGTCGACGAAGACCGGGTACACGGTGCCGGGGTCGTTCAGGAAGTCCTGGTCCGGGGTCATCACCCAGTCCGAGCCCTCCAGGTCCGTCCCGACCAGCGTGCCCTTGGAGTCGGGCTGGGGGCCGTTCACCCCGGGCAGCGAGAGCGTCGCCGCCGCGCCTGTCTGGGACGGCTCGGGCGTCGGCTCCGCGGGGACGGGCGGCGCGGACCCCTCGATCTCACCGATCACGGAGGGGTCGGCGGCCTCGTCGGTCGCCTCCGGCAGCACCTCGTTGAACGTGTCGCCCTGGTCGCCGTCGTTCATGCCGTCCGTCGGCTCGGCGGAGGCGGTCGGCGACTCCTCGGGCTCACCGGACGGGACGGGCGACTCGGAGGGGATGACCTCGGGGGCGGTGGGCGAGGCGCTGGTGCCGCCCCCGCCGTCGGTGGACGTGGGCGTGCCCGAGCTGTCCCACATCAGCGGCGTGGGGGACTCGGCGATGTCCTGGCCACCGGTGTCGGTGGCGGTGACGATGCCCGTGGTCGGGTCCAGTTTGAAGCCGAGGTCCGGCGAGGACAGTCCGTACGCGAGCCGTGCGACGCGCGGGTCGGCCGCGGCCTGACGGTTCTTCACCACTAGGAGCTGGGCGAAGCCTCCGTCGTCGGCGGTGAGGACGAGGTCGGCGCCGGGCAGGATCTCCGGATAGAGCGCCCTGGAGCCGTCGATGATCGGGGTGGGCACGGCGTCGGGCCAGGCCAGCACGATCTGGTGGCCGTTGACCGTGAGGGTGGCGAGGACGTTGCCGGTGGCCGTGGCCGCCAGGGGGGCGCCTGCCACCGTGCCTGGCAGCAGCGAGACGCGCTGCGCGCCGAACCGGGACGCACGCCCGTCCCCCGTGCCTTGCGCGCCCGTGCCCCGGGTGGTCTTGGCGGGTCCGCGCTCGCCCGTCGAGCCCGCGGAGAAGAGGACGCCCACGTTGGTGGCCTTGGTCGACCAGCCGGCGTCGACCCGCTTCAGATCGGTGTCGATGGCCTTCCAGACCCCGTCGACCTTGGCACGGATCGGGCTGGCGTGGATCCGCCGCTGCATCAGGCCGTCCGGCCGTGCCCACGTGGTCGAGTACGCCGTGCGCATCGCGGTGGCCTCCACGGCCTTGCCGGTCGTGCGGGCCAGCGTGCCGGCATCGGATTCGCTCAGGGGAGCGCTGTTCCTGGTGCGCGGGGCCGCGTCACCACGACGGTCCTCTGGACCGCTGTCGAGACCGACGTACGTGAGGCCCGTGGCCACCACGACGGCGGCCGCCACGGCCGCGACCGGTCGACGCCCGGGCACGCGGCGCCATCTGCTCGTCATGAGCGAGGTTCCTTCCCCCTCGAGAACCGGCGTACGGCAGACGGCCGACCGGGCTCCTGCTGGCTGGTCACGCGGGCGCGGCGGAGCACGCCCCGGCGTGACGGATGCCTGCAGATCATGGCTTACGGGGGATCAGCCGTCACGCGGCGGTCACAGGATCTCCGCACGGAGCCGAGCGCCTTTCCGCCCGCCCGACCGGTCGCGCGGCCGAGTCGATGGAGCCCTACCTGCCACACGAAACAGATGTTTTCGCCCGTTTTCCGGGCCAAATTATCCAGGAATTGGGGTAGTTGATTACGCATCATCCAAGGAGGCGGTAAAACAACCGCTTACCTGGACGGGCTGGTGATTCCGGGGCCCCTGAGCGGGTTCGATCAGGGCCGTGCCCATTCGACCGAAGTATGACTGTGATCATCACCACGTGATCACTTTCCGCCTGGTCTTTATCCGTAACTCACACACAGAATGTCCGCGTTCACTGGCCTCACCTGCGGTCCGCCCAGGCGCCGCTTCATGTCGTCCGGGGGGACCCCACCCGTGCCTGCCTTCTTGTCCGCGCGCCGAAAGCGCCTGCGTACCGCAGTGGTTCCGGCCGTCGGTGCCGCTCTGCTGCTCACGCTCCTGCCGACCCAGGCAGCCGCCCTGCCGCCGGACCCGTCCAAGGACGAAGTGCCCCGCGAGGAACTCGTCCTGGAGAACCTCCCCGAGGAGAAGCAGGTCGACGGGGCGACCCGCAACGCGGGCCTCGACACCATCGCGGCCCCGCCGCCGGCCGACCAGGAAGAGGCCCTGGCCGGCACCGCGACCCCGCCGGCGGGCGGCACGGCCGCCGTCACCTTCGGCGACCCCGCCCCGCAGCAGGCCTCGTTCACCACCGGCCGTTCCGCCGAGGGCTCCACCACGAACGCCACCCCGGTCTCCACCGCCACCCAGACCGATCTGGAGCCGGTCGGCACGCTGCCCGTGAAGCTCGGCCAGGCACCCGGCGCCGCGACGCCCACCGGCCGGTGGGAGGTCGGCGTCTACCCGCGCACCGCGCCCGAGGCCGACAGCGTCGACGGCGCGGTCGTCACCGTGACCGCCCCCTCCACCGGCTCCGTCCCGGTCTCCGTGCAGCTCGACTACAAGGGGTACCAGAACCTCTACGGCGCCGACTGGGCCTCCCGGCTCACGTTCGTCCAGTTCCCGGAGTGCTACCTGACGACCCCGGACGTCGAGGAGTGCCGGACCTACGACGAGCTGGAGACGGTCAACGACACCAAGACCAAGACCATCACGGCGACGGTCGACACCGCCGCCGACGGCACCGTCACCCCGGCCGTCGCCCCGCGCGCCATGACCCCGCCGTCCGGCATCTTCCAGGCCTCCTACGTCCGCTCCTCCGGCGTCCAGCAGGTCGCCACGAGCGGCGACAGGGCCGTCGTCGGCGCCGTCGACTCCGGCATGGGCGAGGGCGGCTCCTTCCGGGCCACCCCGCTGATCTCCAACGGCAAGTGGGAGGCCGGGACCTCCTCCGGTGCGTTCACCTGGTCGTACCCCGTCCAGGTACCCTCGGCGCCGGCGGGCCCTTCGCCGGAGATCTCCTTCGACTACAACTCCCAGGCGGTGGACGGCAGGACCGCCACCTCCTCCCCGCAGGCCTCCTGGATCGGCGAGGGCTGGGACTACGACCCCGGCCACATCGAGCGCCGCTACCGCACCTGCAAGGACGACCGCGAGGCGACCTCGGCCGGTGAGCCGAACAACACGGCGAAGAAGGCCAAGACCTCCGACCTGTGCTGGGTCTCGTACAACGCCGTCATGTCCCACCAGGGCCGGACGCTCGAACTGGTCCGTGAGGGCACCAGCAGCATCTACCGCCCGCAGCACGACGACGGCACCCGCGTCGAACTCAAGACCGGCGGCACCAACGGCGACAACAACGGCGAGTACTGGGTCGTCACCGAGACCGACGGCACCCGCTACTACTACGGCTTGAACAAGATCGGTGACGGTCACGCCGACACCCAGTCCGTCTTCACGGTCCCCGTCTTCGGCAACCACCCCGGTGAGCCGTGCCACGCTGCGACCTTCGCGGCATCCCGCTGCAACGACGACGCCACCAAGCAGCAGGCCTGGCACTGGGGCCTGGACAAGGTGGTCGACGTCCACGGCAACGTGATGATCGTCAACTGGCACAAGTCGGCGAACTACTACGCCGTCAACAAGAAGTTCAAGACGCCGGAGAAGTACGACCGCGGCGGCCTCCCGGACTCCATCGAGTACGGCCTGCGCGAAGGCGCGCTGGGCGCGGAGCCCGCGGCCAAGATCGACTTCCTGCTGTGGCAGCGGTGTGTGCAGGACGACACGGTCTGCGCCTCCGAGAAGTTCGACGACACCAAGAACCCCGCCTCCTACCGCCCTTGGTGGGACAGCCCCGGCAACCTCAACTGCAAGTCCGACTCGAAGCTGTGCCCGGGCTTCCCCTCCTTCTGGAACCGGATGCGGCTCGGCGGCATCACCACCTACGCCCACCGCCCCGGCACCACGGCCCTGGCCAAGGTGGACACCTTCCTGCTCAACCACTCCTTCCCCCGGGACTGGTACGACACCGCGCCCGGCCTGTGGCTGAACTCCGTCACCCGCTACGGCTTCAAGCCCGGCGACACCAGCGGCACCCTGCTCACGAAGGCCGGCGTCTCCTTCAAGCCGTACGTCGTCGGAACCGGTACCGCGCACCCGCTGAGCGGCTACCTGAAGGACCAGCAGCTCCCCAACCTCGTCCCCCGCAGCAGCACCGACGCGCGCCCCGGCTTCACCCGCCCGCGCATCGGCACCGTCTCCACCGAGCACGGCGGTGACGTCGAGGTCACGTACAAGGGCGGCTGCAAGGTCCAGCCCACCGTCGCACCCGAGGACAACCACGGCACCTGCTTCCCGCTGCGCTGGTCCCCCGACGGCGAGGCGGAGACGCCGGCCCTCGCCTGGTTCAACAAGTACGTCGTGCACACGGTGACCGAGACCGACCGCATCACCGGTGTCTCCGACCGCATCACCACCCGCTACGACTACGCCGACGCGGCCTGGGCCAAGAGCGACGACGAGTTCAGCAAGCCCGCCCTGCGCACCTACAGCGAGTGGCGCGGCTACCGGCAGGTCTCCACGGTCAAGGGCAGCAAGAACACCCCCTCCACGGGCAGTCCGCAGACCCAGTCCCGTTCCGTCGTGCGGTACTTCCGCGGCGCGGGCGGCGCGGTCAAGGACTCCACCGGCGCCGTCACCCTCGTGTCGGACGACGCCGCCCAGTACGCCGGCATGCCCGCCGAGACGATCACGTACGACGGATCCGGCGGCAAGATCGTCAAGCGCACCCTGACCTTCCCCTGGTCCGAGGAGACCGCCTCGCGGACCCGCGACGGCGGCCTGCCGCCGCTCAAGGCATACCGCGCCGGAGTGAAGCGCTCGGACGCGATCCAGACCGTCGGCACCAGCTGGCAGGCGGTCCGCACCGAGACGGAGGCGGACCCTGACTGGGGCATCCCCGTCCAGATGCAGACGGCCGTCGTAAAGCCGAACGGCACGGGCGAGACGCTCAGCGACTACAACTGCACCACGACCACGCTGCTCCACAACACAACGGCCCACATCATCGGTGCTCCGTCGTCGACCCGTAAGACGGCGACCTCGTGCGCGACCCAGACGTCCGCCAACCCGGCGACCCAGCTGATCAACTCGGTCCGGATCTCGTACGACAACCAGGAGTGGGGAACTCCGCCCTCCAAGGGACTGGTCACCTCCAGCGCCGAGATCGACGGCGCCGGCACCGCGCACTCCGTCGTCACGACGACGACGTACGACCCGCTGGGCCGCATCCGCAAGGTGACCGAGCCCGTGGTGGGCACCACCGAGACCCAGTACACCCCCGGCGACACGGGCGGCGCGGTAACGAGCGTCAAGGTCATCAACCCCAAGGGGCACGCGACCGTCCGCACCTTCGACCCGGGCCGCGGCTCGGAGCTCACCGTCACCGACCCCAACGGCAAGATCGTCCGGAGCGAGTACGACGCCTTCGGGCGGCTCGTCAAGGGCTGGTCGACCGGCCGTTCCTCGGGCACCCAGACACCCGACGTCGTCCTCGGCTACCAGATGGCCGAGTCCACCCCCACGGTGACCAGGCCCACCGCCGTGACCGTCCAGAGCCTCAAGGACGATGGCACCTACGCCAAGCAGGTCACCGTCTACGACGGCCTGATGCGCGCCGTCCAGACCCAGCGCGAGGCCCACGGCCCCGGCCGGATCATCGTCGACACCCGCTACAACGACCACGGCCTGGTCAGCGAACAGACCGGCGCGTACGTCGCGAAGGGCGAGCCGGAGGCCGCCCAGTTCAAGCGGGTGTCCGACGCGCTCGTCCCCAGCCTGGTCCGCACGCGCTACGACGGTCTGGAGCGACCGGTCCGGGCGACGACGTACCACAGCGGCGACACCGCGTCCTGGTCGACGACCACCTACGGCGACACCAGCACCTACAGCCGCCCCTCCGGCGGAGCCGCGCCGGCCACCAACACCTGGACCGACGCCCGCGGCCGGATCACCCTGATCCAGCACTACACGAACAGCGCCAGCAGCCGCTGGCGGGACACCCGCTACAGCTACGACGCCCGCGGCAACCGCGAGAAGGTCACCGACCCGGCGGGCAACGTCTGGACCTACACCCATGACGCCCGCGGCCGGATCACCTCCGCCACGGACCCGGACACCGGCGACATCGCCTACGGCTACGACAGCGCGGACCGCCAGACCAGCGCCACCGACCTCCGGGGCGCGATCCACACCTCGTACGACCAGCTGGGCCGCGTCGTCGCGGTCCGCGAGGGCACGACGAGCTCGGCGCCCGTCAAGGAGTACACGTACGACGACGTCACCGGCGGCATCGGCCAGCGGACCTCCTCGATCCGTCATGACGCGAGCGGCGACTACATCACCCGCGTCACCGGGTTCGACGCGCGCTACCAGCCCACCGGCCGCCAGGTCGTGATCCCCGCCAACTCCATGACCACCGGAGTCTCGGGCACGTACGGCTACGCCTACAGCTACACCCCGACGGGCAAGCCGCTCTCGGTGACCCTGCCGGCCGCGGGCGGACTCGCCACGGAGAAGGTCATCACCCGCTACAACAGCGACGGCCTCGCCGAGTCGACCTCCGGGCACACCTGGTACACCTCGGACATCACCTACTCGCCGTACGGGGAGCCGCTGCGCACGGTCACCGGGCCGCAGCCCTACCGCGTGTGGACGACCAACTTCATCGACCAGCACACCGGACGCGTCCAGCGCACGGTCGCCGACCGCGAGACCGCGAACTCCCACCGGATCTCCGACAGCACCTACGCGTACGACATCGCCGGCAACATCACCGGCTTCACCCGCAAGCTGACCGACGGCACGGTCACCACGAGGGACACCCAGTGCTTCACCTATGACGCGATGGGCGAGCTCACCCAGGCCTGGACCTCCACCATCACCCCGCAGGGCGACGGCACGGGCTGCAAGGCGGCCAACGGCGCCGCCTGGGGGCCGCGCACGGACGGCTGGCCCTCCACCGGTCCGGTCGCCGAGGCACCCGACCAGGTGACCGACGGCGAGACCCCGGACAGCGTGCTGACGGCCTCGCTGGCCGCCGGAGCCCCGGCGGCCGGGACCGTCGACACCGGTACCACCTCCTACTGGCAGTCCTTCCGGTTCGACCTGCTCGGCAACCGCGCCTCGCTGGTGGAGCACAACACCAAGGACGCCACCAAGGACCTCACCTACACCTACGGGTACGGCAAGCTCGTCACCGGAAACGGCACCTCCCCGTCGTACACCACCCAGCCCCACACCCTGTCCTGGGTGTCCACGGCGCCCGCCGGCGGCGGCAGCTCGTACGTCAACGACGCCTCCGGCAACACCACCAAGCGGGACCTCGCCACCACCACGCAGGACCTGACGTGGACGCGCGAGAACAAGCTCGCGACGCTCACCGAGGACGGTGTCACCACCAGGTACGTCTACGACGCCGACGGCAACCGCATCCTGGAGAACAGCCCCTCCGGGAGCGTGCTCAACCTGGACGGCACCGAACTGACCACCGCCGCCGGGAAGATCACCCGCGCGACGCGGGGCTACGCCCAGCAGGGCGCGCCCACGGTCGTCCGGTCCACGGTGAACGGCGCGACCACCGGCCACAAGCTGACCGTGCTGCTCTCCGACCACCTCGGCACCGCCACCACGGCGATCGAGCAGACCACCAACCAGCCCATCACCCGCAGGGCCTTCAAGCCCTACGGTGAGGTGCGCGGACCGAAGCCGGCCTGGGTCGACAGGCGGTCGTACCTCGGCGTCGGCATCGACAGCCCGACCGGCCTGACCCACATCGGGGCGCGCGAGTACGACGCGTCCACCGGCCGCTTCATCTCCGCGGACCCCGTGGTGGACCTGTCCGACCCGCTCCAGATGAACGGGTACGCGTACAGCAACAACAGCCCCATCAGCAACAGCGACCCGACCGGTCTGTTCTTCTTCGGCCTCTTCAAGCAGGTCCAGAAGATGTTCATGCAGCTCACCGGCATCGGTCTGCACGCCAACCCGGGTCTGAAGAAGCCGGTCGCCAAGCCTCCGGTGGTGAAGCACGCGAACTTCCAGAACATCCTGGACGCCATCTACCTCCGCAATGTCAGGCCGGGGTCGAAGATCACCGGTGACGGAAAGGCCGCGACGGCGTTCATCAACGAGCTGAACTATGGCAAGCCCGTCAACGGCAGTTGGCACGTCCCGAAGGTCCCCGACCTGATGACGCGTCTGTCCAACCTCCTGGAGGAGGACCGCAAGGCGCGGATGGACGGCGGCAAGGGCGTCCTCACGGACTCCGAGCTCAAGCTCGCCAAGGCCGAGGCGAAAGAGCTGTGGCACGCCCTGAACCTCCGGGACATCGACGGGAGAATGACCGCGTACACGAAGGCGAACCCGGCGATCGAGAAGAACCTCATCGCCAGCCGCAAGACCACTCTGAACGCCGAGGCCATGGCGGACATCACCGGCCAGAAGTTCGAGGTCCATCCCAAGGACCGTTCTCCCAACCCGAAGCCGAGGGCCACGGGCAACCCGAGCAGACTGGGCGGCTTCATGAAGTCGTTCGGCATCGCCGGCGGCGTGCTGACCGGCGTGGGCGGGGCGGCCGGGAACATCAAGGAACACGGAGTGAAGGACGGCCTGAAGGAGACCTTCGAGGATATGGTCGACCCGTTCGGGGTGGAGGACGCGGCCAACGCCGATCCGTGTGCCAACCCGGCCGCATGTATCGCGTAAGGGAATCGAGCACGTGGTGACGGAACCGATCGCAACGCACACGTTTCTCGGGGAGATGCTGGACGTCTTCCCCGAGATGCGTGAGCCGGTCGCGGAGAAGGTCCGCGCGGCCGTCGAGCTGACCGGCGACCCAGAGGACGGGGACACGGTCAGGACGGACGTGTACGGCCGGCTCTGGGACCTGTTCAACGACGTGCTGCGGCCGGCGCTCGCGGCGGAGCCGGGCCCCGAGCGGTCGGAGGTGCTGGGGCGCTCCTTCTCCTTCCTGGAGCGGGTCGCCGCCTCACCCGAGCCGGTCGTCCGCGAGTTCCTCGGCGGCCTGACCGGCGACTACCTGATCGGCGAGGACGGCCCGCTCTCCTACGCCCACGCGGGCCCGGAGGTCCGTGCCGTGATGATCAGGGCCTGCGAGGACTGGGGCCTGCCGGTCCCGGCCGACTGGACGGCTTCGTGAGGCGGCTTCGCAAGTCGGCTTCGTAAGGCGGCACGACGAGGGCAAGGGCCCGCACCTCCTCCAGGGGGTGCGGGCCTTCGCGCTGTTCACGGCCGTCCGCGTCCCTCGTCCCGCAGCCGGGCGAGCTTCTCCTCGGCGGTCCGCAGACTGGGGTGGCCCGGGCCGTAGACGGGACGCCGGCTGCCGGTACGACTTCCCGAATCCCGAGCACCGGTGAACGGCCGTCACGCCCGCCTCCCGTCCGAGGTGAGCGCGGCGTCACCCCAAGGGCGTGCCGGGCACGCGGTGGGCCCCCGGCGTGTGGCCGAAGGCCCGCCGGAAGACATCGATGAACGCGCTGGTCGACGACCAGCCGCAGCGGTGGGCCACAGCGGTCACCGGAAGGTCGCGGGTGAGGAGCGTCAGGGCGTGGTGCAGGCGGAGCTGGGTGCGCCACTGCGGAAAGGTCATGCCCAGGTCGGCGCGGAAGAGCCGGGTCAGCGTGCGCTCGCTCGCTCCGGCGTGCGCGGCCAGCTCGGCCAGCGTGCGGGCGTCGGAGGGGTCCCTGCGCAGGAGCGCGCAGACCGTCTCGAGCCGGGGGTCGGTCGGAGCCGGCAGATGCAGGGGCTGCTGGGGCGAGAGGCGCAGTTGGTCGAGGAGGACGGCGAGAAGCCGGCGGCGCTCGGCGCTGCCGTCCTCCTCGCCCCGCGTGTAGGCCAGGATCAGTTCCCTGAGCAGCGGGCCGACGGCCAGGACCGCCGGTACGGTCAGGCCCAGTGGGTTGCGCGTGACGGGCAGGCCGAGCAGATGCAGGTCGGTCCGGCCGTAGGCGCGGTGTTCGTGCACGGTGCCCGCCGGGATCCACAGGGCACGGGTCGCGGGCGCGACCCACGTACCGGCGTCCGTGGTGACGGACAGGACTCCGCGCCCGGCGTAGACGATCTGGTGGTCGTCGTGCCGGTGGGCGTCGATCCCCGTCCCGGCGGGCAGCGGACGTACACCGGTGTCGGCGCGCGGGGTGTGGCGGGGAATCGGCATCACTGGGCAATTTATCGGAAGCGGGTCACCGTTTCGGCCCGGATGCTCGAGCGGTGACGAAGAACATGAAGCCCCTTGCCCTCCTCTCCGCCGGGCACGCCTGCGTGGATGTCCACCAGGGCGCGGTGGCCGCGCTGGTCCCGTTCCTGGTCGCCGAGCGGGCGTACGGATACGCCGCGGCCTCCGGGATCGTCCTGGCCGCGTCCCTGCTGTCGTCCGTCGTCCAGCCTCTGTTCGGGGTGCTGACCGACCGGTGGGCGATGCCGTGGCTCATCCCGTTGAGTACGGCGGCCGCCGGAGCGGGCATCGCGCTGGCCGGGGTGAGCCGTTCGTACGTGACGACGCTGGCCGCGGTCGCCCTGTCGGGGCTCGGGGTGGCGGCCTACCATCCGGAGGCGGCCCGGCTCGCCCGGGCGCTCGGCGGTGGCGGCGGACACACGGCGATGAGCTGGTTCGCGCTCGGGGGCAACATCGGCTTCGCCTGCTCACCGCTCCTTGTCACCGCCGTCGTCGGGACGGGTGGCCTGGCGGCCTCTCCCCTGCTGGCCGCCCCCGCCGCGCTCGGGGTCGTACTGAGCGTGCCGGCGCCAGGGACGCACACCCGCCCCCGTGCGGTCGCCGCCCCGGCCGGCGTCGGGCCCGTCGCGGAGTACCGGCGCGCCTTCGCCCGGCTCTCCCTCGTGGTGGTCTGCCGGTCGGTCGCCTTCGTCGGGCTGAGCACCTTCGTCGCCCTCTACGCCCGGGAACGCACCGGCGGCGGTGACACAGCCGGTGCGGTGGCCCTGTTCGTCCTGTTCGCGGGCAGCGCGCTCGGCACGGTCCTCGGTGGCCGGCTCGCCGCGCGCTGGGGGCGCGTCCGCGTCACGTGCTGGGCCTACGCGGCGACGGTTCCCGCCGTCGCCGGCGTGGTCTTCCTGCCGGGGCCCGCGCTGTACGCCGGGGTGGCCCTGGCCGCCGTGGGGCTCTACGTGCCGTTCTCCTTGCAGGTGACGCTCGCTCAGGACTACCTGCCGACCCGGGTGGGCACCGCCAGTGGCCTCACCCTGGGGCTGACCGTCAGTGTGGGCGGACTCGCGGGGCCGCTGATCGGCGCGGTCGCGGACGCCACATCGCTGCGGACCGCGCTCGTCCCGCTGATCGTGATGCCCGCCCTCGCCTGGCTGCTCGCCCGCGCGCTGCCCGAGCCGGCGGCGGTCGAACCGGTGGGCCCGTCCCGTCCTCCGCGGGCGGGGGTACGGCAGCGCTGAACGGCGGGACCGGCGGGTGTGCCGCGCCGCCGGTCCGGGACCGGACCGGCTACTCCTCCACCGCCCCGCCCACGCGCCGAAGATGCTGCCGGAAGGTGTACGACGGGTCGGTCGCGCGCCGGTTCAGGAAGTCGTCGAAGGAGACCTGGTCGCGCAGCGTCTCGCCGTCGCGGATCCGGCGGGCCTGTTCGCGTTCGGTCCGGCCGATGCGGTCCGCCGTGGCGAGCACGTCGTCGACCAGGTCAGCGGCGACGAACAGCACACCGTCGTCGTCACCGAAGACGATGTCGTCGCCGCTCACCAGATGCGTGCCGATCCTTGCCGTGAGCAGCGCCTCGGGCTCGCGTTCGTCGAGGCGCACCGGGCCGGGGGCGTAGCGGCCGTACGAGAAGACGGGAAGGCCGATCTCCACCAGTTCGGGTGTGTCACGGTGCAGCCCCCAGACGACGAGGCCGGTGAGACCGGCCGCCCTGCCCTCCAGGGCCGCGAGATCGCCGACGCAGGCCTCGTCCTCCCGGCCGCCGTTGTCGATGACCAGGACGTCGCCCGGCCGGCTGCTCGCGAAGGCTTCCAGGAACACGTCGACGCTGCCGTAGTGCCGCACCGGCAGGACCCGGCCCGCGATCCGGTGACCCGGTACGACCGCGGTGATTCCGGGCGGCGCGGCGCGCAGAGGGATCCCGGCGCGGACGCAGGCGTCGGCGATGAGGGGGGTGGACAGGTCCTCGAATGCCGTGAGCATCGTGTTCTCCCTGGCTCGGTCGCGTCGCCGCCTGGGAGGTCGGCGCGCGGATGAGGAGCGTGGCAGCGTGATCCTACCGACCCGCAACTGCCGGGGGTGAGGGCCGAGTCAGAGGTGCGGGCGCGGCGTGCCCGTGCCGGTCGCGTGGCCGACGGGGCGGCCCCGCCCCGTCAGGGTTCCCGTCGTGGGGCGCCGGGCGCGCGGGGGTAGCGGTGGGCGGGCGCGTGATCGATGTCGAGGCCGGGCCGCCAGGTCGTCAGGGCCTGGGCGGACGGCGTGAACAGGGGGCTGGGCAGACGCTCGGGGTCGTGCCACTCCCAGCGGTCGATCTTGTCGGGCTCGGCGACCGCCGGGGTGCCGTCGTGGGCGGGGACGAGGGCGACGGCGGTCAGCCGGTTCACCCCGTCGACGGTGTCGAGCAGGATCGCGAGGATGTCGGCCTGCCGGGCGTCGGCGCGCAACGTGGTCTCCTCCGCCAGCTCCCGTACGGCGGCGGCCTCGATGGACTCGCCCGCGTCGACCTTCCCGCCGGGGAGCTCCCACACGCCTGACGGGTGCAGGCCGAGCAGCACACGCCCGCGCCCGTCGGTGACGACGACACCGACGCCCAGCGCGGCCCGCGGCTCAGGCGGGCGGGGACCGCGGTGGCGGCTGGTCACCGGTCCGTGGGCTTCCTGGGGGCCGGGGCTGGCGGTCACGCGTTCTCCTGGTCGTTCGCGGATGGCGCGGGTCGCGCGGTCGGCCTCCATCGTCCCCCATCGGCCGCCCCTTTCGGCGTACGGGAGTTCAGTCGCCGGCGGCCGCGAGGACGGGCGCGAGCTGCGCGGCGAGGGTGCCGGCGTGCGGCTGGAGCGCGCCGGCGAAAGCGGCCGAACCGATGGTGAAGGCATCGGCTCCGGCAGCTGCCAGGGCCTGGATCTGGTCGGTGCCGGTGATGCTGCCCGCCACGACCAGACGACCGGTCGTCGCGGCGCGGGCCGCGCGGACGAGGTCGAGGGGGGCGGCGTCGGTGGCGCGGTAGGCCAGCAGGTCGACGCCGGCGCAGCCCGCTTCCCCGGCACGACGGCAGTCGTCGGCGATCCACTCCGGGCCGCCGCCGAGACGGGTGGGGTGCCCGTGCGGCCGTCCGGCGAAGGGCAGGTAGCGGACGGGCGTGCCGCGCAGCAGCTCGACGGTCTCGTCGATCCAGGTGCCGCCCATGAGCCAGTCGACGCCGAGGTCGAGGGCGGTACGCACCGAGGCGAGGGCCTGCTCACGGTCGGTGCTCACCACTTCGAGGTAGGTGGTGGCGCCCATCTGCCCGGCGCGGTCGTGGAGTTGGGCGAGGGTGGCGCGGTCGGTGCCGATGTCCTTGAAGCCGATGTGGCGGATCCCGAGGCCCTGGACGCTGTCGAGCACGTCAAGGGCGTCGGAGACGGTCCGGTCGTCGCGGGTGAGCATGAAGATGAAGTCCATGGGGCTGGCTTCCTCGGGTGATGGCCGGCGGGCCGGTCAGGGGCGGGTGGAGGCGGGTCCGGAGAGGGCGTCCGCGTACCGCAGGGCGGTGAGCAGGCTGGTGTGGTCGGCCGTACCGAGGCCCGCGATGTCGAAGGCCGTCCCGTGGTCGACGCTGGTCCGGACGAAGGGCAGACCGATGGTGATGTTGACGCCGTGTTCCAGCCCCAGGTACTTGACGGGGATGAGGCCCTGGTCGTGGTACTGCGCGACGACGACGTCGAACTCCCCGGCGCGGGCGCGCATGAACACGGTGTCGGCGGGCCAGGGACCGCTGACCCGGATGCCTTCCCGCCGCGCGGCCTCGACGGCCGGGGCGATGATGTCGAGGTCCTCCCGGCCGAACAGGCCGTTCTCCCCTGCGTGCGGATTCAGACCGGCGACCGCGATGCGCGGAGCGGGATGGCCGCCGCGTCGGAGCGTGTGGTGGGTGAGGCGGATGATGTCGAGTTCGCGGGCGGTCGTGAGCGCGTCGATCGCGGTGCGCAGCGACTGGTGGACGGTCACCAGGACGACGCGGAGGTCCTCGTTGGCCATCATCATGGCGTAGTCCTTGGTGCCGGACAGCTCGGCCAGGATCTCTGTGTGCCCCGGGTGGGGCACCCCGGCGAGGCGGAGGGCCTCCTTGTTGACCGGCGCGGTCGTCAGGGCGCGCACGTCGCCCGCGAGGGCGAGTTCGATGCCCCGGCGCACGTACCGGAAGGAGGCCGCGCCGGCGCGGGCGTCCAGGCTCCCCCAGGGCAGCTGCCGGGGCAGCTCGCCGTCGGCGATGACGTCCACGGTGCCCGGGAGGTGCACGGCCTGGTCCACGGAAGTGATCGGCCGGATGGTCAAAGGGATGCCGGTGAGGCGGCACGCGCGGTCGAGGACGTGCGGATCGCCGATGACGACGAGGGGCGCGGTACGGGAAGGGTCGGCGCAGGCCTTCACGGTGATCTCGGGCCCGATCCCGCACGGGTCCCCCATGGTGACGGCGATCGGAATCACGCCCGACCTCCCCTGGGTCCGGCGTACGCGTGGCCGCCGCCCGGCCGGGTCAGGAACCGGCACAGGCGCAGCAGTGTGCGGTCGTCCCCGAACCCACCGGCTTTGATCAGCACGGATGTTCCGGGCCGGTCGAGCAGCGTCCCGCGGGCAACGCCCGGTTCGGGTTCGTCCACCAGGCCGATGCCGCCGGCACCGAGTGCGTGGAGCACGGTCGCCGCCGTTTCCCCTCCGGTGACGACGAGCGCGTCCACATGACCCTCGTCGACCAGCGTCCTGGCCGCCGCTGCCGCGCTGCGGCCCAGCGCTCGTGCGGTGTCCGGCGCGCACCGCTCGTCGGGCAGGCGCAGCGTCAGGACGTCCGACGGCGACGCGCGGCGCAGCGATGCCACGGCCCGGGCAGGGTCCTCGCCGATGGTGGCGCCGTGGACGTTCGGCTCCTCGGCGAGCCGCGCGAGTTGGCGGCGGGTGGCGGGATGGGCGCTGCCGGCGACCACCAGCGGACGGCGGGCGGGTGCCGGCACGGCCGCGGGCGCGGCGGCAGGGTGCGCGTACCGTCTGGCGAGGGCGGCGGCCAGCCCCGGGGAGCCGACCCAGAGGACCTCCTCCGGGCGTGTGATCGCCTCCACCAGGCGGTCCAGGTCACCGTCCTGCTCGGCGGAGCAGACGATCAGACCTCCCCGGCGGACCAGCCGGGGCAGTTCGTCCGGCCGGCGCGCGTCGGCCAGTACGGCCTCCGGGAGCATGACCGACAGGTCCGCGCAGCGGACGGGATGGACGGGGTCACGGGCGAACTCGCTGGTGTCGACGGGGACTCCGTGGACGAGCTGGACGCCGCCCACGGTGGTCCTGCCCTCGGCCGGGAACGCGGGAGCGATGACGACCGTGCGCCGCTGGGACCCCGCCCGCGCGGCCCGGATCTCCGCCGCGACATGACCGCGCAGGGTGGAGTCCACGGTCTTCAGGAGGAGGTCCGCCCCCGCGAACGTACGGGCCGCGGCCCCAGCCCGGGCGGCGGCGCCGGCCTCGCCCATGAGGCGGCTTCCGAGGTCGACCGCGGTCACGCCGCGCGCCGGGCGCCGTGTGTCCGCCGGGACGGCCAGCAGGATCCGGGCCTGGTGTCCGGCCGCGCGGAAGGGAGCCGCGCCGTCCCCCGCGCTGGTGAGGTCGTCGGCCAGCACGGCGATGCTCAGTGAGTCGGTGTCTCGGGATTCCATGGCCCCTGCCCTTGTGATCGGTGACGAGATCAATGGTGGGCCAGGCAAAAGCGCAGGACAATCGAATCCTTCTCACCCCAGCTGTGAGTAGACTTCACAGGTGCGTTGGCCGGACCTGCCCCCTGTGAACACCCTGCTTCCCTTCGAGGCGACCGTCCGTCACGCGAGCATGACCGCGGCGGCGCAGGAGCTCCATGTCACGCACGGAGCGGTGAGCCGACAGATCCGGAACCTCGAAAGCGCTTTGGGCGTGCGGCTTTTCGAGCGGGGCGGGCGCTCACTGCACCCCACGGCGGAGGCCCGTCGGCTGGCGGCGGTCGTCCGCGACGCACTCGACCGGATCGACGCGGCCGCGGGACAGATGTCACGCCGGACGGACACCGGTCCGCTCGCCCTGTCGTGCGAGCCGACTCTGCTGATGCGGTGGCTCATCCCCCGCCTGCCCGACCTGTCCGAACGGGCACCGGGCCTCACCGTGCACCTGTCCGCGGGCGGCGGCGCCGTGTCCTTCGAGCGGGACGGCATCGACGCCGCGATCAGGCGCGACGACTTCCCCTTCCCCGAGGCGGTCAGCCGCACCCCGCTCTTCGCCGAACATGTCGGCCCCGTATGCCGGCCCGACCTCGCCGCTCGCCTCACCGATCCCGGCCGGCTCAGGGGCAGCGTCCTGCTCCACACCCGTACCCGGCCGCAGGCATGGGACGACTGGCGGCGCCTCTGCGGCGCGTTCGGCAGGGCCGCCCCCGACGTTACGGACGCCGAGGGCACCGGCCGCCAGACCCTGGAGCACTTCTATCTGACCCTGCAGGCCGCGACGGCCGGGATCGGAGTGGCGATCGGGCCGTACGCGCTCGTGCGCGACGACATCGAAGGGGGCCGGCTCGCCGCCCCGTTCGGCTTCGTCCCCGACGGGACGCACTACTACCTTCTCAGCCGCCGGCCGCCCGATCAGGACGAGCGGATCTCCCTTCTCCTGGGCTGGCTGCGGTCACAGGCGGCCGGACTGGAGCCGGCACCGCGGGGTCGGGGGTCCGACGGGCCGGGATGGCCTTGAGGCAGCCGCGGCGGTCCTTCCCACGCCAGATCCAGGCGGGCTCACCTCCACGACGCCGAAGGAGCGTTCCGGCCACGGCGTCCGCTCGGAGTCGTAGGCCTCGACCAGCGGCACGAAATGGTCAACTCGAGTCGGGCCGCGAATTCTCGCCGGAGAACCTGCCACCCGCCTACGCGACGATGGAGGAAACCCGGAAGCCGCTGCCCGGGCCGCTTCTCGCTTCCTGGCGGCCCGCCCGGTGACAACGTGCGAAGTGGCTTCCCGGGCGGGCTCTGCCGTCAGGATGTCTCAACTCGGTGGACTGCGCAGGCCAAGACCTGGCCGGCGCCGGGTCGCCCAGCGAGACGCCGAGCGGCCGGTGCGGCAGCGGCCCGCGTCGAGGCACAACATTGCTTGCAAGAGGTGCGAAATCCGAAGGCGAACCGGACCTGCGCCGGCGCGAGCGCGCACCGCGGCGGCCACGGCAGACCAACGCCGGGCCGTGGGGAGAATGGTCTCCTTTAGCCGTTATTTCTTCAATGTCCCGTACGGGAGTCGCCTTGACACCGCGGAGGGTTCAACTCGCCCGTCGGAATCGACCTCGGCATATCGGAAAACACTAGTCGCAACCGACGCAGTTGGAGCAATGGCCACAACTGTTGAGCAGGGGGCGCATTATGGCCCGAGCCAGGAGAGAATTCCGGACGCACTGTCCAAAAAAATCAAGAGGAAACATCCGTGCGACCAAGACTCTTCGGCGCGACCGCCTCCGTGGCCGCACTCGGACTACTGGGCTCCCTCGTCACCGCCTGCGGCTCGTCCGGGAGCGGCGGCGGGACGACGCTGCGCCTGGTCGCCGCCGAGTACGGCGACAGCCCGGCGACCAGCTCCAAGGCGTACTGGGACAAGCTGACCGCCGCCTTCACCGCCGCCCACCCCGGCAAGAAGGTCGAGGTGACGCTCTACCCGTGGGCCGACGTCGATCGCGAGGTCACCCGCATGGTCAAGGAGGACAACGCCCCGGACGTGGCCCTGATGGGCGCGTACTCCGACTTCGCCGCGCAGGGCCGCCTCTACGCCGCCAGAGAGCTGCTGTCGGTCAGGGCGGAGGCGAACTTCCTGCCGCCGCTCGCGGAGGCGGGCTCGGTCGGCAACACCCTCTACGGATTGCCCTTCGTCGCCAGCAGCCGGCTGCTCTTCTACAACGAGGAGCTGTTCGACAAGGCCGGAGCGAAGCCGCCGAAGACCTGGTCGGACCTGAAGGACGCGGCCAAGGCGCTGAAGGAGGAGGGGGTGCTCTACCCCTACGCCCTGCCGCTCGGGCCCGAGGAGGCGCACGCCGAAGCCCTGATCTGGGAGCTGAGCAACGGCGGCGGGTACGCCGACAACAATGGCGGCTACAGCATCGCGTCCGAGCAGAACACGCAGACGTTCCGCTGGATCAAGGACAACCTGGTCGCGCCACGCCTGACCGGCCCGATCCCGCCGGGCGAGCTCAACCGGCAGGACGCCTTCGCCGCCTTCCTGCGCGGCGAGGTCGGCATGGTCAACGGCTACCCCTCACTCCTCCACGAGGCCAGGGCGAAGGGCATGAAGGTCGGCACCCTGAGCATGCCGGTGTCGGACACGCTGGGCGACGGGCAGACCCCGCCGTCCGCGGGCGTCGCCGACTGGATGATGGCCTTCAAGCACGACGACAATCGCGAACTGGTGGGCTCTTTCCTGGACTTCGTCTACGAGGACAAGAACCTCAACGAGTTCGCCGGGCGCTACCACTTGTTGCCCTCGACTGTGTCCGCGACCCAGGCCTCCAAGGACGCGGCGGCGGACCCCAGCGGCGAGCAGTTCCTGACCGCACTGCGCAGTGCCCAGCTCTACCCGGTCAACGAACCGTCCTGGCTGCAGGTCAGCAACACCATCAAGCGGAACATCGGCAAGGCCGTCGCGCCGTCCGCCGACCCGAAGGTCGTTCTGGAGGACATCGCCCAGCAGGTCCGGGACGTGGCGATACAGAGGTAGGGGCTCCGGGATCTGGGGGGACGACCTCCTCCCCCTCGCCGGTTATCCCCCTTTTCCCATCTCGGCCGACCTCGCTCCCAGCGCCGAGAACACCACCCTCAAGCGTGAGGCTCACCTCGGCGAGGAGCTGCTGCCTCGAGGCTGAGTGCGTAGGGGGAAACAGCCCCGCCGCGCCCCGCCTGAAGACTGTCGGAATTTCCGGCGGAGTCCGTCCTGCGAGGTCCCCGGTATTCCGACGGAATACCGGGGCAAAGGACGGTCCGGTCGTACTCCGGGCCGCGGTTGCTCAGCTCGCCTACGGGTGGGTGGCGGGTCCGACGAGGCGGCGAACGTGCTTCGCGTTGATGGCGGGGGTCGCGTGATCGACCGGACTGGGTCCAGCGGCGGCAGCCCGGACAAGGTCCGCCGCAGCCGGGCGACATCGTGATATCGCGAGGCTCCAGCGGGCGGGGCGGGTCAGCCGCGAAGGGCTTCGGCCGGTTGCACCGAGGACGCACGCCGGGCGGGATAGATCCCGGCCACGACGCCGGTCGCCAGACCGATGAGCGGGGCGGTGGCCAGGGTCACCGGGTGCATGACCGGCGTCCAGTCCCTGACCAACGCCACCACAAGGACGGCCAGCGTGCCGATGGCCGTGCCGATGAGTCCGCCGAACGCGCCCAGCGTGCCCGACTCGGCGAGGAACTGGGCGGTGACATGCCGCCCCTGCGCGCCGAGGGCACGGCGCAGGCCGATCTCCCCGGTGCGCTCCAGGACAGCTACCAGCGTGGTGTTGGCGATCCCGACCGCTCCGATGACCAGGCACACCCCGGCGAGCAGCAGAAACAGCTGTTCGAGGTCGGAGGTCACCGAGGTCCGCAGGCTCTTCGGGTCGGGCGGCGGAACCGCCTTGAAGTACTCCGGGTGGTCGGGACGCAGCGCCGTGGGGGCCTCCCCGGCCACCTGACGGGCGGCGCCCAGATCGGTGGCGATGAGCATCCTGGCCCCCTCGGTGGGCCGCCCCCACAGTTCGACCGCGGTGGTCTGCGGTACGAGAACCGAGAGCAGTACGTCCGGCTGGCGCTGGACGTCCTCGACGATGCCGGTGACGGTGAAGGGCTGCCCCCCGATGAAGATCGCCGGCTCGGTCTCCAGCGTGGTGATCCCCAGCCGGGCGGCGATGCCCGAGCTGATCACGGTGACGCGCTGGCGGGCGCCGGTGTGGAAGTCGTCGTACAGCCTGCCCTGGGAGAGCCGGGGCTCGGCCGCGCGCAGGGCACCGGGGGCGGCGGCCACCACGTTGATGGCTTCCCCTCCGGTGTCGCCCACCGGCGCGGCGGTGACGGCGAGTTCGGCGGCTCCGTGTCGGGGCTGCACCGTCCACAGCACGCCGGCGTGCCGCACCCCGTTGAGCCGCTCGACGCGGTCCGAGGCGTCGTCCGGGAACGCCGCGCCGGCGAACTCGTCCTGTTCGTGGGCGACGTCCTCGACCGTCACCTCGGTCGCGGAGAGCACGCTGAAGCGGGCGTCGATCTGCGAGGAGGCGGTGGCGGTGAGGCCGAGTACCGCGACGAAGGCACCGACGCCCAGGACGGTGCCGAGCATGGTGAGCGCGGAGCGGGCGGGGCGCTGCAGCATCCCGGCCAACGCCTCGGCCAACAGGTCCCGTGGCGCGAAAGCGGAGCGCCCGATTCCGGGCAGGGGCGCGGCGTGCCGTGCCTTTCCGATCCGGCTCAGCATGCGTGTACCTGCTCGCTCTCGCTCAGTACGCCGTCCCGGATGGTGACCGTCCGCCGGCCGCGGGCGGCCACGGCCAGGTCGTGCGTGATGAGGACGACCGTGATGCCCTCGGTGTTGAGAGCCTCCAGCAGCTGGAGCACGGCCTCGGCGTTGCCGGTGTCGAGGTTTCCCGTCGGTTCGTCGCACAGGAGCAACGAGGGGCGGGCGACCAGGGCCCGCGCGATGGCCACCCGCTGACGTTCGCCGCCGGACATCCGGGTGGGCAGCGCGTCGGTCCGATGGCCGAGGCCGACCCGGGCCAGCGCCTCGCGGGCCCGCCGGGGGCGCTCGCGACGCGAGGTGCCGCTGTAGACCATGGCGAGTTCGACGTTCTCGCGGGCGCTGCGGTGCGGCAACAGGTGGAAGGCCTGGAAGACGAACCCGATACGGCGGCCGCGCAACGTGGTGCGCTCGGTGTCCCTGAGCCGGCCGGTGTCGATGCCGTCGAGCAGGAAGCTTCCCGTCGTGGGGTTGTCGAGGAGTCCGGCGATGTTCAGGAACGTGGACTTGCCCGATCCGGAGGGGCCGACGACGGTGATGAACTCGCCCCTGCGGACCGTCAGGTCGCTGGGGTGGAACGCCTCCACGGGCGGCGGCCCCGGATAGGTGAGGCCGACCTGCCGGAATTCGATGACGGGCGGCTCGGGCGGGGTCGGCACACCAGGTCGTGGGGACGCCGTCATCCGGTGCCTCCCTGCGCGGCGCCGTCGGCCCGGACCCCGGTCACTACCCGGTCGCCCTCGCCGAGGGCCCCGCTGTCCAGGGGGGTGACCTCGACATGGCCGTCGCCGGTGGTGCCGGGCTTCACCCGGACCCGGCGCTGCCTGCCGTCGTCCTCGAGCACGGTGACCGCGGTGGAACCGTCCGCGCCGGCCGACACCGCCGTGACGGGTACCACCAGGACCTTGCCGCCGGTCGTGGCGGCCAGGAGGGTCAAGCGAACGTTCTGCCCGGTCCATTGGGCCTCCAGCGGCCGACCCGGCGCCAGAGTCATCAGATAGCCGTCGGCGTCGGCCTGCCCATTGGCCGCCTGCCCGTCCTGCGTGTCGCCATCGGTGTGCGGCGTTGTGCGGGTGGTGGCGATGGACCGTACGGAGGCCTTGGCGGTGGCGCCGTCCACCTCGGAGAGGATCTCCGCCTTCTGGCCCGCCCTGATGAGGCCCTTCTGGTGGTCGGGCACATAGCCCTGCACCACCAGGGGGCCCGCGGCGACGGTCATCACGGCTCCCTGCACCTTCCCGCCGAGCCGTACGGGAAGATCCTGCACCCGCGCGGGGAAGCTCTCCAGGAACGTCACCTCGCCGGACGGGACCATGGGGCCCGCGGCCGCCCGCGCGGCGACGAGGCCCTCGCGTGCGGTGGCCAGGTCCTCCCGGGCACGGTTGACCGTCTTGCGCAGCGGCTCCAGATCGCGGCCGCCGCCGTCCGCGTCCCCGTCCGCTTCCCCGGCCGTTCCCGTGGTCGAGCCCGTCGCCTTGGTCGAGCCCGTCGCCTTGGTCGAGCCCGTACCGGAGCCGGAGCCGGAGCCGGAGTCGGCGGTCTTCAGTGCGTCCTTGGCGTCGTCCAGGGCTCGTTCGGCCGAGGTCACCTGTGCTTCGGCCGCGGTGACGGCGGCCGGGCCCTCGGCGCCGCCGACCGGGACGGGTTCGTACCCGAGCGCCTCGTAGAGCGCGGTGACCGCCGACTTCGTGCCCTCGCCGAAACGCCCACGGTTGTCGGGGGATGTGGAGTGGCCGAGCCGCTGGAGCGCGTCCTGGAGCTGGCCCACGTCACTGCCCTGGGCACCGGGCTTGAGGTCGCGATAGAGCGGAACGGTGCCCTGGAGCGCGATCACGGGACGGCCGGAGATCTCGACCAGCAGCCGGCCCGCGCGTACCTGGTCGCCTGCCTTCAGCGGCAGCTTGGAGACCGTCGGGCTGCCTCCGTCGGACGCGCCGCCGCCGGGAGCGATCTCCACGCTCTGACCGGCGACCACGGTGCCGCGAAGGACCATCGAGGAGGCCAGGATCCGGTACTCGACCGGCGCGGTGATCACGGACGGTGCGGGGGGCCGGGAGTCCGCCGCCGCCTGGGCGGGCGACTTGATCAGCAGGGAGGCCCCGAAGCCCGCCCCGGTGAGCGCGACCGCGCCCACCGCGATCAGGGCGACCCAGCGGCGCCTGATCCGTACACCGTCACCACCGTTGTCGCGGGCTGCCTCGGCCGCGTCCACGGAGGGCTGTTCGTCGTTCTGCATTCAGTTCGCCAATGCCTCGTTGGCCGACTTGATGACCGCGCCCTGATCCTTCTTGATCTCGGCGAAACCGGTGGCGTTCTGCTCGATGTAGTCGTTCTGGATCTGCGTTTCGAGGCGGAGGAGCACGGTGGCGAGTTTCGTTTCCTGCTTGCACTTCACATCGGTCTTGGCCACGGCCTTCTCCTGCGGTGACGCGGAGTTCCCCTGGGACGCGTACTTCTCGGCGGGCTGCAGGAAAGCGGTGTGCTGATATCCCGCCTTCTTCATGCAGGCCACCCATTCGCCCTGCGTCTTTTTGAATTCCGGCGTCTCCAGGGCCTTTCCGAAGGAGGAGAAGTCGATGCTGAGCAGTCCGATCTTGCCCTTTGCGGGGTCCCGTACCTCGTCGAGCCCCAGCTTGCGGCCGGCCTCCCCCATGCAGCCGCCCTCGGGGATGTCCTTGCCCTGGTAGCTGCGGCCCGCGCCCGCCTTGCCGCCCTTGGCTCCGTAGACCATGTACGCCTCGGACGGAAGCTTGGCCCCGCTGGAAACCGCGCCTTCGGCGTGCTCCTCGTCGCCCACCACCGGGACCGCGTGGTAGCCGTGCTCGGCGGCGACCTTCTCGCTGACCACGCCGTACCGACGGTTCACGACCTTGACCGGCTGGGCCTTCTTCACGGGCCAGTCGAATCCGAACCGCTTCATGCAGTCGGAAGCCAGGGTGGAGTGCGCGGTGTCGACCAGCGCCTGCTGCTCGGAGGTGAAGAGGTAGGCGGAGACCGGGAGGACGATGTCGGCTTCCGTGACGACGTCCCGGACCGCGGAACCGCCATCGCCACCGCCGGCGCCTTCCTGGCCGCCCTCCGCACACCCGGTGAGCAGCAGCGTGCCGACCCCGGCGGCGATGACGAGACGCGTGTAACGCAAAGGAACCCCTGGATAGAGTGGATGTGCGCGGTGGGGCGGAATTGGCCTCCGCCCCACCGCTGTCATGGGCCGGCGATCAGAAGTCGTACAAGTTCCCCGAGCACTGGTCACTGAAGTTGTGCGAGTTCATCTTGTCGTTGCCGGACGTGTTGGCGCCGATGTAGACGAGGGCCATGTTGGACACGGTGCCGTAGGCCTCGACCTTGAAGCAGGGACCGACGTTCCCGGAGTTGTAGAACACCGAGATCCTGGTGTCCGGGTCCCAGTTGTCGACGGAGCTGACGTTGTCGATGACGCCGTCACCCTGGTACAGGGGCTTGCTGCTGCCCCCGTAGTAGATGTTGGCCCAGCTGGAACGGGAGCTGTAGTCGTCCCGCTTGTATCCGTTGAAGCCGCTGTCCGACCAGAGACAGACGTTGTCGTAGGTGCAGCTGCCGGCGGCCTGCGCGGGGGCGGCCATGGCGACTCCCGCGCCGAACAGGGATGCCACAGCAAGCAGCATTGCAGAAGTGCGTCTCATCATGAGTTTTTCCTCGTCTTTCTATCCATACCAAATGAACGACCCATAAACGGCGAGGGATATACGCGATGCGGCGCCACATCACACCCCCGCCGATGTGCATGTCGTGTGCGCATCAGGTGCGAGGTCGAACGCTAACCGATCTTCAGTGGGTATTAAGACGATCTTGCGTGTTACCCGTCAGTCTTCTGTCGATCCACCAAGCCCCTTTGGCGGATCAACCAGTCGAATGGGCGACCACTTATGGACGCCGCTTTTCTCGCACCCGCCACTTCACACGGCTTCGCCCCGCCGAGTCGAAACTCGGCGGGGCCAAGGGACCGGCAGCATCCCAAGGGACAGGCGAGGCCCGGGCCTTGCGGTGCGCTGCGGCGCGGATGAGACCGTGCGACTGGAGGTCGTTTTCTCCGCGAACCGCGACAGGCCGAAGGTGCGGCGCCACCTGGTGCTCCACGCCGCCACCGTATGAATTTCGTTCCGACTGGCTCTGCCCGAACGGTTACTGACGAGTGTTCACGCTCGGGCGGTGGGCGAAGGCGCCTCTGTAGGCGGCCGGGGTCATGCCGATCTGGCGGCTCAGGTGCTGGCGGAGCGACTCCCCGGAGCCGAGGCCGCTGCGGGCGGCCACCTGGTCGATGGTGAGGTTGGTGGCCTCCAGCAACTCACGGGCCCGCAGCAGCCGCTGCTGGAGCAGCCACTGGAATGGGGTCACGCCGGTCTCGGCTGTGAATCGGCGGGTCAAGGTCCGCACACTGACCTTGGCCTGACCGGCCAGGTCGTGCAGAGAGATCGGCTGGTCCAGGTGTTGCAGCGCCCAGACGCGGGCCGCGTCCAGCGAGGAGTCGGTCGTGACCGGCAGCGGGGTCTGCACGAACTGCGCCTGCCCGCCGTGGCGCACCGGGGTGACGACGGCGGCGCGGGCCGCCGCGTTGGCCGCGGCGGCGCCGTAGTCGGAGCTGATCAGGTGCAGACACAGGTCGATCCCGGCGGCCGAGCCCGCACCGGTGACGATCCGTCCGTCCTCTGCGAACAGCCGGTCGGCCTCCACTCGCACCGCGGGGAAGGCGCGCTGCAGTTCCTCGGCCAGGGCCCAGTGGGTGGTGGCAGCACGGCCGTCGAGGAGTCCGGCCTGGGCGAGGACGAAGGCGCCGCTGCAGATCGAGGCAACGCGCTTGCCCGCGGCGACCGCCTCCCGCAGGGCATCCAGCGCGGTCGGCTCGGCGTGGTGGCGGCTGGCGGTCGAGGGAACGATCACCGTGTCCGCCGCCGCGACCGCCTCAAGGCCATGTCGAATCACCACCTCGATGCCACCGGAGGCGGCGACCGTGCCGGGCGTGGCGGTGCACACCGTCACCTCGTAGCCGGGGCGTCCGCCGAGCTCGGCGGCGCCGAGCAGTGCGGACGGCATGGACAGGTCGAAGGGCTTGACCGCCGGGACGGCCAGGACGGCGACACGATGCATGGCCAGATCCTTGGACTTCGTGGCATTCAGGCCTCTGACCCTACCCCGCGGCCGCACGGCAGAGTTGAGCGAGCGGTCGGGCCCACCGCGCACCACGTTCTCCCTTCAGGGAAACGTTCCACCTCTTGGCGAAAACGGAGACAACGTCATGGCTGAACACGTCGTCATCGGAGCAGGCGCGACAGGGATCGCCACCGCAAGGCAACTGGCCGACGGCGGCGAGCGGGTCCGCCTCATCACCCGCAGCGGCAGCGGCCCCGAACACCCCGGCATCGAACGGATCGCTCTGGACGCGGGTCGCGCTGACGAGCTGACCGCGGCACTGGCCGGAGCGACCACGGTCTTCAACGCCGCCATGACCGCCTACCACACCTGGCCGGAGACCATGCCGCCGTTGTTCGCGTCCATCCTCGCCGCGACCGAACGGGCCGGGGCCGATTACGTGATCCTCGGCAACCACTACGGATACCAGCAGACCACCGGGCCGGTGACCGAGCGCACCCCGATGACCCCGCACACCCGAAAGGGCCGGGTGCGGGCCGAGCTGTGGCGGCAGGCCAAGAACGCCCACGACGAAGGGCGTCTGCGGGTCACCGAAGTGCGAGCCGGCCAATACCTGGGCCCAGGCGCGGTCTCAGCGTTCACGCTGCTGGTCGCGCCCCGGGTCCTCGACGGCGAACTGGCTCTCGTCCACGGCAACCCCGACGCGGCGCATTCCTTTTCGTACACCGAGGACGTCGCGGCAGCGCTGGTGGCGGTCGGCGGCGACGAGCGGGCCTGGGGGCGGGCCTGGCACGCCCCGGTCATCACCACGACCCTGCGCCAGGCCGCGAACGACCTCGCCGCATCGCACGGAGCGCCCGAACCGCGGTTGGAGCCGCTCACCGAACGGGATATGGCGCTGCTGGCCTTCACAGATCCACTGTGGCGGGAGTTCGCCGAGATGAGCTACATGTCCGAGCGTCCGTTCCTCGTGGACGACAGCGACATCCGCGACACCTTCGGGCTGAAGCCCTCAACGCTCCACGAAGCGCTGGCGGCCTGATGCTGCGGTAGGCGGGCCGGCTCCCGGCCCGCCTCGCCCAGACCGCCGACCCGGGCGCCCCGGCGCGGCGGCGCGCCGGGGCGCCGGGGCGCCGGGGCGCCGGGGCGGCGGCGCGCCGGGGCGCCGGGGCGCCGGGGCGAGACGCGAAGCCGTGCTCCCGTGATGTGCGCCGCAGGCGGCTCTGGTTCGGAGCTGCTGCGTCTCACGGTGGCTCCACACCGGAGAGGGAAGGCCGGCCCGCTGCGGCACTGCCGGTGTCGTCGGAGCTGGGACAGTCGTTCTACGGCATCAACCACACGGTCCGAGGAGTGGGTGCCCGGTGAACAAGGGAGACTGTTCGAGAGGCAAGGCACCGCACGGAACGTCCGGCCGCGGAAAGCCGCCCGAGGGGGACTCCATGAGCGCCGACGAGGAGGGCGACGCCCGCGCCAGGCAGGCCGAGCGCCGACAGAACAGGTACTGGGCGATCGGCGTCACAATCGCCCTGATCGCGTTTGCCATTTTCCTGATCTCGATCTACGAGGACCCAGGCCCGGTTTGCGGCACCGGTCAGGACAAGCGCCCCTGCTGAACCCCCTTCACGGCCTGCACGTGCGGCCCATGGCCCGGGACATCGAGCCGGCCGCCGAAGCACGGCCCGGGCGACACACCTGCGGCCCTCGTGCCCCCGCGTGCGAACAGGTCCAGGTCCCCGCACGCGATCGGCATTGCGCAGCCAAGCGCGCGGCGGCCGACAGCGTTTCCCTCACCGCGCATTGCTGGTCCGTCGGATCGCTTCGCGACACCAACCAAGCTCACCGCACGACCGAGATCTCCTTCTGATGCGCGCCCCAACTACTCTCAGGAGGAGTCTCCGTAGCGGGTGGCAAGCGCGGCGGCGCGGTCGCGCAGGGAGGTGCGCAACGACCCCGGAGCCAAGGCTTCCGCGTCCGTGCTGAGCTGCCACAGCGCCCACTCGGCGTGTCGTAGATCTTGGAAGGTCACCTCCAGCCGCAGCCAGCCGTCTGCGTCGGGTTCTGCGGCGCGGACGGCTACCGCGCTGTTCAGCAGGTCCTCCCGCCGCTCCGGGTTCACCCGAATCAGCACGGAGATGTGGTCGCTGGACAGAAACTGCGCGCAGCGTTCCCGCCAGACCCGGTCCAGATCAACCCGGTTCGGTCGCTGTGCCGGTTCGGGGAGTTCCTGGGCGGCCAACACCCGCGACAGCCGGTAGGTGCGGTCCGCGCCCGATCTCGTGGCCAGCAAGTAGGCCCGGTCACGTACGGTGACCAGGCCGATCGGGTCCACCGTGCGCCACTGTGGTGGCTGGTCCGTGGCCGCGTAGTGGATGCGCAGTTTGCGTCCGGCGAGCACCGCGCGCCGGATCTCGATCATTGTCGTGTCGGGCACCTCGTCCGTGACCAGCCGGCGTGAGAGCAGGTCGGTCTCCGGCTCGACGAGAATTCGCTGGGCCGCGTCGCTCGCGGTGGCCCGATGGCTTTCGGGCAGCGCGTCAACCACCTTGCGCATGGCCGAAGCGAGCGCCGAGCCGAGGCCGAATACCTGCTCGCCGCGCCCCGATCCGGCGGTCAGCAAGGCAAGGGCTTCATCGTGGTTCAGTCCAGTGAGCTCGGTCCGGAAACCGGGCAACAACGCGAACCCGCCGTGTCGGCCGCGTTCGGCATAGACCGGGACGCCGGCTGTGGAGAGCGCCTCGATGTCGCGCAGCACGGTACGGGTCGATACCTCCAGCTCGCGGGCCAGCGTGGCCGCAGTCAGCCGACCCCGCTGTCGCAGCAGCAGCACCAGCGAGACCATCCGATCGGCGCGCATTCGAGAACCGTATCGAATACATGACCAAGGATGTCGTGATTCGTTGGAAGGCTCGTCAGCACCGACGTCCACGATCGCGGCTACCGCGCCGACGGACGTACGCACCCTCAACGAAGCAATGGAGCTGATGTGGCAGTGGAACGAACGGCAGTCAACCCGGTGACGTGGTCGGTGGAGAGGGGATTCAACCAGGGGGAGATCGTCTCCGGGCACACCCGGACCCTGTACTGCTCCGGACAGACCGCGATGAGCGCCGACGGCAAGCCCCAGCATGACGGTGACATGGCCGCACAGTTGGCGCTGAGCCTCGACAACCTGGAGGCCGTACTCGGCGAGGCCGGCATGTCCCTCGCGAACCTGGTCCGGCTCAACGTGTACACCACCGACGTCGATCTGCTGTTCGCGCACTACGGCGTGCTGGCGTCGCGGTTGGGCGCCGCCGGGGTGGCACCGCCCGCCACGATGCTCGGGGTGATACGGCTCGCGATCCCCGGCCAGATGGTCGAGCTCGAGGGGACCGCCGTCGCGTGATGCGACCTCGCCGCCTCTGCTGCTCGTGCCGGTTGAGCCGGCACGAGCAGCGGGCGGACGTGCTGCTCGTGGAGCCTTGGGTGGACGCCTGCTCGAAATCAGGACTCGTTCATGGACCCGTCACCTCGACGATCCAGCGCTGTAGCGCTTCCTGCTCCTCGGGTGTGGCGTGCTGCAGGGCGTACTTTGTGACGACCTCGTACAGGGCCCCTTCCAGGCGCTGTTCCTCCTCGAAGCGGCGGAGCACCGCGCGGGAGAAGTCGCCGACGATGGGGTCGCCCCGCTCGTCGGCGCTCGCGGCCGCATCGTGGAAGGCCGCAGCGACGAGCAGATGCGCGGTTGCCTCGTCCTCCGGGCTGCTCCCCTGCTCGGATCTCGGCTCCATAGAAGGAACATTATCTGGAGTGGGACATACCGATGCCCCTGACGCAGCCTCAAGACAGGGGACGTCAGCCTGGCGTGGCCGACGTCCGGCCGCCTCACGCACGTCTGCGCAGGGCCCCGAGGTAGACGCCGACGACGATCAGGGGTGTGCCCAACAGCAGGGAGGCGGTGAGGGGTTCGTCGTCGAGCCAGGCCGAGAGCACGATCGTGATCACGGGGATGACGACGAAGACATAGGCGGCTCGGGACGACCCCCAGTGCTGGATGACCACGAGGTAGAAGACGAAGGTCAGTACGGATCCGGCCACCACCAGGTAGGCCAGCGCCCACCAGGTCACGGCGCGCTCGGGCAGGACCCACGCGTCGCCGGCCGCGAGGGAGCCCGCGAAGAGCAGCACGGCGGCGGCCGTCATACCGACGGCGTTCATGGTGACGGGGTGCACCTTGGGAATGCGGCGTACGAGAACGGTGGCCTGGGCGAACGAGAGCACGCTGCCGAGGAGTGCCAGGAGGGTCAGCACGGGGACGGTGCCCTGGAGGGGAGCGCGGGAGACCACGGCGACGCCCGCCACCGCGAAGAGCGTGCCGATCGCCGCGCCGAGGCGGAACCGCTCCAGGCCCTGGGCCACCGCGAGCAGCAGGGTCACCAGGGGCACCAGCGACAGGACCGTCTGACCTAGTCCGGCGTGGACGCGGACCAGAGCGTAGTAGGCCAGCGCGAAGGTGACACCGAAGTTGAGGATTCCGAAGAGCACCGATCCGGCCAGCGCGCGGCCGCGCGGGAGCGGCATGCGCCGCAGAGCCATGACGGCGAGGAGGAGCAGCGCGGCCGCCCCGAAGCGCAGTGCCGCGCCCCACAGCGGGTCGAGTTCACGGTTGCTGAACCGCACGCCGACCGCGTTGCCGCCCGCGAGGACCGAGCAGGCGGCGAACGAGGCGAGCGCCACGCGGTCTGCGGCACGCTGCATCGGATCACCGTAGCCCGGGGCCGCGATCCGTCCGGCGGGACACTCCGCACCGGCGGCCGCTCGGAATGCGACCGTTGCCCCCGCGGCGCCGCCGTCCGCGGCGTCGGTCTCCCGCACGGTCCGCACGAAGGCGCGGAGCGGCGGCCCGGCGCCGTCGTGCGCCGGACCAGGCCGTACCGGATGGGTGGGGCGTCGCGGGAGGGGACGTAGGCGACACCGGGGCGGGGGCGCCGCCGCGTGAACGGGTGTTCGTGCGCGGGCGGCCCGCCGAGCTCGCCGGCGGGGTCCGCCGTACGGGGCGTACTGGCTGGACGGCGGCCGTGTCGGCGGGGGGCAAGGTTCGTCGCCCGGGCAGGCTCTCGGGGCGCGCCGCCCGGACCGAGACGCCCATCCGAACGCGGGAATCAGTCGAAATCTGGAATTCGATCCACTGATTTCGTCGAAATCTAGCTTTCGAGTGACCGGATCGGTAGCGTACGGGTGGTGAGCCATCCTCCTCTGCCACCCACACTGCCCGCCTCCGACCGCACCCGGCACCGCCGCCTGCGCGAGCGGGGAAGCGTCCAGCGCGCCGACCTCGACGCCGTTCTGGGCGCCGGCTTCCTGTGCCACTTCGGGGTCGTCGTCGACGGTCACCCTATGGTCGTGCCGACCGTGTACGGAAGTGACGGCCACACGCTCTACTTCCACGGCTCGGTCGCGAGCCGCAGCCTGGTCGCCTCCCCCGGGGCGACCGTGTGCGTCACGGTCACGCACGTGGACGGGCTGGTCCTGGCTCGCTCGGTGTTCGAGCACGGCATCAACTACCGCAGCGCCATGATCTACGGCGTCCCCCGGCTGGTGACCGACCCGGAGGAGAAGCTGGCGGGTCTGCGCTGCCTGACCGAGCAGTCGTCGCCGGGCCAGTGGGAGTACGCGCGCCGGCCCAGCACCAAGGAGCTGGCGGCGACGGCCCTGCTCGCGCTCTCCCTGGAGGAGGCGTCGGTGAAGATCCGCACCGGGGCCCCGGACGACGGCGACAGCCCGGACGCCGCGTTGGGACTCTGGGCGGGCGTACTGCCCATGACAACGGTCTTCGGCGAGCCGGAGCCGGACCCGGCGCTCGACGACGGCATCCTCGCTCCGCCTCACATCGCAACACGCGCCGGAACACGAGCCGGATAGCGCCGAGTTGGCCTTGCCGTCGGCCCCGGCACGCGGGGCCGACCGCTGGAGCGCGTACGCCTGCCGGGTCCGGGCGCCTTCCAGGGGAGCGGACGACCGCCGGCCCCTCGACGGCTGACCGGGCACGCCCTTCTCGCGCCGTCCGCCGGGGCCGACATCCCTCACCGCCCCATAGCCGGGCCCTTGCCTTGTGGCGTCCGGGCCCATAGGCGACCCCGGCTCGGCGGTCCTAACCTCCCCGGAATCCCTTACGCCGCAGCATTCCGGAGGACTCATGAGAGCGTCGCCCCTTGCCCGATTCCGTCGATCGGCGGCCGTCCTCCTCCTGGTGGGGGCGGTCCAGTTGGTCCCCCTCGCGCCGTCCGCCGACGCGGCCCCACCCGCGCCCACGCCAGTGCCCGCGTCCGCGCCCACGCCCGTCGCGGGAGAGCTGACGCCGTACGCCATCGACGCCGTGTACAGCGCGGGGGTGTCCTCCGGGGGATACATGGCCACCCAGCTCCATGTGGCGTACTCGGGGACCTTCAGCGGATCCGCGGTCTTCGCCTCGGGCCCCTACCACTGCGCGCAGAACACCCTCTCCACCGCGCTCAACGCCTGCATGGACACCACCCAGGACCTCCGGCTCGACACGCTGGAACAGACGACCCGGGACTGGTCGGCGCGCGGACTCGTCGACCCGGTCGGCCAGCTGTCCGGTGACCCGGTCTACGTCTTCAGCGGTTCCGGAGACACGACCGTCAAGCGCCCGGTGGCCGATGCGCTGGCCGCCTACTACGGACGCTTCGGCGCCCGGGTGCGGCACAACAGGAGCACGGCGGCGGGGCACGCCTGGATCAGCCCCCTCGGCCCCAACTCCTGTACGGTCACTGCCACTCCGTGGATCAACGACTGCGGGTTCGACGCCGAGCGGGAGCTGCTCACCCATCTGCTCGGCACCGCCGAGGCACCGAGCGCCACCCCCGACGGGTCGCTGATCGCGTTCGACCAGAACCGCTATGCCCCCGGCGGGCAGGCCCGTCAGATCTCCATGGACGACACCGGCTATGTGTACGTGCCGCGCAGCTGCGCGGCCGGGGCGCCCTGCCGGCTGGTCGTGTCGTTGCACGGCTGCAAGCAGGGGTACTCGTACCAGGGCTTCGGCAGCCGGTTCATCGACCACGCGTATCTCAACGAGTACGCCGACACCAACGGGCTGGTCGTCCTCTACCCGCAGGCCGTCCCGACGGCCACGCTCGACAACCCCAACGGCTGCTGGAACTGGTGGGGTTATCTGGGGGACGGCAACTACTCGCGCCACGGGGGCCGGCAGATCGAGACCATCATGGGGATGGTCGGGGCGCTGGGCGGCAGCGCGACGCCTCCCTCGCGCGACGTGGTGACGCTGGCGAGCGCGGACAGCCAGGACGGTTATGTGAAGGCCGCCGGGGACGGTTCCGGCGCCTCGGTCGGGACGCTGGAGGCTTCGTACGGCTCGGCGATCGGCCGGGGCAGCGACGGCAGGTTCAACCGGGCCGTGCTGTCGTTCGACACCTCCCGGATCCCTGCGGGCAAGGAGATCACCCGGGCGTATGTGACGGTGACCCGCGCAGGCGGGGCGGGGGACCCCTGGGCGATCCCGCCGGGCAACAGGCTGCTGGTAGACGCCCGGACGGGCTGCTTCGGCGCATGCGCGGTCGAGGCGTCGGACTGGGGCGCCGACGCCACGGCGCCGGGCGTCGGCGCCGTTCCCGCGTTCACCTCCGGCAGCGCGTCGGCGGATCTGTCACCGGCGGGGATCGCGGCCATCGACCGGTCCGGGACCACCCAGCTGCGGCTGCGCTTCGAGACGAACCAGAGCGCGACCGCGTACCTCTTCGTCAACCGGGACAGCCGGGCGACGCTGACGGTGGAGTACCGGTAGCGGGCAGGCGGGGGCGCGGCCCGATACCGCGCCCCCGCTTCCTACCGTCGGGTGTCTTCCTTGAGGATGTCGGCGCATTTTTCGCCGATGGCCATGGTGGTGATGCAGGGGTTGACGGTGACGAGGTCGGGCATGATCGAGCCGTCGCAGACGCGGAGGTTGGTGATGCCCTTGACACGCAGGCGGGCGTCCACGGGTGCCGTGGTGTCGTTGTCGGCGCCCATTTTCACTGTTGAGGCGGGGTGGTAGACGGTGTTGTGGGTTTTGCGGATGTAGTCGAGGAGTTCGTCGTCGGTG
>NZ_JBVJYZ010000022.1:0-102423 GCF_055600045.1 Streptomyces sp. NPDC038280
GGCATTTATCCCGGCCCTACCCTTCACGTCGACGACCCCGTCTTCTCGGGCTTTTCACCCTTCGGGGACTCGGGTTCGACATAGAGGATCTTTGCGTTCATGTACGCGCGTGCCTGTGCGGCGACCCACACGATGGTCACCGCGAGGCAGGTGAAGGCAAAGGCCTTGAAGTCGAACCACGTCGTGTTCTTGAGCAGGGCCATCAAAAGGAAGAGCAGCAGCAGTTGGGCCGTGTAGAGCATCAGCCCCATGGCCTGGAACAGCTGCGGAAGTGACTTCGCGGTCCGCTGGAGCACCACGAGCCCGACCCCCATGAAGAGGATCACCACCAGAGCCCCTACGACCGCGCCGAGCGCTCCCTCGCCACCGGCGACCAGACCACTGACCAGGACGGCGATGGCGCCGACGGCAGCAGCGGGTACGGCGGTGTGCAGCAGGGTGCGGGCGTCGTTGGACGGCATGGCGGTGTCTCCGCTTGCTGGTGGGGGCAGTGGTGTCGTCATGGACGAGCGTAAGCCCGGTCCGAGGTGAGTCTCGGGGCCAACGGACCGTCGCACTACGGTCCTTCGGCTCTGTCGCCGGGTCTCGTGAACGGTATCACAAACTATTTGATGAGGTCTTTACTCACCTGGTGTGCTGACTGTCACACATGAGAGGTACCCCGCGCGTGTGTGCAGGACGCAAGGGTGTTGTGTCTGGTAATGGGCCCCTGTGCCGCTTTCGTCAACTGGGCGTTCCGGCCTTCCGCCGGTCCGTGAAGCGAGAACGGTGACCGATGGCGGTCGCGCCGTTGACCCCCGCCGGAACGGCGACCCGCTCGTGCTCCGCCTCCCGCGCGGCCGTGGGGACCGGTTCGGCGTCGGCCGCGGCCCCGGCCCGTACGGCGCCCCGCCGGCGGTAGCGCGGCGGAACGAACGACTCCGCCCAGCGCGGCGCGCGGGGCTCGAACCGCGGCAGCAGCAGGAGCACCAGACCGATCGCGCTCAGGCCCACGATCATCAGCACGATCCACATCGACGCCGAGTGCACCGAGTAGGCGAGGGTGCCGAAGGCGATCAGCGCCGACCAGAAGTACATGATCAGCACGGCCCGACTGTGCGAATGTCCGATCTCCAGCAGACGGTGGTGGAGATGGCCGCGGTCGGCCGCGAACGGCGACTGGCCGTGCCAGGTGCGGCGGACGATCGCGAGGACCAGGTCCGCGACCGGGATCGCGATGATCGTCAGCGGCAGCAGCAGGGGAATGAAGACGGGCAGCGCCGCGTGGGTGGCCTGGCGGGTCGATCCCTCGAAGATCTTCAGCGCGTCCGGGTCGACCTGACCGGTGATCGAGATGGCGGAGGCGGCGAGGATCAGCCCGATCAGCATCGAGCCCGAGTCGCCCATGAAGATCCGCGCCGGATGCATGTTGTGCGGCAGGAAGCCCAGGCACATGCCCATGAGGATGGCCGCGAACAGCGTCGCCGGAGCGGCGGCCTCGATCGTGTAGCCGAACCAGATCCGGTACGCGTACAGGAAGAAGGCCGCGGCCGCGATGCACGTCATGCCGGCGGCCAGACCGTCGAGGCCGTCGACGAAGTTCACCGCGTTGATGGTGATGACGACCAGGGCGACGGTCAGCAGCGTGCCCTGCCACTGGGTCAGGGCCACCGTGCCGATACCGGGGATGGGTAGCCACAGGATCGTCAGACCCTGCATCACCATCACACCGGCCGCGATCATCTGCGCGCCCAGCTTGATCAGGGCGTCGATCTCGAACTTGTCGTCCAGGACGCCGATCAGCCAGATCAGCGCGGCGCCGGAGAGCAGCGCGCGGGGCTCGTTGGAGAGCTCGAACACGCTGCTGAGGTTCTGCAGATGGGACGCGACGAGCAGGCCCGCGCACAGCCCGAAGAACATGGCGATGCCACCGAGCCGCGGTGTCGGTTCTCGGTGCACGTCTCGGGCGCGGATCTCCGGCATCGCTCCGGTCGCGATGGCGAACTTCCGCACCGGACCGGTCAGCAGGTAGGTCACCGCAGCCGTGACACAGAGCGTCAGCAGGTAATCACGCACGGGCTGCCCCACAGGAATCGCTGGCCATCTCAGCCCCACACACTAGCTGTGCTGTCCATGTGCTGGAGGACATCCGGGGGGCCCGGATGGTTGCGCCGCCGGTTCCGGAGGGTGTCCGGAGGCCTAACGGCGGGGGCCGTACGGAGGAAATCGCCGCGCGAGATCGCGTACTTCCTCGCGTACGCGCGCCGACTCCTCGGCGTCGTCGCGCAGGGCCGCGGTGAACAGCGCGGCCACCCGCGTCATCTCCCGCGCGCCCATCCCCTGGGTGGTCACGGCGGCCGTTCCGAGCCTGATCCCGCGCCCGTCGCCGTAGGGCAGGGCGCAGGTGTCGAGCACGACGCCGGCGGCCGCGAGGCGCATCCGCGCGAGGCGGCCGTCGATGCCGAGGGGGGACGGGTCCGCGGTGATCAGATGGGTGTCGGTACCGCCGGTGGTGACCGCGAATCCCTCGTCGGCCAGCGCCTCCGCGAGCGTGCGGGCGTGATCGACCACCTGATGGGCGTACTTCGCGAAGGCCGGTGTTGCCGCCTCGCCGAACGCGACGGCCTTGGCGGCGATCGAGTGCATCTGCGCGCCGCCCTGGGTGAAGGGGAAGACGGCCCGGTCGATCCGCTCGGCGAACTCCTCGCCGCACAGGATCATCCCGCCGCGCGGACCGCGCAGCACCTTGTGCGTGGTCGCGCAGACCACGTCCGCGTACGGGACGGGGCTGGGCGCGGCTCCTCCGGCGATCAGCCCCATGGGGTGCGCCGCGTCGGCGATCAGATAGGCACCGACCTCGTCGGCGATGTCGCGGAAGAGGGCGTAGTCGATGTGCCGGGGGTATGAAATCGAGCCACAGACGATCGCCTTGGGCTTGTGCGTACGGGCGAGGGTGCGGACCTGGCTGTAGTCGATCAGGCCGCTCCCGGCGTCGACGCCGTACGGGACGAAGTCGAACCAGCGGCCGGAGAAGTTCGCCGGTGAGCCGTGCGTGAGGTGCCCGCCGTACGACAGCCCCATGGCGAGGACGGTGTCGCCGGGGCGCAGCAGCGCCGCGTAGGCGGCGAGGACGGCGGACGAGCCGGAGTGCGGCTGCACGTTGGCGTGCTCGGCGCCGAAGAGGGCGGTGGCGCGGTCGGTCGCGATCCGCTCGGCGGCGTCGACGAGCTCGCAGCCACCGTGGTGGCGGGCGCCGGGATAGCCCTCGGCGTACTTGTTGGACAGCGGCGATCCGAGTGCGGCGAGGACGGCGGGCGAGGTGAAGTTCTCGGCGGCGATGAGCTGCAGGCCGTCGGCCTGCCGCCGTACTTCCGCCAGCATCACGTCGGCGATCTCGGGATCCTGTCGGCGCAGGACGTCGAAATCCGGTCCGTGCGCGGTGGCGCGCACATCGTCGGAGTCGGGAGCGGGAGCAACGGTGACCGGCATCTTGGCTCCAGGCGTGGGCTGGGCTTCAGATCCAATGTAGGCGCGCGGGGGCCGCTGTGCGCGGCTGTCGGGCGATCCGGGTGTACCGATTATTTTCGGCCAGCCGCGCGGAGGCCCGTGACGGGGTACGCGACCGGCCGGCGGTTCAGGTGCGCGTGGGCACACCCGTCAGCGCCGTGACCACGGGGTCGAGCGCCTGGTTGATCTCGTCTCCGATCGAGCGGAAGAACGTGATGGGCGCGCCGTAGGGGTCGTTGACCTCGTCGGCGTCGGCGTTCGGCGCCAGCAGCCAGCCCCGCAGGGCCGCCGCGGCCCGGACCAGGGCGCGGGCCCGTTCGACCATGCCGTCGCTCGACGGGTCCGGCAGCGTCGCCGGGTCTATGGCCCGGACGAGGCGGGTGAACTCCTTCAGGGTGAAGGTGCGCAGGCCCGCCGAGTGGCCCATGGAGATGACCTGCGCCCGGTGGTCGCGCGTGGCCGTCAGCACCAGGTCCGCGCGGATCACGTGCTCGTCGAGCAGTTCGCGGCCCACGAACCCGGTCGCGTCCGCGCCGAAGTCCGCGAGGACGATCTCGGCGTTGGCCTCCATCGGGGCGCCCTCGTGGCCCCAGGTGCCGGCGCTCTCCACGATCAGGCCGCCCGCCAGCGGGTCGCCGCCGAGGCGGTCGCTGAGGGCATGGCGGGTCAGCCGCTCGGTGATCGGCGAGCGGCAGACGTTGCCGGTACTGACGTGGAGGATGCGGAAGGAACTGCCGTACCCCGCTATGCCACGCCCCTCAGGGGCGGTCAATTGGCCACCTCGAGGTCGGGTACCACCTTGCGGAGCTCGTCCGCGTCGAGGGCACCCGCGCGCAGCAGCACCGGGACCTTGCCGGTGACGTCGACGATCGACGACGGGACGATGCCCGGCGTCGGGCCGCCGTCCAGGTAGACGGAGACGGAGTCACCGAGCATCTGCTGCGCGGCGTCGCAGTCCTCGGGAGACGGGTGGCCCGTCAGGTTCGCGGAGGACACCGCCATGGGGCCGACCTCGGTGAGCAGCTCGATCGCGACGGGGTGCAGCGGCATCCGGATCGCGACCGTGCCACGGGTGTCGCCGAGGTCCCACTGGAGCGACGGCTGGTGCTTGGCGACCAGGGTCAGCGCGCCGGGCCAGAAGGCGTCGACGAGCTCCCAGGCCTGCTCGGAGAAGTCCGTGACCAGACCGTGCAGGGTGTTCGGCGAGCCGATGAGGACAGGGGTGGGCATATTGCGGCCGCGCCCCTTCGCGTCGAGCAGATCGGCGACCGCCTCCGAGGAGAAGGCGTCCGCACCGATGCCGTACACGGTGTCGGTGGGCAGCACGACGAGCTCGCCGCGGCGGACGGCCGACGCGGCCTCACGCAGGCCGGTCGTGCGGTCGGTCGCGTCGTTGCAGTCGTATCGCCGAGCCATTAGCGGGCCTCCCTGTACGTCATGGTGTCGCCTTGCGCGCCGTCGCGAAGCGCGGGCGGTTGTTCAGGTCCGGGTGGTCGGCCGCGTCCGTCCAGCCGGCCTCCTCGTTGAAGATCCACGGCACCTGGCCGCCCTGGGTGTCGGCGTGCTCGATGACGACGAGGCCGCCGGGGCGCAGGAGCCGGTGTGCGGTGCGCTCGATGCCGCGGATGGTGTCGAGGCCGTCCTCGCCGGAGAAGAGGGCCATCTCCGGGTCGTGGTCACGGGCCTCGGGAGCGACGTACTCCCACTCGGTGAGCGGGATGTACGGCGGGTTCGAGATGACCAGGTCGACCTGGCCGTCGAACTCGGGCAGTGCGCTCAGGGCGTCGCCCTGGTGGACGGTGACCCGGGAACCGTCGGCGTTCTTCCGGGTCCACCTCAGCGCGTCGTCGGAGAGCTCCACCGCGTGCACGCGCGAGCGCGGGACCTCCTGCGCCATGGCGAGCGCGATCGCGCCGGAGCCCGTACAGAGGTCGACGATGAGCGGCTCGACCACGTCCATGGCGCGTACGGCGTCTATGGCCCAGCCGACGACCGACTCGGTCTCGGGGCGGGGCACGAAGACACCCGGCCCGACCTGGAGCTCCAGATACCGGAAGAAGGCACGGCCGGTGATGTGCTGGAGCGGTTCGCGGGCCTCGCGCCGGGCGATGGTCTCCCAGTAGCGCGCGTCGAAGTCCGCGTCCTTGACGGTGTGCAGCTCCCCGCGCTTGACGCCGTGCACGAACGCGGCGAGCTCCTCCGCGTCATTGCGCGGCGAGGGCACGCCGGCGTCGGCCAGCCGCTGGGTGGCCTGGGCCACTTCCGCGAGCAGCAGGTTCACGCTGGTCCTCCGTACGGGGTGGGCTTACGCGGCGGCGAGCTTCGCCGCGGAGTCGGCGTCGACGCAGGCCTGGATCATGGAGTCCAGGTCACCGTCGAGCACCTGGTCCAAGTTGTACGCCTTGAAACCGACGCGGTGGTCCGAGATGCGGTTTTCGGGGAAGTTGTACGTACGGATCTTCTCGGAGCGGTCGACCGTACGAACCTGGCTGCGACGGGCGTCGGCGGCCTTGCTCTCGGCCTCCTCCTGGGCCGCGGCGAGCAGCCTGGACCGGAGGATACGCATGGCCTGCTCCTTGTTCTGGAGCTGGCTCTTCTCGTTCTGGCAGGAGGCGACGATGCCGGTCGGCAGGTGCGTGATGCGGACCGCGGAGTCGGTGGTGTTGACGGACTGGCCGCCGGGGCCCGACGAGCGGTAGACGTCGATCCGCAGGTCGTTGGCGTGGACCTCGACCTCGATCTCCTCGGCCTCGGGGGTCACGAGGACACCGGCGGCGGAGGTGTGGATGCGGCCCTGCGACTCGGTGGCGGGCACGCGCTGGACGCGGTGCACCCCGCCCTCGTACTTCAGCCGCGCCCAGACGCCCTGGCCGGGCTCGGTGGCACCCTGGCCGCCCTTGGTCTTCACCGCGACCTGGACGTCCTTGTAGCCGCCCAGCTCGGACTCGGTGGCGTCGATGATCTCGGTCTTCCAGCCGACGCGCTCGGCGTAGCGCAGATACATCCGCAGCAGGTCGCCGGCGAACAGCGCCGACTCGTCGCCGCCCGCGCCCGCCTTGATCTCCAGGATGACGTCCTTGTCGTCGCTGGGGTCGCGCGGGACCAGGAGCAGCCGCAGCTTCTCCGTGAGCTCCTCGCGGTGCTTCTCCAGCTCCTTCACCTCGGCGGCGAAGTCGGGGTCGTCGTGCGCCAGTTCGCGGGCGGTCTCGATGTCGTCACCGGCCTGCTTCCAGGAGCGGTACGTGCCGACGATCGGGGTCAGCTCGGCGTAGCGCTTGTTGAGCTTGCGCGCGTTCGCCTGGTCGGCGTGGACCGAAGGGTCGGCGAGCTTCTTCTCGAGATCGGCGTGTTCGCCGATCAGTTCCTCGACCGCCTCGAACATTCGGGGGCTCCTGGTTTTCTACGCGTCCGGTGACGCGGCATGGCTGCGCGGGAAGTGGCTGCGGGACGGCAAACGCCGGTCCCAGCCGCCCCCGCGGGGGCGGCCGAAGACCGGCGCAGTGGCTCGCTACTTCGAGGCGGAGCCGGCAGCCTTGCCGAAGCGGGCCTCGAAGCGGGCCACGCGGCCGCCGGTGTCGAGGATCTTCTGCTTGCCCGTGTAGAACGGGTGGCACTCGGAGCAGACCTCGGCACGGATGGTGCCCTCGGTGAGGGTGCTACGGGTGGTGAACGACGCGCCACAGGTGCAGCTGACCTGGGTCTCGACGTACTCGGGGTGGATCTCGCGCTTCAAGGTGTCTCCTAGTTTCGGGAGGGCGCCGGGTCGTACGCGCGGATTGCTCGTACGTGAACCGGGGCCGACGTACCAGTCTGCCAGGACCGGCCGTATCTCCCAAAACCGGGGGGCGGCCGGATCTATTCCGGCGCTACCGGACCACGCCGTCGGCCTGGCCGGTGGCGGCGTCCTTGGTCGCGGAGGCCGGGATCGGGCGGTCCGTCTTGAGGGCGGTCCACACCTGCTGGGCCTGGGTCTCCATCGGGATCACCCGGTTCGGGTCCCGGACGTCGTAGGCCACCGGCATCGTGATCATGTGGACGTCGTCGGCGCCGAGCCCCTTGAGGCCCTGGGCGAAGCTCATCAGCTCATTGACCGAGTCGAGCTCCGAGTCGGGCTTGATCGCCTTGGTGGCGGAGTCGGCGAGGTCCAGCAGCTTCTTGGGGCTGGTGAAGACGCCGACGTCCTTGACCTGGTTGATGAAGGCCTTCATGAAGGCCTGCTGGAGCTGGATGCGGCCGAGGTCGCTGCCGTCGCCGACGCTCTTGCGGGTGCGGACCAGGCCGAGGGACTGCTCCCCGTCGAGGGTGTGCGTGCCCGGGGCGAGGTCGAAGTGGCTCTTGCCGTCCTTGATCGGCTCGGTGGTGGTGATCTTCACCCCGCCGAGTTCGTCGATCAGCTTCTTGAAGCCGGTGAAGTCGACCTCGATGAAGTGGTCCATGCGGATGCCGGACATCGACTCGACCGTCTTCACCGCGCAGGCCGGCCCGCCGACCTCGTACGCCGTGTTGAACATGGCGCGCCGCTCGGAGGCGACGGCCTTGCCCTCGCCGTCCGTGCACTCCGGGCGGTCGATGAGGGTGTCGCGGGGCACGGAGACGACAGAGGCCTTCTTGTGGCCCTCGTAGACGTGGACGATCATCGCGGTGTCGGAGCGCGCCGCGCCCTCGTCCCGGCCGTAGGCGGAGTTGTCGCCGGAGCGCGAGTCGGAGCCGAGGACCAGGATGTCCATGGAGCCGTTGTCGACATCGGCGGGGCGGTCGTCGCCGAGCTGCGCGTTGATGTCGACGCTCTGGATGTTCCCGTTGAGGGTGAAGTAGACGTATCCGAGCCCCGAGCCGCCGGCCACCACGGCTGCCGCCATCGCCCAGAGGGCGACGGTCGTCGCCTTGCGGCGCTTGGTGGACGGCGCCCGACGGCGCCCGGTGGCGCGTATTCGGCCGCCCTTACTCTGCTCGGTCATCATCATCCTCGGGTCAGCGGTTCACCTTGTGTGACGGAGAAGCGCCCAAAAGGGTTGCATGGCCGCGTGTGGGGTTTCGGTGAGCAAGCGGTGGAAACGCACGGTGCCCACCGTGCGAGGCACGGTGGGCACTGTTGCTTTGCGCAGGTCACGGACGAGATGACGGCCCCGGGGCCGCCCGGCCGCCGTGTGGCGAAGCTCTCCCGAGGAATCAGGCCTAGCCGAAGAGGTTGTAGGACTTCCAGCCGGTACCGACCTTGATCCGCTGCGAGGTGATGAACGGGGTCGTCGCCGAGCCCGTTCCCTTGTACGCCCACATGTAGCCGGACGAGTCGCGGACCATGAAGTCGGCACGGCCGTCACCGGTGAAGTCGCCCGTCGTCGCGTACGCGGTGAAGTTCCAGCCGGAACCCACCTGCACGCGGCTCGAGAACGGCGAGATCCGGTTGCCGGTGCCCTTGTAGACCCACAGGCGTGCCTGCGCGTCCCGGGCCAGCAGGTCCGGCTTGCCGTCGCCGCTGTAGTCGCCCTTGCCGTACACCGCGTAGGTGGCCCAGCCGACGCCGATCTTCACCTTGGCGTTGACGGTGCCGTTGCCACGGCCCGACCACATCCACAGGGTGCCGCTGGAGTCGTTCGCGGTCACGTCGGCGAAGCCGTCGCCCGTCACATCACCGGTGATGGTGATGTTGCGGTAACTGCCCCAGCCCGTACCGATCTTGGTGTCCGCCCAGGTGCCGGCCGTGGTGTCGAAGTGCGTCCACCACAACTCACCGGAGAGCGTCCGCAGGACGTAGTCCTGGTAGTCGTCCCCGTTCAGGTCGGCCTGACGGATCAGGTTGAGACCGCCCCAGTCGCTGGAGATCTGGTCGCGGCCACCGCCCAGCGAGGAACCGGTGGAGTAGTACTGGAACACCGCGTTCGTCGACGCCCGGGCGATCAGGTCGGCCCTGTCGTCGGCGTTGAGGTTGGCGTCGTCCACGCGCGGGTTGACCTGCCCGACGTACGCGCTGGACTTGGTGAAGACGCTGTGCGCGCCCTCCTCGATGCAGTCGCTCACGCCGTAGGAGACGACGCCCGCTATCCGGCCGTTGACCACGAGCGGGCCGCCCGAGTCGCCGTTGCACGCGGTGACCGTCCCCGCGTCCTGGCCGGTGGCCGCGTCACCGACGCACACCATGTGGCCGACGGCGTAGCCCGTCCCGAAGTTGCTCGTGCAGGCCGCGTCGGAGGCGACCGGCACGGTGGCCTTCTGCAGCGTCGGGGAGATCGGCGAGCCGGGCTCGCCGCTGGTGCGGCCCCAGCCGTAGATGGCGCCGCGCGCCGTACCGGGCTGGTACGAGGCGGTGTCGGTCGACGACGTCAGCTGCAGCGTCCTGTACGGCAGCGGCTCGGCGAGCGTCAGCACCGCGATGTCGCCCTTGGAGGTGACCGCACCGGTGTAGGTGGGGCTCTTCCACTGGCGCCAGACCCCAACGGCCTTGCCGCCGTGCAGATCCGGCTCGCCGCCGTTCGGGTCAGCGGTCGGCAGCTGCGCCGATCCGGCCACCACGACGCCGTTGTCCTTCCAGTTCGCCCCGGCCACGCAGTGCGCGGCGGTGACGACCTTGCTGGGGCTGACGAGCGTGCCGCCGCAGAAGAAGGGCTCCTCCGTGGCGGAACCCCGGTAGTGGAGCTGCACCATCCACGGCGCCTCGGTGATCGTGGCGGCCGTACCACCGATGATCTTCGAGTCGGCCGTGCCCGACGGCTGGGGAGTGGCCGAACCGGCCGTCCCCTGGTCCTGCTTCCCCATGGCCTGGATCGACTTCTCGACCCGGGCGAGGAGTTCGGCGTCCGAGGCGGAGTCGCGCTCCACGCTCTTCGCCTCCGGAAGGGTGGGCCCTTCCGCTGCCTGAGCGGGCGCCGCGGCCAGAACCGCGCCTCCCACCAGGATCGCGGCCATCGCCGCAGGGAGGCCGGTACGCGTCCTCCACTGTCCAACGGTCACTCAGATCTCCTGTCGATGTGCCCGCAGGAGAGAGACAACCGCTGTACGACGGCGGCCCGAAGGCCCCGCACATGCACAGCGGGCACGCTGGACGCGTGTTCCCCCCCACCTTGGCATGCTGATCGTACAAACCAAAGGCCGCCCGCGTCACTTGCGTAACGGGGCGGCCTTGGTTATTTCTGAAATGACGTCAGTCGTTGTTGCCCGACGGCGTCGTCTTCGCGATCTGCATCAGGAACTCGGCGTTCGACTTCGTCTGCTTCATCTTGTCGAGAAGCAGCTCGATCGCCTGCTGCGAGTCGAGCGCGTGCAGCACCCGGCGCAGCTTCCACACGATGCTGAGCTCCTCCGCGTTGAGGAGGATCTCCTCCTTGCGCGTGCCCGACGGGTCGACGTCGACCGCCGGGAAGATGCGCTTGTCGGCGAGCTTCCGGTCGAGCTTGAGCTCCATGTTGCCGGTGCCCTTGAACTCCTCGAAGATCACCTCGTCCATGCGCGAGCCGGTGTCGACCAGCGCGGTGGCCAGGATGGTCAGCGAGCCGCCGTCCTCGATGTTGCGCGCCGCACCGAAGAAGCGCTTCGGCGGGTAGAGCGCGGTCGAGTCGACACCACCGGACAGGATGCGACCGGAGGCCGGCGCCGCGAGGTTGTACGCGCGGCCCAGGCGGGTGATCGAGTCCAGCAGGACGACCACGTCGTGACCCAGCTCGACGAGACGCTTGGCGCGCTCGATGGCCAGCTCGGCGACCGTGGTGTGGTCCTCGGCCGGGCGGTCGAAGGTCGAGGAGATGACCTCGCCCTTGACCGACCGCTGCATGTCGGTGACCTCTTCCGGACGCTCGTCGACCAGGACGACCATCAGGTGGCACTCGGGGTTGTTGTGGGTGATCGCGTTGGCGATCGCCTGCATGATCATGGTCTTGCCGGTCTTCGGCGGGGCCACGATCAGGCCTCGCTGGCCCTTACCGATCGGCGACACGAGGTCGATGATGCGGGTGGTCAGCACGCCCGGGTCGGTCTCCAGGCGGAGCCGGTCCTGCGGGTAGAGCGGGGTGAGCTTGTTGAACTCCGGGCGTCCGCGGCCGGATTCGGCCGCCATGCCGTTCGCCGAGTCGAGGCGGACCAGCGCGTTGAACTTCTCGCGGCGCTCGCCCTCCTTCGGCTGACGCACGGCGCCGGTGACGTGGTCACCCTTGCGCAGGCCGTTCTTGCGGACCTGGGCGAGCGAGACGTACACGTCGTTCGGACCGGGCAGGTAGCCCGAGGTCCGGATGAACGCGTAGTTGTCGAGGATGTCGAGGATGCCCGCGACGGGGATCAGGACGTCGTCCTCGTTGACCTGGACCTCGGTGCCGAAGTCGTCACGGCCACGACGGCCGCGGCGGTCGCGGTAGCGGCCACGACGGCCACGACGGCCGCCCTCGTCGTCGAAGTCGTCCTGCGGGCCGCTCGGCGGGCCCTGCTGGCCGCCCTGACGCTGCTGGCGCTGGCCGCCCTGGCCACCACCCTGCTGCTCGTCGCCCTTGCCGCGGTCGCGACGGTCGCGCTGACGCTCACGGCGGTCACCGCCGCGCTCGCCACCGCGGTCACCGCGGTCACCGCGCTCGCCGCGGTCACGACGGCCACGGCCCTCGGCGCCGTCCACGGCGGCCTCGGCCTTGGCGTCGGCCTGCCCGTCGGTCCTGACCTCGGTCTTCGCCTCCGTCTTGGGCTCGACCTTGACGTCTCCGTCGGGGCTGCCGGCCGGGGCGGTCGCCCGGCGTCGGCGGCGCTCGCCCACCGGCTGGTCGTCGCTCGCGGGCTGGCCCGGGATGTCGATCTGCTGCTGGGCGACGGCCTTCTCGGCCTTGTCGGTCTTCTCGACCGGGGCCGCGGCGCTGTCGTCGGCCGTACGGGCCTTGGAGGTGGCGCGGCGCTTCGGCTTGGTCTCGGCCGTGTCGGCGGACTTCGCGGGAGCGGCGGCGCCTCCCCCGGCCTGCGCCTCCTTGATGACCTCGATCAGCTGGCTCTTGCGCATCCGCGCGGTGCCCCTGATGCCGAGGCCGGACGCGACCTGCTGCAGCTCGGCCAGGACCATGCCCTCGAGGCCGGTGCCGGAGCGGCGGCGCCGTGAGGTGGTGCCAGTGGCAGCACCTGCGGCGGGCGCGGCGGTGTCGACGTTGTTGTCGGCAGTCACGCCCATCAGATCGGTGGTGTCGCTCACGAAGGGTCCTTCCCTGGAGCGGACGTCGGCCATCTGGCTCGGCGACCGGTTGTGCTGTCCGACCGCGATCCGTGATCTTGATCATGAATCGAAGTCGGGGCGGTGGTCCCGCCGGGTACGGCGGAAGAGAAAGGTGTGCTGTGGGTCCGGCCCGAGGCCCCCTGCGCTCGGCCCGCTCCTTGGGAAAAGCGAGGGGTGTCGTGCCGGTTCCGGAGCGTGCTCGAAACTGCTCAGGCAGGCTGCTCAGGCAGTTGGGGAGGCTCCCGGAAGAATGGCGGTCCCTGAGAGGGACACTCAGCACCGCGCCACAACGACGTCGAGTGCAGACTTGAGGTTAACACTACCGGCTCCATCAAACATTCCCCCTCTCACTCACCGGCAATCTCGTGTCATGCGCAGCTACGGGGCCAGCGGCAGAACACTCGCGCCCGAGCCGTCGAGAGCCAGCCGGTTGGCCGCCCAGCCCTCGCCCGCCAGTCGCGCGACCTTGTCGGCCGCGCCGCCCTCGACCAGCGCGAGCACGGTCGGGCCCGCGCCGGAGATGACCGCGGGGACGCCGTCCGCGCGCAGCCGGTTCACCAGCGCGATGCTCTGCGGCATCGCGGGTGCCCGGTATTCCTGGTGCAGACGGTCCTCGGTGGCGGCCAGAAGCAGCTCGGGGCGCCTGGTCAGCGCCTCCACGAGCAGGGCCGCGCGGCCGGCGTTGACGGCGGCGTCGACGTGCGGGACGGTGCGCGGCAGCAGGCCGCGCGCGGTCTCGGTGAGCACCGGATTCCCGGGGACGAAAACCACCGGAACGATGGAATCCGCGGGGTCCATCCTGATCGCCCGGGCGGCGCCGGACTCGGTCCAGGCGAGGGTGAAGCCGCCGAGCAGACAGGCGGCGACATTGTCGGGGTGGCCCTCGATCTCGGTCGCGAGCTCCAGGAGCGCCGCGTCGTCGAGCTTGGCGTCGCCGCCTATGGTCACGGCGCGGGCGGCGACGATCCCGGCGCAGATGGCGGCGGAGGAGGAACCGAGACCGCGCCCGTGCGGGATGCGGTTGGCGCAGACGACCTCGAGGCCGCGCGGCTGCCCGCCGAGCAGGTCGAAGGCCGTGCGCAGGGAGCGTACGAGCAGGTGGCTCTCGTCGCGAGGGAGCGTCTCGGCGCCCTCACCGGCGATGTCGATGTGCAGCCCGGAGTCGGCGACCCGGACGACGACGTCGTCGTACAGCCCCAGCGACAGGCCCAGGGCGTCGAAGCCCGGGCCGAGATTGGCGCTGGTGGCGGGAACGCGCACCCGTACGGCGGCGGCGCGGAACGCTGGACCGGCCATCGCTCGATGACTCTCCTTGGCTCTGACTACGGGGTTTGTTGAGGAGGTACGAAAACCCGGGGGCACTGTCGTCCCTAGGTGGCGACGACGGCAACGACACCGCGCATATGCGTCGGGGCGGGTTCAGTACAGCCTATCGAAGGAAGGTTCTGTGGCGACATAGGGCGCACAGGAGGCGCACGATGCGTGTCGCGAGCCGTCCTGTGCGCCTATGTACGATCCTGTTCGGGTTTCGGTGATTCCGGTTCCGCGGGTTTTCGGTTCCCGGTGGTTCCGGTTCCGGTCCTGCCCTGTCCGGGCTGCCGGGCCCGGCTCCCGGTCTCGCTGTTACGCGAGGCCGAGGCGCTCGGCGGCCGTGGCCGCGTCGACCGGGACGGTGACCGGCTGGGGCGCTCCGGCGACCGCCCAGTCCGGGTCCTTGAGGCCGTTGCCGGTGACCGTGCAGACGATCCGCTGGCCCGGGTCGACCTTGCCCTCCTCGGCGGCCTTCAGCAGGCCGGCCACCGAAGCGGCCGAGGCCGGCTCCACGAAGACGCCTTCCTGAGCGGCCAACAGCCGGTAGGCGGACAGGATCTGGCGGTCCGTCACCTCGTCGATGAAGCCGCCCGACTCGTCACGCGCGGCGAGCGCGTAGTCCCACGAAGCCGGGTTGCCGATCCGGATCGCGGTGGCGATGGTCGACGGGTCCTTGACGACCTCACCGCGGACGAGCGGCGCCGAGCCGGAGGCCTGGAAGCCCCACATGCGCGGGGTGTGCGTGGACATGGCGTCCGCCGCGTACTCCTTGTAGCCCTTCCAGTACGCCGTGATGTTGCCGGCGTTGCCGACGGGCAGCACATGGATGTCCGGGGCGTCGCCGAGCGCGTCGACGATCTCGAACGCGGCGGTCTTCTGGCCCTCGATCCGGACCGGGTTGACCGAATTGACCAGCGCCACCGGGTAGTTCTCGGAGAGCGCGCGGGCCAGCGTCAGGCAGTCGTCGAAATTGCCGTCCACCTGGAGGATCTTCGCGCCGTGGACGAGCGCCTGGCCCATCTTGCCCAGCGCGATCTTGCCCTGCGGGACGAGTACGGCGGAGACCATCCCGGCGCGCACGGCGTAGGCCGCCGCCGACGCCGAAGTGTTGCCGGTCGACGCGCAGATGACGGCCTGCGCGCCCTCTTCCTTGGCCCTGGTGATGGCCATGGTCATGCCGCGGTCCTTGAAGGAACCGGTGGGGTTGGCGCCCTCGACCTTGAGGTGCACCTCGCAGCCCGTGCGCTCGGAGAGGACCTGAGCGGGGACGAGCGGCGTACCACCCTCACGAAGGGTGACGACCGGCGTCGTGTCCGTGACCGGAAGACGGTCCCGGTACTCCTCGATGATGCCGCGCCACTGGTGGGTGCCCTTGCTGGTCATGGGTCCTTTACTCCCCTTCAACACGCATGATGCTGGCGACACCGCGCACGGTGTCGAGCTTGCGCAGCGCCTCGACGGTCCCGGAGAGGGCGGCGTCGGGCGCGCGGTGGGTGACGACGACGAGCGATGCCTCGCCGTCCTTTCCCTGCTGACGGACGGTGTCGATCGACACCCCGTGCTCGGCGAAGACCGTCGCCACCTGGGCGAGAACGCCCGGCTTGTCGGCCACGTCGAGGCTGATGTGGTACCGCGTCACCACGTCGCCCATGGGGCTCACGGGCAGCTGGGTGTACGCGGACTCGCCGGGGCCGGTGGCCTCGTTGAGCTTGTTGCGGCACACGGCGACCAGGTCGCCGAGTACGGCCGACGCGGTCGGCGAACCGCCGGCGCCGGGGCCGTAGAACATCAGCTGCCCGGCGGCCTCGGCTTCGACGAAGACCGCGTTGTACGCCTCGCGGACGGAGGCGAGCGGGTGGCTGAGCGGGATCATCGCGGGGTGGACGCGTGCGGTGACGGACCCGCCGTCGGCCGCGCGCTCGCAGATCGCGAGCAGCTTGATGGTGCAGCCCATGCGACGGGCGGAGGCGAAGTCCGCGGCGGTGACCTCGGTCATGCCCTCGCGGTAGACGTCGTCGAGACGTACGCGGGTGTGGAAGGCGATGCCGGCGAGGATGGCGGCCTTGGCGGCGGCGTCGAAGCCCTCGACGTCGGCGGTCGGGTCGGCCTCGGCGTACCCGAGGGCGGTGGCCTCGTCGAGCGCCTCGGAGTACCCGGCGCCGGAGCTGTCCATCTTGTCGAGGATGAAGTTCGTCGTGCCGTTGACGATGCCCATCACGCGGTTGATCTTGTCGCCGGCGAGCGACTCGCGCAGCGGCCTGATCAGCGGGATCGCCCCGGCGACGGCGGCTTCGAAGTAGAGGTCCCGGCCGTGCTCCTCGGCGGCGGCGTACAGCGTCGCGCCGTCCTCGGCGAGAAGCGCCTTGTTGGCCGAGACGACGGAGGCGCCGTGCTCGAAGGCGGTGGTGATGAGGGTGCGGGCGGGCTCGATGCCCCCGATGACCTCGACGACGACGTCGATGTCGCCCCGTTTGACCAGGGCGGTCGCGTCGGTGGTGACCAGCGCGGGGTCGATGCCCTCGCGCACCTTCGAGGGGCGGCGGACGGCGACACCGGCGAGCTCCACCGGAGCGCCGATGCGCGCCGTGAGGTCGTCGGCGTGCGTCGTCATGATGCGCGCCACCTCTGAGCCGACCACTCCACAGCCCAGCAGCGCCACCTTCAGCGGACGCGTACGCATCATCCGACCTCACTTCTCGTACTTCTACGGTATGGACCAGTCTCACTCACCGGACGGAGGTTTCTATCCCCCGTCCGGATCCTGAGACATCTATTTCATCAGCCGACATCGAGACGCAGGAGATCTTCCTCTGTCTCGCGTCGGACGATCACGCGCGCCTCGCCGTCCCGGACGGCGACGACGGGCGGACGCAGTGCGTGGTTGTAGTTGCTGGCCATGGAGCGGCAGTAGGCGCCGGTGGCCGGCACGGCGATCAGGTCGCCGGGTGCCAGATCGGACGGCAGGAAGGCGTCGCGTACGACGATGTCGCCGCTCTCGCAGTGCTTGCCGACGACGCGGCTCAGCATCGGCTCGGCGGTGGAGGTCCGCGAGACGAGGGCGACGCTGTACTCGGCGTCGTACAGCGCGGTGCGGATGTTGTCCGACATGCCGCCGTCGACACTGACGTACGTCCGCAGGCCCTCCAGGGCCTTGACCGTCCCGACCTCGTAGAGCGTGAAGGCGGTCGGGCCGACGATGGCGCGCCCGGGCTCGACGGAGATCCGGGGGGTGGCGAGACCGGCGGCCTCGCACTCCCTGGTGACGATGTCGCTGAGCGCCTTGGCGATCTCGTGCGGCTCGCGCGGGTCGTCGTCGGAGGTGTACGCGATGCCGAGACCGCCACCGAGGTCGATCTCGGGCAGCTCGACGCCGTGCTCGTCGCGGATCTGCTTGAGCAGCCCGATCACCCGGTGCGCGGCGACCTCGAACCCGGAGGTGTCGAAGATCTGCGACCCGATGTGCGAGTGGATCCCGATGAGCTCCAGTCCGTCCAGCTTGAGGGCCCGCCGGACGGCCTCGGCGGCCTGTCCGCCGGCAAGCGCCAGCCCGAACTTCTGGTCCTCGTGCGCGGTCGCGATGAACTCGTGCGTGTGCGCCTCGACGCCGACGGTCACCCGGATCTGGACCCGCTGGCGCCTGCCCAGGGCCTGGGCGATGTGCGCGACCCGGACGATCTCCTGGAAGGAGTCGAGGACGATCCGCCCGACGCCGGCCTCGACCGCGCGGTGGATCTCCTGCTCGCTCTTGTTGTTGCCGTGGAAGGCGATGCGCTCGGCGGGCATCCCGGCGTCGAGGGCGGTGGTGAGCTCGCCGCCGGAGCACACGTCGAGGTTGAGCCCCTCCTCCTTCAGCCAGCGGACGACGGCCCTGGAGAGGAAGGCCTTGCCGGCGTAGAAGACGTCGGCGTCCGGCCCGAAGGCGTCGGCCCAGGCGCGGCAGCGGGCCCGGAAGTCCGTCTCGTCGAGGAAGTACGCAGGGGTCCCGAACTCCTCGGCGAGCCGGGTGGCCGCGATGCCGCCGACGGTCAGGACACCGTCGGCGTTCCGGCTGACGGTGTGTGACCAGACCTTCGGGTCGAGGGAGTTGAGGTCGGCGGGCGGCGCCGAGTAGTGACCCTCGGGAAGGACGTCGGCGTGGCGGGGCCCTGCGGGGTGGGCGGAACGGCTCATGTTTCTCTCACAAGTAGTCAGGGGCGCTGATACCGAGCAGGGACAGGCCGCCGGCGAGCACCGTCCCGGCGGCTTCGGCGAGCGCGAGGCGGGAGCGGTGGGCGGCCGAGGGTTTCTCGTCACCGAGCGGCAGCACGCGGTGCTGGAAGCCGAGCAGGGCGTCGGCGGTGGCTTCGAGGTGCCGTGCGACCCGGTCGGGGGCGCGGAGGCGGGCGGCGGCTTCCAGTACGGCGGGGTGGTCGCCGACCGCGGTGAGGAGCGCGGGCGCGTCGACGCTCTCCTCGTAGACGCTGGGGATGTCCAGCTGGGCGGCGTTGCGCAGCAGGGCGCGTACGCGGGAGTGGGCGTACCGCACCCGGAAGAGCGGGTTGCTCTCGCCCTGCACGAGCAGCTCGTCGCCGAGGCGCGGGTGATCGTGGGCGGCCGGGCGCAGGAGCGCCCATCGGGTCGCGTCGGACCCGAGGCGCCGCAGCAGCTCGGCGGCGTCGGCCCCGGCGGGCACGACCCGTACCTCGTCGAGCGGCACGGGCGGGGTCCCCTCGGCGCCGACCGCGACACCGAGCCGTGCCCAGTACGGGTCGACCTTGTCGCAGCTGGTCCGTACGAGAGCGCCCTGCGCGAGGAGGAGCCGGCGCACGGTGTGGGCGGTGACGGCGGCCCGGACCTCGGGGCGGTGGTGGTACTGGAGGACCTGGCCGGCCATGGACCGGCCGCGCCCGTACTCCGCCCCCTCGGCGAGCACCCGCCGCACCAGCTCCGCGTCGCCGGCCCGGTCGAGGGTGATGTTGAGGAACCCGGGCCCGGTGATCTCCACGGCGGCGATCCCGGGCTCCCGCGCGATCCTCGCGGACAGCACCTCGGCGATCCGGAGCGGCGGCATCCCGGCCTCGCGGGCGAGCCGCAGCGCGGCGTTCGTCGCGTAGTCGCCGCTGCCGCCGGGGCGGGGCCTTTCCACCGCGATCCGCTGGGGCACCTCGGCCCGCAGCGCACCCTCGTCGACCGCGCGGCGCACGGCGTGCAGCACGGTGAGGGAGAGATCAGCGGGGGTCACGGGACAAGCGTATGGGAGGAGGGGGGTCACCATGCGAACCGGTTTCGCGATGCGGTCAGCCCCGCGCGCTCCCCGCGTGTCCGGCCCCGTGCCGCCCGTCGAGGGAGGGGGGCGCGTCCGGCCCGTCGCCGCGCTCTTCCTCCTGAGCACGCTCGCGCACTTCCCGGCGCATCAGCTGCCGGACGAGCCGCACGAGCTCGGAGGGCTCGAAGGGCTTGGCCAGAAACGCGTCGACACCGGCGGCGATCCCGCTCTCCACCTCGTACTGCGTGCAGGCACTGATGATCGCGAGGGGCACATGACTGGTCCGCGGGTCGGCCCGCAGCCGCGCGGCGGTACGGAGCCCGTCGAGACGGGGCATGACGACATCGAGCGTGACGACATCGGGACGCACCTGATGCACGACATCCAGACACTCGACACCATCGGCCGCGGTCACGACCTCGAAGCCCTCCAGCTCGAGATTGACCCTGATCAACTGCCGGATCACCCGGTTGTCATCGACAACGAGCACCCGCCCGGACGCGCCTGACACCCCTCGAGAGTAGGTCGGGGGGAGTGGCTGCGTCCGGGTTTTCCCCACTTCCACCCCGTGCGGGGGACGGGGGAGGGGCCGGGCGGGGGAAGGGGGGTGGCGGAGGGGGTGGGGGAAGGGCGGCGGGGGTGGCGCGGGGGCCCTCCTCGCGCCTCCCTCGCAGAGCAACCCAGCCGGGCAATCCCCACCTGCCGACGAGCGCTCGCGTCGCACGGAACCGCCCCAGAGGGAGGAGCCCCCGACCCGGCGCGGAACCGGCGTAAATACCTGTTCACGGCCACCCGGCGGGAGCTGGTAGGGTTCTACCCGTCGCCGCCGAAAGCGGCGGACGCCCCCGTAGCTCAGGGGATAGAGCAACGGCCTCCGGAGCCGTGTGCGCAGGTTCGAATCCTGCCGGGGGCACAGAAGCCGGACCAGCGTGATCAACCCGCTGACCTGCGGAAGTGCCAGACATTGAGAGCCGGACCCAGTCCCACAGGGTCCGGCTCTCTGTCGTTGTCTCCGGCGGGAGCGCGATCGGCCGAGCCTCCTGCCAGACCCGCCAGTAGCTGGATGTCCCGAGCACGGCGCCACGCTCACGCTCATTGGCGAGGAGTCGACAGAGGCAGCGAGCGATTCTGGAGCCACGTGCAGGCAGCCGCCAGCTCCTCTAGTTGGCAGGAGCCGACGACGGCTTCAGGCCGAGTGCAGGGGCGGCGAATGCCTTCTCCGAGTCGACCTCGTAACAGACGTTGATGGTCGAGTCTCCGAGAGTTTCGTCGGCGAAGCGCTGGACGTCCTCAACGGACTCTGTCTCCCAGAGGCACGTCACGGCGGATCCGTCGACGTGTGGGTAGAACTGCAACACCCGGCTGCCGTCGGGCGCCCCGATACCGTCGATAAGGGCCTGGCCGCGGGGAAAAGCTGTCTCCGGGTTCAAGATCTTGTGCTGGACCACGACGTACATGGTGGTCCTCCTCGTTTGGTGTCGTGCCGTTCAACGATTCGACGCTGGGCGTGGGGAGGTGGATTCCGCGTCGCACTTATTCACCAAATCCATTGTGGCCTGGGAAGGTCATTCCGCTCAATGACGCACTTCCTGATCATGCCTCCGGAGACGTGTGCGCAGGTTCGAATCCTGCCGGGGGCACAGAAGCCGGAACGGCCGAAACAGACAGCGGTTGAGCAAGAAAACGGGCCCTCCGGGCCGGGGCCTGCTCGGCGTGAGAGGGCCGGCGGGCCGTAGTGTCCAGAGGCGGGCAGTGGATGAGAGAGAGAAGCGGTGGGTGGCGTGGTGGGCAAGGGTGGGCGGTTGCTCTATGTGACCGACCTTGGGTACGAGGCCAAGGGGCGGCGCTACTGCGACGAGGACATCTGGCTGAGCGGGCGGTTGCGTGAGGAGTTCGATGTCGCGCTCTGTCATCCGCTCGACGCCGTCGCGCTCATGGAGGCCTTCGACGGGGTGGTCGTGCGCAACAGCGGGCCCGTCATCGCGTACCCGGAGGCGTATCAGGAGTTCAGGCAGGCGGCGCGGGCGGCGGGCGTGGCCGTGTTCAATCCGTTGGACGGAAAGGGGGACATGGCCGGGAAGGGATATCTGCCGGCCCTGTTCCGCCAGGGGTTCCCGGTGATTCCGACCGTGGAGCGGCGGGAGGATCTGGGGCTGCTTCCGGAGGTGGAGGAGTACGTCGTCAAGCCGGTGCTCGGGGCGGATTCCGTGGGGATGGAGTTGGTGGGGCGGGAGCGGATCGAGGCGGTGGAGTGGGAGGGGATGCTGGTGCAGCCGCGCGTGGACTTCGCGTACGAGGTGTCCTTCTACTTCGTCGGGCGGGACTTCCAGTACGCGCTGTACGCGCCGCGGCCCGAGGCGCGGTGGGAGTTGGAGCCGTATCGGGCGAGCGCCGAGGATGTGGCGTTCGCGCGCCGGTTCGTCGACTGGAACTGCCTCGAGTACGGGATCCAGCGGGTCGACGCCTGCCGGGCGCGGAGTGGGGAGTTGCTGCTCGTGGAGCTCGAGGACCTGAATCCGTATCTCTCGCTCGACCTGCTGCCGGAGAAGGAACGGGACGCGTTCGTGGTGGAGCTGAAGCGGTCGCTCCGTGAGTGGGTGGCGGGGTCCCGGGCGCGGTAGGCACCCCGGCCCGCGCCCCCCTTACGCCGAACGCTTTCTCGGCGCGGCCTTCTTCGCCGTCGTCTTCTTGGCCGGCTGCTTCTTCGCAGCCGCCGTGGACTTCGCAGTGGCCGTGGACTTCTTGGCCGCCGTCGTCTTCTTCGCCGCCGTCTTCTTCTCGGTCGTCTTCGCTGTCGACTTGCGGGCCGGCGCCGCCGTCTTCTTCGCGGCCGTCTTCGCCGTCGACTTCTTTCCGCCGCTCTCCTTGGGCACCGCCGCCGCGCTGCGCGAGCGTCCCGCCAGCTCGGTGACCTCCGCGACCCCTCCCGGCTCCTCACCCCTGGCTTCCTTCGCCGCGCGCACGCTGTTCTCGAGGGCCGCCATCAGGTCGATCACCTGGCCGCCGGGCGCCGCCGCCGTGGCGGGTGCCTCGACCTCGCCGCCCTCCGCCTTCGCGGCGATCATCGCCTCGACCGCGGTGCGGTAGTCGTCGTGCAGCGAGTCGATGTCGACCTGACCGAGGGTGTCCATCAGCGCGTCGGCGAGGTCCAGTTCGGCGTCCCGTACGGTCACGGCGGTCTCCGGGGCGACGCCTTCCGTCGACCGGATCTCGTCCGGCCAGAGCAGACCGTGCATGGCGATGACGTCGTCGACGACCCGCAGCATGCCGAGCCGCTCCCGCCCCCGCAGCGCGAACTTCGCGACGGCGACCTTCTCGCTGCGCTTGAGTGCCTCGCGGAGGAGGGTGTACGGCTTGGCAGCGGGCACGCCGTTCGCGGAGAGGTAGTACGCGGCGTCCATCTGGAGCGGGTCGATCTCGTTGGCCTGCACGAAGGCCACGATCTCGATGGTCTTGGCGGTCGGCAGGGGAAGCGACGCGAGGTCCTCGTCCGTGATCGGGATCATCGTCCCGTCGGCCTCCTCGTACGCCTTGCCGATCTCCGCGTTGGCGACCTCGTCGCCGTCCAGCTCGCAGACCTTGCGGTAGCGGATCCGGCCGCCGTCCTCGGTGTGGATCTGACGGAACGAGATGGACCGGTTCTCGGTCGCGTTGACCAGCTTGATCGGGATGCTGACCAGCCCGAACGAGATCGCGCCGTTCCAAATGGATCGCACGGTTCATCCCTTTCATCCGTTATAGGCGAGATGTATGGGATTCTCATCGTATGACGCCGATCACAGAGGTGGAGGGCCGGCGGCTGCCGCTCAGCAACCTGGACAAGGTCCTGCACCCCGCCACCGGCACCACCAAGGGCGAGATCCTGCACTACTACGCCGTCACGGGCGGCGCGATCCTGCCCCATCTGCACAACCGCCCCGTCTCTTTCCTGCGCTATCCGGACGGCCCCGACGGGCAGCTGTTCTTCACCAAGAACCCCCCGCCCGGCACCCCCGCGTGGGTGAAGATCGCGCCCGTTCCCCGGTCGGACGACCCTTCCGCCGCCCAGGTGATGATCCAGGACCTGGCCTCGCTGATGTGGGCGGCGAACCTGGTGGTGGAGTTCCACACGCCGCAGTGGCAGGCCGACGCCCCGGCACAGGCCGACCGACTGGTCTTCGACCTCGACCCGGGGCCGCCCGCGACCGTCGTCCACTGCTGCCGGGTGGCGCTGTGGCTGCGGGAGCGGCTCGCCGCCGACGGGCTCGACGCGTTCGCGAAGACGTCCGGCTCCAAGGGCCTGCATCTGCTCGTACCGCTCAAGCGGACGCCGTCCGAGCGGGTCTCCGCGTACGCGAAGCAGCTCGCCGTGGAGGCGGAGGCGGAGATGCCCGCCCTGGTCGTCCACCGGATGGCCCGCGCCCTGCGCCCCGGGAAGGTCTTCGTGGACCACAGTCAGAACGCGGCGGCGAAGACCACGGCCACTCCGTACACCCTGCGGGCCCGCCGGGAACCGGCCGTGTCGGCGCCGGTGACCTGGACGGAGGTCGAGGCCTGTGCGGATCCGGGACAGCTGGTGTTCCTCATGGGCGACATCGCGCCACGGCTCCAGCGGTTCGGGGATCTGCTCGAGCCGCTGACCGTCCCGGACGGGGGCGGGACCCTGCCATGAGCCCCGGGGACGCCTCGCGCGGGGGCGTACGGCCGCCGGTACGGGTCGCGCTCGCCGAGTCGGTGGGGACTCTGCCGCGCGGGCGGGGACTCGCGTACGAGCCGAAGTTCGACGGCCACCGGGTGGTGATCTTCCGGTACGGCGACGAGGTCGTCCTCCAGGCCCGCTCGGGCCGGATCATCACCGCCGCCTTCCCCGACCTGGTCGAGGCGGCGCGGAGACTGCCGGACGGTACGGTCCTCGACGGCGAGGTCGTCGTCTGGACCGACGGCAGGACCGACTTCGCCGCCGTCCAGGGACGGGCGGCGGCCACCCGGGCGCGCGCCGAGGTGCTGGCCGTGCGGCTGCCCGCTTCGTACGCCGCCTTCGACCTGCTGGCGGAGGAGGGCAAGGACCTGCGGCCCGTGCGGTACGAGCGGCGCCGCGAGCGGCTCGTCGCGGTGCTCGGGCCGCTGGGCCCGCCGCTCCAGCCCGTGCCGATGACGCCCGATCCGGAGCTGGCCGAGGTCTGGTACGAGACGCTGCCCGCGATCGGCGTCGAAGGGTTGGTCATCAAGCGGCTCGACCAGCCGTACCGGGGTGGCACGCGCGCGTGGCGCAAGCTCCGGCACACGGACACCCGGGACGCGCTGGTGGTCGGCCACACCGGCGGTCGTGACCGGCCCACCGCGCTGGCGCTCGTCCTGCCGGACGACGACCTTCCGATCATTTCCAGCCCGCTGGCGCCGGCCCTCCGGGTGCAGGCGGGCGAGGCGTTGGCGGCGCCGGGAGCGGTGGCGGTGGATGCCGGGCCGGGGGTGGGGGGCGCGGGTCCGGGTGCCGGTGCGGGCGCCGCGAGTTCCGAACCCGTTACCGGTCCCGTTTCGGGTTCCAGCGGTCCCTCCCCAGGCCTCCCGACCGCCATGGCCCCCGGCCTGGGCGAGGTCGCCTACCAGCCTGTACGGGCCGGGCTCATGGCGGAGGTCGCCCAGGGCACCACCCGGCACAGCCTGATCACGGTGCTGCGGCTGCGCGAGGACCCTCGCGCCGACGAAAGCGCCGCCGCCGGTGCCACCGGCACCGACCCCGACGACCCCGGCGCCGACGGTGACGACAACAGCGGGGACAGCGGCTCCGACGGCTGAGCCGTGGCGCAAGAGCGCCGCGCAACCGCGTCCGATTGCCGGGTCCTGCTTGTCGGCGCTGTGGTGCACACTTGCCCCCAAGTGCGGTGTTCAACGGGGAGGCGGGGCATGTTGACGGGGATCGAGGAGGTCGACTGGGCCTCGATGAGGCATGCCTACGGGCCCGCCGACGATGTGCCGGTCATGCTGCGCGGGCTGGCGTCCCACGACGCGGCGGAGCGCGAGATCGCGCTCGACGGGATGTACGGCGCGGTGCACCACCAGGGCGACGTCTACGACTGCACGCTCGCCTGCATCCCCTTTCTGCTGGAACTGGTCAGGGATCCGGAGGTCCAGGACCGGGGCGGCATCGTGGAGTTACTCACCAGCATCGGCGGTATCGATCTGAGCGGTGACGACGAGCTTGACGAACTCGACCCGGACGACGAGGAGTTCGAGGACGCGGCGAACTACGCGATGGCGGCGGCCGCCGTCGCCGCGGGCGCCGACGCGTTCCTCGCGCTGCTCGACGACCCGGACCCCGAGGTGCGGCTGGCCGCTCCGTGCGCGCTCGCGTCCCTGCACGGCGACCCCGCGCGCGTACTCGATCTGCTGCGCGAGCGGCTGACCGTGGAGACGGACACCCAGGTGCGTCTCTCCCTGGTGCAGGCCGTGGGCCGGATCGCCCTGCGGCACGAGTCGCTGCGCGAGGAGACGGTCGACTGGCTGGGCTGGCTCGCGGGCGCGGCGCAGGCCCCCGGCCTGCGGCTGGCCGCCCTCGCCCAGCTGGCCCGGTGCGCGCCGGCGCGGCTGCCCGGGGACGTCGTGGCGACGGTGGCCTGGCTGCTCGAGGAGGTACGGAACGAGCCACCGGCCGGCTCGGGCGCGGAGGCCGGTGGGCTCGAGGGTGGCGGCGGGGACGCCGGGCGGCCGGCCACGCCGACGCTCGTGGGCCAGTTGCGGGAGCTGCGCGAGGAGCAGTCGGCCGGTCGGCGCACCCCGTGGACGGACGAGCTGCTGCGTACGCTGCACGCCGCGCTGGGCGACCGTGTCGAGGACCGGATCGCGCTCGTCACCGCCCAGTTGCGCAGCCCCGACTGGGGTCAGCGGGCCGACGCGATCTGGATGTGCGGCGGCCTGGTCCAGGGCTGGCGCGGCGCCTACGAGGAGGTGGTGCGGCTGGTCGGCGAGCAGTTGGCGGATCCCGAGCCCCGGCTGCGGGAGGCCGCCGCGAGCCGGCTCGAGGGCCTCTTCGAACTGGCCGGGCCCGCCGCCGACGCGCTGGCGGCCAGGGTGGCGGCAGAGCCGAGGCCGTGGATCCAGGAGCGGCTCGACGGCCGGATCGCCCTGGGAAGCGCCCTGCTGGCGCTGGCCCGCTGCGGCGACGCCCGCGCGGTCCCGGCGCTCGGCGAGGCCCTGGAGTGCGGCGAGATACGGGACCAACTGACGTACGCGATCGGGCAGCTGGGGGCGGCCGCCGCGCCGCTCGGGCCGGTGCTGCGGCGCCGGCTCGCCGAGGTGGAGCTGGACGACCAGCTGTACGACCGGGCAGCGCCGCTGCTCTCCGGGCTGGCGTCGGCGCGGGCGACGGAGGCCATGCCGGAGGTGCTGCGGGTGCTGCGTGGCGCGCCGGCCTACCGCAGGGACTGGGTGCTCGAAGCGGCGCTGCGGACGCTGACCGCGTTCGGCCCCGCCGCGCGCCCGGCGGTCCCGGATCTGCGCCGGCTCCTCGGCAGCGACGCGGCGGCGGTCGCGACCGCCGCGGCCCGAGCGTTGTGGGAGGTCGAGGGCGACGCGGGGGCCGTGCTTCCCACGCTGGACGCCTGGCTGCGGGCGCGGAACACGAGCGAGCGGCGGTCGGCGGCCAAGGCGCTCGGCGCGATCGGTCCGGCCGCCGCGCAGGCCGCGCCCGCGCTGCGGGCCTGCCTGACCGCCCGGGACCCGTGGCTGCGGGTGGAGGCGGCGGCCGCGCTGTGGCGGGTCACCGGAGAGGCGGAGGAAGCCCTGCCGGTACTCATGGGGGCCTGGCGGGAGAACCGCTACGCGCGCGTGGAGATCGCCGAGTGCCTGGCGGACATGGGTCCGGCGGCCCGGGGCGCCGCTCCGGAGCTCCACGCGGAGCTGGCCCGGCGGTGTCGGCACAACGTGGTGGAGGGCGGTTCGGGCAGCCATGACATCCACCAGGACGAGAAGCTGCTGACACTGTGCCGTAGAGCACTGGAGCGGATGGGGAACCCGTGATCAGGCGCGAAGGGACGCGCTGCGGGCGCGGAGCCCGGGGTCCCACCCGGCGGTACGGACGGGCGGCCGGGCTGGTACACAGGGAGGGTGACGAAACCGACTTCCCTATGAATCTCTTTGATTCCGCACCAATCCCTTTGAAGAGCCATAAGTAGGGCCTATAGGGCGGATGTCGGACTGCCCGACCGACGAGACCCGCCCGACCGAGGAGAACCTTGAGCACCACCAGCCGCATCGTCCGCGCCGCGCTGCTGCTGGCCCTCGCCGTGCCCGTACTCGCCGGCTGCGGCGACCAGGGCGGACTGGAGAGCGCGGGCGCGACGCCCACGGCCACCGGGCCGGTGCGGCTCTGGCCCGATCTGCCGCCCGCCACCGACCCGCCGCTCGACTACGGCGAGAGCGACACCGAGCGCGTCCCCGGCATCAAGGCGCCGGGCGACGACGTCCATCGGGTGAACCCGGTGGCGGTCGTCCGGGCGGAGGTGAACGCGCACCCCGACACGTACACCGGCAGTGACGGCGTCTACGAGGAGACGGTCCAGCAACTGCGTGACTGCGGGAAGAAGCCGAAGGTCTGCCCGGTCCTGAAGCCGTACTACCGCGACCTCACCGGCAACGGCAGTGACGAGCTCATCGTCGGCATCCGCATGCCCGACCAGCAGGTCGGCGTGCGGGTCTATCTGGCCGAGGGCGGGGGCCTGACACGGATCATGTCCACCGTGGACCAGGTCATCAGCGTGGACCTGGCCGGGCGGGACCTGATTCTGCGGGTGAGCTCGGCCGGGATTCCCGGATACGAGTACCGCACGGCCTGGTCCTGGGACGACCAGCAGCGGACGATGCTGCCCACCCGGGACGAGATCGTCCGGGTCAAGCCGTCCCCGCCGTACCCCTCGCGGTCACCCGAGGCGCCGTCCAAAACCCCGAGCGCGGGCTCCCGATGAGACTCCCCCGACGATCCCGACCTGGTTCCGGGCCCCGGCTCCGCACCGACCCGCGCTCCGGAGCGCGCACCGGACCGCGACGACGGCCCGGGCGGCGGCTGCGGCTGCCCGCCTGGACCGCCACGCTCACCTGGAAGGCCGCCGTCTTCATCGCGGTCATGTGCTGTGCGCTCGCGGCGCTGCTCGGCGCCCTCGTCCATGTGTCGGTGACCCAGCAGACCGTCGACGCGGCCCGCGAGAAGGCACTGGGCCGCCTGGTCGAGGTGACCCGCGCCTACGAGTCGGGCGAGCCGTTGCCCCGCTTCGCCGGGGTGGACCCCGAGGGACTGCCTCCGTCGCTGCGCGCGCTCGCCCTGCGCGGGCAGCGCGGCACCCTGGTCGCCGACCACGACGGCCGGCCCACGATGTGGGCGGCGGGCCCCGCCGACGGCCGCGCGATCGCCGTCAGGGTCGACTACTCGCTGAGTGTGGGAACGATCACGGGCCTCGACCGGTCGATCCTCGGCTCCTCCGTGCTCGCGATCGGCGCGACGCTGCTCGTCGGCGCGTTCGCCGTGACCCGGGTGACGCGGCGGCTGCATCTCACCGCGACCGTGGCGCGCCGGATCAGCGCGGGCGATCTGGACGCGCGCGTCAACGATCCACGGACCAAGGACCCTTCACGCCCCGAGGACGAAGTGGCCACGGTCTCGGGGGCCCTGGACACGATGGCGTCGTCGTTGCAGCGCAAGCTGCTGAGCGAGCAGCGTTTCACCGCCGACGTGGCGCACGAGCTGCGCACCCCGCTGACCGGGCTCTCGGCGGCGGCCGAACTGCTTCCGCCCGGCCGCCCCTCGGAGCTCGTACAGGACCGGGTGCGGGCGATGCGGGCGCTCACCGAGGACCTGCTGGAGATCTCCCGTCTCGACGCCCGCAACGAGAAGGTCGATCTGGCCATGCACGCGCTGGGGCCGCTGGTCGAGGGCGTGGTGCGGCACTCCGGTACGCGGACCGAGGTGCGGGTCGTACGGGACGCGACCGTGGAGACCGACAGGCGGCGCCTCGAGCGGGTGCTCGGCAATCTCATCGCCAACGCGCACAAGCACGGCGCGCCTCCGGTGGTCCTGAGCGTGGACGGGCCGGTGGTCGTGGTGCGCGATCACGGCGCGGGCTATCCGCAGTACCTGCTGGACAGCGGGCCGCAGCGGTTCCGTACGGAGAGCGGCAGCAAGGGGCACGGCCTCGGGCTGACGATCGCGGCGGGCCAGACGTCGGTGATCGGCGCGGAGCTGCTCTTCACCAACGCGCCGGAGGGCGGGGCGGAGGCGCGGCTGACGCTGCCGGAGTACGTACGGTTCACGCCGCCCGAGAAGGACGACCCGCCCGCCGCGGAAGACCCCGGCGGCACGGACGGCCCCGACGCCCGCGCGCCGAGCCGCCGTTGAGCACCGGCCGACGGCACACCGTCACATAAAGGGACATAAGGCTAACCGCTTGCTACGTTGCGGTTCATGACCGCAACGACGGCGGAAGCTCCCCCGCCCGGCCTACGCCTCCCCAAGCGGCGGGGCGTGGAACTCTCGCTCCTCGTCTGCGCCGTCCTCATCTCCGTCTTCGGCTACACCACCGTCGGCCTCGCCAGGAACGGAGCCGTCCCCCCGGATGTCGCCCGGTACGGCGCCGGGCTCGGAATGCTCGCCCTCGTCGCGCATCTCGCCGTGCGGTTCCGCGCCGCGTACGCGGATCCGCTGCTCCTGCCGATCGCGGTCCTGCTCAACGGCCTCGGGCTCGTCCTGATCAACCGGCTCGACCTGGAGACCCCGCAGGACCGGGCGGCGTCCGCCCAGCTGATCTGGTCGACGCTCGGCGTGGCCCTGTTCATCGGAGTCGTCGTCGTCCTGCGCGACCACCGGGTGCTCCAGCGGTACGCGTACCTCTCGGTCGCCACCGCCCTGGTCCTGATGCTCGTGCCCATCTTCTTCCCCGCCGTGAACGGCGCCAAGATCTGGATCCGGATCGGCGGACTCTCCTTCCAGCCGGGCGAGTTCGCCAAGATCCTGCTGGCCGTCTTCTTCGCCGCGTACCTCTCGGCCAACCGCAACGCCCTGGCCTACACCGGCCGCAGGATCTGGCGCCTCCAACTCCCCACCGGCCGCGTCCTCGGTCCCATCGTCGCCATCTGGCTGCTCAGCGTCGGCGTCCTGATCCTGGAGCGGGACCTCGGCACCTCGCTGCTCTTCTTCGGACTGTTCGTGATCATGCTGTACGTGGCGACCGGGCGGACCGGATGGATCGCCGTCGGTCTGCTGCTCGCCGGCGTCGGCGCCTTCGCCGTCGGGTCCCTCGAACCTCATGTGCACAGCCGGGTCGAGGACTGGCTGAACCCCTTCGCGTCCATCGAGGCCGGTGAGGGCCCCGGCCAGCTCGCCCAGTCGCTGTTCGCCTTCGCCGCCGGCGGGATGCTCGGGGCGGGCCTCGGCGGCGGCCACTCCATCCTCATCGGCTTCGCCGCCAAGTCGGACTTCATCCTCGCCACCGCCGGGGAGGAGCTCGGACTGGTCGGCATGACCGGCCTGTTCCTGCTGTACGCGCTGCTGGTCGCCCGCGGCTACCGGACGGGCCTGGCCCTGCGCGATCCCTTCGGGCGGCTGCTCGCGATCGGTCTGGCGTCGATCCTGGCGCTCCAGGTCTTCGTGATCGCCGGTGGGGTGACGGGGCTGATCCCGCTGACCGGCATGGCGATGCCGTTCCTCGCCCAGGGGGGTTCCTCGGTCGTCACCAACTGGATCATCGTGGCGCTGCTGATCCGGCTCAGCGACTCGGCACGCGCGCCCCTGCCGGACACGGCGGAGACCGGTGTCATCGCCCAGGCCGAGGAGACCGGGTGATCCCGTACATCCGGCGCGCCGCGGCGCTGTGTCTGCTGCTGCTGGCGGCCCTGCTGGTGAACACCGCCAGGATCCAGGTCTTCGAGGCGGAGTCGCTGGACAAGAACCCGGCCAACCGCCGCCAGGCGATCGTCCGCTACGCACAGCCGCGCGGCGACATCGTCGTCGACGGGAAACCGGTCACCGGGTCGAGGGACAGCGGCCAGCAGCTGCGCTACGAGCGCACCTACACCGACGGCCCGCTGTACGCGCCGGTGACGGGCTACGCCTCCCAGACGTACGGCACGACCCTCCTCGAGAACGCCGAGGACGACGTCCTGTCCGGTACGGATCCGATGCTCGCCCCCCTCCCCTTCTGGAACGACATCACCCGCAGCCGGCAGCCCGGAGGCGATGTCGTCACCACCATCAGGGCGTCGGTGCAGCGCGCCGCGTACCGGGGGCTCGGCGGCAGACGGGGCGCGGTCGCCGCCGTCGAACCGTCGAGCGGCCGGATCCTCGCGCTCGTCAGCAGCCCCTCGTACGACCCCGGGGTGCTCTCCGGCACGGGAAAGCCGGTCACCGACGCCTGGGCGCGCCTGAACTCCGCCGCGGCCAGGCCGATGCTCAACCGGGCGCTCCGGCAGACGTATCCGCCCGGTTCCGCCTTCAAGGTCGTGACGGCGGCGGCCGCGCTGGACGCGGGGGTCGTCGACGACGTCGACGCGCCGACCGACACCCCCGACCCGTTCGTCCTGCCCGGTACGCGCACCGTGCTGCCCGACGCGGCACCGGGCTGCGGTGACGCCTCGCTGTCGTACGCGATCCGCTGGTCGTGCAACACCGTGATGGCGGGGCTCGGGGTGAAGGTCGGTCTGGACGGGATGGTGGACGCGGTGGAGAGGTTCGGCTTCAACGACAGCGGTCTGCGCATTCCGGCGGGGGTGGCGAAGTCGACCTTCGACAGGAGGATGACCGAGGACCAGCTGGCGCTCTCGTCCATCGGGCAGTTCGACACGGCGGCCACCCCGCTGCAGATGGCGATGGTCGCGGCGGCGGTCGCCAACAACGGCGAGATCGCGTATCCGCGGCTGGTGGACCGGACGACGACCTCCGACGGGGACACGGTCCACCAGAGCGGGCGGGAGACCTACCGTCAGGCGATGGAGGCGTCGACGGCCCTGCGGTTGCAGAAGATGATGGTGGACGCGGTGGAGGACGGCACCGGCACCAACGCGGCCATCGCGGGGGCGCGGGTGGGGGGCAAGACCGGCACCGCGCAGCACGGTGTCGGCAACACGGGCACTCCGTACGCCTGGTTCATCGCCTGGGCGCAGGCCGATGGTTCGCCGCAGCCGGCGGTGGCCGTGGCGGTGGTCGTCGAGGACGCGGCGGCGGACCGTACGGACATCAGCGGGGGTGGCAGCGCGGCGCCGATCGCACGGGCGGTCATGGAGGAGGCGCTGAAACCGGGGCGGTGACGAGATCGAGAGAAGCGGGACGGGACGGGCGGACGACCGGGGCCCGCTCGCGGCGGGGTCAGCCGATCGGCTTGCGCATCTCGGCACGGACCTTCGCCGTCGTCTCGGCGAGCTCGGAGAGGTCGACCTTCTCCGGGGCCATGGTGGCGCTCTCCGGGGTGACGACCGCCACGAACGACGCGGTGTTGTCATCACCCCAGGCGCACATCGGCAGCGTGCTCGTCCCGTCCGCGTCCGTGGACCGGGTCACCTGACAGGTGACGGTCACGTCCGAGCCCTCGGGCTTGAAGTCCTTGGGCCGTACGACCACCTTCATGCCCTTCTCGGACGCGGCGCCCTTGAGGATCATGTCGCGGGTGTAGTCGGGGTTCTTGAGCCGGCCGTGGAAGCCGGACACGACCAGGACCGCGCCGGGCTCGCCGGTGTACTGCGCGATGGCGGCCTTCGCGTCGCGGACGCTCGGGTCGTAGGTGTCCTCCACATCCTTGCCCTCGGTCCTGGACGCGTCGTTGAGAAGTTTGTACTCGCCCTCGAGCAGCGTCTTCGGAACCGTCAGCCGGTACTTCGCCTCGGGGAACGCGCGGGTGGCACCCGAGGCGTCGACCAGGGCCTTGGCGGCGTACCCGAGCCCCCCGATCACGACGAGCGAGCCGATGACGATGCCGACGATCAGTCCGGTACGGCTCTTCTTGGGCGGCGGCCCCATCGGAGGACCGCCCCAGGCGGCCGTGCCGGGGTACTGCTGCGGGAAGGGCTGCCCCGCGGGGCCGTACGGTCCGGGGCCGGCGTACGGCCCCCGAGGGCCCGGACCCTGGGGGCCCGGACCCTGGGGGTAGCCCTGCGGCTGCGGGGGACCGTACGGCTGGGGCTGGTGCGAGGGGTCGTGCGGCGGCTGCGGCGGCGTCGTCATCCCCGCACGCTACGACAGCCCCCTCCCCCACCACCCGGCCAGGGTGCGGGAGATCACGCCCGCGTCACGCCCAGGTCGCTCCGATGGGTTCCCGCCGCTGGAGCCAGACGTCCGGTACGTCCCCGACTCCGATGCCGGCCGCGACGATCCCTCCGGTGATCGCACAGGTGGTGTCGACGTCGCCGAACCCCTCGGCCGTGGCCCACAGCGCGGAAACGAGATCGTCCGTGTGCCGGGCGGCGGTCCACACCGCGAACGGGACCGTGTCGTCGGCCCGGATGCGCTGCCCGTTGCCGAGGATGTCGGCCGCCTTCCACGGCTCGGTGGCGAAGGGCAGTTCGGCGGCCCGGAACAGCCCGTCCCGTACGGCCCCTTCGGGAGTACGGGAGGCGACCTCGGCGAGGGAGAGCCCGCCCCGGACCGACAGGGCGGCCGCGACGGCGACGGCCACCGCCCCCGCCACGCCCTGCGGGTGCGCGTGGGTGACACGGGCGGACAGCTCCGCCTGCCGGGCGGCCTCGTCGAGGTCGTCGGCGAACCAGGCGCCGAGCGGCCCGACGCGCATGGCGGCGCCGTTGCCGAGGCTGCCACCGTCGAACAGCCGGGGAGCGAGGGTGCGCCACTCCTCGGGCGCGGTGAGCAGGCGCGGCAGCAGCATGTGCATCCCGTGGCCGTAGCCGCGCCCCTGGTCGGCGTCAAAGGTCAGCGCGAAGCAGGCCGCCAGCCGGTCCTGCTCGACGGTGCCGTGCTCGTCGAGGACGCGCAGCAGCGCGAGGGCCATGGCCGTGTCGTCGGTCCAGTGCCAGTCGGGCTCCTCGGGTATGCGGCGGTCCCTGATCTCCTCGAGCGCCTGGCGTCGCTCGCGGAACAGGGGGAACCAGCGCTCGCCGAAGGCGTCTCCGAGGGAGAGCCCCTGGATGCTGCGTCGGGCGGCTTCGCGGCGGGCGGTCGGCGCGGCGGGCATCGGTGGGTCGGGTATCGGTGCGTCAGGCACGGTCATGGACCCATGCTGCCGTCCACGCCGTAGTGTGACAATCGACAAACGCACCGTAGGGGCGGTGACGGGGGACGGGGAGCACGGCGTGGAACTGCAGGGCCTGCACGGGCACGTGGTCGACAGGATCGGCTGGTCGCTCCTGGCGGACGAGCTCCGCGCGGGCGACGTACTGCGCCTTGAGGACGTCCAGGCGCGCTACGCGGTCTCCCGGACGGTGGCCCGCGAGGCCGTGCGCGTCCTGGAGTCGAAGCGGGTGGTGACCTCGCGGCCGCGGGTCGGCATCACCGTGCGGCCGATGAACGAGTGGAATCTGTACGACCCGCATGTCATCCGCTGGCGCCTCTCCTCGCCGCACCGGCGCGGACAACTGCGCGAACTGGCCGAACTGCGGGCGGCCGTGGAGCCGTCCGCGGCCGCGCTCGCCGCGTCGCGGGCCGACGACGGGACCCGGCGCGCGCTGCGCGTCCACACCGAGGCGATGGCGGCCGCCGTCGGGTCCGGCGACGCGATGGCCTTCGTGGCGGCGGACGTGGCCTTCCACCGCGCCCTGTTGACGGCGTCGGGCAACGGGCTGTTCGCGCAGCTCGCCGATGTGACGGAGGAACTGCTGTACGCGCGGCGTGAGTTCCGCCTCATGCCGGACACCCTCGACATGGCGGCGGTGGACCGCCACCGGGCGGTCGCGACCGCCATCGCCGAGGGCCGCGCGGCGGACGCGTCGCACGCGGTGGCAACGCTGGTCGACGCGGCCCGCGGCGAGGTGGAGGAGCTTCTGACGCAGTGCGGCCCGGAGGAGAATCCGCCGACCTGACGGGCCCCGGCCCGTCCCGCGGCTCCCCGAGCGTCGGCCGGGGCCGTTGAGGGCGCCCGCCGCGCGATCGATGGGAGCCGGGCCAACCCCGGGTCAGCGCGGTCAGCGCGGTCAGCGCGGTCGCTGACGACCCCGCCCCCGCCCCTCAGTTCCCGTCCGCTCCCGCCGCGATCGCGTTCTCGACCTCCGTCACCCGCTCCGCCTCCTCCACCGCGAAGCGCTCCCGGTCCAGCTGTTCCGCGATCTCCTCGTCCTGGGTCATCAGCAGATCAAGGTTCGAGTCGCCCAGCTCGAAGACGCCCATGTCGACGTACGCCTTCTGGAGCCGCTCGCCCCACAGTCCGATGTCCTTCACGCACGGCACGATCCGGCTGAACAGGAGCTTCCGGAAGAGGTGCAGGAACTCCGACTGCTCCGAGAACTCCTCCGCCTCCTTCTTCGGGATGCCGAAGTTCTCCAGCACCTCGATCCCCCGCAGCCGGTCCCGCATCAAGTAGCAGCCCTCGATGACGAATTCCTCGCGCTCGCGCAATTCCGCGTCGCTCAGCTGCTTGTAGTAGTCGCGCAACGCCATCCGCCCGAAGGCCACGTGCCGGGCCTCGTCCTGCATCACATACGCCAGGATCTGCTTCGGCAGCGGTTTGTCGGTCGTGTCGCGGATCATGCCGAACGCGGCGAGCGCCAGGCCCTCGATCAGTACCTGCATGCCCAGGTACGGCATGTCCCAGCGGGAGTCGCGCAGCGTGTCGCCCAGCAGGCCCTGGAGGTTGTCGTTGATCGGATAGAGCATCCCGATCTTCTCGTGCAGGAAGCGGCCGTAGATCTCCGCGTGGCGCGCCTCGTCCATCGTCTGCGTGGCGGAGTAGAACTTGGCATCGAGGTCGGGCACGGACTCGACGATCCGCGCGGCGCAGATCATCGCGCCCTGCTCACCGTGCAGGAACTGGCTGAACTGCCAGGACGCGTAGTGCTTGCGCAGCTCGCCCTTGTCCTTCTCCGTCATCTTCGCCCAGTAGCGGGTTCCGTAGAGCGTGAGGACGTCGTCCGGGGTGCCCAGCGGGTCGTACGGATCGACCTCCAGCTCCCAGTCGATCCGGGTCGCGCCGTCCCACTGCTTGTCCTTGCCCTTCTGGTACAGCGCCAGAAGACGGTCACGGCCGTCGTCGTAATCCCAGCTGAAGCGGGCCGCGCCGGAGGCGGGCACCTGCCAGACCGGTTCTCCGGGGTCCTTCGTGTAGAGGTCGTGCGTCGACACTGACGGCTCCTTCTCCTCACGGACTTCCGCGTACGTTCGGCTCATTGGCAGGCTCACACGTTGGTAGACGACGGGTCAACAAGTCGCGCGCAAGGGATTGACGGCCTTACTGACAGGCAGTCTTATAAGACCTGACCCCCGGTAACTCGACCCGCGAAGGTGGGCGCCGCCAATGACGACCGTGACCAATCCCGACTTCAGCGTCCTGCGGGACGCCCTGGGGCCGCTCCGCGACCGCGAACAGGTCGCCGAGCGGCTTCTCGAGTCCTCCGCGAAGCACTCCTTCGACCCCGACAAGGAACTCGACTGGGAGGCCCCGGTCGAGGAGGGCAAGTGGTTCTGGCCGCCGGAGCTGGTCTCCCTCTACGACACCCCGCTGTGGCGCAAGATGTCCGAGGAACAGCGGATGGACCTCTCCCGCCACGAAGCCGCCTCCCTCGCGTCGCTGGGCATCTGGTTCGAGATCATCCTGATGCAGCTGCTGGTCCGGCACATCTACGACAAGTCCGTGACCAGCAACCACGTCCGGTACGCGCTCACCGAGATCGCCGACGAGTGCCGGCACTCGATGATGTTCGCCAAGATGATCCAGAAGGGTGGCGCGCCGGCGTATCCGGTGCCGCGGCTCTACCACAACCTGGCACGCGTCCTGAAGACGGTCTCCACGACGCCCGGCTCCTTCGCCGCGACGCTCCTCGGCGAGGAGATCCTGGACTGGATGCAGCGGCTGACCTTCCCGGACGAGCGCGTCCAGACGCTGGTGCGTGGCGTGACCCGTATCCACGTGGTCGAGGAGGCCCGCCATGTGCGGTACGCCCGGGAGGAGTTGCGGCGCCAGATGGTGACCGCGCCGCGCTGGGAGCAGGAGTTCACCCGGCTGAGCTGCGGCGAGGCCGCACGCGTCTTCTCCACCTGCTTCGTGAACCCCGCCGTGTACGAGAACGTCGGGCTCGACCGGCGTGAGGCGGTCGCCCAGGTGAAGGCGAGCGGCCACCGCAGGGAGGTCATGCAGTCGGGCGCGAAGCGGCTGACGGACTTCCTGGACGACATAGGCGTACTGCGGGGCGCGGGGCGCAGGCTCTGGAAGTCCTCCGGTCTCCTCGCCTGACGGACGGGCGACGGAGTTACGCTGCGAGGCATGACCACTCCCGCCACGCCCGCGTACCGCCGGCTCAGTGTCGAGGAGCGCCGCGCGCAGCTCCTCGGCGCGGCCCTGACGCTCTTCGCGCACCGGGCGCCGGAGGAGGTCTCCCTCGACGACGTCGCCGAGGTGGCCGGCGTGTCGCGGCCGCTCGTCTACCGCTACTTCCCCGGTGGGAAGCAGCAGCTGTACGAGGCCGCGCTGCGCTCGGCCGCCGACGAGCTGGAACTGTGCTTCGCCGAGCCGACCGACGGACCGCCGACCGAGCGGCTCGCCCGTGTCCTCGACCGCTATCTCCTCTTCGTCGACGGGCACGACGCCGGGTTCAGCGCGCTGCTGCGGGGCGGCAGCGTCGCCGAGACGTCCCGTACGACCGCGATCGTCGACGAGGTGCGGCGCGCCGCGGCCGAGCAGATCCTCGTCCACCTCGGGGCGGACCGGCCCGGGCCGCGCATGCGGATGATGGTGCGGACCTGGATCGCGGCGGTGGAGGCGGCGTCGCTGATCTGGCTGGACGAGGAGAAGCAGCCGCCCGCCCCCGAGCTGCGGGACTGGCTCGTCGACCATCTCGTCGCCCTGCTGACGGCGACGTCGGCGACCGACCCGGAGACGGCCGCCGCGATCAGTGACCTGCTGGCCCTGGAGACGGCGCGGGGCCCGGTGGGGACGCTCGCCCGGCGGGTGATCCCGGTGGTGAGCGAGGCGGCGCACCTGCTGGCGCCGGAGGACTGAGCCCGGGCGCGTCTCGGCCACACTGGTGGCGTGAGAAGCGAGAACACCCCCTTTTACGGCGGCCCGCTGGACGGGCGGGTCCTGCCCGTCCTCGTCGGGCCCACCGGGCATCCGCCCAAGTGGTACGAGGTGCCGGTGCCGGCCGCCGACGGCGGGCCGCCCACCGTGCACGCGTACCGGCGCGAGCCCGCCGGGCACACCAAGCGGCTGGGCCTCCAGCGCGGCTGGAAGTACGCGTACGCCCCCGACGGCCGCGAGCGCCCGGTGCGCAGGTGGCCCTGGTCGAAGCCGAACGGCGCGCCATAGGTTCGATCACCGTGCCGGCCGCCGCGAAGGGCCTGGCGGTCTTCCACTCGTACGACCGGGTCACCGGAAAGATCCAGTGGTCGGGGCCGTACGCGGGGGTGCTGCCGGGCGCGCCGGCCGTGGGGACGCGACGGGACGGCTGTTCGCGTCCGTCGGGAACGACCTCCAGGCGTTCCATCCGAGCAGCCGCGCCCTGCTGTGGCGCCAGCCCGCCCTGGGGCCGGGCGGTTTCGCGACGGGGCTGCCGCACGCCGACACGCTCTACGCGGCGACACGTTCGCAGACCGTGTACGCCTTGGACCCGGCGACGGCAAGCCGCGTTGGCAGCGGCCGACGGAGGCGACGGCGGTCGCCGTCACCGCTCACGCCCCGCAGGTCACGCTCAGCGGCAGCACCCTGCTGGTCGCGGACGGCACCCAGGTCACGGCGTTCGGCACGGTCGACGGCCGGCGGCTGTGGGAATTCCAGACCGCGGGCGCGCAGGACCCGCGGGGGCAAGAGATCACCGCGCCGCACCGCACCCTGGCGGCGGGCCGGACGGTGGTCGTGCGCCGCCACCGGGCCTTCTACGCACTGCCCGTGGCCTGAACTCCCGCAGGCGCGCGGACCGATTGTCGTACTCCGTCCTCACGGGTGACCGCGTTGGGCCGACCTGGCCACCCGTGAGGCGATCCCGCCGTCGGCCACTCATCATCGCCGTGGGCTCGGCCAGGGCCCGTTCCCACAAGCGGAGGTGATGACGTGTCAGGAAGGTTGCTGCGCTCCATCTGTACGGCGGCGATGGCGGCGGCGACGATCGTCGCGGCCGTTCCCGCCTGCCCTGCGGCGGCCTTTACCGTCGATCCCCCACCGGTGTCCGAGCCGTCGGACGGGTCGGCGGAAGCCGTCGCGGAGCCCGACCCGGAGCTCGAAGCCGAGACCGCCTCGGAGCTCGACCCCGGACTCGACCCGGGGCTCGAGGCCGACACCGGGGAAGGGGCCGAGGAACGGCCCGGCGCCCCGGGCGCCCCCGCCGGCTCCGTCCCCCAGCTCCTCGGCCGCCTGCAGAGGCTCTACCAGCAGGCCGAGGCCGCCACCGAGAGCTACAACGCCACCGCCGAGTCGCTCACCCAGCAGCTCGCCCGGACCAAGCAGCTCAACACCGGGCTCGCCGGCGCCCGCAACTCCCTCGCCCGCAGCCGCGACGAGCTCGGGCGGCTCGCCCGCGAGCAGTACCAGGGCCGCAGCGATTTCTCCTCGTACGCCCGGCTCCTCCTCGCCCCCGACCCCGAGCACGCCCTCGACCAGCGCCACCTCATGGCCCGCGCCGCCCGCGCGCGGGCGGCGACCGTCGCGCGGCTGGAGCGCGGCGAGAAGCGGGCGCACGCGCTGACGGTCGCGGCCCGCAAGGCGCTGGACCGGCAGCAGCAGCTGGCCGCGCGCCAGAAGAAGCAGCGCGACACGGTCCGGGCCCGGCTGAGGGAGGTGGAGGAGCTGCTCGCCTCGCTGTCACCCGAGCAGATCGCCGAGCTGACCGAGCGGGAGCGACTCACGACGGCCGGCGCGCAGAGCGAACTGGTCGGCTCGGGGGTGCTGGACGGCACGCGGACGCCGTCCGAGCAGGGCGGTGAGGCGCTGCGCTACGCGATGAGGCAGGTCGGCAAGCCGTACGTGTGGGGCGCCGAGGGCCCGGAGTCGTTCGACTGCTCCGGTCTGACGTCCCAGGCGTGGGCGAGCGCCGGCCGTACGATCCCGCGCACCAGCCAGGAGCAGTGGCGCACCCTGCCGAAGGTGCCCCTGGCCGAGCTGCGTCCCGGCGATCTGGTGATCTACTTCCCCGAGGCCACCCATGTGGCGATCTATCTCGGCGAGGGCATGGTGGTCCAGGCACCGCGCCCCGGCACCCGGGTCAAGGTCTCCCCGATCGCCGCGAACCCCCTGCTGGGGGCGGTCCGTCCGGACCCTGCGGCCGAGCCACTCCCCTCGTACACCCCGCCGACGCTGCCCGAGGGGGCGACGGACGGGGCGGACGAGGGGTTCGACGAGAAGCCCGTCACACAATGAGCGGGGTGAGCGGTCAGGCTCCGGAGACCGAGGCCAGGTACGCGTTCGTCTTCTCCGGGTCGTAGAAGAAGTTCTCGAAGTCGGCCGGGTCGTTGAACCCGTTCGCGAAGCGGTCGGCGACCGGCTGGAGCCCGCCCGCCGCGCCGAGCAGGTTGAGGACATGCTCCGGCGGGACGCCCAGCATGGCGTTGGTCCACTTGGTGACGTGCTGGGCGGTGTCCCAGTAGCGGTCGAACGTGGTCTGCATCCACTCCTCGTCGAAGGGCTTGTCACCGTGCTCGACGATCGAGGAGAGGTACGAAGCGGCGCACTTGGACGCCGAGTTGGAGCCCTGGCCGGTGATGGGGTCGTTGGCGACGACGACATCGGCGACACCGAGGACCAGGCCGCCGCCGGGGAGCCGGCCGATGGGGTTGCGGACCGTCGGCGCGTAGCGGCCCGCCAGGGTGGCGTTGGCGTCGGTGAGTTCGACCTTGGTGGCGCGCGCGTACTCCCAGGGCGTGAACTTCTCCATCAGCTCCAGCGTCAGCGCCAGGTGCTCGGAGGGATCCTTGACGCCCTGGAAGACGTCGAGGGGCCCGCCGGGGATGCCTTCCCAGAAGAGGATGTCGGCGCGGCCGCTGGTGGTCAGGGTCGGCATGACGAAGAGCTCGCCGACGCCCGGGACCACATTGCAGCGGACGGCGTCGTAGTCCGGGTGCTCCGGACGGGGGCCGAGGCCGTGGACATAGGCGACGGCGAGGGCGCGCTGCGGCTCGCTGTACGGGGAGCGGGAGGCGTCCCGGCCGAACATGGAGACCAGTTCGCCCTTGCCGGCGGAGACCATGACGAGGTCGTAGGTGCGGGAGAAGTAGTCCAGGTCCGACACGGCCGCGCCGTGGATGACCAGCTGCCCGCCGCGCTGGGCGAACGTCTCCATCCAGCCGGCCATCTTGACGCGCTGGTCGACGGACTGGGCGTAGCCGTCGAGCCTGCCGACCCAGTCGATGGGCCGGGACGCGTCGGGGGCTGCGACGGAGACGCCGAGGCCCTCGATGCGGGGGGCCTGCGTCTCCCAGAAGTTGATGCCCAGGTCGCGCTCGTGCTGGAGGGCGGTGTGGAACATGCACTGGGTGGACATGACCCGGCCGGACCGGATCTCGTCCGCCGTGCGGTTGGACATCAGGGTGACTTCGTACCCCTGCGACTGCAGCCCGAGGGCGAGCTGGAGACCGGACTGACCGGCTCCGACGATGAGTATCTTCGGCATCGAGGCTTCTCTTTCGGCTATCCGACTGTCCGGTTCTTCGACCGACCGGCTGTTCCGCAGACCGGCTCTTCGACCGACCGGTTTATTCGGGGGTGACTTCGAGGGCGTGGGCGACCATCGCGAGCAGGGACTCGATGACGGAGACCCGGTTGCGCGCGTCCATGATCACCACTGGTACGTGCGCGGGCACCGTCAGGGCCTCGCGGACGTCCTCGGCAGCGAACAGCTCGGTGCCCTCGAAGTGGTTGACGGCCACGATGTACGGCAGCCCGCAGCTCTCGAAGTAGTCGAGCGCCGGGAAGCAGTCGCCGAGCCGCCGGGTGTCGGCGAGCACGATCGCGCCGATCGCGCCGCGCACCAGGTCGTCCCACATGAACCAGAAACGCTGCTGGCCGGGCGTGCCGAAGACGTACAGCACCAGGTCGTCGTCGAGCGTGATCCGGCCGAAGTCCATGGCGACGGTCGTGGTCAGTTTGTCGGGCGTCGCGCTGAGGTCGTCGGTCTCCTCGCTCGCCTGCGTCATCAGCGCCTCGGTCTGCAGAGGCGTGATCTCGGAGACCGATCCGACGAAGGTCGTCTTGCCCACCCCGAAGCCGCCCGCGACGACCACCTTGGTGGCGACGGGGGCACGGGTGTGGTCGAGCTGCCAGGCCTGTTCGTCCTCGTCCTTCTCGACGGTGAGCAGGTCAGAGACGGCGGAGTCCACTCAGCACCCTTTCGAGCAGCGCGCGGTCGGGCTGGCCGATGCCGTGCCCCGTCCCGTACACGCGGATCTTTCCCTGGTCCGCCAGGTCGCTGAGCAGCACCCGGACGACCCCCAGCGGCATCCTCAGCAGCGCCGAGATCTCGGCGACGGTACGCATCCGGCGGCAGAGCTCGACGATGGCCCCCATCTCCGGCATGAGGCGGGAGACGAGACCTCCGTTGGACAGTTCCCTGCGCTCCTCGGACGCCTCCAGCGCGGCGACGAACGTCTCCACGAGCAGTACGTGCCCGAAGCGGGTGCGACCGCCGGTGAGCGAGTAGGGGCGGACCCGGGCGGGGCGTTTGCCCTCGCCCCGCACGGGGAGCCTGCGGAAGGGTTCGGCGGCGGACGTCACTGGGCGCTCTCCATCGATTTGCGCAGCTCGCTGCGGAGTTCGGGGGTGAGTACGTGTCCGGCACGGCCGACGAAGAGCGCCATGTGGTAGGCGACGACGCTCATGTCGCAGTCGGGCGTGGCGTGCACGCCGAGCAGGGAGCCGTCGCTGATCGACATCACGAGGACGCTGCACTGGTCCATCGCGACCATCGTCTGCTTGACTCCGCCGCCGTCCATCAGCTTGGCGGCGCCGAGGGTGAGGCTGCCGATGCCGGAGACGATGGTGGCCAGGTCGGCGCTGGAGCCCTTGGGGCCCTGGGGGCGGCCGGTGGGGGCCCGGCCGGTGTTCTGGGCGGGGTCGGAGGAGAGCAGCAGGAGCCCGTCGGACGAGACGACGGCGACGGAACGGACGCCGGGCACCTCCTCGACGAGGTTGCCCAGAAGCCAGTGAAGATTACGGGCTTCGCTGCTCAGCCCGAATGTGCCGGTCGCAGTCAACTGCGTGCCTCCTCGACTGTGTCCCCCGTCTTCTCGTCTGTGCGTACTGCTTCCATCCGCTGGGTGGACTCGGAGTCCTCCGCCAGGTCGGCGATCTCGGCCTCGACGTCACGGCGGCCGTTCTCGGCTCCCCGGTGGAAGCCACCCAGCCGGCGTCGCAGGGCCTCGGCGTCGACGCCGCTCCTGCGCTGCGGCCCGGGGGCCGACGCCGGGGTGACGATCTTCGGCGTGCGCTTGGGCAGACCCTTGTCGGTCAGGCGCTCGGCCGGGTCCTCGGCACGCTCGTGGGAGTCGGGGCCGATGGCGTACGGGTCGGGCGCCGGGGCGTCGTCGGCGGCCTCCGGCTCCTCGGTCCGCGTCTCGGCCTCCTTCAGCGGTTCGGAGGCGTCGGGGCGCGGCTCATCGGTCCCGGGCTCGCCGATCTCGGGCACGGCGGCGTCGGGCACGGTGGTCTCGTGCGCGACGGTCTCGGGCGCGGTGGCGGTCGCGAGCTCACCGGTGCCGGGCTCCTGGGCCGCCGAAGGATCCCCGGTGGCCTCGGTTCGCGGGTCGGGGATCCGTACCTGAAGCGTCGTCTCGGGGCCGGCTTCTTCGGCGGCGGGCTCCTCGGCGTCGCGGATCGCCTGTTCGGCGGCCGCCACCAGAGGGTCGACCGGCACCGCCGGTTCGGCCGGCTCCGTCCGCCCGGTCTCCCGGGCGCGGCTCGGCAGGGCGTTGGAGTTCGCCTCGGCGACCGAGCCGGGCAGGTTGAGCGTGGGCGCGGTCCCGGCGACCGACACGGCGGGCGGGACGGCGGTCGGCGGGGCCGCCGGCAGCAGCGCCTGCGGCAGGACGACCACGGCCGCGATCCCGCCCTGCTTCTGCTCGCGCAGCTGGACCCGGACGCCGTGACGGGCGGCCAGCAGCGCGGTGACCCGGATGCCGAGGCCCTCGCCTTCCATGTCGGCGGGGTCCGCCTCCAGGTCGCCGCCCGGACCGGCCAGACGCGCGTTGAGTTCGCCGAGACGGTTCTCGGTCATCCCTATGCCCTCGTCCTGGACGGAGAGCATGATCTCGCCGCTCTCCAGGAGCCAGCCGGACAGCTGGACCTGGGCGTCGGGCGGGGAGAACGAGGTGGCGTTCTCGAGCAGCTCGGCGATCAGGTGCGAGAGGTCGTCGGCGGCGAATCCGGCGATGTGGGAGTGCGGCGGCAGGGACTGGATGGTGACCCGCTCGTACCGCTCGATCTCGCTGACGGCGGCGCGCAGGACGTCGACCAGCGGGACGGGGCCGTGGTGGGCGTGGCCGTGCTCGGAGCCGGCGAGGATCAGCAGGTTCTCGCTGTGCCGGCGCATGACCGTGGCCATGTGGTCGAGCTTGAAGAGGGTGGCGAGCCGCTCCGGGTCCTGCTCGCGCTCCTCCAGCTTCTCGATGACGCCGAGCTGACGCTCGACCAGTCCGAGGCTGCGCAGGGCGAGATTGACGAAGGTGTGGTGGACCGTGTGGTTCAGCCGCTCCAGCTGGGCGGTGAGCCGCGCGGTCTGCTCCTGGAGCTCGGCGCGGCGCGCGGCGAGTTCGTCGGTGAGGGCCTCACGGGCGCCCATGAGGTCGGCCCGGTCGCCGTCGAGCTTCTCGACCCGTACGCCCAGGGTGCGCAGCTTGCCGTGCAGGGTGTTGAGGGAGCGGACGACCTGGGCGAACTCGTCGTTGCGCCCGGTGAAGCGGATGGGTTCCTCGGTGTCCGGCGCGGCGGCGAGCCGGGCGGCGCCGATGCGGAGCACGGCGAGCGGGCGGGTCAGCGTGCGGGCGACGGCGGTGGAGATGCCGACGGCGACCAGCAGACAGCCGCCGAGGAGCGCGACGCGCAGTTCGAGGGCGGTGACGTCGTCGTCCCTGACCTGGGCGAGCCGCTCGACCTGGGCGGCGGCGAGCGCGGACTCGACCCCGCGCATCTGCTCGATCCGGGCGGAGAGCGCGGACTCCAGGGCCTCGCGGTCGGTCTTGCGCTCGGTCTTGGAGAGTTCGGGCCGGTCGGTGAGGCGCGCGAGCTGGTTCTCGGCGCTCTTGACGTCGGGGCCGGTGACGGTGGCGGCGAGCGAGTCGCGGGCGGAGGAACCGGCCGCCTGGTCGAAGTCGGCGAGGGCGGCCAGTTCGCGGACGCGGGACTGCTGGGCGGCGGCGCTGAGCGCGTTGCGGGAGCGCGCGGCCTCTTCGGCGGGGTCGGCGCCCTCGGTGTTCCCCGTGTCCCTGGGGGTGGGGACGGAGAGAGCGGCGAGGAGCAGGGCCCGGGTGGCCGAGGCCTGTTCGACGGCGAGGCCGAGGGCGGCGGGGGCGCGGGTGGCCTCGGCGGCGCGGGCCGGGGTGCGCTCGGCGAGCTGGTCGGCGAGGGCCTGCAGCTTGGTGATGATGTCGGTGTACGCCTTGTACGCGTCCAGGGCGGTGCCCTTGCCCGTGAGGGCCGTACGCCGTACGGAGGGGACCCCGGCGAGGTCGCGCCGCAGTTCGGTGGGGGCGGCCTCGCGGATCTCGTCTATCTGGCGGTCGACCCTGGCGCTGCGGGTGGCGGAGATCTGCCGTTTGCCGCGGCCCTTGTCGCCCTCCGCGCCGGCCTGCTCGTCGCGTCCGGCGGCGACGTAGGCGGTGACCTCGTCGCGTTCGTCGGCGAGGGAGTGGGCGAGGGTGACGGCCTGCCGGTTGAGTTCGGCGAGGGTGACCAGTCGCTGGGAGTCGGTCAGTTCGCCGGAGGCGCTGAGGACGGCGGGGGCACCCGCCGCGACGACGGTGAGGCCGACGAGGGCGACACCGGCGACGAGCCGGCTGCGGACCCGTACGGGTCGGCGGCGCCCGGACTCGGGGGTCTCCGGAGACTCGAGGACCTGTGGGCTCTGCGCGGGCTGCGGGGACTCCGGGGTCTGCGGGCCACCGAGGGTCTCCTTGCGCGTGCCGCTGTTGCTCCGAGGCCGCTTCTTCTGCACCGGTGCTCGCATCCTTGACTCGTCCACCCATGAAGCAGAGGTGACAACCGGTCACACAAGAGAGCGCCCCCACCCCTGGTACGGCTTTCGACCATTCCAGCGCTTTTGGGAAGGGGACGCGCATCGGCCGCTCCGCCACCCGAACGAGTGAACAACACTCCTGAGTTGACAAACAAGCTGCCCGGACGGGCGCGGCGGAGGCCTCCGTACCGTCGGCTGGAACTTCCGCGCGGGCTTTGGCAGGATGCGCGCCCGCAGCTTCTCGGAGTCACCGATTCCGCCTCTGGTGCATGCCCTGACCTGCTGGTACAGGCCAATTCCGGCCATTCGGCGGCGATGTGAAGGAGTCATGCAGACTGGGCCCCATGCGCACCGCACTCACCACTGTCCCCGGCAGCCCCGAACGCCCCAACGAGGACTGGGCCGCCGTTGCCCTTCCCGCGTCGGGCCAGGGCGGAGTGCTGGTCCTGCTGGACGGGGTGACCCCACCCCGGGGAGATGACGGTTGTGTGCACACCGTCCCCTGGTTCACGGCCCGACTCGGTGGCGCGCTGACCGAACTGTCCGGTTCGAGGCGGGAGGTGCCCCTGGCCGAGATCCTGTCGTTGGCAATCCGGCGCACCGCGGACGCCCATCGCGACACCTGTGACCTTTCTCACGTACGCACGCCGCAGGCGACCGTGGTGATGGCCCGCTGGGACGACGCCTCCGTCGAACATCTGGTCCTGTCCGACTCGGCTCTGCTGCTCGCGTCACCCACCGGGGCGGTCCATGCGGTCCTCGACGACCGGCTCGACCGGATCCCGCCGGAGATCCTGCGCTCGCTGGAGGCCACGGACGCGCTGCGCAACGCCGAGGGCGGCTTCCACACCGCGGCGGCCGACCCGGCGGTGGCGGCACTCGCCGTGACCGGGGTGACGCCGCGCGCGGAGGTACGGGCACTGGCGGCGCTCACGGACGGCGCGTCGCGCTGGGTGGAGCTGTTCGAGGAGGGCAGCTGGACGGACTGCTTCCTGCTCATCGAGAAGGAGGGGCCGGACGGCCTGATCGACCGGGTGCGGACGAGGGAATCCCAGGACGCGCGGGCGGGTGGCTTCCGCCGCTGGAAGACGCACGACGACGCCACGGCCGTCCACGTGGAACTCTGAATCCCCACCTCCCCTGGTGCAATTGAGTGTGTTTGTCAGACTTCGGCGAACTTCACACGGAAACCGGGGAGGGAGGGAACATGACCCAAGCCGTGCCGCCCACCGCTCCGCCCTCGCCCGAGGTGCACTTCTGGGCCGTCCCCGATCTGACCGGTCTGAACTTCGACCCGCTGCTCGCCCGGCTGCTGCACGACGAGCCGGTGACCCGCATCCGTCTGCCGCACGGTGAGGGCCATGCCTGGCTCGTCACGCGGTACGAGGACGTCAAGTTCGTGACCGTGGATCCGCGGTTCAGCCGGCAGGCCGTGTTCGGGCGCTCCGTCACCCGGCTCGCCCCTCACTTCATCCCGACGGACGACGCGGTCGGGTTCGCCGATCCGCCCGACCACACCCGGATGCGGCGCGTGGTGGCGAAGGCGTTCAGCGCCCGCGCGCTCAAGGCCCTGCGGGAGCACGCCCAGGAGGCGATGGACGGTCTGCTGGACGCGCTGGAGGAGCACGGTCCGCCGGCCGACCTCATGGAGATGGTCAACCGTCCCTTCCCGCTGATCATGGCCACCGAGCTGATGGGCGTACCGGCCGAGGACCGGCATCTGATGGCCCACTGGTCCGACACCATCATCTCCGCCGCGGCCGGCCGGGAGGTCAGCGAGCGGGCCAAGGACGAGATGTCCGAGTACTTCCGTACGCTCATCGGCCGCAGCCACGGCTCCGAGAGCGACGTGCTGACGGCAGTGCTGGCCGAGGCCGTCGGCGAGGGGGTCCTCACCGAGACCGAGGCGATCGGTCTCGCCGTCCTGATCCAGATCGGCGGCGCCCACGCCATCCGCAACAACAGCGCCAACATGGTCTACGCGCTGCTCACGCACCCGCAGCAGCTCGCCAGGCTGCGCGCCGAACCGCAGCTGCTGCCGCAGGCCGTCGAGGAGCTGCTGCGCTACATCCCGCACCGCAACGCCGTGGGACTGTCCCGGATCGCGATGGAGGACGTCGAGGTCGCCGGGGTGGTGATTCCCGAGGGCGAGGCGATCTACGTCTCGTACCTGGCGGCGAACCGCGACCCGTCGGTGTTCGCCGACCCCGACGCGCTGGACTTCGACCGCGCCTACAACCCCCACGTCGCCTTCGGCCACGGACCGCACTACTGCCCCGGCGCCGCGCTCGCCCGGATGGAGTCGGAGATCCTGCTGGCCACCCTGTGGGACCGCTTCCCCGGTCTGCGGCTCGCCGTTCCCGAGGAGGAGGTCCAGTGGCAGCGCGGTGCGCTGATCCGCGGCCCCGAGTCCCTGCCGGTGGCCTGGTGACCGCGCACCATGCCAAGGAGCGGCGGCGATGACGGCGGTCCGGACGGGCAGCGGACTGATCGTGCCACCGGGCGCGGGCAAGACCCTGACGAGCGCGGCGCAGCAGGTGACCTTCAAGGTGGCCGGCGGGCAGTCCGCGATCGCCTCGACGTTCGAGGTGGTGGTGCCGCCGGGGTTCGACGTCGGCGCCCACGCCCACAGGAACAGCGAGGAGTTGTTCTATGTGCTGGAGGGCGAGCTGGACGTCCTCGCCTTCGAGCCGAGGGTCCGCACGCCCGACTCCTGGCGCGAGTGGGAGTCCCCGTCCGGGGAGCGGACCGTCCGGGCGAGGGCGGGCACGCTGATGCTCGTACCCCCGGGGTGTCCGCACGCGTTCGCCAATCCGACGGGCGAGCCCGCGCGGGTCCTCTTCCAGGCCGCGCCTCCGCCGGACCACGAGAGGTACTTCGAGGAGCTGTTGGAGATCCTCGGCTCGGGCGGCCCGGTCGACCACCCGGCCGTCGCCGAGCTGCGGACCCGCTACGACATCGAGCAGCTGACGCCGCTGCGGCACGGGCCTCCGCCCGGGGGTGCGGCTTCATGAGGGCCACCGCGAGAGGCGTGGTGGGAGCGCGTGCGCTAGGGGCTCTCGGCGCGGGTGTTGAGCTGGTGCAGCAGCCGTGCCAGTTCGGCGATCTCGCCCCGGTCCCAGCCGGCCAGCTTGCGTACGTAGCGCTCCCGGCGGGCGTCGCGGACGTGCCGGAACCGGTCGCGGCCCTCGTCGGTGATCCGGACGAGGGAGGCGCGGCCGTCGGCGGGGTCGGGGGTACGGGTGACGAGCCCGAGGTCCTCCAGGGCGCGGAGCTGACGGCTCATGGTCGCCTTGCCGACGCCGAAGTAGCCGGAGAGGTCCGTGGCGCGCTGACTTCCGGCTTCGTCAAGACGGACGAGGAGTCCATAGGCAGCGGGCTCCAGGTCCGGATGGACCTCGCGGGCCATTTCGCCGGAGGAGGCACGGGCGCGGCGCAGAAAGACAGCCAATTCGCGTTCCAGGGCCAGGAATTCGTGGTCCACACCACTTGTCCCCTTGGAGTCCGCTTCGCTCCCCGTACCGCTTCCCTGCACGTCAGCACCCCTCGCGCGCTTTCCGGAATCTGAAAGTTTCCGCCACCGGCAGCCGTTGCCGCAGCTCCGCCAGTATTTCGCAGGCGTAGACCAACGGCAGCATCCTGTCCCCCTTCCGCGCGGGCGGTCTACGTGCGTAGCGTCATCAATGACATGTTCACACCATGGACTTGTCAACATCGGATCCCCCCCACCACCGAGGCTCTTTCGGAGGCCCGTAATGCCCGTGCACAGATCCGGCACGCCCCGCTTCTCCCTCGCCGCCGCGCTTCTCGCGGTCCTGGCTCTCCTCCTCACTCTCCCCGGCGCGGCCACCGCCGCCGACAAGCCGGTCCGCGGCGAGGCCCACATGGGCATGGGCGTCGCCACCCACGACGGCGTGGGCGGTCTCCCGCGCGACTCCCGCAACGTCCAGACCGAGGGCGTGGACGTCTCCAGCCACCAGGGCAACGTCGCCTGGTCCACGCTCTGGAAGAGCGGTGTGAAGTGGGCCTACGTGAAGGCCACCGAGGGGACGTACTACAAGAACCCCTACTTCGGGCAGCAGTACAGCGGCTCCTACAACGTCGGGATGATCCACGGGGCGTACCACTTCGCCACCCCCGACACCACGAGCGGCGCGACCCAGGCCGACTACTTCGTCAACAACGGCGGCGGCTGGTCCCGCGACGGCAGGACCCTGCCGGGCGCCCTGGACATCGAGTGGAATCCGTACGGCTCGGCCTGCTACGGCAAGACGGCGTCCGGCATGGTCACCTGGATCCGTGACTTCGTGAACCGCTACAAGGCCCGCACCGGCCGCGACCCCCTCATCTACACGGCCACCTCCTGGTGGAAGCAGTGCACCGGCAACTACTCGGGCTTCGGCGCGGTCAATCCGCTGTGGATCGCCCGCTACGACACGACGGCGGGCGAACTCCCGGCCGGCTGGGTGTACTACACCATGTGGCAGTACACCTCGACGGGCCCGACGGTCGGCGACCACAGCAGGTTCAACGGCGCCTACGACCGCCTCCAGGCGCTGGCCTACGGCTGACGGCCGGCGTCACCGCCCCTCGTGAGAAAACCCCCGGCGCCGTCGCGCCGGGGGTTTCCCTCTGCCCCGCGGCCCGGGGTGGGTAAGGATGGGGCGTATGTACGTGCACGGGAAGAGGCTGTTGCTGTGGTGCGTCGCCGCCGTCCTGACCGGATCCACCGCGTGCGCCGCGCCCGCCCGCTCGGCGGCGCCGGCGCGGGCCCCCGCGCCCACCCCCGGGACATCGGCGGCGCCCGGTGCGGGCCTGCCGTCGGTGGGCGTACTGACCGGCGAGGACGGCCACTGGTGCACGGCGAGCGTGGTGGACAGTCCGAAGGGCGACGTCGTCGCGACGGCGGCGCACTGCGTGTTCACGGACGGGGAGTACTTGGAGGACTTCTCGTTCGCCCCCGGCTTCCGCGGCCCGGGCGAGGGCACGGCCCCGTACGGCACCTGGAAGGTCCGGTCGGTGCAGGTCGACGACGGCTGGCGCGAGGCCGGTGACGAAGCCGTCGACTACGCCTTCCTCACCCTCGAGCCGGACGCGAAGGGGCGCAGCGTGCAGCAGGTGGTGGGCGGCGCGGCACCCGACTGGTCGTCACGGCCGGACCGCCGGGTGACCGTCGTCGGCTATCCGAACGCCGACCACAATCCGGGGAACACCCCGATCGCCTGCACGACGGACGCCACCGCTGATCCGGACCTGAAGGGCTCCATGGTGATGGAGTGCGCGGGCTTCTGGGACGGCACGAGCGGCAGCCCCTGGCTCGCCGACTACCGGGACGCACGCCGTCCGGGCCACCTGATCGGCGTTCTGAGCGGCGGCGACACGGACACCGAGTCGACGGCGGTGCTCTTCGGCGCACGGGCGCGGACGCTCTACGAGCGGGCGGCCCGCGCGTAGACGTTCCGCTCACACGCCGGGCCGGTCCCTCCCACCCGTCCAGGGGCAGGAGGAACCGGCCTCGCGCCGGGAGCTACGCCGCCGCCGTCACCAGCACCTCCGCCGGGGCGAGGGCGATCTCCAGGACCTGGCGGACGTCGGTCACCGGGTGGACCTCCAGCTTCTCCAGGATCTCGGCCGGGACGTCGTCCAGGTCGGCCTCGTTCCTCTTCGGGATCACGACGGTCGTGATGCCCGCCCGGTGCGCGGCCAGCAGCTTCTGCTTCAGACCGCCGATCGGCAGCACCCGCCCGGTCAGCGACACCTCACCGGTCATCGCCACGTCCGTACGGACCAGGCGCCCGGAGAGCAGCGACGCCAGCGCGGTCGTCATGGTGATGCCCGCGCTCGGGCCGTCCTTGGGGACCGCGCCCGCCGGGAAGTGGATGTGCACGCCCCGGTCCTTCAGGCCGGTCACCGGCAGCTCCAGCTCCGCGCCGTGCGACCGCAGGAAGGAGAGCGCGATCCGCGCGGACTCCTTCATCACGTCACCGAGCTGTCCGGTGAGCGTGAGTCCCGCCGCGCCCGTCTCCGGGTCGGCCAGCGACGCCTCCACGAAGAGGACGTCACCGCCGGCGCCGGTGACCGCCAGGCCGGTGGCCACACCGGGCACCGAGGTGCGCCGCTCGGCCGGGTCCTGCGCGGACTCGGGGACGTGGTGCGGCCGTCCGATGAGCGCCCGCAGATCGTCCGGGGAGATCGTGAACGGCAGCTTACGGTCGCCCAGTTCGTGCTGCGCCGCCACCTTCCGCAGCAGGCGTGCGATCGAGCGCTCCAGGGTGCGGACACCCGCCTCACGGGTGTACTCGCCGGCCAGCTTGCGCAGCGACGCCTCCTCCAGGACGACCTCGCCCGGCTCCAGTCCCGCGCGCTCCAGCTGACGGGGCAGCAGGTGGTCGCGGGCGATGACGACCTTCTCGTCCTCGGTGTAGCCGTCGAGCCTGACCAGTTCCATACGGTCGAGCAGGGCCTCCGGGATGGCTTCCAGGACGTTGGCCGTGGCGAGGAAGACGACATCGCTCAGGTCGAGTTCGACCTCCAGGTAGTGGTCCCGGAAGGTGTGGTTCTGCGCCGGGTCGAGGACTTCGAGCAGCGCGGCGGCGGGGTCGCCGCGGAAGTCGGAGCCGACCTTGTCGATCTCGTCGAGCAGGACCACCGGGTTCATGGACCCGGCCTCCTTGATGGCGCGCACGATACGGCCGGGCAGCGCGCCGACGTAGGTACGCCGGTGGCCGCGGATCTCCGCCTCGTCCCGGACGCCGCCGAGCGCGACGCGGACGAACTTGCGGCCCATCGCGTGTGCGACGGACTCGCCCAGCGAGGTCTTGCCGACGCCGGGCGGGCCGACGAGCGCGAGCACGGCGCCGCCCCGGCGGCCGCCGACCACACCGAGACCGCGTTCCGCGCGCCGCTTGCGCACGGCCAGGTACTCGGTGATGCGTTCCTTCACATCCTCCAGGCCCGCGTGCTCGGCGTCGAGGACGGCCTTGGCGCCCTGGATGTCGTACGCGGAAGCACTGTCATCGGTTCGCTCGTTCCACGGCAGTTCGAGGACGGTGTCGAGCCAGGTGCGGATCCAGGAGCCCTCGGGGGACTGGTCGCTGGACCGCTCCAGCTTCTCGACCTCCTTGAGGGCGGCCTCCCGGACCTTCTCGGGAAGGTCGGCGGCCTCGACCCGGGCGCGGTAGTCGTCCGGCTCGTCCTCGGTGCCGCTCTCTCCGTTGAGCTCGCGCAGCTCCTTGCGGACGGCTTCCAGCTGACGCCGCAGCAGGAATTCGCGCTGCTGCTTGTCGACGCCCTCCTGGACGTCCTTGGCGATGGACTCGGCGACCTCCTGCTCGGCGAGGTGGCCGCGCAGCTGCTCGGTGGCGAGCCTGAGCCGGGCGACCGGGTCCTCGGTCTCGAGCAGTTCGACCTTCTGGCCGGCCGTCAGGAAGGGCGAGTAGCCGGAGTTGTCGGCGAGGGCCGAGACGTCGTCGATCTGCTGGACGCGGTCGACGACCTGCCAGGCGCCGCGCTTCTTCAGCCAGCTGGTGGCGAGCGCCTTGTACTCGGTGACCAGCTCGTTCACCGAGCCGGGCAGCGGGTCGGGGACCGTCTCCTCGACGGTGGTGCCCTCGACCCACAGGGCCGCGCCCGGCCCTGTCGTACCGGCGCCGATCCGCACGCGGCCGCGGCCGCGGATGAGGGCACCGGGGTCGCCGTCGGAGAGCCGCCCCACCTGCTCCACGGTGCCGAGCACGCCGGTACCGGCGTACGTCCCGTCGATCCGGGGCACCAGCAGCACCTTGGGCTTGCTGCCCGCCGCGGCCGCCTGCGCGGCCTCGACCGCGGCACGCACGTCGTTGTCGGACAGATCGAGCGGCACCACCATTCCGGGCAGCACGACCTCGTCGTCGAGCGGCAGCACAGGCAGAGTGAGCGTCGAGTACTCCGTGGACTCAGCAGCCATGATCTCCCCTTCAGCAGTCAAGTTGAGCTATGCCGACTCAATGCTCGTGAGCCGTGGATTGTTCCCCTGCGGCTGTTCGCTCTGAGCGATCGCTCTCGAGCTGAGGGTCCCGCCGGGTGCGGCGGAGGGGTGGTCCTCTCCCGCCCGACCCGGCATGCTCGGGGCCATGACCATGCGCGGGCACGGACGAAACACGTGGTGCGCGGGGCTGTTGCTGGCCGTCGCGCTCGGAGTGACCGGCTGCGGGACCACGGCACCGCCGCCCCCGGACCGGTCGGCGCCGACCGGCGGCAGCGGGATGCCGTCACCGCCCGCCGAGGGACCCTCGGGCACTCCGGCGCCGGCGAAGCACACCCCCGACCCGGACGAGGTACTCGTCCATGTGAACGTCAGCGGCGGCTTCGCGGGCGTCAGCAACGACCTGACCGTCCGTTACGACGGGCGCTACACCTCCCGGTCGGGGACGAAGCCGGAGCGCACCGGCCGGATGTCCCCGGCCGAGGTCGGGACGCTGCGGGAGGCCCTGGAAGACCCCGCCTACGCCAAGGTGCCCGCCCGGCCCGCCGGGACGCCCGTCTTCGACGGCTTCCAGTATGTGATCGCGCATCAGCACCGGGTCGTCGTCACCGGGGACGGGGAGCGCCCGCCCGCTCTGGACCGGGTGCTCGCGGCGCTGCCCGACGACGCACGACTGACCAGCAAGTGACCCCTGCCAACAGCGCGAGCGGATGGCCCCAGTCGCTGAGCGGATCCTCGAACGCCAGCAGGTCACTGACCAGTACGAGCGAGGTCCCGCCGAGGAGGGCCGTCCGGGCCGGCGCGCGGAGCAGGCCGGCGAGTGCGCCGACGCAGGCGAGCAGCCCGAAGCTGATGCCGTAGTCGAGCCGGTGGAGCGACGACTCGGGCAGCCGCCCGGCCAGGACGGAGAGCCCGACCGGCACCTCGGTGGCGAGGGTCGCCACGACATGCCCGGCCAGGAAGACACCCGCCGTGCGCACCCCGCCGACGCGGCGCTCCAGGGCGGTGAGGACGAGGACGAAGCCGAGGGCGTACGGAGAGGCGAGGCCGCCCGCGATCCACAAGGCGCTGGCGACGAGGACGAGCAGCGGCGTGCGGGCGAGGTGGGCGGCGTCCGTGCTCGAACCCCGGAGCAGCGCGGCGACCGTGTCCGGGTCGCCGAACCGCGCGTACAGGGAGGTCGCGACGAGGACGAGGGCGTAGCAGAAGGTGAAGGGGGTGCCCGTGGGTGTGGGCAGGAGAGCGGCGGCCCGGGGAAGCGGGCGGCAGGCTCGGGACGGGGTGGCGGTCCGCTGGGACGGGAGAACGTTCAGCAGTGGAGCGCCTTCCTCGGGCGCCCCGGTCGCACGCCCCTCGGACACGCCGGACGCCGTGGCCCTTTCGGCCGTTCCGGGCGGGGGAAGCCGGTGCACCGCGCCAGATCCCTTCGTCCGCTGCCTGTCGACACGTCCCCCGGGTCCACCCTGCCCCACCCGCGGCGATCACCACTCCCCGCCTCCCGTGACCTCCGTCACGCCCCGAGTGGCCAATGCGCTTGTCCCGACCCGTGCCGTACGGGGAGGATGGGCCGACGGCGTCCGGGTACGCGAGACGTGTCCGGAACCGTCCGACACCTACCCGCACACGGCAGGAGGCTCCCCGCCATGTCCGCCCCCGTCACCCTCGACCGGCGCGAAGGACCGTACGGGGAGGTGGTACTGCGACGGGACGGGTCCCTCCTCCAGATCATCGCCAACGGCACGTTCCTGATGGACACGTCCGACGGCCGCTCCGAACGTCTGCTGATCGACGCGGCGGCCCAGGTTCTCGGCGGCGCCCCGGGCCACTCCGTCCTGATCGGTGGACTCGGCGTCGGATTCTCCCTGGCGCACGCGGCGGCCGACCCGGGCTGGTCGCGAATCGCGGTCGTCGAGCGCGAACAGGCGATCATCGACTGGCACCGCGAGGGGCCGCTCGCGGCGATTTCGGGACAGGCGCTCGGCGACCCGCGCACCGTGATCCTGCACACGGACCTCGTGGAGTACCTCCACACCACCCCGGACACCTACGACGCCCTCTGCCTGGACGTCGACAACGGCCCGGACTGGACCGTCACGGAGGACAACGAGAACCTGTACTCCCCCGCCGGGCTGGCGTCCTGTCGGGACCGGCTGACACCGGGCGGCGTGCTCGCCGTGTGGTCGGCCCGGCCGTCGGAGAAATTCGAAGAGTCGTTGCGGAATGCCGGATTCAGCGGGGTAAGAACCGAAGAGATCCACGTTGCCCGAGGCGTTCCCGATGTGGTGCACCTCGGCGTCCGGGCTGCGTAGCCGGGACGGCGCGACTGCCTTTACGCTGCTGACTCACACACGGATCACGGCCGGACGGAAAACGGCCACACAGAACTACGTGCGGTGCGCGACAGCGCGACAGGGGCGGGGCGATGGAGCAGACACACACCAGCCACAACGGTGCGGCGTCGTACCCGACGACCAGCGCCCAGCGACGGGTCCTGGTCGTCGAGGACGACACCACGATCGTGGACGCCATCGCCGCCCGGCTACGGGCCGAGGGTTTCCTGGTCCAGACGGCGACCGACGGCCCTGCGGCCGTCGACGCGGCGGAGGCCTGGCAGCCGGACCTGATGGTCCTCGACGTGATGCTGCCGGGCTTCGACGGGCTGGAGGTCTGCCGCCGTGTCCAGGCCCAGCGCCCGGTCCCGGTCCTGATGCTCACAGCGCGTGACGACGAGACCGACATGCTCGTGGGTCTGGGAGTCGGCGCGGACGACTACATGACCAAGCCGTTCTCGATGCGCGAGCTGGCGGCACGGGTGCACGTCCTGCTGCGCAGAGTGGAGCGGGCGGCGCTCGCCGCCGTGACGCCGCGCAGCGGCATCCTGCGCCTGGGCGAGCTGGAGATCGACCACGCCCAGCGCCGGGTCCGGGTGCGCACCGAGGACGTGCACCTGACGCCGACCGAGTTCGACCTGCTCGTCTGCCTGGCGAACACGCCGCGCGCGGTGCTCTCCCGGGAGCAGCTGCTGGCCGAGGTGTGGGACTGGGCGGACGCCTCGGGCACCCGGACGGTCGACAGCCACATCAAGGCGCTGCGCCGCAAGATCGGGGCGGAGCGGATCCGTACGGTCCATGGCGTGGGATACGCGCTGGAGACCCCGGCGCCATGAGCACGCTCCGGCCCCGGGTGCGGGAGGCGCACACCGGACGACGGGCACGCAGGGTTCTGATCTCGATCAAGACCAAGCTCGGCGCGCTGGTCGTCGGATCGGTGTTCATCACCTCGGGGCTGGCCCTGGTGGCCATAAGGACGGCCACCGAATTCCGCTACATCACGGTCTTCGCGATGATCGCGACGCTGTTGATCACCCAGTTCGTGGCGCACGGCCTGACCGCGCCGCTGGATGAGATGAACACGGTCGCCACCTCCATCTCGGACGGCGACTACACCCGGCGCGTCCGGGGCGCGGACCGCCGCGACGAGCTCGGGAACCTCGCCTCCACGATCAACCGGATGGCGGACGACCTGGAGGCCGTGGACCGGCACCGCAAGGAGCTGGTCGCCAATGTCTCGCACGAGCTGCGCACCCCGATCGCCGCGCTGCGGGCGGTCCTGGAGAACGTCGTGGACGGCGTCTCGGCCGCCGATCCGGAGACGATGCGTACGGCCCTGAAGCAGACCGAGCGCCTCGGCCGGCTGGTGGAGACCCTGCTCGATCTGTCACGACTCGACAACGGTGTCGTCACGCTGAAGGCTCGGCGTTTTGAGGTGTGGCCCTACTTGTCGGGAGTGCTGCGGGAGGCGAATCTGGCCGCCTCCCAGCGTGGCCTGTCCTCCGGATCGGGCCATCACACCCGCACCGACGTCCATCTGCACCTCGATGTGTCGCCGCCGGAGCTGACCGCCCACGCGGACGCGGAGCGGCTGCACCAGGTGATGGCGAATCTGATCGACAACGCCGTGAAGCACTCCCCGCCGCACGGCCGTGTGACGGTACGGGCCCGGCGCGGCCCGCAACCGGGCTCGCTGGAGCTGGAGGTCGAGGACGAGGGCCCCGGCATTCCGGAGTCGGAGCGGCGCAAGGTCTTCGAGCGGTTCAACCGGGGCAGCGTGGCCGCGCCGCACGGGCCGGGAAGCGACGGCGGTACGGGTCTCGGCCTGGCGATCGCCCGCTGGGCGGTGGATCTGCACGGTGGCCGTATCGGTGTGGCCGAATCCGCACGTGGATGCCGTATCCAGGTCACTCTTCCGGGCAGCCTCCAGGCGACCGGTTGACGTAGGGTTCGAACCGGAAGCCCGCGTTCTGCGTCCAAGTGAACGGGACGTTGCCAGGGATGCGCGCCGAAGGGCGCGCAGCCGCGCTGTCGCGTACCCGTAACACAGGGGAACCACGCTTGTTTCCCGCCATTGTGTACGCCGAAACACTTCGTCAAGTGTGACTTGCGCGACGTTGGCACGCCCGGTCTGCACCTCTCGGCCGGGGAGGCGTAGCCTTTATTTCCGCTGTCCATCACCTTGTGAAGCGGAAGAGGGCGGTTGCCGCCGTGTCGTCTCAGTCCCCCAGTAACTCGAGCATCTCGACCGACCAAGACGAGCAGGGTAAGAACCCTGCCGCCGCCTTCGGTCCCAATGAGTGGCTCGTCGACGAGATCTACCAGCAGTACCTCCAGGACCCGAATTCGGTCGACCGTGCCTGGTGGGACTTCTTCGCCGACTACAAGCCCGGTACGCCCGGCACGGCCGAAGCTCCCCCGACCGGTACCGCAGCCGCGGGGGCTGCGGTGACCCCGGCGCCGGCCGCTCCGGCCGCCCAGGCGCCCGCCGCGCCGGCCCGGGCCCCCCAGGCCCCGGCCACGCCCGCGGACCGGACCCCGGCCCCCGCGGCCGCGCCGGCCGCTCCGGCGAAGCCCGCGGCCGCCGCCCCGGCTCCGGCCAAGCCCGCCACGCCCGCAGCAGCCGCCGCACAGCCGGCTGCCGCGAAGGCGCCGGCCAAGGCCGAGCCCGCGGAGGCGCCCGCCGGGCCCGAGCTCGTGACGCTGCGCGGCCCGTCCGCCGCCGTCGCGAAGAACATGTACGCCTCGCTGGAGGTGCCGACGGCCACGTCCGTCCGCGCCGTCCCGGTGAAGCTGCTGTTCGACAACCGGATCGTCATCAACAACCACCTCAAGCGCGCCCGTGGCGGGAAGATCTCCTTCACGCACCTCATCGGGTACGCGATGGTGCAGGCCCTCAAGGCCATGCCGTCGATGAACTACTCCTTCGCGGAGAAGGACGGCAAGCCGACCCTGGTGAAGCCGCCGCACGTCAACTTCGGCCTCGCCATCGACCTGGTCAAGGGCAACGGCGAGCGCCAGCTGGTCGTCGCGGCCATCAAGAAGGCCGAGACGCTCAACTTCTTCGAGTTCTGGCAGGCGTACGAGGACATCGTCCGCCGCGCACGGAACAACAAGCTGACGATGGACGACTTCACCGGCGTCACCGTCTCGCTGACGAACCCCGGCGGCCTCGGCACCGTGCACTCCGTGCCGCGGCTGATGCCCGGGCAGTCCGTCATCATGGGCGTCGGCTCGATGGACTACCCCGCCGAGTTCCAGGGCACCTCCCAGGACACCCTGAACAAGCTGGGCATCTCCAAGGTCATGACGCTGACCTCGACGTACGACCACCGGGTCATCCAGGGCGCCGCCTCCGGCGAGTTCCTGCGGATCGTCGCCAACTTCCTCCTGGGCGAGGAGGGCTTCTACGACGAGATCTTCAAGGCCCTGCGGATCCCCTACGAGCCGGTCCGCTGGTTCAAGGACATCGACGCCTCGCACGACGACGACGTCACCAAGGCGGCCCGCGTCTTCGAGCTGATCCACTCCTACCGGGTCCGCGGCCACGTCATGGCCGATACCGACCCGCTCGAGTACCGCCAGCGCAAGCACCCCGACCTGGACATCACCGAGCACGGCCTCACCCTGTGGGACCTGGAGCGGGAGTTCGCGGTCGGTGGCTTCGCCGGCAAGTCGATGATGAAGCTCCGCGACATCCTCGGCGTGCTGCGCGACTCGTACTGCCGCACCACCGGCGTCGAGTTCATGCACATCCAGGACCCGAAGCAGCGCAAGTGGATCCAGGACCGTGTCGAGCGCTCGCACTCCAAGCCGGAGCGCGAGGAGCAGCTGCGCATCCTGCGCCGGCTGAACGCCGCCGAGGCGTTCGAGACCTTCCTGCAGACCAAGTACGTCGGCCAGAAGCGGTTCTCGCTGGAGGGCGGCGAGTCCGTCATCCCGCTGCTCGACGCGGTCATCGACTCGGCGGCCGAGTCGCGTCTGGACGAGGTCGTCATCGGCATGGCCCACCGTGGCCGGCTGAACGTCCTGGCGAACATCGTCGGCAAGTCGTACGCGCAGATCTTCCGCGAGTTCGAGGGCAACCTCGACCCGAAGTCGATGCACGGCTCCGGCGACGTGAAGTACCACCTGGGTGCCGAGGGCACCTTCACCGGCCTGGACGGTGAGCAGATCAAGGTCTCGCTCACCGCCAACCCCTCCCACCTGGAGGCGGTCGACCCGGTCCTGGAGGGTGTCGTCCGCGCCAAGCAGGACGTCATCAACAAGGGCGGCACGGACTTCACGGTCCTGCCGGTCGCCCTGCACGGTGACGCGGCCTTCGCGGGCCAGGGTGTCGTGGCCGAGACGCTGAACATGTCGCAGCTGCGCGGTTACCGCACGGGCGGCACGGTCCACATCGTCATCAACAACCAGGTCGGCTTCACCGCCGCCCCGGAGTCGTCGCGTTCGTCCATGTACGCGACCGATGTGGCCCGCATGATCGAGGCTCCGATCTTCCATGTGAACGGCGACGACCCGGAGGCCGTGGTCCGCGTCGCGCGGCTCGCCTTCGAGTTCCGCCAGACGTTCAACAAGGACGTCGTGATCGACCTCATCTGCTACCGCCGCCGCGGTCACAACGAGGGCGACAACCCGCAGTTCACCAACCCGCAGATGTACAACCTGATCGACAAGAAGCGTTCGGTGCGCAAGCTGTACACCGAGTCGCTGATCGGCCGCGGGGACATCACCCTCGAAGAGGCGGAGCAGGCGCTCCAGGACTTCCAGGGCCAGCTGGAGAAGGTCTTCGCGGAGGTCCGCGAGGCGACCAGCCAGCAGCCGGCCGAGGCGCACGTGCCCGAGCCGCAGCCCGACTTCCCGGTCCCGGTCACCACCGCGGTCTCCCAGGAGGTCGTGAAGCGGATCGCCGAGTCGCAGGTGACGATCCCCGAGCGGATCAAGGTGCACCCGCGTCTGATGCCGCAGATGCAGCGCCGCGCGGCGTCCATCGACGACGGCACCATCGACTGGGGCATGGGCGAGACGCTGGCCATCGGCTCCCTGCTCATGGAGGGCACCCCGGTCCGGCTGTCCGGCCAGGACTCGCGTCGTGGCACGTTCGGTCAGCGCCACGCGGTGCTGGTGGACCAGGAGACCGGCGAGGACTACACGCCGCTGCTCTACGTCGCCGAGGACCAGGCCCGCTACAACGTCTATGACTCGCTGCTCAGCGAGTACGCGGCGATGGGCTTCGAGTACGGCTACTCGCTGGCCCGCCCGGACGCGCTGGTCGTCTGGGAGGCCCAGTTCGGTGACTTCGTCAACGGCGCGCAGACCGTCGTCGACGAGTTCATCTCCTCGGCCGAGCAGAAGTGGGGCCAGACCTCCGGCGTCACCCTGCTGCTGCCGCACGGATACGAGGGCCAGGGCCCGGACCACTCGTCCGCCCGCCCGGAGCGCTTCCTCCAGATGTGCGCGCAGGACAACATGACGGTCGCGATGCCGACGCTGCCGTCGAACTACTTCCACCTCCTGCGGTGGCAGGTGCACAACCCGCACCACAAGCCGCTGATCGTCTTCACCCCGAAGTCGATGCTCCGCCTCAAGGCGGCCGCGTCGAAGGCGGAGGAGTTCACCACCGGCGGCTTCCGCCCGGTGATCGGCGACGAGTCGGTCAACGCCGCGGACGTCCGCAAGGTCGTCTTCTGCTCCGGCAAGGTCTACTACGACCTCGACGCCGAGCGTAAGAAGCGTGGCGTGACGGACACGGCGATCATCCGCCTGGAGCGCCTGTACCCGCTGCCGGGTGCCGAGCTGCAGGCCGAGATCGCCAAGTACCCGAACGCCGAGAAGTACCTGTGGGCCCAGGAGGAGCCGGCGAACCAGGGTGCCTGGCCGTTCATCGCGCTCAACCTGATCGACCACCTCGACCTGGCCGTCGGCGCGGACATCCCGGGCGCCGAGCGACTGCGCCGCATCTCGCGGCCGCACAGCTCGTCCCCGGCGGTCGGCTCGAAGAAGCGCCACGAGATCGAGCAGGCCCAGCTGGTGGCCGAGGTCTTCGACGCCTGACCGGGCGCGATCGACAGGTCGCCGTACCCGCCGGAGGGCCCGGCATCCCGAGGGGGATGCCGGGCCCTCCGGCGTGTTCCGGCCGTGTCAGACGGGCTGCGGCTCGAAGTCCCAGTACGGGCGCTGGCGGCGGCGCGCGCTGAGCGTGTGCGGATGCTGGTCACCGAGGGTGTCCGCGAGCGCCCGGATGACCTCCTGCTCCTTGTCGGCCGCGTCCTTGACCCGGCGCAGGGCGCGCAGGTCCGCGGCGTGGGCCGCCCAGGCGGACAGCGTCAGCGGATGGGTCTCGCCCAGGACGGCCTGGGCGCGCCGCGCGGTGTCGCCGCTGAGTTCGAGCGCGCGGTCCTCGTCGCCGGACAGGGCGCGGGCCCCCGAGGTGTTGAGGCCGCAACCGAGGGTCCAGGGGTGCTCGTCGCCGACGGCCGCCCGCATCCGGGACAGGGCCCGCTCGGACATGTGCAGGGACTCGTCGCGGTCGCCGGCCTCGGCGCGGACCAGGGAGAGATTGCCGAGGACCCCGGCGGTGAAGGGGTGCCCGTCGCCCAGGAGGGCGCTGTACTCGTCGGCGGCGCGCTCGGCCAGCTCACGGGCGCGACCGGTGTCGCCGTGTTCGCGCAGCAGGGTGGCGTAGTCGGCGAGCACGGCGAGGGTGTCGGGGTGACGCGGGCCGTGGACCTGTTCGGAGCGGGTGAGGACGGTCCGCATCAGTGCTTCGGCGCTCTGGTACTCGCCGCTGCGGCGCAGACAGAGCGCCAGGTTCTGTTCCGCCCGCAGCGTCTGCGGATGGTGGCGGTCCATGATCTGCCGGTGCATCCGGACGTTCTGTTCCTGGCGTGAGGTCGCCTCGGGGTAGCGGCCGAGGCGGCGCAGCAGCGTCGCGCAGTCGATGCCGCTGGCGAGCGTGCTCGGATGGCGGAGCTTGAGGACCCGCTCGCGGGCCTGGAGCACCTCCATGTGCATCAGCAGAGCCGCTTCGTACTGTCCGAGCTGGGCGAGGACGGAGGCGAGGTTGTGCCGTGCGGAGAGGGCGCGGGGGGCCGTGTCCCCGAGGAGCCTGCTGTAGGCCTCCCAGACCTCCGCGAACAGGACGCGGGCCTCCTCGTACGCCGCCAGGGCCATGAGGCTGCCACCGAGGCCGGTCTTGGCGCGGAGCAGTTCATTGCTGTCGGTGGCGTGCCGCTGGAGCTGGTCGACCGAGTTGCGGCCCATCGCCTCGGCCTCGCGGTAGCGGCCGACCCTGCGCAGCATGATCGAGTGCAGATACTCAAGGAGCAGCAGGTTCCGGTTGATCGGGGCGAGCCGCTGCTGCCAGCGGGGCAGCGCCTTCTCGCACAGCTGGAGCCCGGCCGAGTGCTCTCCGCGTACGCGCAGGTAGTCGATGCAGTCCAGGACCAGCTCCTGGACGTCGGGGTCGGTGCTGTCGAAGGCTCCGGCGTAGTCGAGATGCGGGATGAGCTGGGCGTAACGGGCCCATAGGCGGGTGTCGTTGGGGTTGCGCGGTGAACCGCTGACGAGGACCCGGCAGGCGGTCTGCGAGGCCGCCTCGCGCTCCTGTTCCGGCATCCCGTCGCGGAGGTAGCCGTGGTACAGGTGGTGCATCTGGACCGACTCGACACCGGGGTCGAGGTTGGTGTCGGCGGGGTAGTCCATCCGCATCACGGCCGTCGCCTCGTGCAGCCGGCGCAGATTGGTGTGCCAGCCGATGGGGTCGGCGGCGAGCGCGGCGAGGTGCGCCGGCAGGTCCCCGGGGCGGGCCGTCTGGATGAGGCCCACGGGGATCGCGTCGGGCGAGAAGAAGCCGAAGACCTTCAGGAGTTCGGCGGCGTCCGGGTGCTTCTCGCGGAGCATGTTCTGAGTGAGGGACCAGCTGGTCCAGACGCTCTTCTTGTAGTCGTCGTCGGCGATGCTGATGCCGAACTGGTTGGGCTTTCCGCTGCGGATGCGCTCGATGTACGTCTCGACCGGCATGGTCTCGTTGATGTCCAGCCAGGCGGCCGTCTGGTTGAGAAGCAGTGGAAGGTCCTGTACGGCGTCGGCCAGGGAGTCCGCCTGCTGGGGGCTCAGCCGGGCCGCGCGGCGGCGGGCGAAGGCGATGCTCTCCCGCCGGGTGAAGGGCTGGACCTCGATCTCCACCGTCCGCCCGAGCGCCGCCCAGTCCCTGGTCAGGGTGGTGATCAGGACGTGTCCCGGGCCGTCGGGGAGCAGCCCCTCGATGCCGTCGATGCTGTCGGCGCCGTCGAAGACGAGCAGCCAGTTGCGGTGGGGCCGGCCGCTGCGCAGGGTGTCCTGGACGGCGCGGATCCGGTCGCCCGTCTCGCGCCCGGCGGGTAGTTCGAGACGGGTCGCGAGCTCGGCCAGCTGCTCGCGGGCGGTGCCGGGATAGCCGGAGTTGACCTGCCAGACGATGTCGTACTCGTTGCGGAAGCGGTAGGCGTACTCGCGGGCGATCTGGGTCTTGCCCACCCCCGAGATCCCCCGCAGGACACAGCGCTCGCCCTCGCCGGAGCCCCGGGTGAAGACGTCGTGGATCTCGTCGAGGATCGCGTCGCGGCCGGTGAAGCGCTCGTTGCGGGGCGGTACGTTCCACTGCGCCTGGTCGTCGTTGGGGAAGCGCGGGGCGTCCTCGTCGCCCGCGGCCTGCTCCCCGTCGCCGAACGGCCGGGGGCGCTCGACGCCGAGCCTGCGCAACAGCCGGCGCCGCGCCTCGCGGGCGTCGAGGCCCAGGAGGTTGACCGGGCCCAGGGCGGCGGCCGTGGTGGGCAGTGTGCCGGTGGCGACGTTGACGGCGGCGAACCGGTCGGCGTTCGGCGGAACGACCTCGCGCAGCGCCTCGGCCCACTCGGAGGCGGGCCGGGGGCCGAGGCCGAAGTACCAGTCGTCCAGCACCAGGAGCACCCGGCCGGGCGCGTCCAGAAGGTCCATGAGCGCCTCGACGAGCGTGGTCTCCACGGCGGGGTCCCAGCGCAGCATGGACGTGCTCAGCCCCTGCTGTTCCAACTGGTGCGAGATCCAGGCCGCCCACGGGCGGCTGGAGCCCGCGTGACTGATGGTGATGTGCTCGGCCATGCGACCGTCTCCCTGTCCTACGAGCAGTGTGCATTCGATGTGGAGCGTGGGTCTTCCGGCACCGTAGTTCATCGGCGCCCGGGAGAACTGACGAAGTGTCGGACGCGCGGGCTCGGCCGGGAGGTCTACGGCGAGGCCGCGGTCCCGGCGCCTATCTCGGCGCGCATCCGGCCGGCTATGTGCCGTATGAGCCGGGCCATGTCCGCGCAGTACACGGTCGGATGGTGGAAGCCGCTGTGCGCGACATAGCGGTGGGCGTAGTTGCCGGCGCCGCAGACGGCGACCAGCGGGCAGTCCAGGCAGTCGGCCGCGAGGGCGTCGCGGCCGAGCTGGCGGGCGACGATGCCCGGATGTTCGAGGGCGTCGTCGAAGCTGTCGTGGTGGACGTCGAGCCCTGTGGCGGGGGCGTGCTCATAGGCGGTCTTCAGCGAGTCGACCTGCTCGATGGCCCCGTCGGTGTCGACGACGACGGTGGCGGCCGGGGAGAGCCCGACGGACTCGGTGGTACTGGGCCGGCCGAGGAGCAGCGCGATGATCTCGGCGAAGAGCCGGACCCGGACGGCGGGCCCCTCCCGCCGGCCCCACCACAGGTCGAAGACCTCACCCAGCCAGTCGCCGTAGGGGGTCGGTCTGCCGTGCGGCAGGGACAGCAGACGCGGGTCGGCGGCGGCGACCCCGGGCGGCGGCGAGGACCAGTTGGCGTGCGGCAGCAGCAGATCCAGGGCGGGGGGCGCCAGCGCGGTCAGCGAGTGGAACACCTCGGCGGGATCGCGGGCGAGGTCGATGACGCACAGGATTCCGGCGTACGTCCCGGGGTGCCCCCGCAGCAGCCCGGCGGCCCGCGACGCGGCGGGCCAGCTCGCGCGCCCCGCGTGGTCGACCCGGCGGCCGTTGTGCGCGGCCGTCCCCCCGTCGAGGCTGAGCCCGACGCGGATGCCGGCACCGGCGAGCTCGGCGAGGACACCCGGGGTCAGAAGGGTTCCGTTGGTCTGTACGACGAAGCCGATGGCGCAGTCGTCCGGCACGGCCCGCCGCACGTACGAGGTGTAGGCGAGCAGCGGCCCGGCGCCGCCGAGCAGGGGCTCACCGCCGTGCAGGTCGACGCGTACGGACGTCAGGGCGTGCGCGCGGACGTGCTCGCCGATCCGGGCCGCGGTGCGCCGCATGGTGTCGTCGGAGACCCGGGGCGGGCGATGACGCCATGTGCGGTCGGGGCTCTCGTAGATGTAGCAGTAGGTGCAGGCGAGGTTGCAGCGGCTGTGCACCTTGAGGACGAACTGGCGGAACGGGAGGCGACGGGGCCATGCCCGGCGGGCCTCGGCCACGTCCAGATCGTGCAGCGGCCAAGGGGCTAAGACCTCTTGAGAACTCGGTTCTCCTCCGGGGCGCCCGCTCCTCACGGTCACGGCGTGTCGTCGAACGCCGCGAAGGTGTCGTGCTCCGAACGCGGCTGGATCACCAGGTCCTCCAGCACCGCGCAGAGTGCCGGACGGTCGACGCGGTCGAGCAGCGCGGCCAGATCGACGCCGGAGAAGTCGGGCAGCGACTCACGGGGCGCGCTCACGGCCGGGGTCCGCACATCGTCTCCTCATGGTGATCGTCTCAGCCCTGGGCAGGTCTAACCGGGCATGCCCTCTGCCCCGCGTCCGGAAACACGTGCGAGTCACCGCGTGCCGTCCAGCCGCTGGATCCGGTCATCGGTGCGCCGTGCTTCGGCCGGATCCGCTTCGGTGGTCTGTGCCCATTGGTCCCGGGCCGCCCGGTACATCTCCAGGGCCCTGGCGGGCCCGGCGAGGAACTCCAGCACCTCACCGCGTCCGTGCAGGGCGCGGGCGGCGATGGCCGGGTCCCCGGCCTCCGCCGCCGTGTCCGCCGCGCGGCGGTAGGCGTTGTCGGAGTGGTCCCACTGCTCCCGCTCACCGGTGCGCTCGGCCAGCAGCCGGTGCAGCGCGCCCAGTTCGAGCAGGGCGAGGGCCCGGGGGGCGGCCGCGTCGGTGTCCCTGAGTGCCTGCTCCGCCGTCCAGCACGCCTCGTACAGGTCCGCGATCATCGACTCGAGGCGGTACCGCTCGCGCAGCGCCTCGGCGAGGAGCAGCCTGCGCTCGGTCGCGGACGGGTGGCTGGGGGCCGTGTCGGCGACGGCCTCCCGAAGGCTGTGCACGGCCTCGGAGACCGTGGACCTCCGGTCCGGTTCCTGGAGGATCTCCAGGAGCATGCGGCCGTAGGAGACGAGGAGCTCTACGCGCTGTGGGTCGCCCGGTCGTAACAGACTCAATGCCCGTTTCATCTCCGCCTCGGCCAGCTCGATGTCCTGTGTGTCGCCGGTCGCCCGGTGCCGCCCCCACCGCAGTACGGCGAGCCGGCCACGCGCGACAGCCTCCAACTCCGTCTCCCCCTCTCTACGGGCGGCGTCGGCGGCCCGGTTCAAGGTTTCCCCCTCCTCGGGGCGTGTGAACGGTTCCCCACTGAGCGCGTATGCCTCGGCGAGATCGAACAGCGCGCGCGCCGGTGCCATCGCCTCACCGTCCGCGCCCCCTGTGTCCTCTACCCCTGAATCCAGCGCGGAAGCGGCCCTTCCGGCCAGTTCCCGTTGCTCGTGGCCGCCCGGCCGCGCGAGTGTCGCGCGCTGGAGCAGGACCCGGCCGAGCGCGAACCACAGGGCGGCGGGGGGACGTCCGCCGGGCCATGTCTCGCTGAGCCGGCCCAGCAGCCTGCTGGAGCGGCGCAGCGACTCGGCGGCGGCGGTCGGCGAGAGCCTGAAGCGCCGTTCCACGATGCGGGTGTGCAGGAGCGCGCACTCCAGCATCGTCGCCGGATCCAGACCCCGCTCCCCCAACGCCCGTTCGAGCTGGGCCGCAGCGTCGTCGAGGTCCCGCACGCCCTCTTCCGCGCCTGCGGCGGCCTCGCCCCGGGCTCGCAGGACGCGGGCGAGCGCGAGCCGGTCCCCCGCCCGTACGGGCGTGTCCCGCGTGGCGGTGTCGTCGGTGCGGGAGCGGGCGATGCGCTCGGCGAGCCGGAGCGTCTCCGGATCGCCCCACTCGGTCCAGGCGTGCAGCAGCGCCTCGGTGTGGAGCCGGTCCCGGTCCTGATGGCCGGCGGCCTCGGGGGTCCGCAGCAGCCGCAGCGCCTCCAGCAGGTCATCGGTGGCGTGGTCGCTCTCGTACCGGCGCAGGAGCGCGGTGGCGGCGGCGACCGGGCCCTCGGCCGCGGCCGGAGTGGTGGAGCGGTAGCCGACCTCGCGCTCGAACCGGCGCATCACCTGTTCGGAGACGTACACGAACGGCTCCGGCACGCTGTCGTGCCCGCTCACCACCCGCCGGCCGGTGCCCTCCAGATGGGCGACGACGATGGCGGGGAAGTTGCGGGCGCCGCGGCCGAAGGTGCGCTCGATGTAGAAGGAGCAGTGCTTGAGGACGAGCGCGGCCTCTCCCGCGCTCAGCTGCTCGAGCAGCAACTGCCGGACGTGAGGCTTGAATTCGAACCAGGGGCCGTGGCGGCGGTCGGCGTCCTCCAGGTCGGTCACCAGGCCGCCGAGCAGGACCTCCGCGAGCTCGCCGGGGCCGCTCTGCGGAAGCATGGCCCGCTGGATCAGCTGCATCACCGGTACGGAGAGCGGGGCGGCGGAGAGCTGGACGGCGAGCTGGCGGGCGGCGGGTGAGGCGGTCTCCCCGAAGTCGGCGAGCAGCCGGACGGCCTCGGCCCGCCGGTCGGCGTCGTGCCCCTCCGGGCTCTGCTCGGTACCGATTGTCTCGTGGTTGGAGTCGTTGGCGTCGTTGGCGTCGTTCTCGTCGTTGTCGGCCGGAGCGTACGGCTCCGCCTCGACGGGGGGCGGCTCCAGCAGCGCGGCGGCGCAGCGCAGTTCGAGGCCGCCCCGGGCGGACACCAGCCGCGCCCAGGTCCGCAGCGCCGCCGGCGTCGCGGTGAGCACCGGCACATGCAGGCCGGAGACGGGCGCGCCGCCGCTGTGTCCGCCGGTGCGGGACCCGGAGCGGGCCGCGGAGTCGAGCCTGCGGAACTCCAGCGAACGGTACGGTCCCGGTCTCCGCGTCAGCAGTCCGACGGCGGCGGGCAGCCCGGTGCGCTGCCAGAACCGGTGCGGCAGCGGCTGCAGCACGGCGAGGGGCGCGCTGCCCGCCCACCGGTGCAGCAGCCGCTGGAAGGAGCCGTCTCGCCACAGCGGCCCCGCACAGTCGCTGAGCAGCAGGTGCACGCGCTGGCCCGAGACGTCGGTCAGCTCCTCGGCCGGGCGCAGCACGTGCCCGGGGCCGGGGCGGGCGGTGACCCCGATGCCGCTGCGGTCCGCCTGGCCCGGACCCCGGCGGGCGGTGCCCCCGATGCCGTGGGGCAGCGGGTGCAGGTACTGGACGCTGACGTCCCGGAAGGCACCGAGCTGTTCGCAGGCGCGACGCAGTTCCTGCAGGAGGCCCTCCCACACGGCCATGGAGGGGGCGCCGTCCATGAGGATCTGCAGGTCGGCCGTGCGCCGGCCCACCGGGCGGCGCACCGGCATCACCAGGCCCGTGGTGGCGGTGAGTTCGGCGGTGGCGTTCTCGTCGAGCTCGGCGCGGGTGGCGGGTCCCGAGGGCCGGTAGGAGCGCAGTGCCCGCAGGGCGCGTTGCAGAGGGGGCAGGGACGGCAGGGTGGGGGCGGAGGAGAGCCGGACCCGCCGGCCCGGGGAGGCGGCCGGCCTCACGGGGGCGGAGGAGCGTGCGGAGCCGGTCGCGGAGGCGGAATCGGTGGCGGAGTCGGTGGAGTCGGTGCGGCTCTCGGCGAAGGCCTGGCCGGGGCCTCCGGTGAGGGGATCGGTGAGGTGGAGGGCCGGGTTCCGGCCGGCCTCGCCCGGGTACGGCCGAGGACCCCCCTCCCCGGCACGCACATTGGCCGGATCCTTGCGGGTCCCTGGGGGCGCTTCCCCCGTGCCGGCGGCGGCGCCGGGCGCGTGCGGGGCGTCCGCGGGCGCCGTCCACCGGGACAGCCAGAGGGCGTCCGCGATCTGTCCGCTGTCCAGCGGGGCGCCCGCGGCGGCAAGGGTCTCGACGAGCTGGTTGAAAGGGTCCGGGCCGGGGCCTGGCACCCCGCTCACCCTGTCCGGTCCAGCGGCGCCATCAGTACCTCCGCGAGCCGGTCACGTACCGCGGTCCCCTCCCGGTCGCTCATGTTGCGCACGAGGTGGATGGCGTTGAGGAGCTGGTCGACGGCGAGGACGTCGCCGGGGTCCCGGTCGAGGAAGCGCCGGATGAGCTCGCCGTACTCCGCCTCGGCCGCCTCGCCGAAGTGCGCCCGGACCATCCCGGCGAGCCGGCTCTCGTCGGGCGCGGCCATCTGGAGGTGGATGCAGCGCCGTCGCAGGGGCGCGGGGAAGTCCCGCTCGCCATTGCTCGTCATCACGATGAAGGGGAACTGGCGGCAGCGGACCCGGCCGTTGCGGATGGGGACCTTGACCCCGTCGTCGGTCATCACCTCCACCTCGGGGGCGATGTCCGCGATGCGCTCCAGCTCCGGAATGGCGAACTCGCCCTCCTCCAGGACGTTGAGGAGGTCGTTGGGCAGATCGATGTCGCTCTTGTCGAGTTCGTCGACGAGCAGCACCCGTGGCCGCGCGTACGGCAGCAGGGCCGTGCCGAGGGGTCCGAGCCGGATGTACCGCCCGATGTCGGCGATCCCCTGCGGTCCGCTGCCCGGCCGCCCGTCGTCGGGTCGTGCCTCGTCGGGTCGTCCGTGGCCGGGTGCGCTCTCGCCGAGGGTCGTACGGATCTGGAGGTCCTGGAGCCGGCCGATGGCGTCGTACTGGTAGAGGCCGTGGACCAGGGCGCTGCGGCTGACGATCGGCCAGCTGAGGACGCGGCCCAGTCCCAGTTCGTACGCGACCGAGTGGGCGATCGTGCTCTTGCCGCTGCCGGGGTGGCCGGTCACCAGGAGCGGGCGGCGCAGGTAGAGCGCGGCGTTGATCAGCTCGCGCTCCTCCGTGCCCGGCCGGTGCAACTGGGCCTGGCGGGTGCGCACTCCGAGTCGGCGGCGGGAGGCGCTGTCGAGCTCGCGCGGGCACTGCAGGGGCCCGTCACCGTCGAAATCCCGCCAGGGCGGCGGCGGGGGCAGCATGTCGATCCCGTCGTGCGGGGCTCCGGCACCCCGGTAGATCAGCCATTCGCTCATGTCGACCCCCTCCTCGACAGGCTGCCATGACAGTACCGGGGACGGCCCCGGCTCACGATGCATTCCGGTCTCGTCGCCCCGGATGTTCCAGGGGCTTCGCGGCCGCACGGGGCAAAGGGTGGTTCGGGTCGTCGTAGAACAGGACAAGTCCCCGCACCCAGCGCGCCTCCGGGTCCATGCCCCGGGCGCGCAGCCGCCACACCTGGCCGGGAAGCGACTGCAGGGCGTGCGCCGGGCGGTCCGTGGCCAGCAGATCGGCGATCCCGGTGTGGAAGTCGTCGCAGGAGTCGCCGCAGTCGGCCTCGTACGGGTGCCCGTGTCCGTCGGAGCGCCACAGGGCGACGGGGAAGCCAAGCCCGACGGCCCGCTGGGCGGCGACCCCGCCGGGACCGGTCGTGACGTCCCGGCAGAGCACCGGGATCCGGCCGTCCGGTACGGCACCGAGCTCATGACGGCCGAGCGGCGCCCGCGGGTCGGCGAGCCGCAGGGATTCGAGCCGGGGCGCGCTCAGCAGTCCGCTCCAGCGGTTCGCCCAGAGGGTCTCCCCGTCCGCGGCCACCGGCGCGAGACGGCGTTCGATGTCCCGCAGGACCACGGGCCGGTCGGCGCCGACGACCACCCGCGGCGAGCTGGGGCGGGGGTCCTCCCTCATCTCCCAGTCGGCGACGGCCGCGCCGAACCGCGAGCCGGGCAGGGCCACTTCCAGCGGTACGGGGTCTCCGGGCGGCCGGGCCGCGTCGGCGCCGGACAGGACGCCGGAGAGGGCGGCGAGGGCCTGGTGGCGGGCCTGTTCGAAGGGCGTACCGTCCGGCTGGGGCGCCACGGCGAGCTCCCAGCGGCCGTCCCCGTACCCCTTGAGGACCGACCAGGTGAACAGCGGCTCCTGGACGTCCGCCGCGCCGTAGAGGTCGTCGTCCGTCTCCTCCTGGTAGAGGGAGGGGGCCTCCTCGAATTCCAGGAGGACCGCGCGGGGGGCCGGCCGCAGGCCTCGCAGGCTCCTGCGGGCCTGCGGGCGCAGGGCCTGCCCGCGCTCCATCACCCAGCGGTGCAGGGCCTGCGCCTCGAGGGCCGCGGCGCCGTCGGCGCCGGCCGCGGCGGCGCTGCGGTGCACCTCGACGGCGACCCGCGCGAGGTACTGGAGGTGGACGGCGAGGTCGTCTCTGCCGCCGAAGCCGCGGAGCATGCCGTGGCCGTCGCGCCAGGTCAGCGCACGGGTGGCGCGGTTGGCGTGCTGACCGGTGGCCTCCTGCACGAGCTGCTGGACGACCAGGGGGCTGCGGGGTCCGGGGATGCTGCCCAGCCGGTGGAGGGCGGTGAGCCGGTCGGTCAGCGCCCAGGTGCTCAGCCGGCCGGGGAGTTCGCGCTGTCCGTCGATCCAGGTGTCCTGGCCGTCGCTCTGTTCCGGGTCCTGGCGGCGCCAGTGCCATTCGTCGTGCAGCCGCATCAGCTCCCGGTACGGCTCGTCCCCGAGGTCGGGCGCGCCGGGCTGGTGCGCGTCGGGGCCGAGGGCACGCAGGGCGCTGATGGCGACCGCGAGACCGGAGCGGCCGTCCTTGGCGCGCGCCTTGACGACGCCGATCACCTCCCCGCGGTCGAGGTCGATGAGCGGCCCCCCGGAGACGCCGTGGCGCATGTCGACCTTGAGCGTGACCTTGATCCGGCTGCCCTTGTTGCCGCCGTGGCCGCAGACGAGCTGTTCGGTGACGAACGGGCCTTCCTCGCCGTTGGCGTCGTAGAAGCGGCCGATGATTCCGCCGCCGTCGTCGTCCTGCCCGAACTCGCCCGGCGGCCGGTCGGTCAGCCAGACGCAGCGTTCGCGCTTCACCGGTTCCAGGAGCGCGATCAGGGCGAGGTCGGGGGTGATGCCGTCGACGGCGTCGGCGTACGGCTCGCGCCCGGCTTCCTCGGCGCCGCGCTGCGGCACGGACTGGCGGGGCGAGGGCATGCAGTACGCGAGCCGGCCCGGCAGGACCTCCCCGTCGACCACGACCCCCACATCGGGCTCCCCGGGGGCGACCGGGTCCTGGGGGCGGCGCAGCCCGAGGCCGTCCACGAGGACATGGGCGCAGGTCAGCACCCATCCGGGCGCGACCAGGCAGCCGCTGCCCCAGAGGACGGGCCGGCGCCGGGCGGGCGCGTAGGGGCCGTCGGCGGCGGCGGCCGGTCGGGGCGGTGGGCAGATCCCGACGGTGGCGTCCTGCGCAAGACGCCAGAGGATCTCGCGTCCGGACATCAGCTCGCGGCCCGGTCCCGGCCTCCTTCGGGCGTTCCGTTCCGATGGGCCGCGCGGCGGTCGGCGTGCCGCCAGGTCAGCGTGATGGAGAGGTTCGCCTTCGCCTCGCCGTCGGCGAGGACCGCGAACGCCTTGCCGGGCTTGGCTGAGACCTCGATGCCGAAGGTGACGGCGGTCTCGTCGGGCGCGACGTCGGCGGTGGCGTCCCGCACGGAGCGGGCGACGCCCTCGACGGTCTCCTTGAGCCCCTCGATCCTGGTGGTCACCCGGTCCCAGACGCCGACGTCGTCGTAAAGATCGTCGTACTCGCCGCCGCCCCCGTCGAGCCGGGACGCCCGGACCCAGACCTCGGTGCCGTCGGGCAGCTGTATCGGCCGTATCCCGTCCCCCATGACGCACCCCCGTCCCCGTGGCGCACCAGTTCCCGTACGCCCCAGTCACACTGATGGAGGATCAGGCTAGCTCGCCGGGGCCGCGGGGGCGAGGGGCTCCCGAGCTCTCCTATCCTGGCTGGGAGAACGCATTTTCCGAGTCCCACCGGAGCACCCCTTGTACTTCACCGACCGTGGCATCGAGGAACTGGAGAAGCGGCGCGGCGAGGAGGAGATCACCTTCGAGTGGCTCGCCGAGCAGCTGCGCACCTTCGTCGACCTGAACCCGGACTTCGAGGTCCCGGTGGAACGCCTGGCAACGTGGCTGGCCCGCCTGGACGACGAGGAGGACGAGGAGTAGGTCCTGGTCCTCGGGGGCGTGCGCCCCGAACGCCCCCGCTCCCCGGGCGCAGCCCGGCCCGCCCCCGGTCTGGCCGGGTGCGGTCGCGCCCCTGCAACGGCTCCCGCCCCTCGGGCGCGCGGCGGCAGCACGGCGCACCGCCAGGACCGTCCCGAGCGCGGTGGGGCCGGGCACGCCCGTGACGCGGTAAGCGGCTCGCAGCGCCGGACGGGCGTCGACGGCGCGAATTCCGGGCGGGAGCCCTACCGAAACCCGGTCGGTCGGCCGGACCGGAGGCCGGCGGGCGGGTGGCGCGGCGCCGAGATGATGCGCGTTTCAGCACACCTGTCCCCGGCGGAGGCGGCCGAGCCGGCCCGCAAGTCCGCGCAGGCCGGCCCCGGGCTCGACCGGACCGGCTGACCGCGCGCGGGCGGCGACGGCGGGTGGCGCGGCCGAGCCGGCCCGCAAGCCCGCGCAGGCCGACCCCGGGCTCGACCGGACGGGCTGACCGCGCGCGGGCGGCCGACGGCGGGTGGCGCGGCGCGACCCTCTCGCGGGGGCCGCCGGCTGCCGGTGGGCCGCCGAGCACCCCCGCCACACCCACCCGACGCTTGCCCGGTTCACTGCCCGGCAGCGTGCCCGCCAGGAGCGAGCAGCCCCGGGGGACGGGGGCGGACGACGACTCCGACCGTTCACCGACTCGTCGGCGCCCCCTCCAGGAACCGCTCACCCCGGGACCCGAGGCCGCCCAGCGTCCCGACCGCACAACGGACTCGTCGGCACGCTCCACCACAGTGCCGCGACCGGCTCAGCGGCCCGGTGGGCGCCACATCGCGTCCGGCGCGCACCCCGCGGTGCCCCTGCCCGCGAGGGTCCAGGGTCATCGGCAGGGACTGTCGCGGGTCCGCAGCCGGACGCGGCACGGGATCGGCGCTTGCGGTGTGGACCGCGCGATCACGTGGTCGCGAGGGGGTGGCCGCGACGGTGGGCTCGAACCGGGGCGGCAGCGGCAGGAAGAGCCGCCCGCGTCGCCGGGTCGCCGGCCCGCCCCGTCCCAGGGGGCTGGGGCCGCCCCGGGTGGCCGCACCGCCGTACTGGCCGGAGGGCCGGCGGTTCGCCACCGCCTCGTCGACCGGGCCGACGCCCGCGCCGCTCCCGCGCGAAGGCACCGGCCCAGCCCCCCGCCGCGCCCCCGCTCACCGCCGTCGTCGACGCTGCCCCTTGACTTCCCCAGACCGCGATATATCGTGTCTATCGAGATACGCGATATGTTGCGTCGCCGATCCGGGAGGTCCGCACCATGACAGAGTGGTCCGTCGCCGAGCCCCAGAAGCTCACCTTCGACGACCCCGTGACAACGCTCAAGGTGCGCGTCGTCAACGGAACGGTCAACGTCGTCGGGACCGACGAGGGTTCCGCGCGGCTGGAAGTGGCGGAGATCGAGGGGCCGCCGCTGACCGTGACGCGGCAGGGGTCGAGCCTCACCGTCGCCTACGAGGATCTGACCTGGAAGGGCTTTCGCGACTGGCTCGACCGCAAGCTCGACCGCAGGAGCTGGCAGCGCAGCGTCGTCGTGACCCTGGCCGTGCCGGCCGGGGCCGACGTCGAGGTCGGGGCAGTCGGTGCCGCCGTGATGGTGTCCGGCGTGCGGGGGCGTACGGACGTCCGTGGTGTCACCGGTGACACCACGCTCGTCGGGCTCTCGGGCCCGGTCCGCGCGGAGAGCGTCTCCGGCAGCCTGGAGACCCAGTCCGTCACCGGCGACCTCCACCACAAGTCCGTCTCCGGCAGCCTCACGGTGGTCGATGGCGCCGGCCCTTCCGTCCGGGCCGAATCGGTCAGCGGCGACATGGTCGTCGACCTCGAGCCCGCCGGCCCGACGGACGTCCGACTGACGAGCGTCTCCGGCGAGATCGCGATCCGGCTCCCGAACCCGGCCGACGCCCAGGTCGAGGCGAACACCGCGAGCGGCGCGGTCTCCAACGCTTTCGAGGATCTCCGGGTCAGCGGCCAGTGGGGCGCCAAGAAGATCACCGGGACGCTGGGCGCGGGCACGGGCACGCTCCGCGCGACGACCGTGTCCGGCTCGATCGCGCTGCTGCGCCGCCCGGCCGCCGAGTCCGACCCGGGCCCCGGTGCCCGTCACGACGCCGGCCCCGACTCCCCCGTCGACTTCGGAAAGGTGCTCTGACATGCCCCCGGTCTTCGCCCACGGCCGTCTGCGGCTCTACCTCCTCAAGCTCCTCGACGAGGCCCCCCGCCACGGCTACGAGGTGATCCGTCTCCTGGAGGAGCGGTTCCAGGGCCTGTACGCGCCCTCGGCCGGCACGGTCTATCCCCGCCTGGCCAAGCTGGAGGCCGAGGGCCTGGTCACGCACGCCACCGAAGGCGGCCGCAAGGTCTACTCGATCACCGACGCGGGCCGCGAGGAACTGGCCGGGCGCGGCGGCGAGCTCGCCGACCTGGAGCTGGAGATCCGCGAGTCCGTCTCGGAGCTCGCCGCCGAGATCCGCGACGACGTCCGCGGCGCCGCGGGCAAGCTCCGCAGCGAGATGCGGGCGGCGGCGAGCGAGACGCGCCGTACGGAGCCCGGCTTCGGCGACACCTTCGGTACGGCGTTCGGGGACACCTTCGGCGACGCCAAGGAGGAGCTGCGCCGCGCCAAGCAGGAGTGGAAGGAGCAGACCCGCCGGGCCAAGGACGAGTCGCGCCGGGCCCGCGAGGACGCCAAGGCGGCCCGACGGCAGGCGAAGGAGGCCCAGGAAAAGGCCAATCAGGAGGTCCAGCGGATCGCCCGCCAGGTCCAGGAACAGGTCCAGGACCACTTCAGGCGGGGCGACTGGCCGACGGGCGTACGGGAAGGGCTGTCCGAGCTGACCGCCCAGCTGGGCGGCATGGCCCGGGGAGCGGCCTGGCCGCCGTACGTCACGCCGGAGCCCGCCGACGCGGATCCGCAGTGGCCGAAGGACACCGAGTCGACCGGCGACCCGGCCCGTGACCTGGACCGGCTCCTGGACCGTTTCCGCGACGACATCCGCGACGCGGCGCGGGACCACGGAGTCTCGGAGGCCCAGCTCGGCGAGGCCAGGCGCCACCTGTCCACGGCGGCGGCCCATATCGCGGCGCTGCTACGCAGCGACCCGCAGGAGGGTTCCGACCGGGCCTGAGACCGCACGCGGTCCCGATCGACGGCCCTGCCCCGGTCGCTGGCACGACCGGCGACCCCGCCACGCCGTACGCGGAGTCCAGAAGCCCGGCGGGCCGGTTCTCCGGCGGCACGCTGCTGACGTACGAGGGCTTCGGGCACACCGCGTACGGGCGACCCTCCCGTGTCACCGCCGCCGTCGACGGCTTTCTCTTGGATCCAGCCTGCCGACGGCCCCTGGCGTCCTCATCCGGCGGCGGACGCCTCGGCCGCGAACAGGAGCCGCTCCAGGGCGCCGTAGGTCGCGCCCTGCTCGGCCAGGACCTCCGACACGAGACCCGGGCGGGCGGCGAGTGCCAGCAGGAGGTGCTCGGCGCCGATGGTGCGGTCGCGGCGGCCGAGGGCGACGCGCAGCGACTTCTCCAGGACGTCCTTGGCCTCGCGGGTGAAGGGACGGCGGCCGGACCACCAGCTCCGCTCTGCCCGGTCGCCGCCCAGCACGCCCACGCCGTGGGTCTCCTCCACCCGGGCGACGATCTCCTCGACGGAGATGCCGATCCCGGCGAGGGCGTCGGCGTCCGCCCTGGACATTCCGCCGCGCCTGCGCGCCTCGGCGAAGGACTCCTCCAGCGCGGCCCGTCGCTCCGTGACGCCAAGGGCGCGCAGGGCGAAGGCCGTCCGCCCTCCCTCCACGTCGAGCAGGGAGAGCAGCAGATGCTCGTCGGTGACGGAGTCGGAGTGGGCCCGTTCGGCGTGGGCGGCCGCGCCGGTCACCACGGAACGGGCGTCCTTCGTGAACCGTTCGAACATCACTGCCTCCCGTACTTCTTGTGGACGGCCTGCCGGCTGACCCCCAGCTCGGCGGCGATCTCCTGCCACGACCAGCCCTGGTTGCGGGCGCTGCGGACCTGGACGGCTTCGAGTTGCTCGAGGAGTCGCCGCAGCGCGGAGACGGCTCGCAGTCCGACCCGTGGGTCGCGGTCGCCCGCCCTCGCGGCGAGATCGGTTGCGTCGGTCATGACTGTCAACCTACGTTGACACCCGACGGCTGTCAACCTTGGTTGACGATGAGGCTCACCCGGGCTCCGGGCGCGGCCACCACCCGCACACGCGCCTGCTCCCCGGGGGCCACGCGCCGCGTGTCCGCCCACGCCCGCCCGACGACCTCGATCCGCCAGCCCCGCTCGCCCGGCGGCAGCGACAGTTCGGTGACCCGGGAGCCGCGCCGGGCCGCCTCGTACTCCAGCCGGAAGACACCGGAGTCGTACGACGAGGAGCGCACCGCGCCCGCGACCGCCGCGGCGTACGGCGAGGCGGTCTGCTCCTTGTTCACACGGAAGGTCCCGGCGGCGTCCACCGCGCAGTACCCGCCTCCGTAGCACCACACATAACCCGCCCAGCCGGAGCTGTAGCGGTTCAGCGAGGCGAGCGCGTCACGGTAGAAACGGCCCATGTTCGGCAGGTCGTTGTTGAGCGGCCCCCACTCCCCGACGACGACCGGGACGCCGTACTCCTTCGGATAGACGGTGACCGCGGCCTCGTACGACTCGATCCAGCCCGCCGCCGGGTCGTAGTCGGCGCCTGCCTCCATCGCGGTGTTGTAGAAGTGCGGGGCGTACACCACCTTCGGGTCCTTGATCCTCCCCAGGCCCGTCGGGACGCCCTCGCCGACGATCGGTGTCGGCTCGACGAACACCCAGGTGTCCTCGTCCACCGAACGGACCGCGTCCGCGAGCCGGTTGTACATCGGGGTGAGCTGGTCCCGCTCGATCCGGCGGGCGGCGGCGGGCAGGTCCTCCCCCTCCCGCAGCTCCCCCATCGGCTCGTTGATCAGGTCGTAGCCGAGCACGGCGGGATGGTCCTCGAACCGGTCGGCGAGCACCCGCCACATCCGGGCCTGCGCGCGCCGCAGGTCCTCGTCCCCGTAGAGATGGGTGAAGGCCCGCTGCACGGCCGGCTCGAAGTACTCCGAGAACCAGTCGCCGGGGTGCGGCGTGAACGGCAGGCCGTCGGTACGGGTGGCCCACTCCGGGACACCGCGATGCCCGAAGGCGGGTCCGAAGACGTCCTGGTGGGCGTCGATCAGGATCTGGATGTCGTACTTCTCGGCCCAGTCCAGGATCCGCTCGATCTTCCGCAGATACGCCTGGCTGAACTGGCCCCGCCGTGGCTCCAGGTCGTCCCAGAAGACCAGCAGGCGGGCGAAGTTGAAGCCTCGGCCCCGCATGTCGCGCAGATGCTTCTCGGTGACGGCGCTCAGCGCCTCGTCACCGCGGTGGGCCTTGTCCTCGATGTTCCAGCCGCGCAGGGTGAGGGCGCGGCCGTGCTCGTCCGTCAGGGCGGGTATGCCCCCGGCGCCCCCGGGAGCGGTACGGGCGGCCGCGGGGGCGGCCGCCGGGGCGAGGAGCGCGGCGGCGAGCGCCACGGCTGCGGTGAGGGTGCTGGTCGTTCGCATCACGGGAAACCTCCGGCACGGCGGTGTGGTCGCGTGCCGGAGATCCCATCAGTACATCTGACGGACCATCAAGACGTCGTGAGGACGATCTTTCCGAAGAGATCGCCCGCGGCCATCTTCTCGAAGCCCTCGCGCGCCCGGTCCAGCGGCAGGACGTCGTCGATCACCGGCCGGACACCGGTCGCCGCGCAGAACGAGAGCAGGTCCTCCAGCTCGTCCTTGGAGCCCATCGTCGAACCGATGACCTTCAGCTCCAGGAAGAAGATCCGGGTCAGCTCGGCGTGCGAGGGGCGGTCGCCGCTGGTCGCGCCGGTGATCACCAGGGTGCCGCCGGGCCGCAGCGACTTGACGGAGTGGGACCAGGTGGCGGCGCCGACCGTCTCGATGACGGCGTCCACCCGCCGCGGCAGCCGCGCGCCCGGCTCGAACGCCTCGACGGCGCCCAGCTCGACCGCACGCTTGCGCTTGGCCTCGTCGCGGCTCGTGGCGTACACCCGCAGGCCCGCCGCCTTGCCGAGGACGATCGCGGCGGTCGCGACACCACCGCCGGCGCCCTGGACGAGGATCGAGTCGCCGGGGCGTACGCCGGCGTTGGTGAAGAGCATCCGGTAGGCGGTGAGCCAGGCCGTGGGGAGGCAGGCGGCCTGCTCGAAGGAGAGCTCCTTCGGCTTGGGCAGCACGTTCCACGCGGGGACGGCGACCTTCTCGGCGAAGGTGCCCTGGTAGCGCTCGGTGAGGATCGACCGGGGCTCACGCGGCCCGACGCCGTGACCCGTCTGGCCGATGACCGAGTGGATCACCACCTCGTTGCCGTCCTCGTCGATGCCGGCGGCGTCGCAGCCGAGGATCATCGGCAGCTTGTCCTCGGCGAGGCCCACTCCGCGCAGCGACCAGAGGTCGTGGTGGTTGAGCGAGGCGGCCTTGACGGTGACGGTCGTCCAGCCGGGACGTACCTCGGGAGCGGGCCGTTCACCCAGCTCGAGGCCGTTCAGCGGCTGGTCGCGGTCGATTCGGGCGGCGTAGGCAGCGAACATGACCTTGAGCGTAGGACTCGGGACCGTACGGGGGAACCGTGTGCCGGTGTGACACGCGCCCCAGGCGGCGGGCTCGCGACGCGAAGGGGTTCGGCCGCGCCGAAGGGCACGGCAACGCGAAGGGGCCCCGCCGATCGGCGGGGCCCCACGTGCGCGTGACGGGGTCAGCGGCGCGCCACGCCCTCGGCGCGGGCCGCGGCGGCGACCGCCGCGGTGACCGCGGGGGCGACCCGCTCGTCGAACGGCGAGGGGATCACGTAGTCGGCCGCGAGGTCGTCACCGACCACGTCCGCGAGCGCGTTCGCCGCGGCGATCTTCATGCCCTCGGTGATCCGCGAGGCCCGCACCTGCAGCGCACCGGCGAAGATGCCCGGGAAGGCGAGGACGTTGTTGATCTGGTTCGGGTAGTCCGAGCGGCCGGTGGCCACGACCGCCGCGTACTTGTGCGCGACGTCGGGGTGGACCTCCGGGTTCGGGTTGGCCATGGCGAAGACGAACGCGTTCGGCGCCATCGACGCCACCGCGGCCTCCGGGACCGTACCGCCGGAGACACCGATGAACACGTCCGCGCCGGCCAGCGCGCTCTCCAGCGAACCGCTCAGGCCCGCCTTGTTCGTGATCTCCGCCAGCTCGCGCTTGACCGGGGTGAGGTCCTCACGGTCCAGGCTCACGATGCCCTTGCGGTCGGCGACCGCCACATCGCCCAGCCCCGCCTCGAGGAGGAACTTCGCGATGGCGACACCGGCCGCGCCGGCGCCGGAGATGACACCGCGCAGCTCGCCCAGGCCCCGCCCGGTCAGCTTCGCGGCGTTGCGCAGAGCGGCCAGGGTGACCACGGCCGTGCCGTGCTGGTCGTCGTGAAAGACGGGGATGTCGAGGCGCTCCTGGAGCTTGCGCTCGATCTCGAAGCACCGCGGCGCCGAGATGTCCTCGAGGTTCACTCCGCCGAAGGAGGGAGCGAGCCGGACGACGGTCTCCACGATCTCGTCCGCGTCGGTCGTGGCGAGCGCGATCGGCACCGCGTCCACGCCACCGAACTGCTTGAAGAGGATGGCTTTCCCCTCCATGACCGGAAGGGAGGCTTCCGGGCCGATGTCGCCGAGTCCGAGCACGGCCGTTCCATCGGTGACCACGGCGACGACCTGGGACTTCCAGGTGTAGTCGTGGACCAGGTCCGGCTGCTCGGCGATAGCGGTGCACACCTTGGCGACGCCGGGCGTGTACGCGAGGGACAAATCGTCCTTGTTGCGGACGGGCACAGTGGCCTGGATGGCCATCTTGCCGCCGCGGTGCAGCGCGAAGGCCGGATCGAAGGGCTCGTCGGGCCCGCCTTCCGTACCGCTGTCGCTGCGAGGATTGACGATCTCCGCTGCCATTTGGTTGACCCCTTAAGTCTTCATCATTTGAGGGTGGCCACTCCTGGTTGAGGAGGGGTGGGCGGACCCGCGTCCGTGCCCTGCGCCTGGCGGTTGGCCCGCCTCGGCAGGGGGGAGGTACGAACGCGCGGGCGCGCCGCACACGCGCCCTGAGCCCCGGATGAGGGGTGTAAGGATCCTTCTTACCGGACGGACGGCGTCGGCGACGAGTCCATATCCGGTGATCTGTCACTCGCGACGGCGCGCCCGATGACATGATTCGTCACAGCATGTCGGTCAGCGCTCACAGAACGCCCGGTTCGCGGACTTCGCGGAGTCCGTATGACGAGATCAACCGAAGATTTTCCGGTCTGAAGGTAGTGCTCCCGGAGATGGTCCGGCCTTGCGGTACCGGCCTTCCGGAGATCGGGGGTGACCCGTTACCCGATTTTGACATGCGCGGCCCCCTGATTCGTGTGGTCCGAATGGCAAGATGCCGTAATCACACGAGGTCGCGACACCCGAAGGTGCGTGCCCGACCTGGCAACTCCCTCACCAGCCGGAGGAACCCGACCATGACCGCAAGCTCCACCCGCTGCACGACCGCCGCCAAGACCCGGACGTCCCGGATTGCCGCGGTCGCCGCGATCGCGGTCGCCGGCTCCATGCTGCTGACCGCCTGTGGCGACCAGACCGACAGCGGCACGAAGAAGGAGGGCACCTCCTCGAGCTCGGCCCCGCTCTTCTCCAAGCTCCCCGCGAAGATCCAGAAGGCCGGCGTGATCAAGGTCGGCACGGACGCCACCTACGCGCCGATGGAGTTCAAGGAGGGCGAGAAGATCGTCGGTGTCGACCCCGACGTCGCCGCCGCCCTGAGCAAGCAGCTCGGTGTGAAGTTCGAGTTCACCAGCGGCACCTTCGACACCCTGCTCGGCGCGCTGCCGACCGGCCGCACCGACGTCGTGATGTCCTCGATGACGGACACCAAGGCCCGCCAGGAGGGTCTGGACGACAAGGGCAAGAAGACCGGTACCGGTGTCGACTTCGTCGACTACTTCTCCGCCTCCACCGGCATCCTGGTCAAGAAGGGCAACCCGGAGAACATCAAGTCCCTCGACGACCTGTGCGGCAAGAAGATCGCCGTCCAGCGCGGTACGACCTACGAGCAGTCCGCCAAGGACCAGGCCGCCAAGTGCGAGAAGGACGGCAAGCCGAAGCTCACCTTCGAGTCCTTCCCGACCGACGCCGAGGCCCAGACCCGTGTGAAGGCCGGCGGCGCCGTCGCCGACCTGAACGACTCGCCGGTCGCGGCGTACATCGCCAAGACCGCCGGAAGCGGCAACGACTTCGAGGCCGTCGCCAACAAGTCGGACGCCGGCCTCTTCGGCATCGCGATCGACAAGAAGAACACCGAGCTGCGCGACGCCCTCAAGGCGGCCCTCGACGCGGCCATCAAGGACGGCAGCTACAAGGCCGCGCTCGACAAGTGGGGCGCCGCCGACGGCGCCGTGACCGAGGCCAAGATCAACGGCGGCTCCTGACCCGCGCACCACTGAAGGGCAGTCGTTGTGAGCGACAAGATTGACAAGATTCCCGCCGGGGCCACACCCGCCCCGGCGGGGGTCCCCCCCGAGGCGATCAAGGCCATTCCCGTACGCCACTACGGACGCTGGATCAGCGCCGTCGTGGTGATCGCGCTCCTCGGGGCGCTCGGCTACGCGTTCTCCCAGGGCAATGTGCGCTGGGCGACCGTGCCCGAGAAGCTGTTCGACTCCAGCATCCTCTCCGGCCTGTGGCACACCATCCTCATCAGCGTCGTCTCGATGCTGCTGGGTCTGGTCCTCGGTGTGCTGTTCGCCGTGATGCGGTTGTCGAAGAACCCGGTGACCAGCGCGGTCGCCTGGCTGTACATCTGGGTCTTCCGCGGCACCCCGGTCTATGTGCAGCTGCTGATCTGGTTCAACCTCGCCCTGATCTTCCCGCTGTTCAACATCGGGTTCTACAAGGACGAGATGACCGATGTCATGACCCCCTTCCTGGCCGCCCTTCTGGGTCTCGGCCTCAATGAGGGCGCGTACATGGCGGAGATCGTCCGGGCCGGCATCCAGTCGGTCGACGAGGGTCAGACGGAGGCCTCGCACGCCCTGGGCATGACCCAGGCGAAGACCATGTGGCGCGTGGTGCTCCCCCAGTCGATGCGGGTCATCATCCCGCCGACCGGGAACGAATTCATCAATATGCTGAAGACGTCGTCCCTGGTCATCGCCGTTCAGTACCCGGACCTGCTGCGCAGTGCGCAGGACATCGCCTCCACCTCGTTCGCGGTGATGGAGATGTTCTTCGTGGCGTCGATCTGGTACCTGGCACTGACGTCGGTGTTCAGCGTCGGCCAGTTCTACCTGGAGCGGCGGTTCGCGCGCGGTTCGCTGCGCCAGCTGCCCGCCACCCCGTGGCAGAAGGTCAAGGCGAACATGCTCTCCCTCTCCAACTGGCGGCGGTGATCCAATGTCCACGCAACCCATGGTGAAGGCCGAGGGCGTTCACAAGTCCTACGGCGCAGCCCACATCCTCAAGGGCATCGACCTGGAGGTCGCGCCCCGCGAGGTGTTCTGTCTGGTCGGCCCGTCCGGCTCCGGCAAGTCGACCTTCCTGCGGTGCATCAACCACCTGGAGAAGATCAACTCCGGTCGGCTCTACGTCGACGGTGACCTCGTGGGCTACCGCCAGAAGGGCGACAAGCTCTACGAGCTCAAGGACAGCGAGGTCGCGGCGCAGCGCCGGGACATCGGCATGGTCTTCCAGCGCTTCAACCTGTTCCCGCACATGACGGCGCTCGAGAACGTCATGGAGGCGCCGGTCCAGGTGAAGGGCGAGTCCAAGGCCGTCGCCCGGGAGCGGGCTGCGAAGCTGCTCGACCGCGTCGGCCTGGCCGACAAGGCCGGGAACTACCCCTCGCAGCTCTCCGGCGGTCAGCAGCAGCGCGTCGCGATCGCCCGTGCGCTCGCGATGGAGCCGAAGCTGATGCTCTTCGACGAGCCGACCTCGGCGCTCGACCCGGAGCTGGTCGGTGACGTCCTGGACGTCATGCGCGACCTCGCCGAATCCGGCATGACGATGATCGTGGTCACCCACGAGATGGGCTTCGCCCGCGAGGTGGGCGACTCCCTGGTCTTCATGGACGGCGGTGTGGTGGTCGAGTCGGGCCACCCGCGCGACGTGCTGGGCAACCCGCAGCACGACCGCACGAAGGCGTTCCTCTCGAAGGTGCTGTGACGCCGTCGAGGCTGTGGCCGTAGGGAAAGGGGCGGTACGGAGTCTCCGTACCGCCCCTTTCGCGTTACTTGACGGCCAGGACGAGCGAGTCGGACGGGGACGCCCAGACGGCCCGCGCCTCTGCGAACCCCGCCGCGCGCAGGGTCTCGGCATGCCACCGCGCGGAGGGCGTCTCACCGTCGGCGTGCTCGCCGTAGATGGCGAACCGCTCGGCGGTCGGCCCGGCGAGGACGGGATCGGAGGCGGCGAGCTTCCACCAGTCGGTCCAGTCGAGGACCCCGGCGGCCCTGGCGCGGTCCATCGCGGCGTGCCGGTGGGCGCGCTCGGCCGCGTTGATCCGGGGGGTGCTCTCGTCCCTCATGTGGTCCGCGTTCATGAAGACCCCGCCGTCGCGGACGAGCGGCGCCAGCTGTCCGTACAGCGTGGCCAGCGGCCCGAGGTGCAGCCAGTGCAGTGCGGTGGCGGTCAGGACGGCGTCGTACGAGTCGTACGGCAGCGCGTCCGTCCACCGGGGGTCCTTGAGGTCCGCGCGGACGAAGGTCACCCGGTCGTCACCGGCGAAGTACCCCTCGGCGATGGCGAGGAGCGCCGGGTCGAGGTCCACGCCGGTACTGACGGCCGTCGGGAACCGCTGGAGCAGCCGGTCCGTAATACTTCCCGTACCGCACGCCAGATCCAGGACGCGGGGCTCCGGACCGACCACGGCCTCGACCATGTCGAGCATGACCCGGAACCGCTCCTCCCGGTCGGGCATGTACCACTCCTGCTGACGGTCCCAGCTCTCCTGCCAGGCCCGCCAGTCCGTGGCACTCGCTGTCGTATCCGTCATCCCCGGCCTCCCGCTCCGTAATACCCTCGAAGTAATACCCTGGATGGGCAAGCGTCACTTACCCCCCGATGCCCTGACCCTAGACCGCCGCCGTAAGGACTACAAGTGGAACTGGCCTATTACTCGGATTACGCCGTGCGTCTGGTCAACACCGAGGAGCCGGCTCGCAACAAGGACGCCCTCACGTCGGTCGAGGTGGTCCGCGACCTCTTCGGCGCGGCCTCCCAGATGGCGCGGCGCGTCACGGACGCGGACGTGACGCGCTTCCGGTCGGTACGGGCCCGGCTGCGCGCAGTCTTCACCGCCGCGGACGCGGGCGACCAGACCGGGGCCGTGGACCTGCTGAACTCGCTGCTGCTCGAGTTCCCCGTCAGCCCGCAGATCTCCGGCCACGACTACCTGGACGACGAGGGCCGGCCCCGCTGGCACATGCACCTGGCCGACCACCCGTCCAACGCGACCGCCGGCTACGCCGCGATCGCCGCCATGGGCCTCGCCTTCCACCTGACCGAGTTCGGGGCCGACCGCTTCGGTCTGTGCCAGGCGGCGCCGTGCCGCAACGCCTACCTGGACACCTCCACCAACCGCTCGCGCCGCTACTGCTCCGACCGCTGCGCGACCCGCGCCAACGTGGCCGCCTACCGGGCGCGCAAGCGCCTGGAGACCGAGCGGGCGGAGAACACCGGCCTCACACAGGACAGCAGCCAGGACAGCACGACCCCGACGGACCGCTGACGCCCGGGCGTCATTGGCCGGTAGCGCGCCCGCACGCGGCCGAGCACCAGCTCCGGCGGCACACTGCCGAACACCCGGCTGTCGCCCTCGGCGTCCGGATTGTCACTCAGTACCCACCAGCCGCCGTCGCGCCGGTCGACCAGCCGCTTCACGATGAGCAGGTCCTGCTGAAGAGGGTGACGCAGCACGACCACGTCACCCGGCCGGGTCACCGCCCGGTAGTGCACGAGCAGTTGGTCGCCGTGCAGGAGCGTGGGAACCATCGACAGCCCCGTGACCTCGGCGATCCCGAACGGCACTGCCGGTTCCCGCCCCTGATTCGCCATCCGGCACCTCCCGGTTCGATCGTCCACGAGTCTCATGGTGACCCTGGACTTTTGTCCTAAGCCCAAGGGGGCGCTCGCGAAATCGCGCTTCTCACGGAGTAATGTCCCACCTGAGAAGACGATCACGAGGAAGGACAGCTCAATGCTCTCCCGCCTGTTTGCCCCCAAGGTGAAGGTCAGCGCCCACTGCGACCTCCCCTGCGGTGTGTACGACCCGGCCCAGGCCCGCATCGAGGCCGAATCGGTCAAGGCCGTCCAGGAGAAGTACCTGGCCAACGAGGACCCGCACTTCCGGGCCCGCGCCACGGTCATCAAGGAGCAGCGCGCGGAGCTCGCCAAGCACCATGTCTCGGTGCTGTGGAGCGACTACTTCAAGCCCCCGCACTTCGAGAAGTACCCGGAGCTGCACCAGCTCGTCAACGACGCCCTGAAGGCGCTGTCGACGGCGAAGGCATCGACGGACCCGAAGACGGGCGAGAAGGCGCTGGAGCTCATCGCTGAGATCGACCGCATCTTCTGGGAGACGAAGAAGGCCTGATCCGCGTTCTTTTTCGCGTATCGCCATGCTTCACCCGACCGCACCCGGTCCGCAGGCCGCCTCTCCTGGCGTCCACCGCGGTCCGGGTGCGGTCTTTCCGGTCTTCTCGGTGCGGGTGGCGCGGGGCCGGGAGCGGCCCCTCACCCCACGCGCAGCGTGTACCGCAGCTTCTCCTTGGAGGCCGCGCCCAGGCGGTCGTAGAAGCGGATCGCCCCCTCGTTCCACGCCGGTGTCTGCCACTGGATCTCGGTCAGGCCCAGGGACCGGGCCTCCTCCTCGATCGCCGTCATCATGAGCGCGCCGAGACCCAGGCCCCGCCTGCTGTCCGCGAGGTAGAGGCAGTCCATGTGGAGGTAGGGGCCGTCCCAAGTGGAGAGTTCCGGGGCGCAGGTGGCGTACCCGGCCAGGTGGCCGTCCGGGAGTTCGGCGACCAGGCAGCGCAGACGCCGGGGGTCCTCGCCGAAGAGCATCGCCGCCAAGCGGTCGGCGAGACCGGGCGCCGGGGGCTCGGCCTTCTCGTACGCGGCGTGCTCGGCGGCCAGTTCCGCGACGCGCGGCAGGTCGGCCGGGAGGGCGTGGCGGACCCGGGGGGCGGGCGCCGTCATCGCACGACCCCCTCGATCACATCGGTGCCCCACGCGTCGAGCCGGCCGCCCCAGGGCCCCTCACCGTCCAGAACGTGCCGGACGAAGGACTCCCGCTCGTGGGCGAGCACCGCGGCCTCCCAGACGCAGGGCGCGAGACCGACCCGGCCGGGGCGCAGTTCGTCGGGGCGTCCCGCCGGGCCCGTGTGGACCGAAAGGTCGGACATGTGGCCCTCGATCCAGGTGTGGACGAGGACGTAGTCGCCGTCGCCGCCCGCGTGCACCAGTAGGGCGGCCAGCCCCAGTGAGCCGTACCGGCGGCCGGCCGCCAGCCGGTCCTCGGCGATCCGCAGCGCCGGAGCCAGGTCCGCCTCGGTGACCGTGCGGCCCGGGGCCTCGATCCCGTACACCTTGACCAGGTGCCCGGCCGTCTCCCGGACGCCGAAGGACCGCACCGCGCGCGGGTGGTGACCCTCGGCCAGCCCCGTGAGCGCCTCCAGGTCCACCGCCGTCGCGCTGTGGGCGTCGTGCGCCCAGGTCCGCAGGGTGTAGGCGCGGCCCTTGTCCTCGACCGGTATCGGCTCCTCGTCGGTCAGCCGGTAGCCCGCCGCCCGCGCGACCGCCTCGCTCGCCGCGTTGCCCGGTTCGATCTGGAGCAGGAGCCGGGGCAGACCAAGGGTCTCGTGCGCGTAGGCGGTGAGCAGCCGAGCGGCCCGGGGGGCGAGGCCCTGGCCGCGGTGGGCGGCACCGACCGCGTAGCCGAGGGAGCGGGCGGGGACGCTGATCATGACCTCGCCGAGCGGCTCCCCGCCGTCCTTGGTGATCGCCAGATGCAGCCGGGTGCCCTCGGCACGGGCGCCGCGGATCTTCGTCAGGAGCCCGGCCGCGGTCGCCGCGTCGAAGGGCGAGGGCAGCGGGGTCCAGCGGGCCACCACCGGGTCGTCGAAGAGCTCCGACATCACCGGCAGATCGTCCTCGGTCCACTCCCGGAGGACGATCCCCTCCCCCTCGATCCGTACGGTCACAGTGACGCACTCCCCTTCGTCGACGGCCGGAGAGCGGCCCCTACGCCGCTCTCAGCAGCGGACTCCCGTTCCGCAGCAGCCATTGACGGTACGCCGCCGCGCGAAGCGCCGCCTCCCGGTACGCCGCCGAGAGGTCCTCGTACATGCCGCCCGTCCCCTCCGGCGGGGCCTCCGGGCGCGCGTACAACAGCAGCCGCACGGCCAGCGGGTCGCCCCGCAGGGGTCTGATCGCCATGTCGTCGCGTGGTCCCGAGGTCGGCTGGCAGGGCGCCACCGCCTCGCCGAGCACGATCAGGGAGGCCGCCGTGTGGTAGTCGGTGTGCAGGACGGGAGGGTTGATGCCGGCGGCGGCCAGGACGCGGCGCAGCCCGTCCCACTCGCCGTCGACCGTCGGGTCGACCAACCACCGGTCCCCCGCCAGGGCGGCCAGTTCCACGACGGGCTCGGCGGCCGCGGGGTGGTCGTTGGCCATGGAGACGAACTGCGGCTCACGGTCGATCAGTACGCGCCGCTCCAGCCCGTCCGGCACCCTCAGCGGGCAGCCCTCCACCTCGTGCACGAAGGCCACGTCGAGCTGACCGGCCGCGACCATCCGCAGCAGCGCGTTGGCGGAGACGTCCATGTGGAGGGCGATGTCGGTGCCCGGCAGCCGCTGGCGCAACCGGCGCAGCCAGCCGGGCAGGGCGCGGCTCGCGGTGGAGCCGACGCGCAGCCGGGGGCCGTCGGCGCGGGCGGCCGCCGCCCTGGTCTCGGTGATCAGGGAGGCCATCTGCGTCACCAGGGGCCGGGCACGGCTCAGTACCGACCGGCCGAGCGGCGTCGGCCGGCAGCCGGTGCGCTCGCGCGAGAACAGCTCCGCGCCCAGCGAGTTCTCGATGCGCCGCAGCTGGGTCGTCAGCGACGGCTGGCTCATCCCCAGCTGGCGCGCGGCCTTGTGCAGGCTGCCCGTGTCCGCGATGGCGCAGAGCACGCGCAGATGCCTCACCTCCAGCTCCATGCCCCGAGCGTAGGGCGGCGCCCTGGGTCGCACCAGACAACCATTCCGTCTCAATTGCCGCCGAATTAAAGGTCTGTTGGGGCGGGTGATGCGTTTGCGCTATCGGGGTTTGCCATCATCCGTACGGGCCCGGGGCTCCTCGACACTCTGACCGACCCACCCAACCGAACGCGCCCACCCAGCGCGTACCGGACGAGTAGGAGCCCCCCATGAGACATCGCATCTCCGTCGCGGCCGCGGCCCTCGGCCTGGCCGTCGCCGCCCTCGGCGCCGTCCCCGCGAGCGCGAGCCCCACCACCGCCCCCTCCTCGACCACCGCCTCCGGCTTCACCGCGTACGCCGGTTCGGCGGCGGAGGCCAAGGCCAACAAGGCCTTCTACGAAGCCGTGATGAAGTCCGTCGCCGAGAAGCGAGCCGCCAACCCCGGGGCCCTCGCCGTCACCGTGATCTACAGCACCGCCAACGCCCCCAGCTTCCGTACGCAGATATCCCGGAGCACCCAGATCTGGAACAGCTCCGTGAACAACGTGAAGCTCCAGGAGGGCAGCAACCCGGACTTCCGGTACTACGAGGGCAACGACTCCCGCGGCTCCTACGCCAGCACCGACGGGCACGGCCGGGGCTACATCTTCCTCGACTACCGACAGAACCAGCAGTACAACTCCACGCGCGTGACGGCCCACGAGACCGGCCATGTCCTCGGTCTGCCCGACCACTACTCGGGCCCGTGCAGCGAGTTGATGTCCGGAGGCGGTCCCGGAACCTCCTGCCAGAACGCCCAGCCGAACTCGCAGGAGCGCTCCCGCGTCGACTACCTGTGGCGCAACGGCCTGGCGGCGGCCACGGTCTCCTGACCCCCGCCTCCTGAACGAGGGGGAGGGGCGCCCCGCCCTCAGCAGTGGCGGGGCGCGCCTCCCCCTCTCCGGAGACCCTCGCGTGAACTCCCTTTCCGCAGACGGTCGTTGCGTCAGCCGGGCGTTGTACCGACCGCCTTTGCGCCGACAGCGGAACCCCTTCGGCGGTACGACCGCCGGGCAAGAGTGGGCATTCTCAGATGCCGACCCGGGAGGATTCCGTGACCAGCGAGCGATCAAAGACGCTCTACGAGGCGGTGGGCGGCGCCGACGCGCTGCGCCGTCTCTCCGACACCTTCTACGAAGCCGTGCTCGCCGACCCGCTCCTCGCGCCGGTCTTCGCCGACTTCACCCCGACACATGTCGAACACGTCGCCGTATGGCTGGCCGAGATCTTCTCGGGCCCCGACCGCTTCACCGCCGAACTGGGCGGCCACCACGCCCTGTTGCGTGCTCACGTCGGCCTTTCCATCACCGAGGAGCAGCGGTCGCGCTGGATGGAGCTGATGACCACGGCGGTCGAGAAGGAGCTGCCCGACGACGAGCTGCTGCGCCGCCGGGTGCTGGAGTACTTCGAGTGGGGGACCAAGATCGCCCGGGATGTGTCCGCCGCACCGCCGGGTACGGACCTCGGCGAGCCGGGGCCGACGCCGAGGTGGGGCTGGAACGGCCTCGCCTGAGCGGCGGTCACCCGGCGCGGGAGTCAGGCGTGCTCCGGGAGCCTGCGTCCGAACGCGGTTCCCGGAGGCAGCTGGCGCGCGATCCGGTCGAGCGCCTCCTCGAAATCGCCGCCGGCGATGCCCGACTCGTAGGCCGTTCCGGCGCAGTGCAGGGTGAGGCTCAGATCGGCACGCTCACCGAGTGTCAGAAGGCAGCTCAGCGTGGCCTGTTCGGTGCTCCCGTCGGTGATGACGGGCAGCGGCAGGTCCCATTCGAGGACGCATCCGGTGAGCGCTTCACCGTCGGCCGACCTCAGGGTGGCGAGGCCCGCCCCCTCGTACGCGATCCCCCTGATGCGGGTGGCCACCCGCTTGCCGTCCGCCGCGATGACGATCGCTTCCGCGCCCCGGCGGTCCCGGTACCAGCCGGTCCAGACTTCCCTCGACTCCGATGACATGCGCGGACTGTAGCGGTATGACTGGCTCCGCCGCGCGGCCGGTCACCCCGGAGTCTGACTTCTGCCGATCTCGTCGTCCTTGCCCGGCCTCTCCCCCGCGACCTCAGGGGTTTCCGTCCGTCCGGTTTCGTCCTGCGCGGCCTTCGCGGACTCCGCGTCGCCGGTCTCCCCGGATTCCGCTGCGGCGGCCGCGGCGGTCGACGGCTTCCGGCCGAAGAGTGCGCAGTCGGGGTTGGCGCAGGGCTGGGGCTCCCAGACGGGCACCCATGCCCCGAGGACCTTGTGGCGCTTGATGGTCGTGCCGACGGCCTGTCCGCAGGCCGGACACACCGGGTCGGCCTGCGGATCACGGACGGTCGGTCCTTCGCTGCTGCCCATGCTTCCAGCGTAGGCAGTCGGACGCGTCACCGCTTCCTGGTGTACGTACGGACGAGGACGCCGTTGTCGAACGAGCGCACCGCGCCGAGCTCGAATTCACGAACGGCGAAGTCGGCTCCGAACATCGGCATACCCGCGCCGTAGACCTGCGGATAGGTCTTGATGACCAGCTCGTCGATCTCGTCGATCAGCTGGCCGGCGACGGTGGATCCGCCACAGAGCCAGATGCCGAGCGGGCCGTCCTCGGCCTTGAGCTGCCTCACGCGGCCGACGAGGTCGTCGGCGATCAGCTCGACCTTCACATCGGGGGACTTCTCCAGCGAGCGCGTCGCGACGAACTCGCGCAGATGGGAGTAGGGACTGGTGATCCCGACGTCCAGGCCCACCTTGTAGGAGTTCAACCCCTGGATCACGGTGTCGAAGTGCCGGCTCCCGGCGTCGGGGTCGATACCGAGCACGGGCCGGCCCTGGGTCGGGATGGTCTCCGGGTACTCCGTCTTCAAGTACTCCACGAACTCCCCGGCCACGTACTGGTACGTGGACGTGGCATCGCCGCCCGGGTCGCCGATGAAGCCGTCGATGGTGCAGGCGATGAAGTAGGTGAGCTTGCGCAAACCGGTCCTCTTTGTCTCGGGGTGATGGGGACGAGTCCCGGCGCTCTTGCCCGCAGCGCCGCAACCACGACGGTCATAGTGCTTCACCTGTAGTGGTAAGCGCAAGCACTATTTTCCCGGCAAGCCCGCCGGTCCCCTCCCCGTGCCCGACCTACCTGGTCCGGCGGGTGACGAACTCCGCCAGTGCCAGCAGGTCCCCCGCAGCCGAGAGGTCCGGCACCGCCCGGGACAGATGCTGCAGCGCCCGGCCCATCCGGTCCGCCGCCTGGGTCTGAGCCCAGTCACGGCCGCCGGCCCGCTCCACGGCGTCGGCCGCCCGGCGCACCGCCTCCTCGTCCAGCACCGGCAGCCGGTACAGCTCCGCCAGCTCCGCACCGGCCTTCAGCCCGGAGCCGAGGGCCGCCACCACCGGCAGCGACTTCTTGTGCGCGGCCAGATCCGCACCGGCCGGTTTGCCCGTGCGTCCGGGATCACCCCAGATCCCGATGAGATCGTCGATCAACTGGAAGGCGAGACCCGCCTCCCGGCCGAACGCGTCCATCGCCGCGACCTCCTCCTCCCCCGCACCCGCGTACAGCGCCCCGAGAGCGCAGGCGCAGCCGAGTAGCGCACCCGTCTTGGCGGTCGCCATCGCCAGGCATTCGTCCAGTGAGACCTCGTGCGGCCCCCGGTGCTCGAAGGCGCAGTCCGCCTGCTGTCCCGCGCAGAGCTCGATCACACAGGCCCCGAGCCGGGCCGAGGCCGCGGCGGACGCCGGATGCCCGTCCTCCGCCAGGAGCCTCAGTGCGAGCGCGAGCATCGCGTCGCCCGCGATGAGGGCGTCCGGAATGCCGAACACGGTCCAGGCGGTGGGCCGGTGCCTGCGCGTCGGGTCCTCGTCGACGATGTCGTCGTGGAGCAGGGTGAAGTTGTGCGCGAGCTCCACGGCGGCCGCCGCCCGTACGGCCTGGCCGGGGTCGCCGGCCAGCGCGCCCGCCGCCGCGAGCACCAGGGCCGGCCGGATCGCCTTGCCCGCCTGGCCCGCGGCCGGGGTGCCGTCGGCGTGCTCCCAGCCGAAGTGATACATCGCCACGCGCCGCAGGGAGCCCGGCAAGGACGCGACGGCGTCACGGAGTTGGGGAGTGACGACGGTGCGGGTGTGGTCGAGGAGTGCCACGGCCCCCTGGCCGTCGGTCGTGGCATCCGTGCGGGTCATGGTCACGGTCACTTCCTTCACAGCATGTCCGTCACTGCGGAACCGGTGGGCCGGCCGGGGCGGCCGCCCGCGCGGAGGCGGCCGCCCCGAGCACACGTCAGCGCCAGCGGCCGACCTCCACGTTCTCCAGGACACCGAGCGCGTCGGGGACCAGGATCGCGGCCGAGTAGTACGCCGTGACCAGGTACGAGATGATCGCCTGCTCGTCGATGCCCATGAAGCGGACCGACATGCTGGGTTCGATCTCGTCCGGGATGCCGGTCTGGTGGAGCCCGATCACACCCTGGTCGGCCTCGCCGGTACGCATGCAGATGATCGAGGTGGTGCGGGCGTCGGAGATGGGGATCTTGTTGGACGGGAAGATCGGCACCCCGCGCCAGGCGGGCACGTGGTGCCCGCCGATCTCGACGCTCTCCGGGACCAGTCCGCGCTTGTTGCATTCGCGGCCGAAGGCGGCGATGGCCTTGGGATGGGCGAGGAACAGCTTGGAGCCCCGCCGGCGGGACAGCAGTTCGTCCATGTCGTCCGGGCTCGGCACGCCGTCGTGGGGCTGGAGCCGCTGTCCGTAGTCACAGTTGGAGAGGAGGCCGAACTCCCGGTTGTTGATGAGCTCGTGCTCCTGGCGCTCGCGCAGCGCCTCGACCGTGAGCCGCAACTGCTGCTCGGTCTGGTTCATCGGCTGGTTGTAGAGGTCGGCGACGCGGCTGTGGACCTTCAGCACGGTCTGGGCGACGCTCAGTTCGTACTCGCGCGGCGCGGCGTCGTAGTCCACATAGGTGTGGGGCACGACGGCTTCGCCGACATGGCCGGCCGACAGGTCGATGGCCGCCTCGCCGTACTTGTTGGTGCGCTGGTGGGGCAGCGCGGCGACCGAGGCGAGGTGCTCGGCGAGTGACGTGGCCCGCTCCGCCAGGTTCTGGACGTCGGCGCGGGTGAGTTCGAGGATCGTGCAGGCGGTCGCCGCACGCGCGGTGTACTTCCAGGTCGCCTGCCCGTCGAGGAGGCCCGCGTCGCCGAAGTACATCCCGTCGGCGAGGACGTCGATGACCGCCTCGCCGCCGTAGGGCCCCTCCCCGAGCTGCTCGACGCGCCCGTGCGCCAGCAGGTACACCCGGTCCGTGCCGTCGCCGCGGTTGGCGATCACCTCGCCCTCCGCGAAGTTCCGCTGAGTGCAGCGCTGCGCCAGTTCGGCGAGGGCCGCCTCGTCCGCGAAGCCACGCAGGGCGGGGAGCTCACCGAGCTCGGCGGGGATGACGGCGACCCGGTCGCCGGTCTGGACGAACGTCACCCGCCCGTCACCGACGGAATAGCTGAGCCTCCGGTTCACCCGGTAGGTGCCGCCCTGCACCTGCACCCACGGCAGCATCCGCAGCAGCCACCGGGAGGTGATCTCCTGCATCTGCGGCGCGGACTTGGTGGTGGTCGCCAGGTTCCGCGCGGCGGCCGTACCAAGACTCTGCTGCGGTGGTGCCTGATCCGCGCGGGTCCCGTCGCCAACCGTGCCTACCGAACCAACCGACATGGATCTCCCTCTCGATCATGAGCCGACCTGCAGGAGAAGCCTTTCAGCACGGAGCGTGCGCGCGCCATTACACAAATGAGTGGGACTGGATCACGCACGGGCGGGCATGACACGCGCTTTTCCACTCCTGCGGCGGAACGCCCGGAAGGCCCGGTATCCGCGCCGCTGTCCGGATCGGCTCGCACGCCGTCCGAACGCATGGCCCCGGACGTCCGTATTCCGGTACAAGCGGTACCAGCGAAAGGAGGCGGTCATGGCCTCACCCATGTCCGCGAGCAGGTTCATCGACGCGCTGCGCGACGAGGGCCTCTCGGTCGTCGAGGTCGGCGACTGGCGACACCACAACCGCAACCACAAGGGCCCCTGGGGCCCCGTTCACGGCGTGATGATCCACCACACCGTCACTCATGGCACCGACAGCACCGTCCAGATCTGCCGGGACGGCCACTCGGCCCTGCCGGGGCCGCTGTGCCACGGTGTCATCGCCAAGGACGGCAGGGTCCATCTGGTCGGCTACGGCCGGGCCAACCACGCCGGGCTCGGTGACGACGAGGTCCTGCGTGCCGTCATCGCGGAGAAGGGGCTTCCGCCGGACAACGAGGCCAACACGGACGGGAACCGGCACTTCTACGGCTTCGAGTGCGAGAACCTCGGCGACGGCAAGGACCCCTGGCCGGACGTCCAGCTGGAGGCGATCGAGAAGGCCGCCGCCGCGGTCTGCCGGGTCCACGGCTGGACGGCCCGTTCGGTCATCGGTCACCGAGAGTGGCAACCGGGCAAGGTCGATCCGCGCGGCTTCACCATGGAGTCGATGCGGGCACGGATCGGGGCGCGCCTGAAGTGACGCGCCCCTGACCCGGCACCGGACGTGACAATGGCCGGGTGAACGCGTTCGACCTCGCCTCCCTGAACCCCCGGCTCCCGTCCCCACTGGAGCCGGTCGAGGACGAGCGCTTCACCCGGTACGGCGTGCGGCTGCTGCTCAAGCGGGACGATCTGATCCATCCCGCCCTGCCCGGCAACAAGTGGCGCAAGCTCTCCCCGAATCTGCTGGCCGCCGCCGGGCGCCCGGTCGTGACCTTCGGCGGCGCCTACTCCAACCATCTGCGCGCGACCGCCGCCGCCGGCCGGCTTCTCGGCTTCCCCACCGTCGGAGTCGTACGGGGCGACGAATTGGCCGGCCGGCCCCTCAATCCGTCGCTGGCACGCTGCGTGGCGGACGGGATGGAGCTGCTGTTCGTGGACCGGGCGACCTATCGCGCCAAGACCGATCCGGAGGTGCTGGCGGCCGTCCTGCGGGATGCTCCGCCCGGCAGTTTCGTCGTCCCCGAGGGCGGCAGCAACGCCCTCGCGGCCCAGGGATGCGCCGAGCTCGGCCGGGAGCTGGCCGGGGCCGCCGACGTCGTCGCGGTGGCGTGCGGGACCGGTGGCACCCTTGCCGGGCTCGCCGCAGGGCTGGGCACCGGGCAGCGGGCGCTCGGGATACCCGTCCTCAGGGGCGGCTTCCTCGGCGGCGAGATACGCGCCCTCCAGGAGCGGGCCTTCGGCGGGGCGTCCGGCGACTGGAGCCTCGACGAACGCTTCCACTGCGGCGGCTACGCCCGCACGACCCCGGAGCTCGACGCCTTCGCAGAGGAGTTCGAAGACCGCCATGGACTGCCCGTAGAACGTCACTATGTCGCCAAATTGCTCTACGGACTCACTGTGCTGGCGGCCGAGGGCGCCTTCTCCCCCGGAACCACCGTCGCCGCCGTGGTCACGGGTCAGCCGGACGACTCCTCGCGGTAGGCGGCCGCCTCCTCCAGGTCCAGCCTGCGCAGCAGCGTGCGCATCATCTCGTCGTCGATCCGCCGGGCGTCCCGCAGCTGGACGAACACCTCCCGCTCGGCGTCGATCATCCGGCGCGCCAGGCGCCGGTAGGTGTCGTCCGCGCTCTCGCCGGTGAACTCGTTGACCGCCCCGAGCCGCTCCCAGACCGCGTTGCGCCGACGCTCCATGACGGTCCGCAGCCGGTCGGCGAGCGGCGGTGGGAGCGCGTTGCGCTCGTCGGCGAGCAGCTCCTCCAGGCGCCGCTCGGCCGCGGTCGACGCCTCGCTCTGGGCCTGCGCCTCGGCGAGCGTCTCGGCCTGTGCGTCCCGGCGGGGCAGCTTCAGGAGCCGGATCAGCGGCGGCAGGGTGAGGCCCTGCACCACCAGCGTCCCGATCACGGTCGTGAAGGTGAGGAAGAGGACCAGGTTGCGGGACGGGAAGGGTTCGCCGTCCGCCACCATCGGGATCGAGAAGGCGATCGCCAGGGACACCACTCCGCGCATTCCGGCCCAGCCGACGATCAGCGGGGCCTTCCAGTCCACCCCGGGCTCCCGCTCCCGTATCCGCCGCGACATGAGGCGGGGCAGGAAGGTCGCCGGGTAGACCCAGACGAACCGGACCACGACGACGGCGACGAAGACTCCGACCGCGTACCAGATCGCCTCCGCGATGCCGTACCGGCCGAGCCCCTCGACCACGTACGGCAGCTGGAGGCCGATCAGGGCGAAGACGGCGGACTCCAGCAGGAAGGCGACCATCTTCCACACCGCCTCCTCCTGGAGGCGGGTGGCGAAGTCCACCTGCCAGTTGTGGTGCCCGAGGTAGAGGGCGACCGTGACGACCGCGAGCACGCCGGACGCCCCGACCTCCTCGGCCGCCGCGTAGGCGATGAAGGGGATGAGCAGGGAGAGGGTGTTCTGCAGCAGCGCTTCGCGCAGGTGCCGGCGCAGCCAGTGGATGGGCACCATCAGGACCAGCCCGACGCCGATGCCGCCCAGCGAGGCGAGGGCGAACTCGCCGATACCCCCGGCCCAGCTCACGCCCTCGCCGACGGCCGCCGCCAGCGCGACTTTGTACGCCGTGATCGCGGTGGCGTCGTTCACCAGGGACTCGCCCTGCAGGATCGTGGTGATCCGGGGCGGCAGCCCCAGCCGGCGGGCGATGGCGGTGGCCGCGACCGCGTCCGGCGGCGCCACCACCGCCCCCAGGACCAGGGCGGCGGTCAGCGGCAGATCGGGAACGAGGCTGTAGGCGAGCCAGCCGACGGCGAGCGTCGCGAAGAGGACGTAGCCCACCGAGAGGAGGGCCACGGGTCTGATGTTCGCGCGCAGATCGAGATACGACGACTCCACCGCCGCGGTGTGCAGCAGGGGCGGCAGGATCAACGGAAGCACGATGTGCGGGTCGAGCGTGTAGTCGGGGACCCCGGGCACATAGGAGGCGGCGAGCCCCGCGGTCACCAGCAGCAGGGGCGCGGGCACGGGCGTCCTGCGGGCCGCCCCCGCGATCGCGGCACTCGCCGCGACCAGCGCCACCAGTGGCAAAGCTTCCATCTCGGTCCCCGTCTCTCGCAACGTAACCTGGCAATCATGAGCGAGTGTCCCCACGTTGCCGAACTGCCGCGCCCCGAGCCCGAACCGCTGAGCGCCGCGTGCCCGGAGTGCCTGGCCGCCGGTACGCACCCCGTCCAACTGCGGCTCTGCCTGGAATGCGGGCATGTGGGCTGCTGCGACTCCTCGGTGGGCCGGCACGCCACGGGGCACTTCCAGCGGACCGGCCACGCGGTGATGCGGAGCTTCGAGCGCGGTGAGAGCTGGCGCTGGTGCTTCGCCGACGGTTCGATCGTCTGACAGCTGGGTACGTCAAAGCTCCGCCGGTTCCTCTCAATTGGGCGGCGCAGACCCCTAGCCACTGTCCGTACTCATGGCCTTACCATGAGTGACAAGCGTCGAGGCCCAGCCACTGTGGGGCCCCCGGCGACACGGCACCATGGATCGCGATAGCGTCACGGCGGACTACGTACCACTGCGTATCGCCCGGCCTGGGGGACCTTTTTCTCCTCCGGGCCCCGAAAGAGCTTGTGCCACCTTGGAGGTGAGGGTGTCCCAGATCGCAGGCGAGCCCGGGACCCAGGACTTCGTGGAAGTCCGGCTGCCCGCTGCGGGTGCCTACCTGTCCGTGCTGCGTACGGCCACGGCCGGCTTGGCGGCGCGTTTGGACTTCACCCTCGACGAGATCGAGGACCTGCGCATCGCGGTCGACGAGGCCTGCGCGATCCTGCTCCAGCAGGCCGTACCGGGCTCCGTTCTCAGCTGCGTCTTCCGGCTGGTGGACGACTCGCTCGATGTGACGGTCTCGGCCCCGACGACGGACGGCCGGGCCCCTGAGCGGGACACGTTCGCGTGGACGGTGCTCTCGGCGCTGGCCGGAAAGGTCGAGTCGTCCGTCGCCGACGACCGTACGGTCTCGATCAGCCTGTACAAACAGCGCGGCGCGGGACCAGGTCCGGCGTGAGGAACGGGGAGGGTCCCGTGCGAAACGAGCTACGCTCCGCGGCCGGAGCCCCGGACCCGACGGGCATCCCGGAGCAGCAGGCGCGACCGCACCCCGCGGACGCACCCGGTGGACCGGACGGGCTTACCGGCCTTTCGGCCACGACGGAGCAGGCGCAGGCGCAGGCTGGGGGTACCTCCCAGGCGGAGCTTTGGGGGAGGGCGGCCCATATGAGCGAGCAGGCACACGACCACCACCATCACCACGATCCGCATGACCGGAGCGGAGCGCGGGCGATGTTCATCGAGCTGCGCAAGCTGCCCGACGGATCGCCGGAGAAGGCGGAGCTGCGCAATCAGCTGGTGCGGATGCACCTGCCGCTCGTGGAGCACCTGGCGCGGCGCTTCCGCAACCGTGGCGAGCCGCTGGACGACCTGACCCAGGTGGCCACGATCGGCCTGATCAAGTCGGTGGACCGCTTCGACCCAGAGCGCGGTGTCGAGTTCTCGACCTACGCCACCCCGACGGTGGTCGGCGAGATCAAGCGGCACTTCCGCGACAAGGGCTGGGCGGTCCGGGTCCCGCGCCGCCTCCAGGAACTGCGCCTCTCCCTGACGACCGCCACGGCCGAGCTCTCCCAGCAGCACGGGCGCTCCCCGACGGTGCACGAGCTCGCGGAGCGTCTGGGCATCTCGGAGGAGGAGGTCCTGGAAGGCCTGGAGTCGGCCAACGCCTACTCCACTCTCTCCCTGGACGTCCCCGACACGGACGACGAGTCGCCGGCGGTCGCGGACACGCTGGGCGCGGAGGACGAGGCCCTGGAGGGCGTCGAGTACCGGGAGTCGCTGAAGCCGCTGCTGGAGGATCTGCCGCCGCGGGAGAAGCGCATCCTGCTGCTGCGGTTCTTCGGCAACATGACCCAGTCGCAGATCGCACAGGAGGTCGGCATCTCGCAGATGCACGTGTCGCGCCTGCTGGCCAGGACGCTGGCGCAGCTGCGGGAGAAGCTGCTGGTGGAGGAGTAGGAGCCGGCGGGGCGGCGCCCCAGGGAGTGTCCGGAAGGTATGGCCGTCCGCCCGAAGGGCGGGGCGCGCGGCGTCCGGTGCGTGCGATCGCAAGGCGCCGGGATGCCCTCGTAGCGGAGCTACTCGGGCATG
>NZ_JBVJYZ010000023.1:0-100635 GCF_055600045.1 Streptomyces sp. NPDC038280
ATCATGCCCGACCTCGTCACCGTCAACCCCTGCATCACCACCATGGCCATCGGCGAAAAATGCGCCGACATCCTCAAGGAAGACACCCGACGGTAAGGGGCGAACGCGCTGTGCGCCGGGCCGGGCCCGGCGCACAGCGCCCTGCCCGCTCCGGGCACGCACTCGCGCCCTCAGCCGCCCATTTCCGCGAGGGCGGAGTCCAGCGTGCCCGCCAGCGCGGTGATGTCCTGCTCGGACGGTGACCCGGAGCCGAACCTCCCGCTGAGATCGCCGGCCGAGACCAGCTCCATGGCGCCGCGATAGCGATCGGTGGCCAATTCCGCCGCCGGGACCACCAGCGCCCGGCCCCGGAGCACGATCAACGTCGGCTCGTCCGCGCGCGGGCGCAGGAGGTCCCGGACGTGGTCCTCAGTGATCATGAGTAGCCCCTTCCGGGAGGGTCACCTGTGGCGCTTGCGAGCGGCCGGTGTGTCCGTGAGGCCGCCCTTGTCGGAGCGCTGTGCGCCACGCTCCTCGCCGGTCGACTCCACACCGGCGAGGCTTTCCCCGTGGGCGGTCCCGCCCTCGGTCCGGTAACCCTCGCGGGCGCTCGCGGTGCCGGGTACGACGCGGTCCTTCGCCTGGCTCTCCGCGCCGGAGTGGGCGCCGGGACCGCGGTCCACCCGCGAACCGGCCTTCCGCTCGGGCTCGCGTTCGGGGTTCTGGGATTTCTTCGCGTTCATGAGGTGCTCCTCGTCCGGGTGACGGCCCCCGTGCGGTCGCCGGCATCCCCAGCGGGCCGGCCAAGGCTCCTCCTGATGGCCGAAGCGCTCAATGAGCCATGCGATCGGCGCGTACCCAGCCGCGCGCCATACATCCATGCGGACGCCATGCGTCCGTGCGGCCGCGTCCGACGTGCCCGGATGTCCGCGCGCTCCTTCACGGGGATGTCCGTGCCCCCATCACCGCGGCAATTCCCTCCATCGGCCTACACCGGCGCATGGCGGAGCGCTGTGCGGGGTACACGCAATCACCCGAAGGAGGACCCCATGGCCATGACGGACAGCCAGTCACACATAGCCGACGTTGCGGAGGAAGCGGCTCCGTGCGACGACGAACCGGGCCACGGCCCGCCGGAGAGCTCGCGGGAGCGTGTGAACCGGCGGTGGCAGGAAGTCCTTCAGGAGACCCGGGTCGCCCAGACGGGCGTACAGATCCTCTTCGGTTTTCTCCTCAGTGTCGCCTTCACCCCGGCCTTCCGGGACCTGGACACCTTCGACCGCGGGCTCTACGTGGTCACCGTCGTGCTGGGTGCCTCCTCCACCGCCGCGCTGATCGCCCCCGTGTCGATCCACCGCTGCCTTTCGGGCCTGCGGATGAAGCGCGAGGTCGTGGAGAGCGCCGGCCGTCTCATGGTCTGCGGGATGGTGCTGCTCGCCCTGACCATCGCCTGCACCCTGCTCCTCATCCTCGACGTCGTACTCCCCGGCCCCCTCGCCCAGGTGATCGTCGGCACGGTCATGCTGTGGTTCACGCTGTGCTGGTACGTCGTGCCCTTCCGGCTCCGCCGCAAAGCCACCCGGCGGGCGTCGTGACCCCCTGACCGAGCACGCGGACACGGCCTGGCGCGGGCGTGGCACCGGCCCCCCGCAGGGGCCGGTGCCACGCTCCTATCGAGAGGGTCCGGGCGGTCCGCCCGTCCGCGTCACGGCACGTCCCGCACCGTGCCGGTGATCACCGGACCGGGCACCGGCTCCCAGTCGGCGTCGTAGACCGTCAGCCGCGCTCGCAGCGACTCCTTCGGCTCGCTCGCGCGGTCCGTGACGGTGGGGACGCTCACCTCGGAGCTCAGCTCGCCCGGGGGAACGGAGACCGACAGTGTCGCGCCGTTCAGCGCCTCGGACAGCGGCCGGTCCGGGTTCGGCGACCGGCCGAAGTTCTCGTCGAGCCAGCGCGGGTCGACGTCCTTGGTGGACAGTTCCCCGCCGCCCTGGACCGGCAGGAACGCGAGCTCGCCCGTGATCTCGGCGTCGGCGACCTCGGACAGCGACACCTTCCAGGTCAGCCTCCGGCCTTCGACGACATCCGCGGCGACCGGTGTCACCGTGACCTTGGGCATCGCGTCGTCGTTCCGCGCGGTCACCCCGCCCTGATGGGAGCCGACCACCGCGCCGCGCACCGCCTTGACGAACATGTCGCGGGTGACGTCATAGCCGTAGCGGGTGTTGCCGCGCACCTTCACCGGCACGTCGATGTCATGGCTTCCGTGGCCCACCGTCACGACACGGGAGGTCACGGTGTCCGTGCCCGGCTCGGGAACGAAGACGCGGACCTGGCCGCTTCCCTGGCCGGAGACGCGCACCGGGACGCGGTACGTCCTGACCCCGGAATCCCCCTCCTTGACGGACAGCCGTCCGATGTCGACGCGCGCGAGCGGGGCGGGGCGCGCCGCCGGTGTGCCGGGGCGCCAGCCCCACGCGTCCATCAGCCACGCCTGCCCGGAGCCGGTGCGCGATGTCAGTTCCAGGGCCTTGACGTGCTTGAGGTCCAGCCCGGCCCGAGCGGCGGCGGACAGCGGTACGCGGATCTCGCGACCCCAGTGGGAGGCGGTACGGTCGCTGCCCGGCAGCCCGTCGACGCGTGCCCGGCCAAGGGTCACGCGCCGGCCCGAGGAGTCGGCGAGCGCGACGTCCAGCTGGGTGCCCGTGGTGCCGGGCGGCACGATCACACGTAGCGCCAGGGACTCGGCGCCCGCCAGGGAGACCGGACGTGCCACGCGCACCGCGGTCGGGGAGCCGGCACTCGACCAGCGCATCGCGACCGCGTCACGGCCCGGCTCCGGCGACGTCAGCCAGGAGGCGAAGTGCGGCGACGCCCCACGGGTCTCCGCCGGAAGGCAGGCACGGGCGGGGTCGGGGTCGATCTGCTTGCAGAGCCGGCCGCCGGACACGGTGACCCCGGGGCCGGGCAGGAAGGCGGGAGTCCGGTTCGCTCCGACGGCGTGGGTGAGCACCTGCGCGGGATCCGCCGAGGGCGCGCGCCGCCCGGATCCGTCCAGCAGCGGCCGCACCCGGTCGTCGCCGCCGACGAACAGCCGGGCCGCGGCCGCGATGTACGTGGCGCCCGCGGCCTGTTGCCGCGTGGCGGTCAGACGGGGCTTCTTGCCGGGCGTGCACACGGGGTCGGGCGTGTCACCGGACCAGAAGTCGTCGAAGGCCGGTGCCTGCGCCTGCCCCGGCGTCCACTCGGTGTTGAAGAAGTTGTGGTTGGCGCCGACCATGTACACGGCGCTGTGCAGGGCCGCTCCGCGGCTGACGCCCCGCGTGCCGTCGACGTAGATCTCCCCCTGCAGGTCGGACACGTCGCCGTCGCAGCCCGGCAGGATGGTCAGGGACGGCACGTCCGGGACCGGGTTCTGCCCGAAGACGGTGGGGCCGATCAGGACGTTGCCGCGGATCTTCCAGCGCACCGGGCCCCCGTAGCCGTCCTGGTCGGCGGGCGGCCGGTAGAGGCTGTCGAGCGCGGCGCGGTTGACGCCCTCCCCGCCCCGGGAGTGTCCGACGAGCAGGACGTGGGACAGGTCCGCCGATGAGACGGCGCGTACGGCGGCGGGGGCGGCCGCCCGGTGCGCGGACCATTCCGCCCAGCGGGCGAGGTGGAGCCGTATCAGCGACGAGCGGGCCTGTGCTCCCCCGTCCTCGGCGCTGTCGTCCTGTCCGTTGACGCCGTTGGCGGAGATGGACAGGGTCACATAGCCCTGGGAGGCCAGGAGTTTCTGGGCGCCGAGGTAGCCCTGGTGGCTCGGCACCGGCCGGGTGCCCGGTCGGCAGGGCCACTCGCCGCTCTGCTCGCCTGCCGCGCTGTAGCACGTGGAGTGACGTCCGTGCAGGAAGAGGGCGACCGGTCGGCGTCCCGGAGCCCCGGCCGGTCCCACCACCGTGGCACGCATCTCGACAGGGGCGGGGAAGCCCGGCAACCGTACGGACCGCAGGGCGTATTCGCCGCTGACGGTGCGATAGGGGCCCGGCGCCCCGGGGTCCACGGGGTTCGCCGGGAGCGGGGCTTCCGGCCGGGCTTCCCGCGGCGGCGCGGGGCGGAGCCGGGAACCGGGCGCCGGGGCGGCCGCGTCCAGGCGGCGGCCGGCGGCCATCACCCGCAGGTCCGCCCGGGATCCGAGGGCGGCGCCGTCGAGAGTCAGCCGGAACGTACGCCCGTCCCGCGCCGCCACCGGACGGCCGAGCAGCCGGTCCCCCGCGTAGAACTCGACCCGGGCGTCGCCCATGGGCACCCGCTCGGGCGATGTCCACACCAGCTGCTTCCCGGCGCCCATCCCCGTGACCCGCCAGTTCGCGGGGAGACTTTCGCCGGCCGTGGTCCGCGGCGCGTCCGACGGGGAAGCGGGCGACGGTTGCGCGTGCGCCGGCCCCGGCGACGCCGCTGCCAGGGCGAGTACCGCCGCGGCCGCGGTCACCACACGTGTGACACGTATCAAGGTGGTCATCCTCATCATCGGTGTCGTCGGGGCGCTTCGGACATCCTCAGGACCCCTCGCCCCGGAGGACGACAACCGCCCGGCCCGGGTTGCCTCGTGTGGGGCGCGGGTCGGCAAATGTGCTCCATGCTCCGGGAGTTGACGGCGGCGGTCTGGCAGGGCGGCTGCCCCTGCTGCGAGGGTGGTCCGGACGCACGCCACCGCCGTGAAGGGAAGGGCCGGCCGTGACACCGACCGACACCGAGTACTGGGAACCGCTGTGGGCCTCAGGACGCCGCTACCGTCCGCTCGGCGACGCGGAAAACGCGCTCCTCGCCGAGCACGTGGGCCCCGGCGCCGGCAGACCGGCCCTCGACATCGGCTGCGGTGAGGGAGCCCTGGCCCGTCATCTCCACGAGAGCCTCGGTTTTCGCACGCTCGGCATCGACTGCTCGCCCACCGCGCTGGCCCTTGCCGCCCGCGCCCACGGCGACGTGCGGGGACTCGCCTTCCAGCAGCAGGACTTCGTCGCCGACGACCCCGGCCGCCTCCCGCATCCCGCGTACGCCGTCATCACCTGCCGGCTGGTCTACCGATGGGTCGAGGACAAGTCCGCCTTCCTGAACCGCGTACGCGCGCTGCTCGTGCCCGGCGGGACGTTCTGGCTCGTCGCCGAGTCGGCCGACCGTCTCGAAGGCGATGCGAAGCACCGGGGTCTGACCGCCGCCGCATGTGAAGGCCTCACCGCGGGCTGGTCCACGCGACGCGTTGTCCGCCTCGACAGGTTGCTGTGCTTCGCCCTTCGGCCCTGAGCACGCATCCGCGGGCCCTGCCGTGGTCGGGCTCCCCCGGTCGGGTGCGGCGCGGGCCGTTCCGCAGCCCGAGCCGTTTCTCGACGCGGCCCGTTCGGCGGGGCAGCCGTTCCGCGGCGTCAGTCGTTCCGCGGGTCAGCCGGGCAGGCGCTCGATCGCCACCATGGCGGCGTCGTCGTCCAGCCGGCCTCCCGGGATGTGTGCCAGCAGATCGAGCCGCAGATGCCTCAGCAGGGCCTGCGGCCCCTCGCCCGAGCATTGGGCGAGCCGCTCGGCCAAGGGGTAGAAGGCGCCGGACGCGTCGCGGGCCTCGATCACGCCGTCCGTGTAGAGCAGGACGATGTCGCCCGGTTCGAAGGGGAAGGTGTCGGGGGCGAAGCCCGAGTCCGAGAACTCGGTGAGGCCGAGCGGCGGGGCCGGGTGGCGCACTTCGAGGGGGATGACCCGGCCACCGCGCAGGAGCAGCGGCGGCGGGTGCCCGCAGTTGATCAGGTGCAGGAGGGGCGCGTGGTCGGGCATGTCCAGGACCGCGGCGGTGATGAACGCCTCGCTGGGGCTTCCGGTGTCGGGTTCGTACGCCGCGGGGTCGTCCAGGTCCGAGGAGACGGTTCCCTCCAGATAGGCCATCAGTACGGGCAGCTCGGCCTGCTGGTGGGCGGCCGCGCGGAACGCGCCGAGGAGGAGCGCGGCGTCCCCGATCGCCTCCAGGCCCTTGCCCCGGACGTCACCGACGATGAGCCGCGTGCCCTGCGCCGTACGCGCGGCCGCGAAGAGGTCGCCGCCGATCTGGGCCTCGGCTTCGGCGGCCAGATAGACGGAGGCGACGTGGAGGGTGCCGATGCGGCGCGGCAGGGGCCGCAGGACCACCTGCTGGGAGGCTCGGGCGATGGAGCGGAGCTGCCCGATCTGCTTCTCGTGCCGTTCTCGCAGGTGGGCGAAGAAGGTGACGAACAGCGAGATCAGGACCAGGGCGGTGAGCTGAAGGGTGTGGTTCAGGTCGGTGAGGCTGGTCCGCGACACCGCGACGCCCGCCTGGGCCAGAACGGCGAGCGCGCCGATGGCACCCGTGGTCCTCGGGCCGGCGAACGAGGCGGTGACGGCGGGCGCGGCGGCCAGGAACGGGCCGAGGTGGACGTGGGGCGGAGCCAGGATGTCGACCACCGTGATGACCACGATCAGCCCGAGCGGTACCGCCAGCAGTGCGTGTCCCGGCTCCCATGACCGACGGTGACTCCCGGAGAGTCGTCGAGGCCCCATGGATCCTGCATACACCCACGGACGCCCCCGCACCTCCGGGGCGGCGATCGGCCCACCCGGGGCGGCGGCGGTGTTCCGGGCGGCTAGGAAGGGTGCGAACCGGTCGTCGCCGTGCCGAATTCCAGCTCGAAGTCGGGCAGGACCAGGCTGAGCACCGGTGCGCGAGCCGGCAGGCGCAGCGGCCCGCCGGCGGGGAAGGACCAGCGGGCCCTGGCCAGGGCGACAGAGGTCCGCGTGCGCACGGCGGTGGTCCTGAGGCGCCCCTCGAGTGTCTGTGCGACGCGGTACCTCAGGGGCAGGCGGCCCGGCAAGCGGCGGGCCCGGCCGAACACCGCCGTGGCCACCGTCCCTTCGGTTCCCTCGGCAGCGGCCCGCAGGCCGTCGGTGCGGTCCAGGTCGAAGGTGGCCGGCTGTTTGGGGATGCCCCACAGTTCCCGGCCGCCGGCCATGGAGGGGGCGCTGTCCACCCAGATGGCCGTGATGGTGGCTCTCGAGCGGGCCCCGTCCCGTACGAGGACCGCGCTCAGCAGCTCGTTGTAGCGCAGGACGCTGCCCCGTTCGTAGACGACCCAGGCGGCCGCGACCACGGCCCGCCCGGCGAGGGCCACGGGCCGGATGCCGGGCGGGAAGGCGTCGGGGAGGGTGCGCCGCGGGACGAGCCAGAAGGACACGTACATCTGCCCGGCGAGATGCCAGGGCTCGGGCGGGTAGGGGGTCACAGGGCTCCTTTCGGGCGGGCCGCGGGCCGAGGTGGGCCGGCCACGGGGAACGGCGCCCGTTCGGTGAAGCGGGTCTAGGCTGGTGATGACCAGCCGTTCAGGGCTCCTCGTTTTCGTCTGCCGAGCAGTAGGACCGGCCTCCTCGTGTCGTGCCGACGGGCGGACGCGGGCCGTCCCTCGTCCGATCGGGTCCCGCCATGGTGACGCGTCATGATTCTGCCCATATGGTCCGGGCGCTGTTGCGCGCCAGCCATCTCACCAGCTTCGAGCAGCTCCCGGCGCTGGTGACCCGCCACGCCGCCGAGGTCGGTCTGCGGCACGTGCGCATCTATGTGGCCGACCTGCAGGAAGAGGTACTGCGGGAGGTCACGGGCCAGGGGCCGGACGCCGGGCGGGGAGGGCAGGAGCTTCGCATCGACGCCACGCTGCCGGGCCGGGCCTTCCAGACCATGCGGGTCCAGACGGCGTCGGTCGACGGCTCTCGCGAGTACTGGCTGCCCATCCTGGACGGCACGGAGCGCCTGGGTGTGCTCCGCGTGGACTTCGACGGCGGCCGGGACCTCGACGGCGGCCCGGCCATGGAAGGCGGCCCGGACAGCGGCGGCGGTCTGATCGGCGCGTTCCCGGGCGTCGACCACGCCGGTGCCGAGTTCGAGGAGGCGATGCGGGACCTGGCCTCGCTGATGGGGATGCTGCTCGTCTCCAAGCGCACCAACAGCGACTCCTTCGCCCGCCTCACCCGGGTCAACCCCATGTCGGTCTCCGCCGAGATGCAGTGGACGCTGATGCCCCCGCGGACCTTCGCCAATGACCGGGTGACGATCGCGGCGGCCATGGAGCCCGCCTACGAGACCGCCGGGGACGCGTTCGACTACGCGCTGGCCGGCGACATCGCCCACCTGGCCGTCTTCGACGCCATGGGCCACGACACCGCGGCCGGGCTGACCGCCAATCTCGCCATGGCCACGAGCCGCAACCGGCGGCGCCACGGCGCGGCCATCACCGAGGCCTGCGAAAGCATCGAGAGCATGCTGCTCGAGCAGTTCGCGCACGACCGGTACACCACCGGAATCCTCGCCGACCTCGAACTGCACACCGGGCTGCTGACCTGGGTCAACTGCGGTCATCCGCCGCCGGTTCTGATCCGCGGCGGCCGCTGGAACACCAACCTGAAGTGCCCGCCCACCCACCCCATGGGGACCGACCTCGGGCTCCCCGTCGTCGTGGGCCGGGAACAGCTGGAACCGGGCGACCGGCTGCTCCTCTACACCGACGGCATCACCGAGGCCAGGGACACGGACGGGAACGAGTTCGGACGCGACCGCTTCGTGGACTTCATCATCCGCCACCAGAGCGACGGCCTGCCGGTGCCCGAGACACTGCGCCGGCTCGTCCGCGCCGTACTGGACCATCACGACGGGAAGCTGAACGACGACGCCACGGTCCTGCTCTGCGAATGGCACGGCGGCACCCACCAGGCGGCCGAACTCGAGTAAGCGTCACCTTCCGCCCTCCGCCCTCCTCCCCTGCGGGGAATTCCGGCGTGAGCGGGTACACGGGCATGCAATCGACGCAGGGAGGCGGCAGGTGACCATGTTTCGTCGCAGCGGCACGAGGACGCCGGACGACCGGGCGAGTTCGGCCGGTCTGATCGCGCTGGCGCTGATCTGTCTGGCCGTCTGTCTGCTGCTCCTGGTGGGGCCCGGGGACCGCGGGCCGCGGTCGTACGTACCCGGGGTCGTCATGGGCGCGCTCTTCCTCGTGTGTCTGGTCAACGGGGTGCGCCCCAAGCGGTGGTCGCGTCGGGGGAGTCACCGCAGGCACCGAGGGCCGGGCAGCGCGGAGCACTGAGGCCACGGGCCCCTTTGCGCCCGCGGGCCCCTTACGCAGCACAACTGGCAGCAGCCGCCCCGTGGGGCGGCTGCTGCCAGTTGTGGCGGAGCGGGGAGGAGCGGCGCTCAGAAGCGACCGCCGGTGTAACGGGTGATCGGGCCCTGCCCGGCACGAGCCGTGCGCTGACCGGCGAGGAACGCGCCGCTGGCGAGGGAGGCGATACCCACCCCCGCCCCGGCGGCGATCAGCTTCCGGTTCTTGATCACCGTGTACGCCGTCGATGCCTTGCCGACAGCCGTCTTCCCCAGGGAAACAGCGGCTTCCCGTCCGCGCTCGCCCATCTTCTGGACGCTCGCGGGCAGCGCCGACACGGCCGTGCCCTCGGCGCGCTCGGCCGTCTTCTTGGTGGTGTCGGCAGCACGCGTCGCCGTACGGCGGGCGGTCGAGGTACCACCCCGACCGGTGCGGGCTGCCTTCTTCGCGGTGGTGGATTCACTGTCGTTGGCCATACGACTCGTATAGGCAGAATGCCTCCGGCTAAACAGCCCTCCTCGACTCCCCCTCCCCTTGAGAAGCTCCGTGGGCCGCTCGCCGGTTACTCGTGCGTTTCGCACACGCAGAACGTGACAGCGGTGACTATTGGTGCTCGGCCGCCCCATGACACCGTCGTTCTCGTCATCGACCGAAGGAGTGCGCGTGAACAAGGGGTACGCCGTCTTCTGCGATGCGGACCGGTACTTCTACGACGCGCCGCACCGTCTGGCCTTCGCGGACGACGCGGGCAGCTCCCTCTACGAGGCCGCTCGCCGCCCGGCCCCTTCCGGCTGGCAGCGGAACCAGGCGGGCGACTGGCTCGCCTTCCGCCCGGTCGACGCCGAACTGCCCGCCCAGGGCTGGAAGATCCATGTGTCGGCCACGCTGGACAACGCCGAGACGATCCTCGACCGGGTGTGGGCGTACTGCCTCGCCCACGGCATCGCCTTCAAGTTCGTGCCGAGCCGCTACCTCCTTCACCAACGCAACGCCAAGTACGCGGACCGTGCGGGCAGCGGCAAGTTCATCACGGTGTATCCGGCCGGCGAGGAACAGACCGAACGGGTCGCCGGGGAGCTCGCCGAGCTGCTGGCCGGTGAGCCCGGCCCGTACGTTCTCAGCGATCTGCGCTGGGGTGAGGGCCCGGTGCATCTGCGGTACGGGAGCTTCACGCGCCGGCACTGCTACGACGACCAGGGGGATCTGCGTCCGGCCATCGAGAACGCCGCCGGCGAACTCGTACCCGACGTGCGCGAGCCGGTGTTCCGGATACCGCCGTGGGTCACGCCGCCGGAGTTCCTGCGGCCGCACCTCGAGGCCCGGGCGGCGGTGACGGTCGCGGACATGCCCTACACCATCGAGAAGGCACTGCACTTCTCCAACGGCGGTGGCGTCTACGCCGCGCGGGACACCCGCACGGGCGAGAAGGTGGTACTGAAGGAGGCGCGGCCCCACGCGGGGCTGGCCGCCGACGGCGCCGACGCGGTCGCGCGCCTTCATCGTGAACAGGCCGCGCTGGAGCGGCTCTCCGGCCTGCCGTGGACACCCGAGGTCCGTGACGCCTTCGTCGTCGCAGACCACCACTTCCTCGTCCTGGAACACATCGAGGGCAGGCCGCTCAACTCCTTCTTCGCCCTGCGCCATCCGCTCATCGAGGCCGATCCGGACACCCGGCGCCTGACCGAGTACACCGCGTGGGCGCTGCGCGTCCATGAGCTGGTCGAGCGGGCCGTCGAGGCGATCCACGCGCGCGGTGTGGTGTTCAACGACCTCCATCTGTTCAACATCATGGTGTCCGATGACGAATCGTCCGTCGTACTCCTGGACTTCGAGGCCGCCCACCACATCGACGACGGCGGGCGCCAGACCGTGGCCAACCCCGCTTTCGTCGCCCCGGCCGACCGGCGCGGTTTCGCGGTCGACCGCTACGCCCTCGCGTGCCTGCGGCTCGCGCTCTTCATACCGCTCACGAGCCTCTTCGCCGTGGACCGCCGCAAGGCGGAGCACCTGGCCGAGGTGGTGGCGCGTCAGTTCCCGGTACCGCGCGCTTTTCTGGACGAGGCGGTACGGGAAATCCTCGACGGATACCAAGACACCGGACACGAGGACGTGAGGAACGACGACGCCGGAAGCCGAGGAGGCAGGAGGCAGGGAGCCGGGGCGCCGGCCCGGAAACGGGCGCCCGGGGGCTACCTTCCCGTCGAGCCGGGTGACTGGCCGGCGAGCCGTGACTCCCTGGTACGCGCGATCCTCGCCTCCGCGTCGCCGGACCGGGAGGACCGCTGCTTCCCCGGAGACATCGCGCAGTTCGCCACCGCCGGGGGTGGGCAGTCGTTCGGGTACGGAGCCGCCGGGGTGCTGTACGCGCTCGAACAGAGCGGCGCCGAACGCTGTCCCGCCGCAGAAGAATGGTTACTGCAACGCACCAAGGAGCCCGCCTCCGGGACTCCCCTCGGCTTCCACGACGGCCTCGCCGGAATCGCCTGGACCCTGCAGCACCTGGGCCACACCGGGCGAGCCCTCGAACTGGCCGAACTCGCCCTGGCGCAGCCCTGGGAAGACCTCTCGCCCGATCTGCACAGCGGCACCGCCGGGCTCGGCCTCGCCCTCGACGCGCTGGCCGCGACGACCGGGGAGGAGGCCCTGCACACGGCGGCGCTACGCTGCGCGGAGCTGACGGCACGGGCCCTTCCGGGCCTCTCGGCGCACGGCCCGCGACCGGTCGGCGGGGCGGGGCGGGACTCCGTGCGGGACGCGCGGAAACGATCGTCCCGGGCCGGATTGCTCCACGGCGCTTCCGGCGCTGCCCTGCTCTTCCTCCGTCTGTACGAGCGCACCGGCGACACCTCCCTCCTCGACCTGGCGGGCGACGCGCTCCGACAGGACCTGGAGCGGTGCGTACGCAGCGCGAGCGGCACGCTCCAGGTCGACGAGGGCTGGCGCACGATGCCCTACCTCGGCGCGGGCAGCGTGGGGATCGGGATGGTTCTCGACGACTTCCTCGCCCATCGGGCCGACGACGGCTTCGAGAGCGCGCGGAGCGAGATCGTACGAGCCGCCCAGGCGACCTTCTACGCCCAGCCGGGCCTGTACCGGGGCGCCGCCGGCATGGTGCTGTACCTCAGCCGCACCACGGCGGGCGGGCCCGGTACGACCCCGGCGGACGTACGGCGCCAGGTCGACGCCCTCGCCTGGCACGCCATGTCCTACCGCGGAGACCTCTGCTTCCCCGGGGAGCAGATGATGCGGCTCTCCATGGACCTCTCGACCGGCACCGCCGGCTGCCTGCTCGCGCTCGCGGCGGCCCTCGGTGACCGTCCCGCTCGACTTCCCTTCCTGCCGCCTCTCCGGCGGCCCCAGAACCGGCCCCAAAAGGGGTCGCAATGAAGCACCACCGTCCCCATGAAACGAAAGGAAACGATCATGAACCTGCTCGACCTTCAGTCGATGGAGACCCCCAAGGAAGAGGCCATCGGCGACGTCGAGACCGGGAGCCGTGCCAGCCTCCTGCTCTGCGGCGACAGCAGCCTGAGCGTCACCACGTGTAACTGAGGCTCCCCGCTCGGCGTCGGCTGACCACCGTCCGCCGACGCGGAGCACGACGCCCCGGGCGGACGCGCCCGGGGCGTCGCCCTCGCGTGCTGGGTCCCACAGGGCGCCCGGCGCGCGACCGGACAACGCCCGCAGAGGAGGCCGCGCACATGACCGCGAGGCGACGGAACCGCTCCGCCGGTGGACGGGGGCCCCGAGCCGCCCGCGCCGCGGAGCCGTCCCGCCCGGCTCCGGACACCCAGCCCGCACGCCCGATGCCCGCCGGCCCAACGGGCAAGGATGCTGACCCGTCCGCGGACGCCACAACCACGGGCCGGAGCCCCGACGGCCACACCACGGACCCGTCCGCCGACGCCACAACCCAGGGACCGGGACCCGACAGCCACACCACGGACCCGTCGCCTGACGCCACAACCCAGGGCCGGGACCAGGGTGACAAGGTCGCCGGCCCGGCCGCTGACGCCGACGCCCCCGCCCGCGCCCTGCTCGCCACGACCCGGCACTGGGGGGTCCTCTCCCTCGCCGTGCTTCTCTGTTCCCTCGCCGCGGCGGCCGTCGCGCTCGCTCTGCCCGCCGTCCTCGGCCGCACCCTCGACCTGCTGCTGCGCGCGGAGCCCGGCGCGGGCCGCTGGCTCGCGCTGAGCACGGCCCTGCTCGCCGCCGAGGTGCTCCTCGACGCCGGGGTCGCCCTGCTCACCGGCCTCACCAACGCGCGGGCCACCGCCCGGATCCGGGTGCGCGCCCTCGGCGGGCTGTTGTCGACTGCGCCCGACCGGGCAGCTCGCCACTCCCCCGGCGACGTCGCCACCCGTCTCTCCGCCAACGCGACCGACGCCGGAACCGTCCCCGCCGCCGCGGCCTCGCTCGCCGCGTCCCTGCTGATGCCCGCCGGGGCGCTCGTCGCCCTGTTCGTCATCGACGTCTGGGTCGCCCTCGTCTTCGTGGCGGGCCTTCCCGCCCTGGCCCTCGTACTCCGCGCCTTCGCCCGTGACGCCTCGGACAGCGTGGGCAGCTATCAGCGGGTGCAGGCGGACATCGCCTCGCGTCTGCTGGAGGCTCTCGAGGGGGCCCGTACCATCGCCGCCGCCGGAACGGCCCCCCGCGAGCGGGCCCGCGTTCTCGCCCCGCTCGCCGAACTGAGCCGTCAGGGGCGCCGGATGTGGGCGCTCCACGGGCGGGCCGTCGCGAACAGCGGCGCCCTCATGCCCCTCCTGACCGTGGGCGTCCTCGGTGCGGGCGGTGTGCGGCTGGCCTCCGGGGACATCGGGGTCGGCGAGTTGCTCGCGGCTTCGCGGTACGCGGCGCTGGCCGCGGGGGTCGGGGGCGTCGCCACCTCGCTCGGCGCGCTCGTACGCGGGCGCGCCGCGGCCCGCCGTACCGCCGAGCTGGAGGGTCTGCCCGCGCTGCGGCACGGTGGCGCCGGCTTGCCACCGAGCGGGCCCGGCGCCCTCGAATTGCGCGGTGTCCACGTCGTCCGCGACGGCGCCGCGCTCCTGAGCGGCGTCGACCTGTCGCTGCCCGGCGGTGTCACCGCCGCGGTGGTCGGCCGGTCGGGAGCGGGCAAGTCGACGCTGGCCGCTGTCGCGGGCCGCCTCATCGACCCGGACCGCGGCCATGTCCTCCTCGACGGGGTACACCTCGACGAGGTGTCGCACGCCGCGCTCCGCGAGGACGTCACCTACGCCTTCGAACGCCCGGTCTTCGTCGGCGGGACGGTCGCCGAGGCGATCGGGGCCGGTGCGGGGGCCGTGTCGGAGGAGCAGGTGCGGTGGGCGGCGCGGGCCGCGGGCGCCGACGGTTTCGTACGCCGCCTTCCCCAGGGGTACGACACCCCGCTCGCTGCCGCTCCGCTCTCCGGCGGCGAGTACCAACGCCTCGGTCTGGCACGGGCGTTCGCCCATGCCGGGCGGCTCCTGATCCTCGACGACGCGACCTCCAGTCTCGACACCGCGACCGAACGCGAGGTGGACCGCGTGCTGACCCGCGAGGTCCGGCCGGGCACCCGGCTCCTCGTCGCCCACCGGCTCTCGGTGGCCGCCCGGGCGGACCTGGTGGTCTGGCTGGAGGAGGGCCGCCTTCGCGCGGTCGACACCCATCGGCGGCTGTGGCAGGACCCGGCGTACCGGGCCGTCTTCGACGCCACGGAGGCAGCGGTCACGGACGCCGCGACGCTCGCCAAGGCCGCCGCGGTCACCGAGGCAGCGGTCACGGACGCGTCGGTCACCCCCGTGCCGGACACCGCCGCGTCCTCCTGCGACCCGCGCGTCGGCACGGCCTCGGGTGGGGTCGCCCTGTGAAGCCGCCCGCCCCCTCGCACGGTCCCTCCCCCTCGGCCGGTCCCGGCGCGCTGCGTCGCGTCCTGCCTCCCGCGCGTCGCTTCCTCGCCCCGAGGAAAGGCACCCTGCTCAGGCTCGCGGCCCTGTCACTCGCGGAATCCGTCCAGACCTTCCTGGGCGGTTTCTGCGTCGCCCGCTCCATGGACGACGGCTTCCTCTCCGGGGACACGTCGACGGGACTGCTGTGGCTGGCGGCGGCCGCCGTGGCGATCGTCGCCGGGGCGCCCGTCATCCGGGGCGTGTTCGCCCAACTGGCCGATCTGACCGAGCCGTTGAGGGACGGCCTGGTACGCCGCGCGGTCGACCACGCTCTGCACGGGGCCGTCACCGCGCCCGAACGGGCCGATCCCGCAACCGTCTCACGCCTGACGAACCAGACCGAGATCGCCCGGGACAGTTTCGCCGGGCTGGTGCTCACCGCGCGTTCCTTCGTCTTCGTCGCGGCGGGCGCCCTGGTGGGCCTGTTCTCGCTGGCGCCGCAGTTCCTCCTGGTCGTCGTGGGGCCACTGGTTCTGGGCCTGACGCTGTTCGTGGCCACGTTGCGGCCGATGGCAGCCGCGCAGCGGCGGTATCTGGACACCGACGAAGCTCTCGGACACCGCGCCGGTGCCGTCCGGGCCGCCCTGCGGGACATCGTCGCCTGTGGGACCCAGGGGACGGCGGCCGCACAGGCGGGCGAGCTGACCGAGGACACGGCGGCCGCCGCACGCGCCCTGGCGCGCTGGGCCGCCGTGCGCACGCTGGCGCTCGGCGTGGCGGGCCAGCTGCCGGTGGTGCTGCTGCTCGCGACGGTCCCGTGGCTGCTCGGCCAAGGGGTCACCGCGGGCGCACTGTTGGGCGCGCTCACCTACCTCGTACAGTCCCTGCTCCCCGCGCTGCACACGCTCATGACCGCGATCGGTGCCGCGGGGACCCGCCTGCTGATCGTGCTCGACCGCTTCGCCGTGCCTGCGCCGAGTCCGGCGGGTACGGCGGCCCCTTCTCCGCGCGTCCCCTCGCCCGCGCCGGCGCCACTGGCGCCGGTCCGGCGGTCCGGGGCCCCCGCGCTGGACGTCCGCTCCGTCCGCGTGGCCTACGGACCCCGCGCCCGCCCCGTCCTCGACGGGCTGAGCCTGCGGGTCCACGACGGTGAACACATCGCGGTCGTGGGCCCCAGCGGGATCGGCAAGTCGACCCTGACCGCCGTCATCGCCGGCACCCTGGCCCCGGACAAGGGGAGCGTGCGGCTCGCCGGCCACCGCGTCGAGGGCCGCCACGCCTCCCAACTGGCCCCGCTGCGCGCGCTGATCCCCCAGCAGGCCTACGTCTTCACCGGCACGGTCCTCGACAATCTGCGGCATTTCGCCCCCGACGCGGCGACCGGCGCCGTCGAGGCGGCCGTCGACACCCTTGCCCTGGGGCCACTCGTCGACCGTCTCGGCGGCCTGGACGCGGTCGTGGAACCCGCCGTCCTGTCCCAGGGCGAGCGCCAACTGCTCTCCCTCGGCCGGGCCTATCTGTCCCCGGCCCCCCTGCTCCTGCTGGACGAGGCCACCTGCCATCTCGATCCGGCGGCCGAGGCGCACGCCGAACAGGCCCTGGCCGAGCGGCCGGGCACGCTCCTGGTGGTGGCCCACCGGCTCTCGTCGGCTCTGCGCGCGGACCGGATCCTCGTCCTGGACGGGACCGACGCGATGTGTGGGACGCACGCCGAACTCCTCGGCGGGTGCGCTCTCTACCGCGATCTGATGGGGCACTGGAGTGCGGAAGGCCGCTGACCCGCCGACGGCCCGCTGGACGGAGCGGGGCCCGGCGTCCCACGGTCCGCTCAGGTCCAGCCGGCCCCTTGGGCGATGCGGATCGCGTCCACCCGGTTACGGGCGCCGACCTTCCGGATCGCGCTGGCCATGTAGTTGCGTACCGTTCCGGACGACAGATGCAGCGTGCCGGCTATCTCGGCGATCGACGAGCCCTGCGCCGCCAGGGACAGCACGCTCAGCTCACGTTTGGTCAGAGGCATATGCGTCGCCTCGAGAAAGCCGAAAGCGAGCGATTCGTCGATGAATCGCTCGCCCTTGGCCACGGTGTGCACCGCTTCGAGTAATCGGCACGTGGAGCCGTTCTTGTCGACGAACCCCAGCGCGCCGGCGTCGTACGCCTTGCGCAGCCCGCCCGGCTTCTGCGCGGTGGCCAGCACCAGGAGCGCCGCCTCGTCCCGCGTACGGGACTCCACATCGCTGTCCTCCCAGGTCGGCGCCTCCAGACAGTCGGCGTCGGCCACGCACACATCGTGCGGCAGGCTCCCCACGGCCTGCCGGTCCGAGCGAGAGGACGCGGAGGAGACATCGAGTCTGTCGTCCGACCGCAGGAGCTCCACCAGAGCCGACCGCAGCAGCTTTTCGTCATACATGACCAGGACCCGAATCATGCCCACCCCTTCGTGTCTCCGGCAGCCGTCTCTCGGCCTGCCGGACTCTCCGCCGCGCCTTTCCCGCGAGTGCCCAGGAAACACGAGACGGAACACGGCGCTCGGGAGCACAAGGGGGCGCGTTATCGCGTGAGACCCCGGGGGCTGTGCCACCGTTCGGCGCGATCTGCACGGCGGGGGGCGACGTGCGTGTCGGCTTGCGCGTGCAGCCCCGGTGTCCACGCGTCGAGCGTCCTCGACGCGATGATGGAGGTGTGACTCCTCCACCCCGTAAACGGGGTGGCTTCTCGCTATGCCGGTTGGGCTTCGCGACGGACCAGCCCGGCCCGTAGAACGTTCAGGGCGCCCACCGTGTCAGCGTGAGCGTTGTGGCCGCACGCCTGACAGTGGAACTTCTCCTGTGTGGGCCGGTTCTCCTTGGCGGTGTGCCCGCATTCGGGGCACTGCCGTGAGGTGTTGCGGGGGTCCACGGCCATCACTTCCCGCCCGGCGCTCTCAGCCTTTGCGTTCAGGATCGCGAGGAACACCCCCCATCCGGCATCGTTGATCGAGCGGTTGAGGCCGGCCTTGGCGGCGGCCCCGTTGGGCAGGAAGGTGCTCGGCGTGGCGGGGTCCGGCTTCGGCGCGGGGGCCCGGCTCATGTTTCGGATCTTGAGATCTTCGTGCGCGATGAAGTCGTGTTCGCGGACGAGGCCGAGCGCGGTCTTGTGCGCGTGGTCGAGCCGCTGGCGGCGGACCGTGCCGTGCAGCTTCGCGACCTTCTCCACGGCGCGTTGGTGGTTCTTGGTGCGCTCCTTGGCCCCGCGGCGCGGGAACCGGGAAAGCGCCTGCTGTGCGGCTTCGAGCTTTGCGGCGGCCTTGCGGCCGTGGCGCGGGTTGGCGACAAACACGCCGTTGGAGTCTGCGAGGTAGTTCGCTATGCCCAGATCGATGCCGACGACGCTGCCGGTCGCGGGGAGCGGTTCGGGCTGGTCCTGCTCGGCGGTGAGCACGACGAACCACTTGCGTCCCTCGCGCTTGACGGAGACGGTCTTGACCTTGCCGACCGCTGGCCGGTGCTGGTTGACCTTGACGTGCCCGATGCCCTGGAAGCGGACGCGGGTGACTGGGTCGTGCGGGGTGGAGTCCCAGCGGCAGCCGTCCCCGTCCTTGGGGAAGTCAACAGTGTCGAACCAGTTCACCCCGCGAAAACGCGGGTATCCGGGGGTGTCGCCGGACTTGATCCGGCGGAAGAACGCGGCGAGCGCCTTGTCCAGTCGGCGAAGCGTGGCCTGTTGGGAGGAGAACGACCAGCGTCCCTGACGCTCCGGGTCGAAGGCGCGAATGTCCTTGAGCTGCGCGGACTGCTGCCCGTACTTGACGCTCGTCTTGGAGATGTGTCGGTAGGCGTCACGGCGTTCCTGCAATGCCCCGTTGTAGAGCGAGCAGTGATCACGCAGCATCTCGCCGAGCGCGACCTGCTGGCCCATGGTGGGCCGCATGAGGAACTTGTACGCACGGATCACCCGGCCCACCCCCTTCCATCGGTTCGCGGTGATCACACTACGCTTGGTTGCCGCGTCAACCGGGCCACGATGCACGGCCGCTTCTGGTCCGGTTCCTGCGGCGGCGCACCGCTCCAGGTGGTGAAGGACTACATCGAGAACCAGAAGCGTCCTACCTGACCCTCACCCCGGAGGCGCAGCGAACTCCGGCGCTTCGCGCCTCCGGGCTCGGGATCGCATTCCCTCCCGGCCTGAAGCCCGGGATTCCCTGGAAGATTTAGGGATGGAACTGCTGCTCACGTCCGACACCCATCTGCCGACACGGGCCAAGGCGCTCCCTCCCGAGCTGCTGGAACGGATCGAGCGGGCCGACGTCGTGATCCACGCCGGGGACTGGGTGGACCTGGAGACCCTCGAGCTGCTGGAGGCACGGGCCCGGCGGCTCGTGGGCGTCTTCGGCAACAACGACGGTCCCCAGCTGCGTGCGCGCCTTCCGGAGGTCGCCCGGGTGGAGTTGGGCGGGGTCCGCTTCGGGGTGGTTCACGAGACGGGTGGGGCGCGGGGCCGCGAGCGCCGGTGTGCCGAGCGCTTTCCCGATCTGGACGTCCTGGTCTTCGGTCACAGCCACATCCCCTGGGACACCACGGCACCCGGAGGCCTGCGTCTGCTCAACCCCGGTTCGCCCACGGACCGGCGCCGTCAGCCCCACCGCACGTACATGACCGCGGTCGCGGCGGGCGGCCGGCTGCGCGAGGTCACCCTCCACCGCCTCCCGGGCCGGCTCTGATCGATGTGAGGGGCATTGGTTCGGAACATGACCAAACGTCAGGGCCACCCATAGGACGGCATGTTCCCCTGACCGCAGGCAATCAGGATCGACCAGCCCGTCGGCCTCGAAGTTGACCCAAGGCTTACCGCACGGACGTAGACCTTTAAGCTCCGCTCCCTCACTCTGTCTCTCGGTGTGCCGCTGGGGCACGCAGTGACGCGAGAGGCGGGGCATGACTCCCATCAGTCGCAGGGGATTCGTCGGCATCGGGGCGGGGCTCGTCGCGGGGGCGGCGCTGCCGCCGGTGTCCGCGTCGGCCGCCGCCGCGGCCGCCACCGGCACCATCGCCGACGTCAAGCACGTCGTGATCCTCATGCAGGAGAACCGCAGCTTCGACCACTACTTCGGCCGGCTCCGGGGCGTCCGCGGCTTCGGCGACCGGGCCGCGGGCAACCTCCCGGGCGGCTGGGGCACGTTCAACCAGCCCAACTGGGGCGGACGCCAGTATCCGTGGAAGCTGAGCGCCACCCCGCCCGCGGGTGGCGCCGACAGCGAGACCCTCGCGCAGTGCAACGGCGACCTGCCGCACAGCTGGACCTCACAGCACGCCGCCTGGAACAAGGGCCGCATGGACAACTGGGTCCTCGGGGTCGGCAACACCCGCACCCTCGGGTACCTCGACCGCGGCGACATCCCCTTCCACTACGCCCTCGCCGACAACTACACGGTGTGTGACGCGTACTTCTGCTCCACGCTCAGCGCCACCGGCCCCAACCGCACCTTCCTGTGGAGCGGCAAGGTCGACGCCTCCAGCAAGGACGGCGGCGACGAGTCCGGGCTCACCTGGGAGACGTACGCCGAGGCCCTCCAGCGCGCCGGCGTGAGCTGGAAGGTCTACCAGAACGCCCAGGACAACTACGGCGACAACGGCCTGGCCTACTTCAAGAAGTTCACCGACGCGCGCCCCGGCGACCCGCTGTACGACCGGGGCATGGGCTCCGTCCCGAGGGTCACCGGCTCGACCCCCGACGACATCGCGGCCGCGATCCGCGCCGACGTCGTCGCCGGCACCCTCCCCCAGGTCTCCTGGGTCGTGGCCAGCGAGGCCTTCTCCGAGCACCCGTACGCCCCGCCCGGCGACGGCGCGCACTTCGTGGATCTGGTCTACCGCGCTCTGGCCGCCGACCCCGAGGTGTTCGACGCGACCGTCCTCTTCCTCAACTACGACGAGAACGACGGCTTCTTCGACCACGTGCCCCCGCCGGTCGCCCCGCCCGGCACCCCGGGCGAGTACATCGACGGCGTCCCGGTCGGTCTCGGCTTCCGGGTCCCGATGGTCGTCATGTCCCCGTGGACGCGCGGCGGCTGGGTCAGCTCGGAGGTCTTCGACCACACCTCTGTCCTGCGCTTCATGGAGACCTGGACGGCGGCTCTGGGCAAACCCGCCACCTGCCCGAACATCAGCGCCTGGCGCCGCAGGGTCACGGGTGACCTCACCGGCGTCTTCGACTTCGCCCACCCCGTCCACGGCGTTCCGGCGAATCTGCCCTCCACCGCCAAGGTCATAGGCCAGTCCACCTGCGGCCCGCTGCCCAATCCCGTCCCGCAGAACAACGCCCTGCCGGCGCAGGAGCCCGGCACCCGGCCTGCCCGGGCCGTGCCGTACCAGGTCAACGGCAACCTCGACCGGTTCGAGTTCGGCGCGGCCGGCAAGATCCTGGCCTGGTTCTCGATGACGAACCAGGGCGCGCAGGCCAGGAGCGCGGCCCACTTCACGATCCACCCGCACCAGTACCGCGACACCGCCGCCTGGCAGTACACCGTGGACCCGGGCACCACGTCCTCGGACTACTTCAACATCGGGACGGGCTCGGGCTCCGGCAAGTACGACATCTCGATGATGGGCCCCAATCGCTTCCTGCGCCGCTTCCTCGGCGACGCGTCCAAGGCGGGCCGGGCGATCGAGGTGGCGGCCCGCTTCGCGACCGAACCGGGCACCGGGAAGACGGCGATCTACTTCAGGATGACCAACACCTCGGCGTCGCCGGTCACCTTCACCATCCGGTCGAACGCGTACCGTACGGACGGCCCGTGGACGTACACGGTCGCGGCGAACTCCTCGCGCGAGGACTTCTTCAACGCGGTGGCCTACCACAACGGCTGGTACGACTTCACCGTCCTCGCCGACATCGACGGCACCTGGTCCCGCCGCTACACCGGGCACATCGAGACGGGCGGCCCGAGTGTCACCGGCTAGCGCGTGCCTTCCCGGAGGGGGCCTCCCGGGGCTTCGCGGCGGGTCCCCCGAACAGCCCCACGGCGGTTGCCCTCCGCAGCGCGAAATGCCTGGTCCCGGCCTGTTTCCCGGTCGACGGCCGGACGGGCAACAGGAAACCCGTCGACCCCGGTCGGCGCCGGCGGAAGGCTGAGGTCGTCAGCACGAGGCAAGACCCGCAAGGGGGAAAAAAATGCGCAAGGTGTTCCGCGGCTTCGCCGCCCTCGCGACCACGGCCGCGGCCGTGATGGCGTTCCACACCACGGCCGAGGCCAAGCCGGCGGACGTCTGGGCCGGATGCCCGGACGGGGCGGTCTGTATCTACCCGCAGAACCAGAACCCCGCCGTCTCTCCGACCCATGTCTTCTACAGCTACGGACCCCACAACCTGAGCAATCAGTTCGGCAACCACTGGGTGCTCAACAACCAGACCGGCGGCGCGACCGCCAGTCTGTGCACCGGTAACAACGGCGCGGGCTGTGGTTCCCGAATCGCCGCCAAGACGGGCGTCTACGCCAACCTGACGCCGATCAACTCGATCGCCCTCTTCCGGCCGTAACGCCCTCGGTCGCACCGCTTCCGGAGTCGCCCTCGGGCGGCTCCGGAAGCTTTCGTGCTCTCGTCATACCGGCCGGATGATCCCGTCCGCCGTCCCTCCCCCGCTGTAGCCTGACCCTTGCCGTCTCACAGCCTCGGCGCACTTCGCCATGGGGGATGTCTTGGGGGACCCGGACCTCGCAGGAAAGACCGACCACCACCACGAACTGCCCGACGACACCGCGGTGTCCTTCCCCGCCCAGCTCAGACGTCTTCGGGTGCAACGCGGTCTGTCGCTCGCCGACCTCGCGCGTCAGACGCACTACAGCAAGGGCTATCTCAGCAAGATCGAGACCGGCTCCAAACGCGTGACCCCCGACGTCGCCCGCCGCTGCGACGAGGTGCTGCGCGCGGACGGTGAGCTGCTCGCCCTGCTCCGGGAAGCGGCCCCGCCGGGCACTGGGCCGACGAGCTGCCCGTCCGCCTCGGGACCCCGGTCGGACGACGACTGCCCCTACCAGGGCCTGTCCGCCTTCACCACGGGGGACGCCGGGCGGTTCTTCGGTCGGGAGCGCGCCACGGCCGCGCTGGTCGAGCGGGTCTTCGAACGGGTCGGGAGCGGTCCGCTGATGCTGGTCGCCCCGTCCGGCGCCGGCAAGTCGTCCCTGCTCAACGCCGGTCTCGTACCGGCTCTGCGACGGCCGGGCGGCTTCCCGATGCCCGGGGCGGAGTCATGGCCGGTGGTGCCGTTCACACCGACGGCCCGTCCGCTGGCGGAGCTGCTGGAGTGCACGGCGAAGGTCCTGGGAAACGATCTCGGCCTGACGGGCGACGCGTTGCGGGAACAGCCCGAAGCCCTGCTCGAAGCCGTCCGCCGGCTGTCGGACGACGGTCCCGCGGCGCGAGGGGACCGGCAGCCTCCGGCCATGCGTCCGGTGTTCCTGGTCGACCAGTTCGAGGAGCTGTTCACCCTCTGCCCGGACGAGGAGGAGCGGCGGGCGTTCGTCCGTGTGCTCTGCGCCGTCTCCACGTCCCGCGGGCCGGTGGCCGGGCCCGCCCCGGCCGTCGTGGTGGTCGGTGTGCGGGCCGACTTCTCCGGCAACTGTCTGGACTTCCCCGAGCTGGCCACCGTCTTCACCGGCGGCCTGTTCGTGCTGCCCCCGATGTCGGTGGCGGAGCTGCGGGAGTCGATCACGCGCCCGGCGGAGCTCGCCGGCGTCACCCTGGAGCCGGGGCTGCTCTCCCTGCTTCTGCGTGACGCCGGACTGCGTGGTGAACGCGGGGCGCCGGACCGGGAGGGCGCGCCCGACTACACGCCGGCGGGGGTCCTGCCGCTGGTGTCCCACGCGCTGATGGCGACCTGGCGGCAGCACGACGGCGCCGCGCTGACCGTCGCCGGGTACGAACGCACCGGCGGCATCCAGGGCGCGATCGCGCGCACGGCCGAGAACGTGTTCGCACGCCTTTACCCGGACGAGCAGCGGACGATCCGCCGGATCCTGGTACGGCTGGTCCATGTCGCCGAAGGCACCGGGGAGACACGGCGCCGCATGAGCCGCACGGCCCTGATGGAGCAGCTCGCTCACGCGGACGGCGCCGCGGCCGCGCTCGACGCCTTCGTCCGGGCCCGGCTGATCACCATGGACAGTGACACAGTCGAAATCACGCACGAGGCGCTGCTGCACGCCTGGCCGCGGCTGCACGGCTGGATCCACGCCGACCGCGCCGGGCTGCTGATCCATCAGCAACTGGCCCACGCCGCCGCGGAATGGGAGCGCGAGGGACGTGATCCCTCGGCCCTCTACCGGGGGACCCGGCTGGAGACCGTCCGCTCCTGGGCGGAGGACCTCGACGGCAGGAGCCGGCTCAGCCCGCAGGAGGAGGCCTTCCTGCGGGCGAGCCGGGCCGAGGAGGACGGCCGGCAGAAGCAGGCCCGGCGTCAGATCCGGCTGCGGCAGGGGATGCTGGCCACGCTCGTCGTCCTGCTGGCCGTCGCCCTGGCCGCCGGAGGTCTGGCGTACCAGCAGCGCGCGGGCGCGTTGGACCAGGAACGGATCGCCCGTTCGCAGGCCCTGGCCGTGCGGTCCACGTCCCTGGCCGCCGGGCAGCCCGAGGCGTCGATGCTGCTGGCCGAGGAGGCCTACCGCACGGGGGCGACGACCGAGGCGCGCGGGGCCCTGCTCAGTACGCAGTCACAGCCCTTCTCCGCCCGGCTCGGCGTGCACGGCGGGGCGGTCAACGCGGTGGCCTTCGCCCCCGGGGACCGCTCGCTGGCGACCGCCAGTTCCGACGGGACGGTGACGCTCTGGCGCGTTGCGGACCGGCGCCCGACCTCGGCGTTCCGGGTGCCGGGGCGGGTGCGCGCGATCGCCTTCAGCCCCGACGGCCGGACGCTCGCGGCCACGTCGACGGACGGACCCGTACGGCTCTGGGACACCGTCGGCCGCCGCACGACGGCGGTTCTGCCCACCCGCACGGCGGGCGCCCGGGCGGTGGCCTTCGCGCCCGGCGGACGGACGCTCGCCACGGGGTCCGCGGGCGGGACGATCCATCTGTGGGAGACCTCCCCGGGCCACCGGGCCGTGGCCTCCCTCCCCGGCCACGCCGGCCGGGTCAACGCCCTGGCGTACTCCTCCGACGGCCGGACGCTGCTCTCGGCCGGCTCGGACCGGACCGTACGGCTGTGGGACGCGGCGGAGGCCCGGCCGCTCGCCGTACTCGAAGGACACACCGACGAGGTGCTGGGGGCGGCGTTCGCCCCGGACGGGCGGACGTTCGCCACCGGCGGCGTCGACCGGACCGTGCGGCTGTGGGACACGGCCGCGCGCCGGACCACCGCCACGCTGACCGGGCACAGCGACGACATCAACGGCGTGGTCTACACGCCCGACGGCACGACGGTCGTCAGCGCGGGCGGCGACGGTACGACCCGGCTGTGGGACGTGCGCAGCGGTCGGCTGACCTCGACGCTCTCCGGGCACACCGACTATGTGCTCGGAGTGGCCGTGGACTCCGGCGGCACGATGCTGGCCACCGCCGCGTTCGACCAGTCCGTGGTGCTCTGGGACCTGCGGGGCGCGGTTCTGACGTCACGTCCGTTCACGGAGATCTGGAAGGCCGCGTACAGCCCGGACGGAAAGTTGCTGGCCACGGCCAACGCGGATCACACGGTGCGGTTGTGGGGGGTCGCGGCGCGGCGGCTCCTGGCGACGTTCACCGGTCATCTGGAGACCGTGTTCTCGGTCGTCTTCGCACCCGACGGGCGGACGCTCGCGTCGGCGGGCTCCGACGGCACCATCCGCCTGTGGGACGTCGCGCGGCGCACACCGCTCGCGACCCTCACCGGCCGGAGCGGGAACGTCTTCTCGGTGGCCTTCGCCCCGGACGGGAGAACGCTGGCCTCGGCCGGCTCCGACGGGACGATCCGCCTGTGGGACGTGGCGGGGCGCCGGCCTCTCGCCACGCTGACCGGGCACACGGACTTCGCCAACGACGTCGTCTTCAGCCCCGATGGGCGCACGCTGGCGAGCGCGGGTGACGATCTGACCGTGCGTCTGTGGGACGTCGCCGCGCGGCGGCCGCTGGCCACCCTGACGGGTCATACGGGCGCGGTACGGGCCGTGTCCTTCAGCCCGGACGGGCGGATTCTCGCGAGCAGCGGCAACGACGGGGCCGTGCGCCTGTGGGACGCGCGCCGGCGCCGTTTCGTGGGGGCGCTGACCGGCCACACGGGCTCCGCGCGCGGGATCGCCTTCTCCCCCGACGGGCGCACGCTGGCGAGCAGCGGCAACGACCGTACGGTGCGGCTGTGGGACCTGGCCGGGCGCCGGCTGTGGGCCGCGCTGACAGGTCATACGAACGCGGTGTGGGGCGTCGTCTTCTCCCCCGACGGGCGGACCGTGGCCAGCGGCAGCAACGACGGGACCGTACGCCTGTGGGACCTGGACGTCGGGGCGCGGCTGACGGAGATCTGCCGGCTGCGCGACGGCATCGCCCCCGAGGAGCGGGCGACGCTCATGCCGGGCCTTTCCGTCCCCCTCGACCCGGCGTGCGCGCGTCCCTGACGACGCGCCTGATCGGAGCCGGTTTCCCGGGTGTTTCCCGTTGCCCGTCCGGGTGGGGTGACGCGGGGTCCTCGACCTGGGGCGCCGCGGACACAGGCTTCTCCTGCCAGACCACCCCCACGGAAACCGAGGTCCTCGCATGCTTCGCCGCTCCGGTCTCATCGGCTCGCTCGTCGGTCTTCTGGCCCTCCTCCTCTGGACGCCCGCCTCGGCGGCCGCCTCAGCCACCGGCTCACCCGCGGCCGTTCGCGCGGCCGCCGCGGCCGACGGCTCGTGTGCCGTCCTGGCCCCGGGTGCCTCCGCGGCGGCCGAGCGCGCCGTCGCCGCCGCGTGCGCGCAGGTGGCGGCGGGTGTCTGGTACACGTGGGGCGGGGGCCACGGACCCCGGCCCGGCGCCACCTACGGGCAGGTGGATCCCAGCGACCCGGCCAGCGAGCACGACCCCGAGCGCCTGGGCTTCGACTGCTCCGGGCTGGTCCGCCACGCCTACGCCCAGGCCGCCGGTTCGGACGTTCTCAACGGGGTGGCGAGCGCCCAGTACTACACGCACCGCGCCGCCGAGCGCTTCACCGCCGCCCAGGGCCTGAGCCGGCTGCTCCCCGGTGACCTGCTGGCCTGGGGTACCTCCCGGGACCTCCACCACATCGCCCTCTACCTCGGCGCGGGCAGGATGGTGGAGGCCCGGCAGTCCGGTACGAAACTCATGGTCAGCGATGTCCGGCTGAACAGTGACTACTTCGGGGCGGTGCGCGTCAACACCGGACCGGTGACCGGGCACGTCTTCCAGACCTGGGGCACCGGTGTCTGGACGAAGGCGCTGCCGTCCACCAGCGCCGCGCGGGTCTACGCCTTCCCCGGGGCGACGACCATCCGGGTCGAGTGCCAGAAGCACGCGGAGTCGGTCACCGCCGAGGGCTACACCAACGACGCCTGGTCCTATCTGTCCGACTACGGCGCTTGGGTCACCAACATCTACGTCAAGGGGCCCGCGTGGCTGGAGGGAGTACCCACCTGCGGTGCGGACCGCCCCGCCGCCTAGGGGGCGGGCTCATTCGACGGTGACCACGACGGAGTGCCAACCACTCGCCCCGTCCGGCATGGTGGGCGTGCGGCGCTCGGTCTGGACGCCGCCGGCGCCGTCGGTGGCCCGGACGGTGAGGGTGTGGGTTCCCTTGGACGCGGCCCACGGGTAGGACCACAGCCGCCAGGTGTCGCGGGTGTCCTCGGTCGCCAGGGTGGCGTCCTGCCAGGGCCCGTCGTCCACGCGCACCTCGACCCGTTCGATGCCCCGGTGCTGGGCCCAGGCGACGCCGGCGACCATCACGGTCCCCGCCTCGGGCCGGGCGAAGGGTTTGGGCGTGTCGATGCGCGACTGCGTTTTGACCGGCGCTCTGCGGGCCCAGGAGCGCTTGACCCAGTACGCGTCGTAGGCGTCGAACGTGGTGAGTTCGATCTCCTTGATCCACTTGCAGGCGGAGACGTATCCGTAGAGTCCCGGGACGACCATGCGGACGGGGAAGCCATGGGTGAAGGGCAATGGTTCGCCGTTCATGCCGAAGGCGAGCAGGGCGTCGCGGCCGTCCATCACGTCCTCGACGGGGGTGCCGATCGTCATGCCGTCCACCGAGCGCGCGACGAGCTGGTCGGCCGGCCCGCCCGCCGACGGCGGCCGTACCCCCGCCTCCCGCAGCACGTCCGCCAGGCGCACCCCCAGCCAGCGGGCGTTGCCCACATAGGGCCCGCCGACCTCGTTGGAGACGCAGGCGAGGGTGATGTCCCGCTCGATCACCTCGCGTGCGAGCAGGTCCCGGAAGGTCAGCGTGAGGTCCTTGGTCACTCCCCGGCCGCGGATGCGCAGGCGCCAGGTGGTGGCGTCGACCTTGGGGACGACGAGGGCGGTGTCGACCCGGTAGAAGTCCTTGTTCGGGGTGACGAACGGGCTGACGCCCTCGACGCGGACCTGGGCCCCGCGCGGCACGGGCGCGGCCGACGACGCCGGGCGCGGCAGCCGTACGGCGGCGCGGGAGGCGACCGCGTCCTCGTCGCGGGTACCGCCGAGCGCCCGGCCCGCCAGGGCGGCGGCGGTGGAGGCCACGGCCGCCGACGCGGCCACCAGGAGGAAGCTCCGGCGGCCCGCCTGGACGGCCGTGACCGGCGCGAGCGAGGGGCGGGGGGCGAGCAGCCGGCCGATGAGTGCGTACAGCAGGGCCGCGCCGGCCACCGCCCCTGTCAGTGAGGGAAGCGCGTCGGCCACCGAGGTGGAGTCCGGCCGGGTCACCGCCGCGATCGCCCCGATCACGCCGAAGACCAGCACTCCCGCCGCCCCGGACCGGCGGTGACGCAGCGCCAGCAGCCCCACGAGCACGCCCAGGACGGCGAGGACGACGAGGATGCCGGACTGGAGGACGAGCTTGTCGCTCTCGCCGAAGTTGCGGATCGCCCAGTCCTTGACGGCCTCCGGGGTCAGGTCGATGGCCGCGGCCCCGACGGCGGCGACGGGGGCCGCCTCCGGACGGACGGCCGCGGCGACCAGTTCGGCGACGGCGAGGGAGACGTATCCGGCGAGCACTCCGGCGACGGTGGCCAGGAGCCGGTCCGTACGGGTGGGCTCGCGCGCGGGCTGTGGCGTCATGTTCCTTGATTCGGCACGGAAGCGGTCACGGATGGGTGGGTTCGCCCGGTCGGCGGAAGCGTCCCGGGCCCGCTTCGGCTCAGCGCTTGCCCCTGGCCCGCTTGAAGCGGGCGAGGCCGTCGGAGAGGTCGACGAGGGGTTCGGGATAGGCGTACTGGGCGCGCTCGGGGCCCGTGAGCTTCCAGGGTTCGTGGACGGTCGCGCCGGGCAGCTCGGCGATCTCGGGGACCCAGCGCCGTACGTACGCGCCGTGGGGGTCGTACCGCTTGCCCTGGAGCACCGGGTTGAGCACCCGGTTCGGCCGGCTGTCGGTGCCCGTGCCCGCCATCCACTGCCAGTTCAGCTGGTTGTTGGCCAGGTCGCCGTCGACCAGCAGGTCGAGGAAGTGCCGGGCGCCCGCCCGCCAGTCGATGTACAGCGTCTTGGTCAGGAAGCTCGCCGTGATCAGCCGGCCCCGGTTGTGCATCCAGCCCTCGTGGGCGAGCTGGCGCATGGCGGCGTCCACGACGGGGTAGCCGGTGCGGCCCTCCTTCCAGGCCCGCAGGTCTCCTCGGCCTCCTTTCCCCGCCGCCAGCGGTCGTGCTGCGTGCGGTAGTCCTCGACGGCCGTCTCCGGGCGTGCGGCGAGCACCTGGTGGTGGAAGTCCCGCCAGCACAGCTGCCGTACGAACGCCTCGGCTCCCGGGCCGCCCCTGGTCCGCGCGCGGTGGACGGCCTCGGTGGCGGACACCGCCCCGAAGTGGAGATGGGGCGAGAGCCGGGAGGTCACGTCGCCCGCGAGATCGTCGTGGCGGCTCTCGTACTCGTCGCCGTGGCGTGCCAGCCAGTCCGTGAGCCGCCCGCGGCCGACGCTCTCCCCGCCGGGGGCCACGCCCTCGGAGACCGACGGCACGCCGGCGCGGGAGGGGATCTCCTCCGAGGCGACATCGGACGGCACCCGGATCGTGCGGGGCGGGGCGAGCGGATCGCGCAGCCGCTCCAGCGACCAGCGCCGGAAGTACGGGGTGAACACGGCGAAGTGGCCGGAGCCGCCCGGGGCGACGGCGCCCGGCGGCACCGCCGTGATCACGCCGTCGTGGACATGGAGCCGGCGCCCGTCCGCCTCCAGGGCGCGCCGCAGCCGCTCCTCCCGGCTGTGGGCGAAGCCGCTGCACCCGGCCGCCATGTGGACGTCGTCGGCTCCCGCCTCGCGCGCGACGGCACACACCTGCCGGACCGGATCGCCCGAGCGCACGACCAGCCGCCCGCCGCGCTCGCGCAACCCGGCGTCGAGGTCGACGAGGCAGTCGGCGAGGAAGGCGAGCCGGTTGGGCGCGGCGAATCCGGCCCGGTCGACGGCCGGGTCCCGTACGAAGAGGGGGACCACCTCGGCGCCCGGGGCGAGCGCGGCGCGCAGGGGCGGGTGGTCGTGGATCCGCAGATCCGAGGTGAACAGGACGACCGAGACGTTCATGGCGCCACTCCTGGCGTTCGTACCGGGTGGCGGCGCGCCGCCCGGTGGTGTGCGGTGCCGTCGAAGCGGCCGGGCCCGCGGGGGGTCAACGCGCCGGGCCCGCGCCGGCGTCGGGGCCGTCGGCGACGTCGGCGGCCGCGGCGGTCTCCGCGATCTTCCTGGCCATGCCGCCGAAGACGACGGCGTGGAACGGCGAGACGCCCCACCAGTACAGCTGTCCGAGCAGTCCGCGCGGGTGGAACAGCGCCCGCTGCCGAAACCGCGTACGCCCGCTCTCGTCCCGTTCGGCGTACATCTCGAGCCAGGCGAGGCCCGGAAGCCGCATCTCGGCGCGCAGCCGCAGCAGATGGCCGCGTTCGATCTCCTCGACCCGCCAGAAGTCCAGGGAGTCGCCGACGCGCAGACGGGCGGCGTCGCGACGGCCCCGGCGCAGTCCCACGCCGCCGATGAGCCGGTCGAACCAGCCGCGGACGGCCCAGGCGAGCGGGAAGGAGTACCAGCCGTTCTCCCCTCCGATGCCCTCGATCACCCGCCACAGCGCCTCGGGCGTGGCGTCCACGGTGCGCTCGCGCAGGTCGGTGTAGAGACTGCCGCCCGCCCAGTCGGGGTCGGTGGGGAGCGGGTCGCTCGGCGCGCCGGGCACGGAGGCGGAGGACCAGCGGGTGGTGACCTGCGCGTCCCGGACGCGTTGGAGGGCGAGCGTCAGCGCCGTGTCGAAGGGGATGGGGGTCCCGGGTGGGTCGGGTACATGAGTGGCGATGTCGTGCTCGTCGCAGACGACCTCGTGCCGCAGCGACTCGGCGAGCGGCCTGGCGATGGCCGGGGGCACGGGGGTGACCAGCCCGATCCACTGGCTGGAGAGCCCGGGGGTCAGGATGGGTACGGGCACGATCAGGCGCCGCGGAAGTCCGGCGACGGCCGCGTACCTGCGCATCATGTCGCGGTAGGTGAGTACGTCGGGGCCGCCGATGTCGAACGCGCGGCTGACGTCGTCCGGCATCCGGGCGCTGCCGACGAGATAGCGCAGTACGTCCCGTACGGCGATGGGCTGGATACGGGTGCGCACCCAGCTGGGGGTCACCATGACCGGCAGGCGTTCGGTGAGATAGCGGAGCATCTCGAAGGAGGCCGAGCCGGAGCCGACGATGACGGCGGCGCGCAGCACGGTGGTGGGGACGCCCGACTCCATCAGGATCCGGCCGACCTCGGCGCGCGAGCGCAGGTGCGGGGAGAGCTTCTGCGCGGGCACGTGGCGCGGGGTGAGGCCGCCGAGGTAGACGATGCGGCGCACCCCGGCCGCCCGGGCCCGGTCGGCGAAGGTGTGGGCGGCCTCCCGGTCGGTGCGCTCGAAGTCGCGTCCGGTGCCGAGCGCGTGCACGAGGTAGTAGGCGACGTCGATGTCCCGCAGGGCCTCGGCGAGCGAGGAGGCGTCGGTGACGTCGCCCCGGACCACCTCGGCCCGGCCGGCCCAGGGGTGGTCGCGCAGTTTGCCGGGTGACCGCGCCAGGCATCGGACCTGGTGGCCGGCGTCCAGCAGTTCGGGGACGAGACGCCCGCCGATGTAGCCGGTGGCCCCGGTGACCAGGCAGCGCGGCGCGGGGGTGTCGTGCGGTGTGTCCGTGGTCCGTGCGTCGGTCATGCGGGTGCTCCGTTCCGGCTGGGTGCTCCGCCGGTTCTCTTCCCCGGTCCACGCGGGAAAGGCGCGGCGACCGGTTCGGCTGGGCCGATCGTGTGGCGTTCGCCGGCAGGGATGGGGCCGGCCGTGTCCCGCGCGTGCCGGCGATCACCTGGCATGGGTGACGGGACCCGGGGTAGTGGGGCACCACTCCGGGCGACCCGCGCCTGTCGTGTGAAGGGAGAGCAGCTGCCGTGCTGATGGCCCATCCTGTGGTGCTGAGCAATCTGGTCGAGCAGTACGAGACGCTGAGGATCCTGCACGCGGAGGACGGTTCGGCGGAGGTGCGGCGTCGCATGGACGACGTGGCCTACACGCTGTGCATCGCCACCGGCACCCGTGACGTGGACGCCGCCCTCGTCGCCGCCCGCCACCGGCTCCCTGGTGCGCGCCCCGAGGACGACTCGCTGCTCACCGTCTGAGACCTTCCCCTCCCCCCACGGCCACGGGCCGCCGCGGACAGGTCCGCGGCGGTCCGTGCGCGTCGACCGCGAGGAGCGCGTGGGTCAGTTCGGCATCAGCACGGTGTCGACGATGTACACCGTCGCGTTGGCGGTCGGGACATTGCCGCAGACGACCTTCGAAACGTCGTTGACCTGGTAGTCCTCACCGGAGCCGGACGTGGTCAGCATGCCTTTCTGGAGTGTCTCGTACGATCCCTTCCCGAGCTGAGCGGGCGTCAGCTTCTGACCCACCACGTGGTACGTGAGGATCTTGGTCAGCGTCTCCTTGTCCGCGAGGACCTTGTCCAGATCGGCCTTCGGGATCTTCGCGAAGGCGTCGTTGGTCGGTGCGAACACGGTGATGTCCTGGGCGTTGTTGAGGGTGTCGACCAGTCCGGCCTGCTTGACGGCGGAGACCAGCGTGGACAGCGCGGGGTTGTTGGACGCGGCCGTCGCGACGGGGTCCTTCGCCATTCCGTCGAAGCTGCCCGCACCTTCCTTGGGCACCGACGCACACGCGGGGCCGAAGGGTCCGCCCGTGTCGCCCGCGCCGTCGGCCGACCGCGGCACGGACGCGGGCGGCGCGGCGGCCGTCGTATCCCCGCCCTCCGTGCCGCCGTCCGAGCAGGCGGTCAGGGCGAGCGGCAGCACCACGGCCGCGGTCAGGGCGGCGGCACCACGGCGGAAGGTCTTGCTCTTCATGGTCACTCCTTGGTTGACGCGGGTCCGGGCGATGTCGGCCGACCCGTGTGAGGAGCCGGGCGGCGCACGGGACGCGGCACCCGCTGTCGCGAAGGTGCCGGCGGTGGCGCTGTGCGTCGGATCGCTCTCACGGTGGCTATTCGGCGCGGACCCGTTCCCGGATGGGTCCCTCATCCGAAAGAGTGATGACGGGCGCGCTCGGCCGCTGCGCCCAGGAGGGTCCGTACGATCCGGTCCGCCCCCCGACCAATCCGGCGTGGGATCGGCTCCGAATCATCCAGGCACCCGAGTACTTCCTGGAGGATCGCCCCGGTGAGAGAGAACGTGTACATCGGCAGGGCCTCTGCCCCGGTCCCGGATCTCCCGGAGCTAATGGGGCGGGTCGCCCGCGGTGACCAGCAGGCCTTCACCGCCGTCTTCGAAGCCGTGTCCGGTCCGGTGCTCGGGCTCGTACGCGCGGTGCTGCGCGACCCCGCGCAGTCGGAGGAGGTGGCCCAGGAGGTGCTGGTCGAGGTCTGGCGGTCGGCGGCGCGGTACCAGCCCGCGCGCGGCTCCGTCCTGAACTGGGTGCTGACCCTCGCGCACCGGCGGGCCGTCGACCGCGTACGGTCCGAGCAGGCGGCCTCCGACCGCGAGCGGCGGATGGCCCTGCTGGACCACACCCCCGAGTTCGACGAGGTGGTGGAGCAGGTGGAGACCCGGCTGGAACGTGAACAGGTACGGCGCTGTCTGCGCGGGCTCACCGAGCTGCAGCGCCAGTCGGTGAACCTGGCGTACTACCGGGGGCTGACCTACCGGGAGGTCGCCGAGCTTCTCGCACTGCCCCTGGGGACCGTCAAGACCCGGCTGCGCGACGGCCTGATCCGACTCCGTGACTGCCTGGGGGTGAGCGCGTGAACACCGTTGATCCGCACACGCTGACCGGCGCGTACGCGCTCGACGCCCTGGACGACGACGAGCGCCGCGCGGTCGAGCGCCACATGGAGGACTGCGCGTCCTGCGCTCAGGAGGTCCGCGAACTGTCCGAGACCGCCGCCCGGTTGGGGCTCGCCATGTCGGTGCCCGCGAGCACCGGACTGCGCGAGGAGGTGATGCGGCGCATCACGACCGTGCGGCAGGAGGCGCCCCTGACCGTCCGGGGCACGCGCGCGGCCGCCAAGACCGGCCGGCTGCGGCGGCTGTCGCACTGGGCCCTCGCCGCGTGTCTCGCGGGTGTCGTCGGGCTGGGCGGTGTGTCGGTGTGGCAGTACCAGCGGGCGGAGGACGCCCAGCGGCGGGCCCAGCAGGAGCGGAGCGCGAACGACGCCGTCGCGGGCGTGCTGGCGGCGCCGGACGCACGCGTGTCGACGGCCCGGCTGGGCGACGGGGCGGTGGGCACGGTGGTCGTGTCCGCGTCCCGTAACCAGGCGGTTTTCGCGGTCTCCGGGATGCCGGCGCCACCCCCGGGCAAGGTGTACCAGCTCTGGTACAACGACGACGGCACCATGCGGTCCGCCGGACTGATGGGCCCGGATAGGGCGGCGGAGACCACCCTGCTCGACGGGCCCGTGAACCGCGCGTCCGGCATCGGCATCACCGTCGAACCGCGCGGCGGCTCCCCGGCACCCACCTCTGCGCCGCTGGCTCTGCTCGACTTTCCGCGGGCATGACGGGGGCCTGGGGCGCTCCCCCGGAAGTCTCCGGCCCGCACCGCCTTCCACCTGCCGGCACTCGCCGGCCTCTGGCTGGAACCGGATGTGCCGGAACTGTGTCCCCCTTGAGGAAGGTGGGTGAGCTTCCGAGCGGCGGTCGCACACATGCCACCGCGTCGCCGAGGGGGCGCAATGAGCACGTGGTCGGTGCCCGGGTACACGGAGACCCGGGAGCTCGGGTCCGGCGGCAGCGGGCGTGTCGTCCTCGCCGTCCATGACGCCACCGGGGTACCGGTGGCCGTGAAGTATTTGAGCGAGCGCCTGCGGGCGGACACCGCCTTCGTCCAGGCGTTCCGGGCCGAGGCGCGGCTCCTGGGCGGTCTGGAGACGCCGTACGTCGTGGGGCTCTACGAGTACGTCGAGGCACCGTCGGGCGCCGCGATCGTCATGGAACTGGTCGACGGCATCGCCCTGCGCGCCCTGCTGTCGCGGGAGGGCTCCACCGGCCCCGAGGCGGCTCTGGTCGTGCTCAAGGGGTCGCTCCTCGGCCTGGCCGCGGCCCACCGGGCCGGGGTCGTCCACCGCGACTACAAGCCCGAGAACGTCCTGGTTTCGCCCGACGGCTCGTCCAAGCTGGTCGACTTCGGGATCGCCGCGGGCCGTGGCAGCACCCCGGGCGTCGCCGGCACCCCGGCCTACATGGCTCCGGAGCAGTGGACCGGAGAGCCCGCGTCGCCGGCGGCCGACGTGTACGCGGCGACCGCGACGTTCTACGAGTGCCTGACGGGCCGCAAGCCGTACTCGGGCGAGAGCTTCGCCGAGCTCGCGTTGCAGCACATCGGCGCGCCGGTTCCCGACGGGGACGCGCCCGAACCCGTACGCCCCCTGATCCGGCGGGGACTGTCCAAGCAGCCGCAGGAACGGCCCGAGAACGCCGCCGCGTTCGTCACGGAGCTGGAGAGCATCGCCACCGCCGCCTACGGGCCCGACTGGGAGGAGCGGGGCCGGCGCGCGCTCGCCGCGCTCGTCGCGCTGCTGCCTCTGCTGCTTCCCTCGGCCGGTGGTACGCCCGCCGGGACCACCGAGCTCGCCACGACGACCCTGCCCGAACGGCCTGTTCCTGGCGTGAGGCCGGGTCTGAAGGGGGTGCTGACGGGGGTGGCCGCGCTGGTGGTCGCCGTTCTGGTCGCCGTCGCCGCTCGCGCTGGTGACGAGGGGCCGGGTCGGACGACGACCCAGGCCGTCGCCACCACCAGCGCGCTGCCCACCGCGACCGGGGACCCGTCGCCCTCGGACGAGCCGGCCCCGTCGGACTCCGCCTCCGCGTCGCCGACGCCCTCGGTGACGGACAGTCCGGACGCGTCCGCCTCCGGCGCCACGAGTACCGAGCCCGCGCCGCCCACGCCGTCGTACGAGCCGACCTCCGCGCCCCCGCCCCCGACGTCCCCTCCCCCGACGGAACCCACCTCCACCCCTCCCCGTACTCCCCCGGTGAGCGTCACATCGGTCTCGGTCACCGGGCTGCGGCAGACGAGCGTCGACGGGGCCACCGCCACGTTCGACGTCTCGACCGACGGCACCGGACCGGTGACCCTCGACATCGCCTGGTTCACCGGGGACGCCAAGGGCGAGCTGGGCGCGCAGGACGGCGTGGAGAGCGTTCAGCGCAGTGGAGCGACGCAGTACACGGTGACACTCACCCACACCTTCCAGGGGCAGGGCTGCTACTGGGGTGTGCGCGCGACGACGAACCCGGCTGCCGGAAACGGCAGTTCCTCGCAGCAGATCTTCATTCGGCGGTGCACGATCTCATGAACGATCCACGGGACTCCTACAACCGCCGGCCGGACGAGGCCGGGAGCGACGACTACAGCGCCACCGTCCTGGGCAGCCACTGGTTCGAACCGGGGGCCGCGCCGATCGAACCCGGAAGCCCCACGCCCGTCCTGGACGCGCCGACTCTCGCGGTCACGCCCGACCGCGTGGACGGCGAGGTCCTGCGCTTCGGCCCGGGCGTGACGGCCGCCGCCGCGCGGCGTCACGGGTACGGCGACGCCACGACGCCGCAGATCTGGCACGGCACCCTGCCCGGGCAGCGCCCCGGCCAGGGCCCCCCGCCCGAACGCCGCCGCAGGGGAGCGCGCCGGTACGCGCTCGCCGGCGTGGTGCTCCTCGCCGTGCTGGCGTTCCTCGCCTGGCAACGGTACGGACCGGGGCCGGCCGTGAAGGAGGTCGCCGTCACGACCACGGAAACGCTCGGCTGCGACAGCACCGCGGACATCGTGGGAATGGTGACGACCGACGGACGGCCCGGCACGCTGACCTACCGGTGGGAACGCAGTGACGGCACCACTTCGGCGCCGCTGACGGAGACCCTGACGAGCGGTCAGAAGCAAGCGCGGCTGCATCTGCTGTGGACGTTCCACGGCCGGGGCGAGTACCGGGCGTCGGCCACCCTGGTCATCACCTCCCCCTCCCGGCACACGGCCATCGGGCGGTTCGCCTACGCGTGCGCCTGAGCGCCCCGACGGGGGCGGCCCGGTTGACCTGCGGCAGAGGGGTGAGGGCGCTCGCGTCCGGCGTGCTTTCCGGTCCCGCGCGCCCGCGTCTGCGACGATGCGCGGGCCACGGCTCCGGCGCCAGAGACGAGGATCAGGCACATGGCAGGACAGTTCGAAGCGACGGTGGAGATCGACCGGCCCGTCCAAGAGGTCTTCGACTTCCTCGCCGACGGTCGCAACGACCCCGCGTTCAGTCCCCGGGTCCTGCGGATCGAGAGGGTCACCGAGGGCCCCACGGCGGCGGGCACGGTCTTCCGGAGCACGGTGAAGGACGCCGGGATGACGACGTCGCGCGCGTTCCGCGTCAGCGCTTTCGAGCCACCCCGCATGATGCGGTGGACCGAGATCTCCAAGAACCTGGTGACGGCGAGCGAGGGTGGGTACGACCTGGAGCCCCTCCCCGGTGACCGGACCCGGGTGCGGATCTTCAACGTCCTCGAGGGCCATGGCCTCGGCAAGCTCCTGGTGGGCTTGGCGCTGAGCGCCGCGCGGAAGGACGCCGACGCGTTCGGCCGCCGCATCAAGGCGGCGGTGGAGGCGTCCTGACCGCGTTCCTTCCCGGTTCTCTCGGCTGACCTGCTTCTTTCGGCTGTCCCGGTTCTTTCGAACGCGGCGACCAACATGTCCAGCATCTCCTGGCGCGGCGGCTGGGACCGAGCGGCCGACGCCATCGACGCCCTCCTGGAGCGACGGCTGCACCGCAAGGCGGTCCTGGACGTCTCCTGAGAGGGAGCAGCCCCTCGCGGAGTTCGCCCCGCGGCCGTCGTCCTTCCGCGGCGACAACCGGCGCTACCAAGCCTCCTGACGTGCCATCAGCCGGGTGGGTGAGGGAACGGCAGCGCGCTCGTGTGGTGTTCCGACGGCGGGCTGCGAACCGGCGCGTCGGTCGTGCCCTCCGCCTCCCTGGTGGTGGAAGGTGTGCGGGAGCCGGTCGCCCTCTGGATATGGGCCGTTCCCGGCTGGTCGGATCCTGGATCCCCAGGGCGAGCGTCTCCCCGGGATCAGGGTGAGTTGCCCGTACCCCTGGGGGGACTGTGCCACGTCGTCGTACTCCGTTCCGCGTCGTTCTCGTTCTTCTGACGGTCTGTCTGGGCTGGTGCGGGTTCCTCGGTACCGGTCCCGCCGGCGCCGCGCCCGTGGCCGCCGCCGTCGTCTGGACCGATGTCGCTCCGGGGGTCCGCTACCGGCAGGTCGATGTGGACGCGGACGGAGGACCGGTCAGGGCGCATCTGCTCGAGGTCGATCTGCGTGAACCCGGCGTGTCGGTGGCCCTCCTCTACCCGGGAGTGGTCGGCGCCCGCGCGAAGTTGTCGGCTCTCGCCGATGGGTCGGGTGCGGTGGCCGGCATCAACGGTGACTTCTTCCACATCTCCGAGACCCAGCACGCGGACGTGGAGGCGACCGGCGCGCCGGTCGGCCCCGCGGTCGCGAACGGGCAGGCCATCAAGGCCGCGGTGCCGAAGGGGCAGCGCTTCGGCCCCGCTCTTCCGCCCGGCACCTCGACGCGTGACGTCCTGGGTGTGGGGACGGACGGCGTGGCACGGCTCGACCGTCTGACGCTGGACGGAGCGGCGCGTCTGCCCGGTGGGGAGCTGCCACTGGGCGGGCTCAACCAGTACGCGCTGCCCGTCGGATCGGTCGGGGCGTTCACCTCGGACTGGGGCGCGTCGTCCCGGCTGCGGGCGACCTGTGGCACGGACACGAACCGGGCCGCGCCGTGCAGCGCGGAGACCCGCGAGGTGACCGTGCGCTCGGGGCGCGTCGTCGCGGTCTCCACGGCCCCCGGCCGGGGCTGGATCCCCAAGGGCACCGAGGTGCTGGTCGGCCGCGAGGCCGGAGCGCGGGCCCTGCGCGCGTTGAAGGTCGGTGACCCGGTGACCGTACGGCACAGCCTGGTGGCCACCGCGTCCGGGGTGCCGTTCCAATTCGCGATCGGCGGCTATCCGGTGCTGCGCGACGGGCAACCGCTGGCCGGTCTGAACACGGTCACCGCGGCGGTCCGCACCGCGGCGGGCATCTCGGACGGTGGCCACGGCCTGCTGCTGCTCGCCCTGGACGGCTCGAAGAAGTTCCGCAGCGGGCTGACGGTCGCGGAGGCGGCCGGGCTGATGGCCGACCTCGGGGCGGTGGACGCGTTCAGTCTGGACGGAGGGGGCTCGTCGACGCTGGTCAGCCGGTCGGCCGGGGCGACGGCCGTGACCGTACGCAACCATCCGAGTGGTGGCGTGGAGCGTGCGGTGGCGAACGGTATCGGTGTCTACACCAGCTCCTGACACGCTCCGTGATCACGAGCCCGTCCCCGGGCCGGTCCTCCGTCACCGCGCGGGAAGCCGGGCGCCTGGCTAGCGTGGCTGGGAGAACAGTCAACCGATCGGACAGAAGAGAGTCACAGTCATGGCCGCACAACCTGAGGGCCTGCCGTGCTGGGCCGACGCGATGTTCTCCGACGTGGAAGGCGCGAAGAGCTTCTACGGTGACGTGCTGGGCTGGACCTTCGGCGAGGCGTCGTCGGAGTTCGGCAATTACACCCAGGCCTACAGTGGCGGCAAGGCGGTCGCCGCCGTCGTCCCGCCGATGCAGGGCCAGGAAGGCCAGTCGGCGTGGTGTCTCTATCTCGCGTCGCCGGACGTCCACGCGACCGCGGCGAAGATCCGTGACAACGGCGGCACCCTGCTGATGGAGCCGATGCGGGTCGGCGACTTCGGCTCGATGTGTCTGGCACAGGATCCGAGCGGGGTCACGTTCGGTGTGTGGCAGCCGGGCGCCCACGAGGGGTTCGAGAAGAAGGGCGAGACGGGTTCGTTCGTCTGGGCCGAGGTCTTCACCCGGACGCCGGAGAAGTCGGACGGCTTCTTCCCCGCGGTCTTCGGCTACCAGGTGCAGAAGATGGCGGACGAGCACATGGACTACAAGATCTTCTCGCTGGGCGAGGGCCCGTTGCTCGGGCGGATGAAAATGACTCCGGAGGACTTCCCGGCGGAGATCCCGTCCTACATCCAGCTGTACTTCGGCGTCGATGACTGCGACGCGACGGTGGCGAAGGCTCAGAAGCACGGCGGGCAACTGGTGTTCGGGCCGATGGGCAGTCCGTTCGGTCGGTTCGCGGCGATCGTCGACCCTCAGGGCGCGGCCTTCGCCGTGATCGACATGAGCACCACCGAGGGTGAGATGCCCGAGATGGTGTGACGGATGGTGTGGTGAAGGTGGGTGGCTGCCCGGGGCCTTTCCGCCCCGGGCAGCCGCGTGCGCGCGCTCAGTCCTGGTCGCGGACGGCCACGATGCCGTTGAAGACGCCCGCGTAGGCGGTGCCGTCGGGGCCGATGGTGATCGGCGCCCAGTTGTTGTCGTAGAGCGGGCCGGTGCCGGTGAGCCGCTGCCAGCGGCGTTCGCCGGTGCGGAAGTCGACGGCCGTGAGGTACCAGGCGTCGATGCCGAAGGCGTTGGGCTCCTTCTCGTAGAAGTACAGGAGCCCGTTGGCGGTCGAGAGCTTGGGGACGGTCGAGGGCGAGCGGACGGCGCTCTGCCAGACCGTGTCGCAGCCGCTGCCGTCCTCGCGCACGTCGATCCGGGTGACTCCGCCGACCACGCTGCGGCCGAAGGTGAGGGACGTCGGGTTCTCGTAACCGTAGTTGTTCTCGACGACGAGGCTGTTTCCCCAGCTGATGAGCGAGTTGTCGGTGTTGGAGGCGCCGGAGGCGAAGACCGGGACGCTGCAGACCAGACGCCGGTCGGCCGGGACGTCCGTGCCGCGGCGGTAGACGAGGACGTTCATCCGGTCGTCGGCGTTGTCGGTGATCGCGACATAGCGCTCGCCCTTGCCGAACAGGTCCGGCGTGGTGCCCGAACCCTGGTTGACGGAACCGGGCTTGGTACCGCTGCCCCGGTCGTACGTCTGGCGCCACTGGATCACGGGTGTGCCGTCGGCGGCGGCCCGGAAGCTGTAGAGGGCGTGGTCGGAGACGACGGATACGCCGTCCTCGGCGACGGAGAACGAGTTCTGGATCTCCTCGCCGGACAGGCGGACGGACCGGATGGCCGCGGTCGCCGGGTCGACGGTGCCGACGCGGCCGAGCCGGGTCACCCACCAGACGCGGCCCTGCCAGTCGGGCATCACGGACGTGACGGGATCGCAGACACCGCTGGGGTGAAGGTTCGTCCAGCTGACGCAGTCGTGCGGGACGTGCGCGGTGAGGTCCCAGTCGTCGTCGACGGCGAACCGCCAACCGCCGTCCGGGGCTTGGCGGTGGGCGATCCGAAGGACGTGCTGGCGGGAGTCGGCGAGGACGACGCGGTCCTGGTCGTCGAGGTAGAAGTAGGCGCCGCCGGAGGTGTCCTTGAAGATCTTCGAAAAGTCGAGCCGGGTGACGGCCTCGACGGTCGAGGAGCGCTGGGGGAGCTTGTACTCGGCGAGGGTGTCCAGGGTGCGGGGATCGAGCAGTTTGAGCAGGAAGCCGGAGAAGGTGCCGCAGACGGTGACGAGCCGGCCCGCCGAGTCGAACGTGGCGGTGGCGCATTCGCCGCCGAGCGGCGCGATCTGCGCGCTGGTCACCGTGGGGTTGCGGCCGAGGGGCCCCGCGTAGGGATGGGTGCCGCTGCCGGCGGCGTCGGCGTGCATGCCGCTGCGGCCGTTCGGCGCGAGATGCGGGTGCTGGGGCGGCGCGTCGCCCGGTACGGGGTGCGAGGCGGCGGGCGCGCCACGGTAGGAGTCGACGAGGCGGTGTCCCGGCGCCTTGGGTATCTCCTCGGCGACGGCGGTCGGGGCGCCGGCGGTGAACGCCGTCGTCGTGACGATCAGCAGCAGCGCGAGGGAGCGGGCGCGTTCCCTCAGAACCGCTCGGCGGGGGGCGGGGGCGGGTCTCTGGGGTGACATGCGGCTCCTCGAGTGGTGCGTACGGGGTCGCGCCGCCGCCCGACGTTAGGGCCGAGTCACCGAGATGTACATGCAAGTGCCCCGCGTTTCATGGGCACTTCATGATCGTGCAATGTGCGGTAGTACGTGCACCGTGTGGTTGTACGGTCACGGCTTGAGGCTGCTCACGACGTTCGCGGTCGCGGCGACGCCGTTGGCGATGGTGGGGGCCATGCTGGAACCGGCGAGGAAGAAGCCGAGCAGTGCGCAGACCAGTGCGTGGGAGACCTTGAGCCCGCCGTTGCGGAGAAAGATCACTGCCAGGATCAGCAGAAGCAGTACGACCGAGATGGAAACAGCCATCGTGTCCCTCACCCTCCTTGTGCCGCACGGTGAATGCGGCGTTCGGCGGCCAGTGTGGCGGAACGGGACCGTCATCCGGCCGTACGGCGTGTCCGCCGAACGGGTGCTGATGTGTGGCGACTTCGTCCGTGGGTCGTTTACGTGGGCCCGGTGGGCGGCTCACTGAGGGAGGGGAGCGGGACCGGAACGGGCCCCCTCCGGCGCGTAGGAGCCGGAGAGGACCACGTCCGGCGGCCGTCAGCCGGGGGCGGGGAGGTCGGCCAGGACGGCCAGCGCCTCGCGGTGCCGGCCCGCCGAACCCAGAGCGATCTGGTCCGACTTGGCCCGCTTGAGGGCCACGTGGGCCGGGTGCTCCCAGGTCATGCCGATGCCGCCGTGCAGTTGCACACACTCCTCGGCGGCGTGCACCGCCACCCGGGAGCAGTAGGCCTGTGCCACGGCCACGGCGAGCGGGGCATCGGGGCTGCCGGTGGCCAGCGCGTCCGCCGCGTTGCGCGCGGCGGCGCGGGCGGAGACGACCTCGAGCCACAGCTGCGCCATCCGGTGCTTCAGCGCCTGGAAGGAGCCCACCGGCCGGTTGAACTGGTGGCGTTCGCGGGTGTGCCGGACGGTCTCCTCCAGACACCACTCGGCGAGACCGAGTTGCTCGGAGGCGAGCAGTCCCGCGCCGGCCAGCAGTCCGCGCCGTACGGCCGCGCGGGCGGTCCCCGCGTCCGAGAGGCGGGTGCCGCTCGCGCCGCCGGTGGTGACGGTGGCGAGCGGCCGGGTCAGGTCGAGCGGGATCTGCGGGGTGAGGGTGGCCTCCGCCGCCGGCACGGCGTACAGGCCGTCCGACCGCAGGACCAGCAGGATGTCGGCGGCAACGGCGTCCGCGACGGCGCTGACCGTGTCGCCGGCTGGCGGCTCGCCCTCCGGTGCGGTGGCCAGCGGTACGGCGAGCACGCCGACGTGGCGCCCGGATGCCAGGGCGCCGAGCACCTCGGCCACGTCGGGCCTGTCGGTGTCGAGCGCGAGCAGCGTCTCGGTGGCGACGACGGAGCTGGTGAGGTACGGCGCCGGTGTCACGGCGCGGCCCAGCTCCTCCAGGACGACGGCCGCCTCCCGGTGGGTGCCCCCCTGTCCGCCGAGCTTCTCGGGAACGAGCAGTCCGGCCGCGCCGATGTCCTGGGCGAGGGCCTTCCAGAGCCCGGGGACGTACGGGCTGTCGGTCTCGAGCCGGCCGAGGAGCACGTTCGCGTCGGCGCGGTCGGTGAGCAGGGCGCGGACAGCGGCCCGCAGGTCGCTCTCGGCCTCGGAGTAGAGCAGGTCCGTCATCGCGCGAGGTCCTTCCAGGCGACGTCCTTGTCGTTGCGCGGCTCGGCGGGCAGCCCGAGGACCCGCTCGGCGACGATGTTGAGCAGCACCTCGCTGGTGCCGCCCTCGATGCTGTTGCCCTTGGAGCGCAGATAGCGGTAGCCGGCGTCCCGGCCGGTGAAGTCGACCAGGTCGGGGCGGCGCATCGTCCAGTCGTCGTACAGGAGGCCCTCGTCGCCGAGGAGTTCCACCTCCAGGCCGCTGATCTCCTGGTTGAGGCGGGCGAAGGCGAGCTTCATCCCGCTGCCCTCGGGTCCGGGCTGGCCCGCGACGAGCTGCTGGCGCAGCCGTTCGCCGGTGAGCCGGGCCACCTCGGCCTCGACCCAGAGGGTGAGCAGACGCTGGTGGAGGTCGTGGGTGCGCAGGTCGGGCCGCTCGCGCCAGGTCGTGGAGACGGGCCCGATCATGCCGCCCTCGCGCGGGATGCGGGCACCGCCGATCGAGACCCGTTCGTTCATCAGCGTGGTCTGGGCGACCCGCCAGCCGTCGCCGATGTCTCCGAGGCGGTGGGCGTCGGGGATGCGTACGCCGGTCAGGAAGACCTCGTTGAACTCGGCCTCGCCGGTGATCTGCCGAAGCGGCCGGACCTCCACGCCGGGGTCCGACATGTCACAGATGAAGTACGTGATGCCACGGTGCTTCGGGAGGTCCGGGTCGGTGCGGGCGATGAGGATCGCCCAGCGCGCCACATGGGCGCTGGACGTCCAGACCTTCTGCCCGTCGACGACCCACTCGTCTCCGTCGCGGAGGGCGCGGGTGGAGAGCGCGGCGAGGTCGGAGCCGGCACCGGGTTCGCTGAAGAGCTGGCACCACACCTCCTCGCCGACCCACAGGGGCCGCAGGAAGCGCTCCTTCACCTCCTCGGAGCCGTACTCGAGGATCGTCGGCGCGGCCATGCCCAGGCCGATGCCGATGCGGCGCGGATCGTTGTCGGGTGCGCCCGCGGCCTGCAGCTCGGCGTCGACGACGGCCTGCAGGGAGCGCGGCGCGCCGAGGCCGCCGAGGCCCTCGGGATAGTGCACCCAGGCGAGACCGGCGTCGAACCGGGCCTTGAGGAAGTCGGTGCGGTCGGTGCTCGCGGGCGGGTGGGCCGTGAGCAGCTTCCTTGTACGGGTGCGCAGTTCGTCGGCGTCGGTCATGCGGCGGCTCCTTCCGGGAGGACGACCAGGCGGCCGGTGCTGGTGCCGTCGGCGACGCGCTGGACGGCGGCCGCCGCGTCCTTGAAGGCCACCCGGTCGCCGATGAGCGGCTTGATGAGCCCCTTGGCCGCGTACTCGGTCAGGGTCTCGTGGCAGCGCAGGATGGACGCCGGGTCCTTCTGCGCGTAGAGGCCCCAGTGCAGGCCCACGATCGAGTAGTTCTTGACCAGGGCGTGGTTGAGGGCGGGCGCGGGGATGGTGCCGCTCGCGAAGCCGACGACCACGATCCGGCCCTCGAAGGCCACGCACTTGGCGGACTGCTGGTAGGCGTCGCCGCCGACGGGGTCGTAGATGACGTCGGCGCCCCGGCCGCCGGTGGCCTCCTTCACGGCGGCGATGACGTCCTCGGAGCGCCGGTCGATGACGACGTCGCAGCCGAGCGCGCGGGCGACGGCCGCCTTCTCGGGTCCGCCGACGACGCCGATGACGGTGGCGCCGGTGGCCTTGCCGATCTGCACGGCGGCGCTGCCGACACCGCCTGCGGCAGCGTGAACGAGCAGGGTCTCGCCCTCCTTGAGGGCGGCGCGGCGGTGCAGGCCGAAGACCCCGGTCTGGTAGCCGATGTGCAGTGCGGCCGCTTCGGCGTCGTCGAGGGTGTCGGGCGCGGGCAGGACGGCGGCCCGGTCGGCGACGACGTACTCGGCGAGTCCGCCGTGGGGCAGGGCGGGCGTGGCGATCACGCGCCGGCCGTCCTCGGTCTCCCCGCAGATCTCGACGCCCGGGGTGAAGGGGAGCGGCGGACGGATCTGGTACTGGCCGCGGCAGAGCAGCGCGTCCGGGAAGTTGATGTTCGCCGCGCGGACCCTCAGGAGCAGCTGTCCGTCGCCCGGCGCGGGCCGGTCCACTTCTTCGACCCGCATCACCTCGCTCGGCTCGCCGTTCCGGTGCACTCGCCATGCCTGCATTGAGGGCCTCCACAAAGACTCGGGCAGTACCACGCTCGTCGCATACTAAGCGGTCGCTTGCCCCGACGGAACAGCCCACCGCCAGTTCTTGGGCTCAGGATGTTCCGGACCCGGACTTCTTCGGCCTCGCCCGGACGTGCATCCGCTCCCCCTGCGGCCCGAACAGGCTCAGGAACTCCACCGGCCCGCCCGCCGGCCCGAACCAGTGCGGCACCCGGGTGTCGAATTCGGCCGCCTCCCCAGAGGTGAGCACTACATCGTGCTCCCCGAGCACCAGCCGCAGCCGCCCGGAGAGGACATAGAGCCACTCGTACCCTTCGTGGGTGCGCGGGTCGGGCTCGTCGGAGGCGGCCTCCTGGACGACCTTGTACGCCTGGAGTCCGCCGGGCTGGCGGGTGAGCGGCAGCATGGTCCGGCCGTGCCGCACGATCGGCTCGGACCGGACGCGGGGGTCGCCGACGGGCGGCGCGCCGACCAGTTCGTCGAGCTGGACCTGGTGGGCGCGGGCGATGGGCAGCAGCAGTTCCAGGCTCGGCCTGCGTCGGCCCGACTCCAGCCGGGAGAGGGTACTGACCGAGATTCCGGTGGCCTCGGAGAGGGCGCCCAGGGTGGCGCCGCGCTCCCGCCTGATGGCGCGCAGCCTCGGGCCGACCTCCGCCAGTACCGCGTCGATCCGGGCGTCGTCGCCGTTGTTGTTCTCCATGCGTCCATTGCAGAAACGGCAACTCTTTTTGTCAAGGGCGGCACAGCCCCCAAGGCACGGCAGCGACGTTCCCGCCTCGATTGCGGCGGCACGGCCATGGTGGTCTGCGCCCCGAGCCGGTATCGATGCGGTCATGACGGACGAGACACTGCCCGGGCTGCCCTCCCCTCCCCCGCTCGGCGCGAGCGCGCTGCCACCCGGGACGTACGACGGCAGCGTCGTGCTGGTGACCGGTGGCGGGTCGGGGCTCGGCAAGGCGATCGCCGCCGAGTTCGCGCGGCTGGGGGCGGACCTGGTCGTCGTGGGGCGTACAGCGGGGCGTCTGGAGGCGGCACGGAAGGAGCTGGCGGCGCTCGGCGGCCGGGTGGTCACGGCCGTCTGCGACATCCGGGACCCGGAGCGGATCACCGAGGCCTTCGACGCGGCCGGGGCGGCACTCGGTATTCCGGACGTCCTGGTGAACAACGCGGCCGCCAACTTCCCCGTGCCGGCGGAGGACATGTCCCCGAACGCCTGGCGGGCGGTCGTCGACATCACGCTGACCGGGACGTGGTTCATGACGCGCGAGTTCGCGCGCCGCCATCTGGCGGCCGGCGCACCGGGGGCGGTCATCAACGTGGGGGCGTCGTACGCGTGGACGGGCGGGCCCGGTTTCGCGCACTCCGCGGCGGCCAAGGCCGGGGTGAAGAACCTGGTCGAGACGCTCGCCGTGGAGTGGGCGCCGTACGGGATCAGAGTGAACGGCCTGGTCCCGGGGCTGGTACCGCACGAGGACATGACGGCCGACATCCGCGAGGGCCTCGACCGGGCGCGCGACAAGGACGCCCGCCAACCGGCACTCAGGGTGGGGCGGCCGCGCGAACTGGGGTGGGCGGCGACCTTCCTCGCGTCTCCGTACGCACGGTTCATCACCGGACACACGCTGGTCGTGGACGGAGCCAACTGGCAGCGGCGGGCGCTGGTCAACGAGCCGGTGGTCACCGTACGGAACCAGCTGGGCCGGGGCCCGTACCGCCAGGACTGAAGGCGGTGGCGGGGCGGGCGCACGTGGGGGTCCTGGCGCCGGCTCGCCCCACCCCGGTGTTCTACCCCCCGTGGAACCGCGGCGGCCGGCGGGCCGCCTTCGCCGCGTAGCCCTCGGCCGCGTCCTGCGAGGTCAGGGTGAGCGCGGCGCTCAGTGCCGTGCGGTCCAGGGCGGCGGCCATTCCGGTGTCGGCGTAGGCGTCGATGTCCCGCTTGATCGAGCGGACGGCCAACGGCGCGTTGGCGGCGATCTCGGCGGCCGTCTCCCGCGCGGTCGCCGCCAGCTCGCCGGGCGCGGTGACCAGCTGGACGAGGCCCAGCCGTTCGGCGGTGGCCGCGTCGATGCGGCGGCCGGTGAGGGCGAGGTACTTGGCCCAGCCCGCGCCCGCGTCCCGGGCGATGCGCAGATCCCCGCCGGCGTCGACGGCCACCCCGATGTGAGCCTCGGGGAGGGCGAACACGGCGTTGTCGGCGGCGATCCGGATGTCGGCCATCAGCGCCAGTTCGAAGCCGAAGCCGAGGCAGTAGCCATGGACGGCGGCGACGACGGGCTGGGGCAGCCGGGCGAAGGCGGCGAAGCGCTCGTGCGCCCAGCGGATGCCTTCGTCATAGCGGTGGGTCCGCTCGGCGGGGGTGCGCCCGGTGATCCCGCCGCCGGGGGCGGTGACGTCGATTCCCGCGCAGAAGGCCCGGCCCTCCGCGCGCAGCAGCACGGCCCGGATGGTGTCGTCGAAGCGGATCCGGTCCGCCATCAGGCCGAGTTGCCTGCTGGATTCCCAGCTCCAGCCGTTCAGCGTGTCGGGGCGGCAGAGGGTGAGGACGCCGATGCCGTCGTGGACGGTGAGGGTGATGCGTTCCTCCCCGTCCGCGATCTCCCTGCTCAGCGTGTCGATCACCGCGCCTCCTACCAGATTCTGACGGAGCGTCAGACTAGGGCTGGACAGCGCAGGTTGCCAGAGGGACGACGGCCGTGCGTCGGCCGGCGGTCACCGCTGCCACAGGAAGGCGGCCTCGCGACACGGCAGGCAGCTGAACACGTACCCGAGCCCCCCTCCGCCGAAGTTGGCCGCCGTCCGGTGCTCGTATCCCTCTTCGAACAGCGCCTCGAAGCGCATGTGCGAGGCGCAGCTGGGGCATTGGGGTGTCTCGTCGTTCTGCAGCCAGGCGGGCTCGCCGCCGAGCTGGCCGAGGACGGACGCGGCGCGGTTCTTGTCGCCGTCCGCCCACACGGTGAACGCCTCGCCGTAATCCTCCCCTTCGGCCTCGTCGGTGTTCAGCGCGGATATCGCCCCGAGCAGGGTCTCGCCCTGCTCGGGGACGGTGGCCGGGGCGAGACCCTCGGCGGGGAACAACAGGGCCCGGTTGCCGCCGGCGAAGGGGTCCCACTCGTCGCAGAGACCGGGGTCGTTCTGGCACATGAACACCGACACCGCAGCGTCGTCGTCGAGCGGCAGGTGCAGGAGGAACTGCATCGCTCCGTCACAGCTGCGGCAGAGCGGCCAGGCGAAGCCGTCCGGAACGAGCGGCAGCCCGCCGGTGCGGAGGCCGGGCGCGGTCGCGTCGGTCTCACCGCCGTAGATCATCAGGGTCGTCACGTCCGAGAGCGTAGATCACGGATCCGGCCTTCCCTGATGACGTCTCAGCGGCTGAACAGCTGGAACGCCACGGCCGGACGACCACCGAAGCGCGCCGACGCGGCCTGCGCGTTGCCGGTCAGAAACGTCCGGCAGTACTGCTCGGGGTCCTCGTCGGTCAGCGCCTCGATGTAGGCGCGGTGCGCGAGGAGGGACTGGACGGAACGCTCGAGTCCGGCTGTCGCGTCGACGGCGTGGGTGGGGGTGGAGGAGCCCGCCACGGCCACCCAGCGGACGCCGTTCCAGGGTTCCAGTCCCTGCTCGACGAGTTCGGGGAAGATCCAGCGGTTGCCGGCGTCGCCCGCGGCGTCGAGGGTCGCCCTGCCGACCGCGAGATGGTCCGGGGTGTTCCAGACGCCGCCGACGGCCGGGCCCCAGGTGTCCTGGTGGTTGAGGGTGATGACCAGTTCCGGCCGGTGGCGGCGGATCGCCGCGGCGATGTCCCTGCGCAGCGCCGTCCCGTACTCGATGACACCGTCCTTGTGGTCGAGGAACTCGACGGTGGAGACACCGACGACGGCGGCGCCGGCCCTCTGTTCAGCCTCGCGCAGTGGGCCGCACTCGGCCGGGGGAAGGGCGTCGATGCCCGCCTCGCCACGGGTGGCGAGGAGATAGGCGACCTCCCGGCCGCCGTCGGTCCAGCCGGCGATGGCGGCGGCGCAGCCGTATTCGAGGTCGTCGGGGTGGGCGACGACGGCGAGGGCACGCTGCCAGTCCTCGGGCATCGGATGAAGCTGTTCGATCTTGTGCTCGTTCATGCGCGCAGGATACGGAAGAGGTTTCCGGCGGATCACGGGCCCTCGGTGTTCCGGCCTTCACGCTCGCCGAAGACCGTGCGTCCCCGCCCGCTCAGCGCGTCAGTTGGGCGGACGGGGGCGTGGAGGGAGGAGCGGTCAGCCCGTGGGGAAGTCGTCCGGGGTGCGGATCCGGTCACGCACCCAGACACCGGCGGGCTTGAGCGAGGTGGCGCCGGCCCAGGGGCCGTTGCTGTCGCAGGTGCCGGTCTTGAAGACGGCCCCGGTGCGGTTGTCGTCGGAGTAGTTCCAGTTGACCCAGCTGATCTTCTTCGCCGCCATCAGGTCGAGGTAGCGCTGCGACATCGTGAAGTCGTTGCCGCCTTCCCCGGCGTAGTTCTGGGTGCCGAACTCCGTGACGAAGACAGGCAGCTTGTCGGCAGCCCGGGAGAGCGTGTTCAGGTACTCGTCCCGGTGCGAGTACGCGTAGAAGTGGAAGGTGTACATGATGTTGGAGGCCCTGACGGGGTCGGAGACGACCTCGGACTCGTCCGCGCCTTCGGAGACGCCGAACGAGGACCAGGCGCGGGTGCCCACGAGGACGGGGGTCTCGGCGTCCTTGGCGCGGATCACCGGGATGAGCTGCTCGGCGTAGCTCTTGACGCGCGCCCAGTCGACGCCGCTGGGCTCGTTGGCGATCTCGTAGAGAAGGTTGGTCTTGCTGCCGTGGCGCTGGGCGATCTCGGTGAAGAAGGTCTTGGCGCGGCTGAGGTTGGCGTGCGGGTCGCCGGGGTCGAGCATGTGCCAGTCGACGATGACGTACATGCCGCGCGCGGTGGCCTGCTCGATCAGCGAGTGGGCGAGGTCGGTGTATGTGCGGGGGTCGGTCTCGTAGCCGCCCTCCTGGACGTAGGTGGAGACGCGCAGGACATCGGCGTTCCAGTCCTTGGCGAGGGCGTCGAGGGAGCCGCCGGTGAGGCACTGGCTGTACCACTGGGTGCCGTGGCTGCTCATGCCGCGCAGCTGGATGGGTTTGCCGTACTGGTTGCACAGGTGGGTGCCGCAGACCTTGAGCTGTCCGTTGATCGCGGCCGGGGTCGAGCCGCCGGGCGCGCTCGCGGTGTCGACGGTGAGGTGGTCGACGTTGGGACCGCCGCTCGCGGTGGTGGCGGTGGCCCGGATGGTGTTGGTCCCGGCCTTGAGGGCCGCGCTGAGGCCGGCCGTGGTCCAGGAGGTCCAGGCGCCGGTGCCGGGAAACGCCTTGCCGGCCGCGGCGACGGCGCCGTTGACGGTGATGTCCATGGGGCGGTCGGTGGTGGTGCCGTTGGCGTAGCGCAGGGTGAGGGTCGCGGTGCCCGCCCGGGAGGCGTTGACCGTCCACTCGGTGTAACTGCCGCTGACGTTGTCGTAGTTGACGAATCCGGCGCCGGTGAACCCGGCATGGTTGGACTCGACGGTGCCCCGCGCGACGGTGGCGGTCTCGGCTTCGTGGGTGACGGGAGCGGCGGGCGCGGGCGGCGCGGTGGTGAGGCCGATGAGCAGTGCGGTGACGAGGGTGCCGGCGCCTGCGAGGAGGCGTGGGCGGAGTCGTGCCGTTCTCATGGGGTCTCCCGTCGGCGAGGCGCTTCAATTGGAAGGAAACTTTCCTAACCAGAGGGAATAGCAGCCGACGACCCGCTTTCGCAAGGTCCATGACAATCTGCGTGCGCTCGGGCCGATGTTTGCGCCCCTGTGACGGGGTAACCGCAGAAACGAGCGTGAGGTACGAAAGGTGGACATCATGCAGGCCGATATCTGGGGCTTCTCACCGAACACCGGCCACGCGCCGGGGGAGGCACTCGTCGGCTACGCGGTCGAGGCGACCGACGGGTCCATCGGAAAGATCGACAAGCACTCCGAAGACGTGGGCAGGTCGTACCTCGTCGTCGACACGGGGCCGTGGATCTTCGGAAGGAAGGTACTGATTCCGGCGGGCCTGGTCTCCCGTGTCGACCCGGAGAGCGAGACCGTGCATGTGGCCTGCACCAGGGACGAGGTCAAGGACTCGCCCGACTTCGAGAGCGGTCGCCACGAGAGCGACGTCGCTTTCATCCAGCTCATCGAGCAGTACTACGCGAACCGTCATATGTGATCGCACAGACCGTATGACGCGGGAAGGTGAGGAGAAACAGCCATGGTTCCACTTCTGTTGGTGCTCCTGCTGATCCTGATCCTCTTCGGGGCCGGCTTCGCAGTGAAGGTTCTCTGGTGGATCGCGCTCGCGGTGCTCGTCCTGTGGCTGCTGGGGTTCCTCTTCCGCGGCGCGAGCGCCGGCGGTGGCCGGGGCCGCTGGTACCGCTGGTAGGCGGACCTCTCATCCCAGCAGTTACCGGGATTCGGACAGCCCGGTAGCGGTTGACCACGGCGCGATGGAGTCCGCGTTCCGCAGACGCCTGTCGTCGGCGAGGAGGATCCGTCCGCGTCGTCGAGTGTCGCGTCCGTGGTCTCGTCGGCACCATCTGGGCCCGGCCGGTCTGAACGGCCTGCTTGGCCCGGGTGGTGCTGACGCCTTTCCGGCGCCTCCCGTGGCGTCGACGCCGTACGCCTTCCGCGCGTCGCGGTGGACCGTACGGGGAAGCGGGCCGTGGCCCAAGCGGGTGCCCCGCTCGGGCCGCGGCCGGAGCGGGTGCCCCGCCGCAGGACTGGCGCGTTGGGGCTTCCTGCGGATCGTCACGGCCGCTCGAGACGCGCGGCCAGGCCGCGGAGCAGCTCCACGTACGGGCTGCGGCGGGCGGGGCGCGCCACCCGGCCGGAGCAGACACGTTCGGCGCGGTCCAGACTGTCCTCCAGGCACGCGTCGTGCAGCGGCCGCCAGACGAGGGGCCAGGTCAGACGAGCCGGTCCGGCGACGTTCATGGCGAGCGTGTGGCGCAGCAGCGTGTGCCGGTCGTCGACGGGCAGGACCGCGTACTCGTGGAATCCGTGGAAGCCTCGCGGCCCGCTGAAGGCGAAGCGCACCCAGGTGGAGGGCACGTAGGCGGCGACGGTGTAGCGCACCGGGCCGTGGCCGCCGGCCGCGCCCACGGCCAGCGGCCCGTCGAACCTGATCGGCGGCCAGCTGCCGTGCGCCCAGAGGCGGTCCGCTTCGCCGGACAGCGAGTCGACCAGCGCCCCCACCTCCTTCGGTGACGCCGCCAGCAGACGCTCGTGCACGTTGTGGACACCCATACCGTCCTCCTCGATCCCCAATTAGAGAGGCATCTCTATTAGAAAGAGAGAGTACTCTCTGATTCGTGGCCAGACCATCCCGCTTCGCCATGGACCAGCTGCTGGACGCCGCCGTGCGCCTGGCCGCCGCCTCGGGCCCGCCGGGAGTGACCATGTCCGCGGTCGCCCAGGAGGTCGGGGCCCCGAGCGGTTCGATGTACCACCGCTTCACCGGCCGGCCCACGCTGCTGGCCGAGGTGTGGCTGCGCACGGTCGAGCGCTTCCAGGGCGGCTACCTCGCGGCCCTCGACTCGGAGACCGACCCGCTCAGGGCCGCGCGCGCCGCCACCCGCCATGTCATCGCCTGGAGCCGAGCGCACCCCGAGGAGGCCGCGCTCCTTCTGTACGGCCCCGAGGACTTCGGACGCGCCGACTGGTCCGAGGAGCACCTGCGCCGGGCCGACCAGGGCAACCGGCGCGTTCTCGCCGCCGTCGCGTCCCTCGCCGCGGCTCTGGACGCCGAGGACCCCCTGGGCGCGGAACGCGTCGCCCTGGCCCTGATCGACCTCCCCCTCTCCCTGGTCCGCCGCCACCTGCGCGCCGGCAGCCCGCTCCCCGCCCACGCGGAGGACCTCGCCGAGGAGTGCACGGCCGCGCTGCTGGGCCCCTGATTCGAGGGCCGGAATACGGTTGCCGGGCCTCGCGCGGAATGGCGCGCGCGCCGTGACGTGCCGAAAGGGTTAGCGTGAAACGGTTCCAGTCACGCGTGAACGGTAGATGGGGTTGACGGCAGTGTCGACGTCAAGTCACGAAGCGTTTGGTGCACCGTGCTGGGTCAGCCTCATGGCCCGCGCCCTGGAACCGGCGCAGCGGTTCTACAGCGAGGTTCTCGGATGGGAATTCCATCGCTCCCGGCTGGGTGACGAATTCTCCGTGGCCTTTCAGCAGGGCGTCCCGGTCGCCGGAATCGGAGCTCTGGACAGGGGCATGTCCGTGCCCGTCGCGTGGACGCCCTATTTCGCCGTCGACGACGCGGACGCGACCGCCGCCCGGATCCGCGAGCGCACCGGGACGGTGGCGGTCGGCCCCCTCTCCTTCGGGACCGGGCGGGCGGCCATCGCCGCGGACCCCGACGGCGCGGTCTTCGGGATCTGGGAGGGGAGGGCCATCCCGAACTGGGCCGAGGGGCCCGACATGGCTCCCCCGTGGATCGAGCTGCGCACCCGTGACGCCTTCGCCGCGGCGATCTTCTACGGAGGGGTCCTGGACTGGGCCTGCGACCGCCCGGACTGCTGCAGCGTCTCCTACGAGGACGACCACGTCGTGCTGCGCCACGGCGGCGAGCCGATCGCACGCCTGGGAGGCGGCGCCGTCGACGCGGCGCCCGACCCCCAGGTACGCCCCCGCTGGCATGTGCACTTCCGCGTGCCGGACCCCGCGGCCGCGGCCGAGGCCGCCACCAAGCTGGGTGGCGCCGTCGTCTCCTCTCCCCCGACCCGCACCTCCGGCCGGGCGGTCACGCTGCGCGACCCGGACGGAGCACTCTTCACGATCGACGCGGTCGAGGCGCCGATGCCTCCGGCCCAATAGCGCCGACGACGCGGGCGGCGCCGAAATCGCCGGACGACCGGCCTCATTCGAATAAGGCAATTCGGCTGTCATAGGTGCCGGGTGATCGGGTACCCGCAGCTACGTGCCGAGATCCGCGCGGCAGATCCACTGCTCTGCGGACGTCACCCGGAAGGAGGCTCGGTAATGAGCACGGTGAAGGAGTCGGTAGAGGTCGAGGTCCCCGTCCGTACCGCCTACAACCAGTGGACACAGTTCGAGGAATTCCCGAACTTCATGGAAGGCGTCGAAGAGGTGACCCAGGTCGACGACCGCCACAACCACTGGACCACGAAGATCGCGGGCGTACGACGTGAGTTCGACACCGAGATCGTCGACCAGCTCCCCGACGAGCGGATCACCTGGCGTACGACCAGCGGCGACACCAAGCAGAAGGGCATGGTCAGCTTCCATCCCATGGACGCCACCCACACCCGGGTGGAGCTCGTGATGGACGTCGAGTCCGGCGGAGCCGCGGAGAAGGCCGCCGACATGACCGGCATGATCGACAGGCGCGTCAAGGGCGACATGCGGCGCTTCAAGGAGTACATCGAGCACCGCGGCGGCGAGTCCGGGTCCTGGCGCGGTCGTATCACCCCCGGGTGACCGCGCCCCTCGCGATCGCTGGACACCGCTGAGCACGCTTGGCAGCGGGTAGGGCAACGGCGGTCGGACGGCTGAGGAGATCTCCTCGCCGTCCGACCGCCGTTTCGCGTTGCGCGGCCACCGCTCCCCATGCCGCCGCTCCCCAGGGGAAGGGCCCCCACCCGCGACCTGAGCGGGTGGGGGCCCTGACCGTGACCTCAGTCGCGGGTGCGGCGCCGGTGGCTGGTGTCGCACCAGGGGTAGGCGCGGCTGCGGCGGCATGTGCACACCGCCACGCAGAAACGGTCCGACGTGACGGTGGTGCCGTCCGGCAGCACGATTTCGACGGGGCCCGCGACCAGCATCGGGCCCTCGTCCTGGACGCGGATGCGCCTCGGAGTGTCAGCGCCGGCGTCGGGCACGGATGACCACCAGCTCTTCCTTCTCGTCGCCCTCCCCCAGCAGGCCGCGGCTGCGCAGCCAGCCCTGCCGGGACCGCAGGACCGGCCCCAGCGGCACATGACGCCGCTCGGTGACCTCCGCGTCCAGTCCCGCCGCGCGCAACGCCTCCAGGGTGGCCTCCTCGCCGCTCAGCGCCGAGTGGACCAGGAGCAGGGTCCCGCCGGGCCGGAGCAGGGGCGGCGCCTCCTCGCAGATGCGGTCGAGGATCAGACGGCCGTCGTGCCCGGCATCCCACGCGAGGGCCGGGCCCCGGGTGGGCGGGCCGTCGGTGGGGCTCGGGACGTAGGGCGGATTGCTCAGGATCAGATCGAAGGTGCGTCCGGCCACCGGACGGGTGAGATTGCCGCGCAGCACATGGACCGACATCCGCGCGAGCAGGGCGTTGCATCTGGCCGTCCAGACGGCGCGGCGGGAGATGTCCACCGCCGTGACCTGCGCTCCTCGTCGGGCGGCGGCGATGGCCAGCGCTCCGGTGCCGGTGCCCAGATCGAGGACCTGGGCACCGGGTGGCAGTGTCTCGCCGCTCAGCGCATCGGTCAGGAGGGCCGTGTCGTCTTGAGGGGCGTAGACGCCCGGGGGAGATATGAGAGTCACGTGTCCCGTGTACCCGGATACATCGAAAGAATCATGATGTTTCGGTACGAAGGGGTTGAAAAACCTCGGCGTCTCCACGCAGGGCCGATGTGTCCTGGCGCCAGTGGCGGAGGAGGTGCTCACCGAACAGGTCCTCGACATGACCGGTGGCGTCAATGCCGAAGGCGATGTCGGCCTCCAGGTGGGGCTCGGTCTCCAGCAGGCCGCCGATGACCTCGCGCCGCACGATCTGCTCGTGCACGGCGTCCGCCTCGACGTGCTCGCTGTAGAAGAACTCCGCCGCCGGTCCCGCTCCGGTCCGTGCCATGGCCTTGGCCAGCCGCCGGGAACCAGGTGAGGAGGTCACCTCGACAGCGGCGAAATGACCGACGAGCGCCCCGCGCAGAGAGCGGTGCAGCCCGAACAGCGACATGAGGTTCACCGTGGCCAGCATCTGCGCGGACGCCGCGTCCAGATAGCGGCCGTACGTGGTGTCGAGGCTCAGATCGGTCATGAGGTCGGCGAAGAGCCGGGCGTGGACCCGCTCCGCCCGTCCCCCGCCGTACTCGTCGAACTCCACGGCGGCCATGCCGGCCTTGGCGCGCCCCCAGAGCCTCGGCAGCACCCAGGCGTGGGGATCCGCCTCCTTCAGGTGGTAGAGCGAGCGCTGTGCCGCGTACTCGCGCAGCTGCCACAGCCGTCCCTCGTCCTGGAGGAAGTGCGACACGCCCGTCCCGTGCACGGGCTCCACGAGCAGTTCCGCCAGCGCTTCCTCGACGGTCCGGTGGCGGGTGGCGTCGGCGCGCAGGGCGGTGAGGTACCGGTCCTCCAGGATGGAGCGCACCCACAGCAATTCGGGGTCCCATTCCAGGGCGTCGTCCACGCCGGCGAAGCCCCGGTAGTGCAGCTCGTAGCAGGTGTAGAGCGCGAGCTGCAGGTCCTCGCCGTAGGGGTCGGCCGTGCGGACGGCACGCTCCTGCGGGGTCGCCGTACCGCCGCGGAGACGGCTGATGACGGCGGAGGAGAGCTCCCCGCGCTCCTGGGGCAGCTCGGGGCCGTGCCCGGCGGGCGCGTCCGGCACCGGGCCGTCCTGTCCGGATCCGGCCGGGCCCGGGCCCTGTCGCAGGAGTGCTCGCTGTTCGCCCGTCATGTCCTACCTCGCCAGATCAAGGGTGGGGGTGCGCCGGTCAGGTACCCGCTGGGCGGAAATCCATGGCTGTGGCGAGCCCCGTCTCGATCTCCGACGCCCTCGCCGCGTCGTCGGCGATCACCGCGTAGCGCCAGGCCGTCCCGTCCTCCGAGGCGTCCGCGTACAGCACGACGCCTTCCCGGCGGGCCGGATCCCAGCCGAGGCCTGCCTTCCGGGTCCGCTCCAGCGCGTCGGCGAACTCGAGCGGAAGGGGTCCGACGCCCTTGCCGAGGAGCCAGGCGGGGTCTTCGAGCCCGGCGGCGCCGGCGAGCCGGCGGACCATCGACTGCGGCGTCGTGGTGGCGGTCCGGCGCACATTGGCCTCCGTGGCGTACAGGCGGCCCCGCGGGGTGACGACGGCGTCGAGCCCGTACGGCCCGGCGTAGCCGTGGCGTGCCAGGTGGCGGCCGAGCGCGGTCCCCCACTCCTCCAGCTCGCGTGCGGCGTCCTGCGGCAGGCCGGTGAGGGGCGACGCGTAGCCGGTGAAGGAGCCGCCCCGCGTGCGCATCTCACCGGTGAACCTCACCACCGGGCTCTCGGGCCGCGCCTCCATCTGGATGCTCACCGAACGGGCCACGTCGAGGCATCTCTCCACGACCCACTCGCCGTCCCCGCACCCGTCCACCTGCCGGTCCCCGGTCATCTCCACGTCCGGGATCCCCTCGGAGCGGGAGAGGAAGCGCAGCCCGTGGCCACCGGCGGACCGGTCGGGCTTCAGCACCACACGGTCGTAGCGGCCGAGCAGGCCGGCGACGGTCTCGGGCAGCCGGCTCCGGCGACAGGACCGCCCTGGGGGCAACCGCATACCGAGGCCTTCGGCCACGGCTCGGAAACCCGTCTTCGTGTTGAGCCGGGACGCCACGTCGAGCGCGGCAGCGCTCGGCCCGTCGGGGCCGTACGGGTCCACCCGCACCCCGAGCGCCGCCGCGAGGTCGGCCGTGGAGCGGTCCAGCGCGGTGGGCACCAGACGGGCGCCCACCCGCTCTTCTGCAAGCGTCCGCAGTTGCTCGAACAACCCGGCGCGGCGCAGCGCCTCCGCCATCGGGACCCCCTCCGTCCAGGGCACGGTGAGCACCGTGACGGAGGCGGCGGGGACGTCCAGGAGCTCGGCCGCGTACTGCCGGAACGCGGGGCTGAGCGGGACGGGAGTGACCAGCACATCGCCAGGACGGGTCAGCCAGAGCTTCCGCGGGGCCTGGGCCGACCACTGCCGCAGCACCTCGTGCGCGCGCAGGTCGACTGCCAGGTCCGACATGAAGTTGGCGTAGACGATCGAAGGGACGCCGTGTTCCACGGGAGCCTCCCTTCGCCGGGCCATGTGCTTCGCCGGGTTACTGGTTCCTTCATACGCCCGGCGCGGCCGTCGCGCCCGGTCCCGCACGCCGCGTGCGCGCACCCGCTACGCAGGAGGCGCGCCGAGCGGCTTGGCCGCGAGCGCCTGCGCCGTGCCGTGGAGATTCGCCGCCATGGCGCGCCCGGTCTTGTGGGCCCAGTCGTGGCCGCGTTCGTCGTCGAGGTAGTCCGGTCCCGCCCCGGGCCCGAGGTGCCAGTACGTCCACGCCTGCCCGGGGACGGTGTAGCCGATGTCGCCGAGGGCGCCGTTGATCTCGCTGATCACATGATGGGCGCCGTCCTCGTTGCCGGTCACCACGACACCGGCGACGCGGTTGTAGGCGACGGGGCGGCCCTCGTCGTCGGTCTCCGAGATCATGGCGTCCATCCGCTCCAGTACGCGCTGGGCGACGGAGGAGGGACGGCCGAGCCAGGTGGGTGAGGCGATGATCAGGATCTCGGACTCCAGCAGCTTGCGGCGCACGCCCGGCCACTGGTCGCCCGCCCCCGCGTCACTGGTCACTCCCGGCTTGATGTCCAGGTCCACCGCTCGTACGAAACCGACATCCACGCCGTAGGAGGTGAGCTGGTCGGCCACGACCTCGGCCAGTGCGTGGGTGTTGGAGGGCTCCGGGGACGTCTTCAGCGTGCAGTTGATCACCAGTGCTTTCATGACGACACCGCTACCCGCTCGCCTCGGCGGCACGCCCCCGCTCCTGGCCGCCCACCTGGCTGGAGGAGGCGCGGGCCGGTGGGAGCCGATGCGGAAAGGGGCAGCCCGCCGGCGCCTCGCCCTCCGTGTGCCCGGGGGCCGACCCTCGTGGGAACGGCTGCCGGGGGCTTGCGAGCCGCCGCCGTCCACGGGGAGGAAAGGGCGCGTCTCGGTGCCTTCGGAAGGTCTGCCGGCGAGCTGCCATGGATCCTGATGGGTGGCCGGACGCGGTTCGGGGGGAGAGAACCCGCGTCCGGCCACTCAACCCGGGGGCTGCAGGACCGCTCAAAGCCGCATCCACCCGGCACCGAGCGCCTAACCGCGGATCGGCGCGTCAAACCCGGTCCGGCGGAAATCGCATGGCGCCCGCGGCCAAGTGCGGTGGCCATGCGTAAGTCCCCGCCGCCCGGGAACCCGCAGACGCGGGCGCCCGTCCGGCCGGGATCTTCACCGGACGCGGCGGACACGGTCGCGGAAGTGGCAAGGCGAGAGGACGTGAGTTGCATGCGAGTGGCGTTCCTGATGGCCCCCGAAGGGGTCGAGCAGGTCGAGCTGACCACCCCCTGGCAGGCCGTCATCGATGCCGGCGGTGAACCGAAACTGCTCTCCACCGACCCCGGTCACGTCCAGGCCTTCCACCACTTGGACAAGGCGGACACCTTCCCGGTGGACGGAACGGTGGAGACCACCGCGGCGGACGACTTCGACGCGCTGGTGCTGCCCGGCGGCGTCGCCAATCCGGACGCCCTGCGCACCAATGAACTCGCCCTCGCGTTCGTACGGCAGTTCTTCGAGACCTCCAAGCCCGTGGCGGCCATCTGCCACGCGCCGTGGACCCTGGTGGAGGCCGACGTGGTGCGCGGGCGGACCGTCACCTCCTGGCCCAGCCTGCGGACCGACCTGCGGAACGCGGGCGCGACGTGGGTCGACGAGGAGGTCGTCGTCTGCCACGCGCAGCCGAGCACGCTGATCACGAGCCGCAAGCCCGACGACCTGCAGGCGTTCTGCTCGGCCTTCGTGAAGGAGTTCTCCAAGGTCGGGGCGGGCTGAGGGCCGAGGCGGCGGGGAACCGGGAGGACCAGGCATGGAGGAGGAACTGGGCGGGTTCACCGATCTGCTCGACTACCCGCTGTACGTCGTCACCGCGTCGGCGGACGGCGAGCAGTCGGGCTGCCTGGTCGGGTTCGCCTCGCAGTGCTCGCTCGATCCGCCGCGGTTCATGGTGTGGCTGTCGACGGCGAACCACACGTACAAGGTGGCCTGTCGCGCCTCGTTCCTCGGCGTCCATGTGCTGCGGCGCGAGCACCGGGAGCTGGCCGAGCTGTTCGGCGGCCGGACCGGCGACCGGATCGACAAGTTCGCCCAGGTCCGGTGGCACGCCGGGCACGGGGGCGCCCCGGTCCTTCCGGAGTCACCCGGTTGGTTCATCGGCCGTGTGGAGAGCCGTACGCCCGGTGGGGACCATGTCGGCTTCCTGCTGGTACCCGTCGAGGAGGGCGGTACGGCCAGGGGCGGGGGCCGTGTGCCCCTGCTGCGCCTGAGCGACGTCGAGGGTCTGACGGCGGGCCATCCGGCGTAGGGGCGCTATGTCGCACGACTCCCCATTTCGGCCGTCCGCATCCGATAATGGTGGTTCGGCGCCGCAGGCGCTGGTGGGCGTCATGGAAGAGGAGGGCGTCATGGGCCGGGACACCGCATACGAACTGGTCTTCGCCGGCCCCGCGGATGCGGCGCCGGGCAGCGAGGACGCCGTCCTCGTCCATCGCACCGACCGCACGGGCCCGGGCGGGCATCCGATCTACGCCGATGACACGGGCATCGTGCAGGCCGAGATCAGCGATCGGGGCGAGGTTCGGATGATCGCCAGCGGGGGCCACCAGCAGCCCGCCTCCCGGGTGGAGGCGCGTGTACCCCATTAGGCGGCCGGGCGACGCGGCGTCCGCCCGATGAGGGGGCGACGGCATCCGCCCTTCACCGGGCCTGTCCGCACCGGCTCCGCCGGTCGACGGGCCCGTTGGGCGTCGACGGGCCCCTTTGGCGGGGGCCACCGTCGTCACCAGGCCATTTCCCCGTCGAGGTCGTCGAGACCGTCGAGGGCGTCGAACATCATCATCGGCGAGTCGGGCATCTCCGCGCTCAGGGACAGCTCCGCCCAGATGATCTTTCCCTGGGCGACGTACCGCGTGCCCCAGCGCTGGGAGAACTGCGAGACGAGGAAGATGCCCCGGCCGCCCTCGTCGGTCGTGGCCGCGCGGCGCATGTGCGGTGAGGTGTTGCTTCCGTCCGAGACCTCGCAGACCAGGCTGCGCCCGCGCAGCAGGCGTACCTGTACCGGCGCGGACCCGTAGCGGATGGCGTTGGTGAGCAGCTCACTGAGGATGAGCTCCGCCGCGAAGGCCAGGTCTTCCAGGCCCCAGGCGGCGAGCTTCTCCCGGGCCTCCGCGCGCACCCGGGAGACCGCCGACACGTCGAACGGCACGTCCCAGACGGCGACGTTCTCCGGTTCGATCAGCCGGGTGCGGGCGACGAGGAGCGCGATGTCGTCACTCGGCTGCCGGGTCAGCATCGCGTCGGTCACCGCCCGGCAGGTCTCCTCGGGGGTCAGGTCGCGCGGGGCGATGGCGGCGCGCAGCGCTTCGAGGCCTTCGTCGATGTCCCGGTGGCGCTCCTCGACGAGTCCGTCGGTGAACAGCACGAGCCGGCTCCCCTCCGGCAGCTCCAGTTCGGTCTCCTCGAACGGGGGCGCGCCGATCCCCAGCGGCGGGGAGACCGGCAGCTCCACATAGGTCACGTCCCGGCCGGGAGCGACCAGCGCCGGAGCGGGATGGCCGGCGTGGGCCACCGTGCAGCGCCCGCTGACCAGGTCGTAGATGGCGTAGAGGCAGGTGGCGCCGCTGACCGGTACCCGGTCGCCCTCGGCGGTCTGCTCGGCGTCGATGCGGGACACCAGGTCGTCCAGATGGGCCAGGAGATCGGCGGGCGGCAGGTCGAGCGAGGAGAAGTTCAGCACCGCCGTCCGCAGCCGGCCCATGGTGGCCGCGGCGTGCATGCCGTGGCCCACGACGTCGCCGACGACGAGGGCGACGCGGAAGCCCGGCAGGGGGATCACGTCGAACCAGTCGCCCCCCACGCCCGCCTGCGCGGGCAGATAGCGCCAGGCGACCTCGAGCGCGTCCTGCTCCGGCAGGTCGCGCGGGAGCAGGCTGCGCTGAAGGGTCACCGCCATGGCGTGCTCGCGGGTGAAGCGCCGGGCGTTGTCGATGGCCACGCCCGCTCTGGTCGCCAGCTCCTCGGCGAAGGAGGCGTCGTCCTCGTCGAAGCGCGGAGCGTCCACGGACCTCCAGTAATTCACCATGCCGAGGACCACGCCCCGCGCCTGCAGGGGCACGCTGATCAGCGACCGGACCCCGTACTCGAGCGCCTCGCGCGCGCCGGCCGGGTCCTGGGCCTCCCAGCCGTGCGCGGAGGCGAGGTCCGCTTCGAGCACGGCGTGGCCGCGTTCCAGGGCCCTGGCCATCGGGGTGGTGGGGATGACGAAACGGATCACGTCCCCGACCGGCTGGAGCGGATGGTCGTCACGGATCCCGCTGAGCGCGGTGCGCCGCATCTCCCCGAGCGCCCCCGTGGGCTCGTCACCGCGCAGGACGGGATCGAGCAGCTCCACCGTGACGAAGTCGGCGAACCGGGGCACGGCCACGGCGGCCAGTTCCCTCGCCGTCTGCCGGACGTCCAGGGTGGTGCCGATGCGCACGCCCGCCTCGTAGAGCAGCGTCAGCCGCTCCCGTGCCACCTCCGCCCGCCCCGACAGCGCACGCAGCTCGGTGGTGTCCCGGAGGCTCGCGACCATGCCGCGGAATCCGCCGTGGGGGGCCGTGGGACGGGTGTTGACGGCGAGCAGCCGGTCCCCGGAGAGGAAGACCTTGTCGGAGACGGTCTCGCCCGAGTCGAGGAGGTGTGCGATGCCGGGGCTCAGATTCAGGTCGGGCACCGGTCTGCCGTCCGCGTCCGGAGGGAGGTCGAGCAGCCTGCGCGCCTCGTCGTTGGCGAGCACCAGCCGCCCGTCGCCGACGATGACCACACCCTCGCGCACGGCGTGGAGCACGGAGTCGTGGTGCTCGTACATCCGGGTCATCTCGGCCGGGCCGAGGCCGTGGGTCTGGCGCTGGAGCCGCCGGCTGACCAGGGCCACTCCGCCGGTGGCCAGGACGAGCGCGCCGGCGGCGGATCCGAGGACGACGGGCAGCTGACGGTTCAGCAGGTCCCCGACGTTGGCGATCTGAATGCCGGCGCTGACCAGGCCGACCACCTTGCCGTCGGCGTCCGTGACGGGGACGAGGGCGCGCACCGCGTCGTGCGGTTCGCCCGTGAAGGTCTCGGTGAACGACTCGCCGGCGGCCGCGCGGGTGATGTCGCCCTCGACGCGACGGCCGATGAGGGCCCGTTCGGGGTCCGTGTAGCGAATCCCTTCCGTGCTCAGGACGGAGATGAAGTCGACGCCCGCGCCCTTCTGCGCCCTGTCGGCGGCGGACTGCAGTGCGGCGCCGGGGTCGGGCGAGCGCAGGGCGAGGGCCGTCCCGGGCGCGTGGGCGAAGCCCTCCGCGGCCGCCAGTGAGCGGTGCGCGGCGTCCTTGCTGCTGTCGTACCGTCCCTGCAGGACGAGGGCGGCCGTGGCGCCGATCAGGAGCAGGAGCACGACGACGACCTGCAGCAGGAAGACCTGCGCCGCGAGGCTCTTCAGGCTCAGCGGAGACCGCGGCCACCCTGTGTGCGCGGGCCCGCGGCGCTCGCCCTGCTCACGTGTCCGGGCGCTGGTGTGCGACACGACCCCCGGCCGGCGCCATCGGGGGCGTCCAGTCATGTCCCAGTTCTAACACTGCGCCGCTCTCGTGGCGACCTGTCGTCGCCCGCTCTCTTGACGACTTCCCCCTGGGTCTCAATACTGGCGGCCAAATCGATTTGGCCGACACCTCCGGACACGCACACCCCCGCGCATCCGACGTCGGTGCACCTCCGCTCAGCAGCACCTTCCCCATCCGTCACCGGCCGCCGTCCCGATGCCGGAGCGAGCGAACGGAGCTCGATGTGTCCACTCCCCGTACCACGCCTCAACCCGAACCCGCCGACGCCCGGACCGAAACCGATACCGAGACCGAAGCCGGGGCCGGGTCGCTGTCACCCGCCGACCGGCCCCGTCCCGAGACGCACCCGGTGGACGAGCACCGGCCCCTCGGCCGCATGCTGCTCTTCGGCGTCCAGCACGTGCTGGTCATGGCCGCGACGCCCATCTCGGCCATCTTCCTCATGAGCGCCACGCTGGATCTCGGTCCCGCGCTCACCGTCAATCTGCTCTCCGCGGCCTTCCTGCTCTCCGGCGTCGGCTCGCTGATCCAGTCGCTGGGACCCTGGAAGTTCGGGCCGAGGCTGCCCTTCGTCATGCTCCCCGGCGGCGCCCCGCTGATCCTCTTCATGGCGATCGCCGAGCAGCACGGCCTACGGACGGCGAGCGGCGCGGTCATCCTCACCGCCGCCTTCTACTTCGTGGTGCTCCCGGTGTTCTCGCGGCTGCTGAGGTTCTTCCCGGCCCTGGTCATCGGCACCATGATCGTCATCGTTGGGGTCAACCTGGTGAAGGTCGGCGCCGTCCTCGTCGCGGGCCGGCCGGGCACCCCCGGATTCGGCGACCCGACGAATCTGTTCCTGGGACTGGCCACCATCGGCTTCACCGTCGCCTTCTTCTGGCTCTTCAGCGGACTGCTGCGGCAGCTGGCCGTCATGCTGGGTCTGATCGCCGGCACGATCCTCGCGGCCACCCTCGGCCGGACGGACTTCGGCGGCGCCTCGGAGGGTGGTCTGCTGACCGTCCCGGAACTGCTGCCGTTCGGATCGCCACAGTTCAATCTGTTGGCCGCGCTGCCGCTGATGCTCTACAGCCTCGCCTCGATGGCGGAGGCCACCGGCCAGACCGTCATCAACGCCGAGGCCGTGGGCAAGGAGATCGACACCCGTCGGGACGTCTCCAAGACGATCCGGGGCGACGCGCTCACCTCCTTCTTCGGCGGCTTCCTCGGCCTGCCGCTGATGGTCACCAGCGGCGAGAACATCGGGATCGTCCGGGTGACCGGGGTGCGCAGCCGGTACGTCACCGCGGCCGCCGGCGTCGTATTGATCCTCATGGGCTTCCTGGCGCCCGTCACCCGGCTGATCAGCGTCGTCCCGGCCGCGGTGGTCGGCGGCACGGCGATGCTGGTCTTCGCGGTCATCACCGTCCTCGGCGTGCAGATGCTCGGCCGCGCCGACCTCCAGAACCACGCCAACACCTTCGTGTGCGCCACGGCCCTGTCCCTCGGTCTGCTTCCGATCCTCGTCCCCGGCGTCTACGCGGCCTTCTCGCCCAACCTCCGCATCCTCCTGGAGAGCGGTGTGGCGGTGGGAGCCGTCACCGCGGCCGTCCTGCACGCCCTGTTCCACCACGTACGTCCCCGGCTGCGACGAGACCCCCTCCGCGCGGCCGCGCCGAGCGGCGACGCGGTGCGCCCGGCGCCCGTGCGATGACCCGCCCGTACCCTCACGAGAGAAGTTCCATGAACAGCCTCACCGCCGACATCCTCGGCGACGACACTCTTCTGCTCGTCCCGGACGTCGTCCTGACGCCGGACGGCCCGGTGCGCGACCACGCGGTGGTGGTCGCCGGCGGAGCCTTCGTCGCCGTCGGCCCCGCCGAGCCGCTGACCCGGCAGTACCCGCACCTCACACCGGTACGCGCCACCGGGCATGTGCTGATGCCGGGTTTCGTCGACGCCCATCACCACCTCACGCAGAGCTTCGGCTCCAGCCTGGCCTTCGGTGAGCCCTCGGAGATCTTCCGCCGGGTCTGGCTCCCGCTCGAGGGCGCGCTGGACGAGGAAACCGCCTACGTCTCGGCGAAGTTGGCGGTCCTGGAGTCGCTGCGGGGCGGGTTCACCACGGTCACCGACGCGGGCACCCGCGCCCCCGTCGACGTGGAGGCCGTGGCGGCCGCCGCGCGGGACGCCGGCATCCGCTGCGTCCTCGGCCTCGTCTGCAACGACGCCGCGGAGGGCACGCCGGCCGGTACCGACGAGACCCTGGCGGCCGCCGAGAAGCACCTCTCGCGCTACGCCGGTGACCCGCTCATCCACCCCTCGCTGGCCGTCTCCCTCCCCGAGGCCGCCACCGAGCGGACTCTGCGCGACACCGCGCGGCTGGCCTCCGAGGCGGGGGCGGTGGTGCAGATCCATGTCAACGAGCACCTCGCCTCGGTCGAGAGGTCCCTGCTGCGCCACGGAATGCGGCCACTGGAACATCTGCACCGCCTCGGCGCGCTGGGCCCCCAGCTCCTCGCCGCGCACGCCACCTTGCTCACCCCTTCCGAGCTGACGCTGCTCGCGGACACGGGTACGGCGATCAGCTACAACCCGGTCGCCAGTGCCTGGAAGGGCAACGCCGTCGCCCCCGCGACCACTCTGGCCGAACGCGGCATCCGCTTCGGCCTCGGCACCGACGGCACCCGCGGCGACGGGTTCCGGCTGGTGGAGGCGGCGGAGTTCGCCCAGCGGATCGCCTACGGTCTGGCCGTCGGTGACTCGTCCTGCGGCGCGGGCCGGACCTGGCTGCAGCACGCGACCTCGGGCGGCGCCGATGCCGTCGGCCTGGGCGGGCTCACCGGCCGGATCGTCGAGGGGGCCGCCGCGGACTTCCTCCTCGTCGACCTGACGGGACCGGAGATGGCCCCGTCCTGGGACCTGCCCTGGGAGCTCGTCCGCCTCGGCAACCGCGACCAGATCAGCGCCGTGTTCGTCGCCGGACATCTGCGCATGTGGCAGGGCCGGCCCGTCGGCTGGGACGGACCGGCCCTGGTCGCGCGGGCCGCGGAGGTGGGCCGGCAGGTGGTGGCCCGCTCCCCCATCACCCGCGTCCACCCCACGTCCGTGGAGCACTGGTCGGCCGGCCGGAGCGGGTCCTGTACGGCGGACGGCGCGCTGTGAGTGTCACCGTCGTCGCCATGCTGTCCCTCGTCGTCGTCGCCGCCGCGTTCGTCCAGGGCGCGAGCGGCCTCGGCTTCGCCCTGATCGTCGCGCCCGTGGCGGGTCTGCTCGCGCCGGCCCTGCTTCCGGTCTTCCTGCTCGCCGTCATGATTCCGCTCAACCTCCACGTCGCCTGGCGGGAGAGGGGCTCCCTGGATCTGCGCGGAGCGGGCTGGATCACGGTGGCCCGCCTGGCGGCGACGCCGGGCGGGCTGGCCCTGCTCTGGTTGATCCCCGAGAGCAGTCTGGGCCTGTACGTGGGTCTGGCCACGCTCCTGGCGGCCCTGGTGAGCTTGGCCGCCCCGGCCTTCACCCCCGGCCGGGGCGCCTATCTCGCGGCGGGCGTCGTCACCGGTCTCTCCGAGACGGCGACCGGCGTCGGCGGGCCGCCCCTGGCCCTGGTCTACCAGCACCGCCCGGCGGCCGAGATGCGCTCGACCATCGCCCTGTGCTTCCTCGTCGGCGAAGTCGCCTCGCTCGGCCTCCTCTTCGCGGCGGGCAGGGCGGAGATGACGCAACTGGGCTGGGCGGCCTTGATGGTCCCGGCCCTGGCGGTGGGCGGCTGGCTCAGCCGACACGTCCACGACCGGATCGACGGCCGCCGGATGCGCGTGTTCGTCCTGTCGTTCGCGATCGTGTCGGGGGTGGTGCTCATCGCGGGCGCGTGAGGCGTACGCGGGGTACGGCCCGGGAGGATCACCGGGCCGTCCGTCGTGCCGTAGGTCGTCCGGGGCGCCTCCCCGTCACCGCCACCCACCGCCCCGCCGTCACAGCCGGCGCAGCGACGAGGCCCTCGGTACCACGCGTGGTTCCGGGGCCACCACCATGTCGGCGGACTCGGCACCCGTGAGGCGGGCCAGGAGGAGTTCCACCGCGTCGGCGGCCGCGCGGTCCAGGCCCAGGTCGACCGCGGTCAGGGGCGGCCGGCAGGTCTTGGCGCGCAGGCCGTCGTAGCGGGTGGCCACCATGACGTCGTCGGGGATCGTACGGCCGCTGTCGGTGATCGCCCGGACGGCTCCCACCGCGAAGGCGTCCACCAGCGCGCACACGGCGTCGGTGTCCGGGTGCTGGGCGAGCAGTTCGGCGCAGACCTCGTACCCGGCCTGCTCGCCGCCCTCCTCGGGCGCCGTCCTGGCCCGTACGTCCCAGCCGTGGCGCGCGGCGAGGTCCTCGTACGCCGCCAGGGCGTCGACGGCGGAGTGCCGGCTGCCCCTGCCGACGATCAGGGCGGGACGGCGGGCCCCCTGCTCGCGCAGGTGCTCGAGCAGCAGCTCGGCGACCAGGCCGCTGCGCAGATCGACGTAGGGGGCGCCGGCGTCCGGCCGCACCTGCCTGCCGAGGGTGACGAACGGCAGTCCGCGCTCGCGGAGTTGGGCCACCGCCGCGTCGTCCGCGTCCGGTTCGACGACGATCGCGCCGTCGATGTCGACCGAGTACAGATCGGTGCCGGACCTCACCGGCGGGACCAGTACGAGAGCGAACTCGTGGACGAGGGCACGCTCGGCGGCCGCCGCGGCCACCTCCATGTAGAAGCCGAGACGGGACGGGCCGCCGGCCACCGCGAAGGGCATCGAGGAGGCCAGGGCGATCGCCTTGGCCTGCCCTCGGCGCAGCCGCTGCGCCCGGAGGTTGGGCCGGTAGCCCATGTCGGCCGCGATCTTCTTGACGCGTTCGCGGGTGCGCGGATCGACCTTGCCCAAGCCGTTCAGGGCGTGCGAGACGGTCGTCCGCGACACGGACGCGGCCTTGGCCACGTCGGCAATGGTCGGCGGCCGGGAGATGCCGGAACTCTTCGCGGGCACGGGGCCGGCGGGCACGGGGTCGGTGGCGGTCACGCGAACAGTTTCCTCCATTGGCCGCCGGGCCGACAGCGGTTCCCGGGCGGGCCCGGGCCGCCGCCGGTCAGTCCCGCGGGTCGCCGAAGGCCTCCAGGAGGGACTCGGCGGCGAGTGTGGCGGTGAGCTCCCCGTCGCGGACCCGCTGTTCCAGCTCGGGGGCGAGGGTACGGACCGACGGATGGGAGCGCAGACGCCGCAGGAGCTCGTCGTGGACCATGGCCCAGGCCCAGTCGACCTGCTGGTCGCGGCGCTTCGCGGCGAGCCGGCCGCCCGAGTCCAGGACGGTACGGTGCGCCTCCAGCCGCTCCCACACGGTGTCGAGACCGAGGGACTCCCGGGCGCTGCAGCTCAGCACCGGCGGGGTCCAGGCCGCGTCGACAGGGTGCATGAGGCGCAGCGCGCCCGCGAGTTCGCGGGCGGCGGCGCGGGCGTCCCGCTCGTGCGGACCGTCGGCCTTGTTGACGGCGATGACGTCGGCCAGTTCCAGGACGCCCTTCTTGATGCCCTGGAGCTGGTCGCCGGTGCGGGCGAGGGTGAGCAGCAGGAAGGAGTCGACCATGCCCGCGACGGTGGTCTCGGACTGGCCGACGCCGACGGTCTCCACCAGGACGACGTCGTAGCCCGCCGCCTCCATGACGACCATCGACTCGCGAGTCGCCTTGGCGACCCCGCCCAGCGTTCCCGCACTGGGCGAGGGCCGGACGAAGGCCGCCGGGTCGACGGCGAGGCGCTCCATCCGGGTCTTGTCGCCCAGGATGGAGCCGCCGGTGCGGGTCGAGGAAGGGTCGACGGCCAGCACCGCCACCCGATGGCCGAGGCCGGTCAGCATGGTGCCGAAGGCGTCGATGAAGGTCGACTTGCCGACGCCCGGCACCCCGCTGATGCCGATCCGTCGCGCGTTGCCCGTGTGCGGCAGCAGCTCGGTGAGCAGCCGCTGCGCCAGCGCGCGGTGGTCGGGGCGGGTGGACTCGACGAGGGTGATGGCCCGGGCGACGTACGCCCGCTTCCCGTCGAGCACCCCCTTCACATATGTGTCGAGGTCGATGGCCATGCGCCGCTACAGCTCGTCGTGGCCCAGCGTCGCGGCGAGCCGCGTCACCAGGTCGTGGGCCGCGTCGGGGATGACGGTGCCGGGCGGGAACACGGCCGCCGCGCCCATCTCCAGCAGGGTCGGCACGTCCTGCGGGGGGATCACCCCGCCGACGACGATCATGATGTCGTCGCGGCCCTCCTCCGCGAGCTGCTCGCGCAGCGCGGGGACGAGGGTCAGGTGGCCTGCCGCCAGGGAGGAGACACCCACGATGTGGACGTCCGCCTCGACGGCCTGCCGGGCCACCTCGGCCGGGGTCTGGAACAGCGGGCCGACGTCCACGTCGAAGCCGAGGTCGGCGAAGGCGGTGGCGATCACCTTCTGGCCGCGGTCGTGGCCGTCCTGGCCCATCTTGGCGACGAGGATGCGCGGTCGGCGGCCTTCCGCCTCCTCGAACCGTTCGACCAGCGACCGGGTGCGTTCCACGGACGGTGACTCCCCTGCCTCGGTGCGGTAGACGCCGGAGATCGTGCGGATCTGGCCGGCGTGCCGTCCGTACACCTTCTCCAGGGCGTCGGAGATCTCGCCGACGGTGGCCTTCGCGCGGGCGGCGTTCACCGCGAGCGCCAGCAGGTTGCCCTCCATACCGGTCCCCGAGCCGCGCTCGGCGGCGTGGGTCAGCGCCCGCAGCGCGTCCTGGCAGGCCGCCTCGTCGCGCTCCTCGCGCAGCCGCCGCAGCTTGGCGATCTGCTGGGCGCGTACGGAGGAGTTGTCGACCTTGAGGACGTCGATGCTCTCGTCGTTCTCGACGCGGTACTTGTTGACGCCGATCACCGGCTGGCGGCCGGAGTCGATGCGGGCCTGGGTGCGGGCGGCCGCTTCCTCGACGCGCAGCTTCGGGATGCCCGCGTCGATGGCCTTCGCCATGCCTCCCGCCGCCTCGACCTCCTGGATGTGCTGCCAGGCGCGCCGGGCCAGGTCGTACGTCAGCTTCTCCACATAGGCGCTGCCGCCCCAGGGGTCGATGACCCGGCAGGTGCCGGACTCCTGCTGGAGCAGGAGCTGGGTGTTGCGGGCGATACGCGCCGAGAAGTCGGTGGGCAGCGCGAGCGCCTCGTCGAGGGCGTTGGTGTGCAGCGACTGGGTGTGGCCCTGGGTCGCGGCCATGGCCTCGACACAGGTGCGGGTGACGTTGTTGAAGACGTCCTGTGCGGTGAGGGACCAGCCGGAGGTCTGCGAATGGGTGCGCAGGGAAAGGGACTTGGCGTTCTTCGGGTCGAACTGCTTGACCAGCCTGGCCCACAGCAGCCGGGCCGCGCGCAGCTTGGCGATCTCCATGAAGAAGTTCATGCCGATCGCCCAGAAGAAGGAGAGCCGGGGCGCGAACGCGTCCACGTCCAGGCCCGCTTCCTGTCCGGCGCGCAGATATTCCACGCCGTCGGCAAGGGTGTACGCCAGTTCCAGGTCGGCCGTCGCACCGGCCTCCTGGATGTGGTAGCCGGAGATGGAGATGGAGTTGTAGCGCGGCATCTTCTGCGAGGTGTAGGCGAAGATGTCGGAGATGATCCGCATGGAGGGCGTCGGCGGATAGATGTAGGTGTTACGGACCATGAACTCTTTGAGAATGTCGTTCTGGATGGTCCCGGCGAGCTTCTCGGGCGGCACGCCCTGCTCCTCGGCCGCCACGATGTAGAGGGCGAGGACGGGCAGCACCGCGCCGTTCATCGTCATCGACACGGTCATCCGGTCCAGCGGGATGCCGTCGAAGAGCTGACGCATGTCGTAGATGGAGTCGATGGCGACGCCCGCCATGCCGACGTCACCCGTGACGCGCGGGTGGTCGCTGTCGTAGCCGCGGTGGGTGGGCAGGTCGAAGGCGACCGACAGGCCCTTCTGCCCGGCGGCGAGGTTGCGCCGGTAGAAGGCGTTGGACTCCTCGGCGGTCGAGAAGCCGGCGTACTGGCGGATCGTCCACGGCTGGTTGACGTACATCGTCGGGTAGGGCCCGCGCAGGTACGGGGCGACGCCCGGGTACGTGGCGAGGAAGTCCAGGCCCTCCACATCACGCCCGGTGTACAGCGGCTTGACGGCGATGCCCTCGGGCGTCTCCCACAGGAGGTCGTCGGCGCTGCTGCCGGTCGACTCCTTGACGGCCGCGCGCCACTGCTCCTCGGTGGCCTCGGAGGGCGCGCCGGAGTCCAGGGGGACTTCCGAGAAATCAGGAATCTGCATCACGCCGCCACTCCCATGCGGTCCAGGACGGTGGACAGGACGCTCACGGCGTCGCAGCCCGCGAAGATGTACTCGTCGACTCCGGCGTACTCGCCCGGCCTGCCCGCCAGGAACACCCGTCGGGCGCCCGCCGACAGGAGGGCCTTGGCCACCTCTTCGGCCTGCTCCTCGTAGAGCGGGTCGCTGGAGCAGAGGCAGGCGACGCTCGCCCCGCTGCGGGCGAACGCCTCGGCGGCGGTGGCGGCGTCCACGGTGACGGGATCGTGGACCGCTTCCACGCCGCCGGCCTGGAAGAGGTTCGAGGCGAAGGAGACGCGCGCGGTGTGCGCGGAAGCGGGGCCGAGCGCGGCGAGGAAGACGCGGGGCCGGTCGCCGGTGGTGGCGAGGTGGGCGTCGGAGCGGGCGCGCAGCGCTTCGTAGTCCTCGTCGCGCCGGACCTGGGGAAGGCCGCCGCCCTTCCGCGCGGCGGCGGGGGCGGGCTCCCGGACGACGGGCTTCTCGGTGAGGTTCGGGAACTCGCTGACGCCGGTGACGGGTTCGCGGCGGCGCGCCAGTTTCCGCTTGCGCTCCTGCCAGGTGGCGGCGAGGCGGTCGCCGATCAGGCCCGAGGCCAGAGCCGCTCCCTGGCCGCCCGCGCGCTCCAGCTCCTGGAAGAACTCCCAGGCCGCGTGGGCCAGTTCGTCGGTGAGCCGCTCGACGTACCAGGACCCTCCGGCGGGGTCGGTGACCCGGCCCAGGTGCGACTCCTCCAGCAGGATCGAGGAGGTGTTGCGGGCGATCCTGAGGGCGAAGGCGTCCGGCAGGCCGAGCTCGTGGTCGAACGGGAGGACGGTCACCGCGTCGGCGCCGCCGACGCCCGCGCCCAGGCAGGCGATGGTGGTGCGGAGCATGTTCACGTAGGGGTCGCGACGGGTCATCATCACCGCCGAGGTCACCGCGTGCTGGCGCTGTGCGCCCGCGTTCCCCGCGCCGGCCCCGCATGCTTCCGCGACCCTGGCCCACAGCCGGCGCGCGGCGCGCAGCTTGGCGACGGTCAGGAACTGGTCGGCGGTCGCGGCGTAGCGGAACTCCAGCTGTCGGCAGGCGGCTTCGACCGGCAGGCCCGCCTGCGTCATCGCGCGCAGATACGCCACACCGGTCGCCAGCGAGGCGCCCAGCTCCTGCGCGGCGGAGGCGCCCGCCTCGTGGTACGGCAGCGCGTCCACGGTCAGGGCGCGCAGCCCTGGGTAGTCGTCGTGGCAGCGGCGTGCCAGCAGCACCGCGCCGGCGAGATCCCAGGCCTCGCCACCATGGCGGGCGGCGGTTCCCAGCGGGTCGGCGCCCAGGTTGCCGCGCACCGCGTCGGGGGCGATGCCGCGCTCCTCGTAGAGGCGCATCAACTCCCGTGCCGCCGCGGCGGTTTCGAATCCCGCGTCGAGGACCACGGGCGCCAGGTCCAGATACACCCCGTCGAGCGCCTTGGCCAGCCCGGACACGGGCACCCCGGCCTCGCCCACGGTCAGCCACAGCGAGGTGACACCGTTCTCGAGGTCGGCGAGCACGGCCTCGTTGGCACGTGCGGGCTCGGGGCGTCCGTGCTTCTGCCGGACGTCCCAGCCGCCCACCGGCCTGCCGCCGCGGGTGTACGGGGCGAAGCCCGGATATCCCGGGTCCGCCGCGGTGTCGCTCGCGGTGTAGAGGGGGTGGGCGACGAGCCCGTCGTCGAGCGCCGTCGCGAGCGCGTCCTCGGCAGCCTTCCCCGACACGTCTTTGCCCGATTTGCGCAGCACGCCCTCAACGAGGCGCTGCCACTGCTCATGGGTGGCATCGGGGAATTCGGCAGCGAGGGAAAGCCCGTCATCAGGCAGAACCGTCATGCTCGGATGCTAGGCCAGAGGTACGGATGAGCTGCAGTGGCTACGGCTGTGACCTTGCACTCGCCAACAGGCACCCCACATACCCCCCTTCCCGCGCCGACCGGACGACATCGCCGGGTTGGGCAGGGATGGGACGTATATGGGCCGCCCGGGCGGCCCGAGGGCGCCGGACGCGGCCGGTGGCGGGTGCGGGTGCGGGGTGGCGCTCGGGGGTCGCGCCGCGGGTCACGCTCGGGGGCGCCGCGCGGGTCAGGTTCGGCTCCGCCCCGCGGGTCGGGCTCACGGCCCGGTCGCGCTCGGGGCCCGACTCGCCCCAGGAACACGCCTCGGGGTCACGGCCGCCGCCAGCGGTCGTGGTCCATGTGGGAGCCCGCCATGGGACCCATCCGCAGCATGCCGCCGTCGACGACCCACGACGCTCCGGTGACGTACGAGGACTCCGGCCCCGCGAGGAAGCCGATCACCGCGGCGACCTCCCGCGCGTCGCCCGGCCTGCCCAGCGGCACGCCGGGGCGGGACGCGGTACGCACGTCCTCGTCCTCCTGACCGGTCATCGGGGTGGCGATCTCGCCCGGCGCGACCGCGTTGACGGTGATGCCGTACTCCGCGAGCTCCAGGGCCATCACCTGCGTCAGCTGTCCGAGTCCCCCCTTGGCGGCGCAGTACGGCGCGGCGCCGACTCGCGGTTCGTGCTCGTGGACGGAGGTGACGTTGACGATCCGCCCGCCGCCGCCCTGGGCGATCATGCGGCGCGCGGCCCGGCGGCCGCACAGCAGCGGCCCGACGAGGTCCACCTCCAGGACGTGGCGCACGGTGTCGGCGTCGAGTTCGAGGAAGGGGGTGGAGGTGCCCGTACCGGCGTTGTTGACCAGGACGTCGATGCGGCCGAGGTCGTCGGCGAGGCGGTCGACCACCTCGCCGGGGTCGCCGCCCGCGTCCAGGTCGAGCCTGGCGACCACGGCGCGCTGCCCCTGCGCGCGGACCTCCTCGGCGGTCGCCTCGGCTCCCTGCTCGTCGTGGTGCCAGGTGATGCCGACGTCCATGCCGGCGGAGGCCAGGCGGACGGCGACCGCCCGTCCGATGCCGGAGTCCGACCCGGTCACGACGGCGGCCTTCGGGCGGAAGTCGAGGGGGCTTTTCATGAACGCACCTCATGCTCGGATCGATCCTTCGTCCCCTCCCGTATGCCCGGGTCGCCCCGGCTCATGAGCATCTCCCCAGCGGCCGGCCCAGCGCGCGGAACCGGCCCACGGGCAGCCCCGTCGACGCAGGTCACGACGGTGGAAGGGCCGATCGGGACGGCGCCCGGACCCCGCTCCTCACGCTCGGTGGTTCACCGCAATGCAGTAGTTCCCGGTGCCCCGCGGCAGCGCCCGAAGGACGCTGAACGGGTCTCACCGACGCATTGCGGGGGACTTCGACACCCGCCCTGTCAGAGGTCAGAGGAGATGCAATGGACACCGCTACCCCACGTCGCTGGGAGCACGCCGTCGTGACCGGCGGTGCGGGTTTCGTCGGCTCGCACCTGTGCGCGGCGCTGCTCGACGCAGGTACGGCGGTCACCTGTGTGGACGACTTCAGCACCGGTCGGCCGGAGAACATAGCCGAGCTGATGGACCGCCCGGGGTTCATGTTCAAACGGGCCAACGTGTCCCGGCCCTTCAGCGTCGACGGTACGCCCGACCTCGTCCTGCACTTCGCCTCTCCCGCCTCCCCCGCCGACTATCTGCGGCTGCCCCTGCACACGATGGAGGCCGGAAGCCTCGGTACGAGGAACGCCCTGGAACTCGCCCACCGGACCGGTGCCCGCTTCATGCTCGCCTCCACCTCGGAGGTGTACGGAGACCCGCAGGAGCACCCGCAGAACGAGCGGTACTGGGGCAACGTGAACCCGGTGGGACCCCGCAGCGTCTACGACGAGGCCAAGCGATTCGGCGAGGCACTGACCACCGCGGAGTCCGGCTCCCACGGCACCGACACCGGCATCGTGCGGCTCTTCAACACCTACGGCCCGCGGATGCGCGGGTACGACGGCCGGGCCGTGCCCACCTTCGTCCGGCAGGCGCTGGCGAACGAGCCCCTCACCGTCACCGGCGACGGGCTGCAGACCCGGTCGCTCTGTTACGTCGACGACACCGTGCGGGGGATCCTCGCGGCCGCGGCGCACGGGATGCGGGGCCCGGTCAACATCGGCAACCCGACCGAGATCACGATGCTGGCCCTGGCCGGGTACATCATCGAACTCGCCGGCTCCGCCTCGGAGATCCGCTTCATCGAACGGCCCACGGACGACCCGGCCGTGCGCTGCCCGGACATCACCCTGGCCCGCGACAAGCTCCAGTGGGAGCCGGTCGTGACCGCCGAAGAGGGCCTGCGGCGCACCATCGCCTGGTTCCGCGCCCAGCAGGACAGCTGACCACCTCAGCCGACTCGGCCGAGCCCCCGCCGGCGCCCTGTCCGGCCGGGCCCAGTCTCCGACCGCCGAAAGGCCTGGCACAGCATGCGCATTCTCGGAATCAACGCCCTGTTCCACGACCCCGCCGCCGCTCTGGTGATCGACGGCCGGACGGTCGCCGCCGCCGAGGAGGAGCGGTTCTCCCGGCGCAAGCACGGCAAGCGTCCGCTTCCGTTCTCCGCGTGGGAACTGCCCGAACAGGCAGCCGCCTGGTGCCTCAAGCGCGCGGGCCTGTGCCCTCAGGACCTCGACGCCGTCGCCTATTCCTTCGACCCGTCCCTGGCCCGCCCCGCCGACGCCATGGGCATGGACGACCCGTGGGACCACCTCAGGCTGGCCTACGCGCGGGAGGCCCCGGGGTTCATCGCGACCGCCCTGCCGGGTCTGGACGCGGACCGCGTCCGGTTCGTACCGCACCACATGGCACACGCCGCGTCGAGCGCCTTCGCCGCCGACCGCGCCGAGAACTCCTCCGTACTGGTCATGGACGGCCGCGGCGAACGGGCCTCGCATCTCGCCGCACGGCGCATCGGCAACCGCCTGGAGCCCCTGCACGCGCAGGAGCTGCCCCACTCCCTCGGGCTGGTCTACGAGGAGCTCACCGAACATCTCGGATTCCTGCGCTCCTCCGACGAGTTCAAGGTGATGGCCCTCGCGTCGCACGGCACACCCCGGATGCTGCGGGAGCTGCGCCACCATGTGCACCCCACCGGCGACGGCGGGTTCCACGCCACCGCCGTGCCCTGGCACGAGCTGTGTCCGCCCCGCGCGCCGGACGAGCCGTGGACGCAGGACCACGCGGACGTGGCGGCGAGCGCCCAGGCCGTACTGGAGGAGACCCTGCTCGACCTGGCGCGCTGGCTGCACGGACGGACCCACGACAGCGTGCTCACCCTCGCCGGCGGCGTCGCGCTCAACTGCGTCGCCAACTCGCGGATCGCCCGCGAGGGCCCGTTCTCCCGGGTATGGGTGCAGCCCGCGGCCGGTGACGCGGGCACGGCTCTCGGTGGCGCGCTGCTGCTCGCCGCGGGCGCCGGGGAGGCGCCGGAGCCGATGGCGGGCGCCGACCTGGGCCGCGACTGGTCCGACGCGGAGCTCGGCGCCTGGCTCAAGACGGCGGGCGTCCCGTTCGAACGCCCCCCGGACATCGCCGCGACCGTGGCCCGCGCGCTGGCGGACAACGCCGTCGTGGCCTGGTTCCAGGGGCGTTCGGAGTACGGGCCCCGGGCGCTTGGGCACCGCTCGCTGCTGGCGCACCCCGGGCACGCCGGGAATCTGGAGCGGCTCAACGACGTCAAGGGGCGCGAGCAGTTCCGGCCGGTGGCGCCGATGGTGCTGGCCGACCGCGCGCCCGAGATCTTCGACGGGCCGATGCCCAGCCCGTACATGCTCTTCGTGCACGAGGTGGCGCCGGCCTGGCGGGAGCGGATCCCGGCCGTCGTGCATGTCGACGGCACCGCCCGCATTCAGACCGTGGACCCGTCGTACGAGCCGCTGGTCGCCCGGATGCTCGGTGAGTTCGAGCGGCTCACCGGTCTGCCGGTGGTCGTCAACACCAGCCTGAACACCGCCGGCCGGCCGATGGTCGACGATCCGCGCGACGCGCTCGAATGCTTCGGCTCCTCCCCCGTCGATCTGCTCGCCATCGGGCCGTTCGCCGTCCGGCGCGGCGGCGTCTTCCGCTCCGTCGAGGACGGGTGGTCACGATGAGCGGGCGCCGCTCGCAGGATCCGCCCGAGTACGCCGTGGTGATACCGACGCTCGGCAGGCCGAGTCTGAGCGCCTGCCTCGGTGCGCTGTCAGCCGCCACCGGGCCGAAGCCCGTCCGGGTGGTGCTGGTCGACGACCGGCCCGCGAGCGACGGCTCTCCGCTGCGGGTGGAGATACCGGAGTTCCTGCGACCCGTCACCACGGTGGTGCCGGGTGGCGCGCGAGGTCCCGCGGCGGCGCGCAACACGGGCCGCCGGGCGGCCGGTTCCGCTCCGTGGATCGTCTTCCTCGACGACGACGTGGTGCCCGGGCCGGCCTGGGGCGAGGAGCTGGCCCGGGACCTCGTGACCGCGTCGCACCGGACGGCCGGCGTCACCGCGCGGATCGCGGTGCCCCTTCCCGCGGACCGCCGGCCCACGGACTGGGAGCGCAACACGGCGGGGCTGGCCACCGCGCGGTGGATCACGGCCGACATGGCCTACCGGCGCGAGGCGCTGGAAGAGGTCGCCGGTTTTGACGAGCGGTTCCGGCGGGCCTTCCGGGAGGACGCCGATCTGGCCCTGCGGGTGCTGTCCTGCGGCTGGACGCTCGCGGCGGGCAGCCGCCGGACCACGCACCCGGTGCGGCCCGCCGACCGCTGGACATCCGTACGGCAGCAGGTGGGCAACGCCGACGACGTGCTGATGAACCGCCTGCACGGCCACGACTGGTGGCACCGGGCGGACGCGCCACGGGGGCGCCTGCCCGGTCACCTGCTGGTCGGCGCGGCGGGCGCGGCGGGCCTCGTCTGCGCTCTGCTCGGCAGGCGCCGCGCGGCGGGCGTGTGCGCGGCCGCGTGGCTGGCGGGCACCACGGAGTTCGCGGGCGCCCGGATCGCGCCGGGGCCCCGGACCCGGGACGAGGTCGTGACGATGGCCGTGACCAGTGTGCTCATCCCCCCGGTGGCCGTCTGGCACTGGCTGCGCGGGATGGTCGTCCACCGCCGTGCGGAACCCTGGAACCCGCCGGTGGAGCCCGCGTCACCCCGCGCGGCACGGGAGCCGGTCAGGGAGCAGGTGCCGTCATGAGGCCCCCTTCCCCGCCGGTGGACGCCGCGCCGGCCGGCGGCCCCTGGCTGTTCGACGGACCGCGGGACATCCGCCCGCGCGGGACGTCGGCCCACGGGCTCCCGGAGGCGGTTCTCTTCGACCGCGACGGCACTCTCGTCGTGGACGTTCCATACAACGGCGATCCCGGCAGGGTCGTCCCCATGCCGTCGGCGCGGGAGGCCGTCGCCGCCGTGCGGGCACGGGGGATCCCGGTGGCCGTGGTGAGCAATCAGTCGGGCGTGGCGCGCGGACTGCTGACGCGCCGCCAGGTCGATGCCGTGCGGGAGCGGGTGGACGCCCTTCTCGGACCGTTCGCGCTCTGGGCGGTGTGCCCGCACGGGCCCGACGACGGCTGCGCGTGCCGCAAGCCCGCCCCCGGGCTGGTGCTCGCCGCCTGCTCACGTCTCGGCGTGCGGCCGGACCGTACGGTCCTCGTCGGCGACATCGGCGCCGACATGGCCGCCGCCCGGGCCGCCGGGGCGCGGGGCGTGCTCGTGCCGACCCCGGTCACCCGGCCCGAGGAGATCGACGCGGCCGACGAGGTGGCCGCCGACCTGCTGGAGGCCGTCCGGCTGGTGCTGGGCGCCGGATGTCCCGCGGAGGGTGTGCGATGACCGCGCCGCGGACCCTCGTCGTGCGCCTGGACAGCGCGGGCGACGTCCTGCTGGCCGGGCCCGCCGTACGGGCCGTGGCCGCCGGCTCGTCGCACACCGCCCTGCTGTGCGGGCCGCTGGGCGCCCCGGCGGCGGAGCTCCTGCCCGGCGTGGACGAGGTGCTGGTGTACGACGCCCCGTGGGTGGGACTCGATCCCGCCCCGGTGTCGCGCCCGGAGTGCCGCACGTTCTTGGAGGCGGTGGCGCGGGGACGTTTCGACCGGGCGCTGATTCTCGTCTCGTACCACCAGAGCCCGCTCCCGGCCGCGCTGTTGGTGAAGCTCGCCGGGGTCGGCTGGACGGCGGCGGACAGTGAGGACTATCCCGGTTCGCTGCTCGATCTGCGCCACCAGCGGCTGCCCCACCGCCATGAGGTACGGGCGGCCCTGGACCTGGCGGACGCGGCCGGTTTCGCGCTGCCGCTCGGCGACAACGGTGAGCTGCGGATCCGCGAGACGCCCGACACGGCCCATCTGACCGGTCCCGAGCCGTATGTCGTCCTGCATCCGGGCGCCGCGGTGCCCGCCCGTGCCTGGAGCCCCGAGCGGGCCGCGCGGGCCGCCGCCGCCCTCAGCGCGGCCGGGTACCGGGTCGTGGTCACCGGCAGCCGCGCCGAGAAGGACCTCACGGCGGAGGTGGCCGGCCGGCACGCGCTCGACCTCGGCGGGGTGACGGGCGATCTGCGCGAGCTGGCCGGGGTGCTGTCGGCGGCGAGCGTCGCGGTCGTCGGCAACACGGGCCCCGCGCACCTGGCCGCCGCGGTGGGCACACCGGTCGTCTGCCCGTTCGCCCCGGTGGTGCCGGCCGAGCGCTGGCACCCGTACGGCGTTCCGCATGTCCTGCTCGGCGACCAGGAGGCGCTCTGCGCGGGGAGCCGTGCGCGGCGCTGTCCCGTGCGGGGCCATCCCTGTCTCGACGGGGTCGGCGACGCCGAGGTGCTGGCGGCGGTGGCCGCGCTCGGCGAACGGCCGGCGCTCGGCGCGTCTCCGGCCGGGCCCGACGCCGCAACCGCGACGGACCAAGGAGCGACCGTATGAACATCCTGCTGTGGCATGTGCACGGATCCTGGACAACGGCCTTCGTCCAGGGCCCCCACACCTATCTCGTGCCCGTGACGCCCGGCCGGGATCCGGACGGCCTGGGCCGGGCGCGTACCTTCTCCTGGCCCGAGTCCGTACGCGAGCTGACGCCCGAGGAACTCCGCGACGCGCCGGTCGACATGGTCGTCCTCCAGCGGCCCCACGAAGGGGAACTCGCCGAGCGCTGGCTCGGCGGGCGCCGCCCCGGCCGGGACGTGCCCGCCGTCTATCTGGAGCACAACGCCCCGGACGGCAACGTGCCCGACACCCGGCACCCCTTCGCCGACCGTGACGACCTGACGCTCGTGCACGTGACCCACTTCAACCGCCTGTTCTGGGACAGCGGCTCCACCCGGACCGAGGTGATCGAGCACGGCATCGTCGATCCCGGGCACCAGTACACGGGACATCTGGCCCGCGCGGCGGTGGTCGTCAACGAGCCCGCCCGGCGCGGCCGTTACACCGGCACCGACCTGCTGCCGGCGTTGTGCGAGGCAGCACCGCTGGATGTCTTCGGGATGCGCACCGAGGGCTTGGCCGAACATCTCGGGGTGCCCGCGGACCGGTGCCGTACCGCCGACCTGCCCCAGCGGGAGCTGCACGCGGCCATGGCCCAGCGCCGGCTCTATCTGCACCCGGTGCGCTGGACGTCGCTCGGCCTCTCCCTGCTGGAGGCCATGCATCTGGGCATGCCGGTCGTGGCGCTCGCCACCACCGAGGCGGTGGAGGCGGTTCCGGCCGGCACCGGAGTGCTGTCCACCCGCCCCGAGGTCCTGGCCCGCGCCGCCCGGCGCTATCTGGAAGACCCGCAGGCCGCGGCCGAGGACGGCGCGCGTGCCCGGCAGGCGGCCCTCGAACGGTACGGCCTCAAACGCTTCCTGGGCGACTGGGAGCGCGTGATGACGGAGGTGCGCTCATGACATCCCTCAGCCCACTCGACATCAGGTCCCTGTCGATCGCCCTCGTGTCGGAGCACGCGAGCCCCCTCGCCACGCTCGGCGGTGTCGACGCCGGCGGACAGAACGTCCATGTCGCCTGCCTCGCGGCCGCCCTGGCCGACCGCGGCCACCGGGTCGTCGTCTACACCCGGCGGGACGAACGGGAACTGCCGGAGCGGCGACGGCTGCGCCCGGGCGTGGAGGTCCGCCATGTGCCCGCCGGCCCTCCCGAACGCATCCCGAAGGACGATCTGCTGCCCCACATGCTCGCGTTCGGCCGCTATCTGACCCGCGACTGGCAGGCGCGGGCCCCCGATGTCGTGCACTCCCACTTCTGGATGTCCGGACTCGCGGCGCTCCAGGCCGCACGCGAGCTGCGGCTGCCGCTGCTGCACACCTACCACGCGCTCGGCACGGTCAAGCGGCGCCATCAGAAGCACGCCGACACCAGCCCGGCGGCGAGAGTGGGCTGCGAGCGTGAAGTGGGTCTCGGTTGCGACCGCGTCGTCGCCACCTGCCGTGACGAGGTCGCCGAACTCGTCCGCATGGGCATCCCGGCCGACAAGGTCGACGTCGTGCCCTGCGGGGTGGACCCCGACCAGTTCGCCCCGCACGGACCGGTCGCCGCCCGCGGTGCCCATCCGTACCGGCTGATCCATCTGGGCCGACTGGTCCGCCGCAAGGGCGCCGCCGTCTCCATAGCCGCCCTGACCCGGCTGCCGGGGGCGGAACTCGTGGTGGTCGGCGGGCCGACGGCGGACCGGATCGACCGGGACCCGGAGGTGCGCAGGCTGCGCGAGACCGCCCGGGTGGCGGGTGTCGCCGACCGTGTCCTCTTCACGGGCGGAGTGCCCAGTGCCGCCGTGCCGCCACTGCTGCGGAGCGCCGACGTGGTGCTGTGCCCCGCGGACTACGAACCGTTCGGGATCGTGCCGCTGGAGGCGATGGCCTGCGGCAAACCCGTCGTCGCCAGTGCGGTCGGCGGGCAGCTGGACACCGTCGCGGATCCCGGCACCGGACGGCTGGTGCCGCCCGGCGACCCCGAAGCCCTGGCCGCGGCCGTCGCCTCGCTGCTGGCCGACCCCGTGCTGCGGGAGACATGCGGGGAGGCGGGCCGCCGCCGCGTCCTCGCCCGCTACAGCTGGGCGAGTGTCGCGGCGGCCACCGAGGCGGTGTACCGCTCGGTGCTCAGCGACCGATACGCGGTGACAGGAGCGATCTGACCCCGGCCCCGACCCCACCTCGCGCAGTACCGATGTCCGAAGGAGGCACGGGCGACGCCGCTCCCCCGGGACGCGGCCCGCCCCACCGCCATGAGCGATTCCCACGCACTCGAAAGCGCCCACCAGCACTGTCAGTTCCTGCAGGACGCGCTGGAACAGTTCCGCCGGCACGGCCTCGGACGGGTCACGCACTGGGGCGGACGGCTCGCCGCCGTCCTGCCCGCCGGCGGACGGCTGCTGGCGGCGGGCAACGGCGGCAGCGCCGCGCAGGCCCAGCATCTGACGGCGGAACTGGTCGGCCGGTACCAGCGGGAGCGTCCCGCCTATTCGGCCATCTCCCTGCACGCGGAGACCTCCAGCGTGACCGCCATCGGCAACGACTACGGATTCGAGCACGTCTACGCCCGGCAGGTGTCCGCCCACGGGCGGCCGGGAGACGTCCTCGTGCTCCTTTCCACCTCCGGCCGCAGCGCCAACCTGATCTCGGCGGCCGTCACCGCGCGCACCGCCGGGATGGAGGTGTGGGCGATGACCGGCCCCGGGCCCAATCCGCTGGCCGAGGCCGCCGATGAGGCCCTGTGCGTCGACGCGCCCTGCGCGGCGACGGTCCAGGAGACCCATCTGGTCGCCGTCCACCTGCTCTGTGAGTCCTTCGACAGGGCGGCCGCCGGGGCGGCGGCGGGGATCACCCCCGTCGCGGGGGGCCGCGCCTCGGCTCCCGCGCCGTCGATCCAGGTCGACGGCGCACCCGCCGTCGCCGCCGTCCGGGGCATCCGGTGACCGCGTCCGAGCCGCTCGTCGTGGTGGGGGACGTCCTCCTCGACGAGGACATCGAGGGCGTGTCCACACGGCTCTCCCCCGACGCCCCGGCCCCGGTCGTGGATGTCACCGGTGAGCGGTCCCGCCCCGGCGGGGCGGGCCTGGCGGCGGCCCTCGCGACCGGTGGCGGACGGGAGGTCGTCCTCGTCACCGCGCTGGGCGAGGACCCGGCCAGCGACGCCGTACGCCAGGCCCTGCGCGGACGGGTCCGCCTCGTGGAGATCCCGCTGGACGGGGCGCTGCCGGTGAAGACACGGGTGCTGGCGAGCGGACGCTCGCTGGTACGGATCGACCGCGGCGGCGGAAGCCCCGGCGAGCCGGACGACGACGTCCGCGAGGCGCTGGCCTCGGCGCGGACGGTCCTCGTGGCCGACTACGGCCGGCACACCGCGCGCGCCACCCGCGACCTGCTCGCGGCGGTCGCCTCCCGGGTGCCGCTGGTGTGGGACCCCCATCCCAAGGGCGACCCGCCGGTTCCGGGGGCGCGGCTGGTGACTCCCAACGCGGCCGAGGCGTGCGCGCTGAGCGCCGAGGAGGGCGTGTCGCTGCGTGCCTACGCCCGGCGGGGCTCGGAGCTCGCGGAGCGCTGGAAGGCCGCATCGGTCGCCGTGACGCTCGGCGAGCGCGGTGTGCTGCTGACGCGGCCCGGCGCGGGTACCCCCATGCTCGTCCCCGCTCCCTACCGGGCCGACGGCGACCCGTGCGGGGCGGGCGACTGTTTCGCCGCCGCGGTGGCCGCCGCGCTGGCGGACGGAGCGCTGCCGGAGGAAGCCGTGGAACGGGGCGTCGCGGAAGCCGCCGCGTTCGTGACGGCCGGCGGGGTGGCGAACCCGGCGCTCTGGGGCGACGACATGCCCGTCCCGGGCAGCCGCCGGGGCCTCGGGTCCGACGCCTTCGCCCTCGCCCGGAGCGTCCAGGCACGCGGCGGCACGGTCGTCGCGACCGGCGGCTGCTTCGATCTGCTCCACGCGGGTCACGTCGGCCTCCTGGAGAGCGCCCGGCGCATCGGCGACTGCCTGATCGTCTGCGTCAACTCCGACGAGTCCCTCTCCCGCCGCAAGGGCCCCGGCCGCCCGCTCAACCCTCTGGCGGACCGGATCCGGGTGCTCGACGCCCTGGGCAGCGTCGACGCGGTGATCGCCTTCGAGGAGGACACCCCGACGGCGCTGCTGAGCAGACTGCGGCCGGACGTCTGGGTGAAGGGCGGCGACTACTCGACCGAGGACCTTCCGGAGGCGGAGGCCCTGCGCGAATGGGGTGGCCAGGCCGTGGTCCTCCCCTACCTCGACGGCCGCTCGACCACCTCCCTGACGCACCGAGCGGCCCTGGCGGCGGCGCTGCCGCCGACGGGGCCGTGAGGGGGCGGAAGCGCCGTGCGGCGCGACGTCCGTGACGGGGCGCGCCCCGCCTCTCGTGTCGCCCCCTGTGCCGAGTCGGCCGCCCGGAAAGGAACAGCCGCCCATGAGGGCCCACACCCTTCTCCACCGTCCGCCCGGTAGAGGTTCGGGCGCCGTCCGGCCCGTCGCGTTGGTGCTGCGAGCCCTTGGGCTGGGGGATCTGCTCACCGTGGTGCCGTGCCTTCGGGCGCTGCGCAGGGATCTGCCGGAGTACGAGATCGTGCTCGCCGCGCCCGAGCGGCTGAGGCCTGTGGCGGTCGGGGCCGGGCTGGTGGACCGGGTGCTGCCCGCGGAGGCGGCCGGACGGGCCGTGCCCGGGGAGCTGGAATGGGACGGGCCGGCGCCCGACCTCGCGGTTGATCTGCACGGCAACGGTCCGCCGAGTCATCAGCTGCTTCAGCGCCTGCGGCCTCGGGTGCTCATGGCGTACCGGCACCCCGGGACGCCGGACATCCCCGGCCCCGTATGGCGTCCGGACGAGCACGAGAGGGCCCGCTGGTGCCGGCTGCTGCGCTGGCACGGGATCGCGGCGGATCCGGACGACCTGCGGATCGCCCCTCCGGTGGAGCCCTCACCGGCTCCCGGGGCGGTCGTGGTCCATCCCGGCGCGGACGCCGGGGCCCGCCGCTGGCCCGCCGGGCGCTTCGCCGCGGTGGCGCGGGCGTTGAGCCGCTCGGGCCACCGGGTGGTGGTGACGGCGGGCGCCGGCGAGGGGCCGCTGGCCCGGGCCGTGGCGCACGAGGCCGGGTTGCCGCCGGAAGCGGTGGTGGGCGGAACGGCCGATGTGCCCTTCGGCCGGCTCTCCGCGCTGGTCGCGCACGCGCGCTGCGTGGTCGTCGGCGACACGGGCCTCGCGCATCTGGCGTCCGCGCTGGCGACCCCATCGGTCGTCCTGTTCGGCCCGGTCGCCCCGCTTCTCTGGGGCCCGCCGCTCGGCCCCCTGCACCGGGTGCTCTGGCATCCGGCCCCCGACGACGACCCACTGCGCCCGGGAAACGCCCACGGGGACACGCCCGACCCCCGGCTGCTGCGGATCACCGTCGACGAAGTGATCGAGGCGGTCCACGGCCTGCCGGAGGGCCACCGGGCCGCCGCCCGCCAACGGCCCCGGGCGTACTGGCCCGCCACGCACGGCAGCACCTAGCAACCGGGGCAGCCGGACCTGCCACGGCGGCTGGCCTCCGGCGTGCCGGAAGGGTCCGGACTGACGCCGACAGCCGGCCGACGCCGCACCGGACCCACCGGCGTGCGGACGGGTTCGGAGTGGGCGACGGCCACGGGCCCCGGACGTACGGGACCCGCCCCCACGGCCGTACATGACAGCCGGGCCCCAGCCACGCCCCCCGCCGCCGAGGCGGCGCCTCGCGTCGGGCCTCCTGCTGCCCCGCCCCCTGGGCGTAAGCCCCTGGCCGCGTCACGCCGCCGTCCTCAGCCCGACCGCGCGGCCCCGCCATCCCGCGTCACGCCGCCGTACCCAGCCCCGGCCGTGGCGCCGTGAGGCTCTTCTCCGAGAGCAGGACCACCTTCGTGGCGGCGCGGCGGCCGCGGAGGAGGAAGCCCGCTCCGATCGCGCCGGCGACGATCAGGCCGCCGCCCACCAGCGCGCCGCGCACGCCGGCCAGTTCCATGAAGAGGCCGAGCGCCGGCGGGGCCGCGAGGCCCCAGAGGGTGCGGACGCTGCCCCAGACGCCCAGGACGCGGCCGCGCATACGGGGCGGCGGGTCGGTCTGCAGGACCGTCGTTCCGGCGGTCTCGGAGACCGACTCGGCCACGGCCATGGGCAGGACGAGGACCAGGAGGACGGCGAGCGAGGGGGACAGCCCGGCCAGTACCTGCAGCAGGGCGCCCGCGGCGGCGAGGATGCCGACCGCGCGCACGGTGGGCTTGCGCAGCCGGGCCCCCAGGACCGCGCCGACGATGCCCCCGGCGGCCAGGACGGTGGAGACCGTGCCGAAGGCCGCGGCGTCGCCGGCGAGCGGGCCGGTGACCAGGACCACGAGGGTCAGCCCGTAGTTCCGGCCGAAGAGGGCACTGATCGCGCTGATGCCCGCGAGGGCGACGAGCCGGGGCCGGCGCATGAAGAACAGCAGGCCCTGACGCATGCTCAGGTCGTCGGTCTCCGCGTCGGGGACGGTGTCGGCCTCGGCGTCGCCCTTCCGGGGCGCGGGGATCGCGACGGGCTCGGTCGGCCGGACCGCCTTCAGGAACGGGATGACGGCGGCGACGAAGAGGAAGGACAGCCCATTGGCCGCGTACGCGGCCGCCGTGCCGAGGAAGGCGACGGTCACACCGGCGAGGCCGGCGCCGGCGAGCCGACCGGCGTTGTGCACCAGCGACCCCACGCCGATGGCGGACGGGACGTCCTCCTTGCGGACGAGATCGTTGCCCAGCAGCGAACAGGCGGGCCCGTCGACGGTGGCGATGAGTCCGGTGACGGCCGCCAGCCCCATCAGGACTCCGAGGTTCAGCTGGCCGAGCGCCACGAGGACCGCGGTGAGGAAGGCGACGGCACCCAGGAGCGCCTGGCTGACCGCGGCGGTCAGCTTGCGGGGCCAGCGGTCGACCGCGGCGCCGCCCGCGAGGCCCATCAGCAGTCCGGGCGCCGCCTGGACGGACATGGACAGTCCGGTCGCCGCGGCGGATCCGGTGATCTGGAGCACCAGCAGGTTCTGGACCGTGAGCTGCATCCATGTACCGGCGTTGGAGACGAAGTTGGCGACGGACCACCAGCGCATGCTGCGGTAGCGCAGGGAGCGCCACGGCGAGCGGTCGACAGCGGCGGGAGCAGGACGGAAGGAAGTGGAAGACACAGTGAGGTACCCGAATGAGCGCGGAGCTCGGCTGGTTGAGGCGGTGTGGTGGGGACCACAGTCGCTCTGCGCGGCCAATGCACCGGCTTTCACGGGTGCTCTGGAGCGGGTGGGACGGTCCCGGCGGTCCATCGTGGCAGAAGAAGGGCCGGTGGAACGGGGAAGCGCTTCTCCGCGGCGGCGCGGGCGGCGGGTTTCCCTTGCGCCGTTTGGGCCGGTTCTCTTCTGGTGGGCTTCCTCACAGGACGTGCGGGGCGGGGAGAGCGGGCCTTCCGGCGCCCCCTCGGCGTGACCGCGGCCACACGCGCGGGACGGGCCCGGCGGCGTAACCCGGCGTGCCGTACCGACTCCCACTGGTCACAGTGAGAGAGGAAGGGGTCACTCGGCGCCCGGCGCGCCGGGCGCCGGGACGCACGCACCAGCGGAAGGCAGCGCAGCATGGGCAGCGGAGTGCAGGTCGACCTACACGGCAGGCGGGCTCTGGTCACCGGCGGGGCCCGGGGACTGGGGGCCGCGATCTCCCGGCGGCTGGCCGGCGCGGGGGCGTCCGTCCTGGTGGCGGACGTACGCAAGGAAGTGGCGCAGGAGCTGTGCGCGGATCTGGTGGTGGCGGGCGGGGAAGCGCGCTTCGTGGAGCTCGACGTGCGCGACTCGGGAGCGGTGGCGGCCGTCTTCCAGGAGCTGGAGCAGGACGGCCAGGCCGTGGACATCCTGGTGAACAACGCCGCCGTGGACGTGTCCAAGGCGGTCGAGCAACTGTCGGCCGACGAAGTGACGCGGGTGGTCACGACCAACCTGCTGGGGCCGATGTACCTGTGTCTGGAGACGTACCGGCGCATGGTCGCCCGGGGCGGCGGCCACATCGTCAACATCCTCTCCACAGCGGCCAACCGCACCTGGACGGAGGCCGGCCCCTACTCGGCGAGCAAGTCGGGTCTTCGGGCGTTCACGCACACCTTGTTCAAGGAGGCGCAGCGGGACTGCCCGGGCATCGGCGTCACCGGCATCATCGCCGGTGGCATGGAGACCCCGTTCATCATGGAGCGGTTCCCGGACGCCGACGTGTCGATGCTGCAGAGCCCGGACATCGTGGCGGACAGCGTGCTGTACGCGTTGTCGGTCCCGGCGGGCAGCGCGGTCTCCGAGCTGGTCGTCGTGCCCCGCAAGGAGCCTTCCTGGCCGTGACCTCCCCGCCGGTCCGGCCGGGCCGTGACTCCCGCTGCCTCAGCCGGTCCAGGTCCAGTCGGCGACTTCGGGCAGGTCGGTGCCGTGGGCGCGGATCCAGGCGTGGTGGCGGGTCCGGACGTCCTCCATGGCCTGCCGTACGCCGACGGCGCGCACCGCGAGGCCGGGGACGCGGTCGATCACGTCCATCACGAGCCGGTAGCGGTCGAGGTCGTTGTTCACCACCATGTCGAAGGGTGTCGTGGTGGTCCCCCTCTCCTTGTAGCCGCGCACATGGAGGTGGGCGTGGCCCGTGCGGCGGTAGGCGAGGCGGTGCACCAGCCAGGGGTAGCCGTGGTACGCGAAGATCACCGGCTTGTCGGAGGTGAAAAGGGCGTCGTACTCCGGGTCGGTCATGCCGTGCGGGTGTTCGCCCTGCGGCATGAGCCGGGTCATGTCGACGACGTTGACGACGCGCACGGCGAGCTCGGGGAGGTGGCGGCGCAGCAGTGAGGCGGCGGCCAGGGTCTCCTGGGTGGGTACGTCTCCGGCGCAGGCGAGCACCACGTCCGGCTCGCGGGTCCCGTCCTCGGTGCCCGCCCAGTCCCACACACCGGCGCCCCTGGCGCAGTGGGCCCTGGCCTCGTCGAGGGAGAGCCAGTCGAAACAGGGCTGTTTGCCCGCGACGATGACATTGACGTAGTCGCGGCTGCGCAGCACATGGTCGGCCACGGACAGCAGGGTGTTGGCGTCCGGCGGCAGATAGACGCGGACGGCCTCCGGGCTCTTGTTGAGGACGTGGTCGACGAAGCCGGGGTCCTGGTGGGAGAAGCCGTTGTGGTCCTGGCGCCAGACGTGCGAGGTCAGCAGGTAGTTGAGGGAGGCGATGGGGGCGCGCCAGGACAGGGCGCGGGACGTCCGCAGCCACTTGATGTGCTGGTTGACCATCGAGTCGACGATGTGGACGAAGGCTTCGTAGCAGGAGAAGAGTCCGTGGCGGCCGGTGAGCAGATAGCCCTCCAGCCAGCCCTGGCAGGTGTGCTCGGAGAGGATCTCCATCACCCGGCCGTGCCGGTCGAGGTACTCGTCGGTGCCGAGGGTCCGCTCCTGCCAGGCCTTGCCGGTGGCCTCGTACACCGCCTGGAGGCGGTTCGAGGCTGTCTCGTCGGGTCCGACGAGACGGAAGTCGCGGCGCTCGGCGGTGGCCTCCATGACGCTCTCCACGAGTGCGCCGAGGACGGCTGTGGGTTCGTGGCGGCTCGCGCCGGGCTTGTCCACGGGGACGGCGAAGCGTTCGAGGGGCGCGGGGGGAAGGTCCCTCAGCAGCAGGCCGCCGTTGGCGTGCGGGGTCGCTCCGAGCCTGCGGGGGCCTTCCGGTACGCAGGCGAGGACCTGCGGCCGTGGGCAGCCGCCCTCGTCGAAGAGCTCTTCGGGCCGGTACGAGCGCAGCCACGTCTCCAGCTGGGCGAGGTGCGCCGGGTTGTCGCGCACTCCCGGGAGGGGGACCTGGTGGGAGCGCCACGTGCCCTCGACGGGGAGGCCGTCGACCTCGGAGGGACCGGTCCACCCCTTCGGGGTCCGCAGCACGATCAGGGGCCAGCGCGGCCGCTCGGCGGAGCCGCCGCCGCGGGCCGTCCGCTGGACGTCCCGGATCCGGTCGAGGGCCGTGTCGAACGCCTCCGCCATGAGGCGGTGCACCTCGCGCGGCTCGTCGCCGGTGACGTACAGAGGATCGTGCCCGTAGCCGCGCAGCAGCTCGTCGAGCTCCGCCTGGGGCAGCCGCGCGAGCACGGTCGGATTGGCGATCTTGTAGCCGTTGAGGTGGAGGACGGGCAGGACCGCTCCGTCGTGGACCGGGTCGAGGAACTTGTTGGAGTGCCAGGAGGTGGCGAGCGGCCCGGTCTCCGCCTCGCCGTCGCCGATGACGCAGGCGACGAGCAGCTCCGGGTTGTCGAAGGCGGCTCCGTACGCGTGCGACAGGGCGTAGCCGAGTTCGCCGCCCTCGTGGATGGAGCCGGGCGTCTCCGGAGCCACATGGCTCGGTACGCCGCCGGGGAAGGAGAACTGGCGGAAGAGCCGCCGCATGCCGTCCTCGTCGCGGCTCACGTCCGGGTAGATCTCGCTGTAGCTGCCCTCGAGCCAGGAGTTGGCGAGCACGGCGGGGCCGCCGTGGCCGGGTCCCCAGACGCACAGGGCGTCGATGCCGCGCCGCTTGACGACCCGGTTCAGGTGGGTGTGCACGAGGTTGAGGCCGGGGGACGTGCCCCAGTGCCCCAGCAGCCTCGGTTTGATGTGCGCCGGTTCCAGCGGCGTCCTCAGCAGCGGATTGTCCATCAGGTAGATCTGACCGACGGACAGGTAGTTGGCGGCCCGCCAGTGGGCGTGCAGCGCGTCGATCTCGTCGGCGGTCGGTGACGCGTCGACCGGGCGGTTGGCCTTGCGCATGTGTCCTCCGTCGTACGGCCCCGGGGGTCGACCGGGGCCGCTGCTTCTCGGGGCAGGTCGGCGTGGACCGGGCGGGTCAGCCGGGGGAGGCGAGCAGCTCGTCGCACGCCCGCTCGCAGCGCCGGCGGGCTTCCGCGCAGATCCGGCAGTGTTCCATGTCGGTGTGGCCCGCGCACTCGGCCGCGCAGGCGGCGCGGGCGACGGCACACGCAAGAAGGACCGCGCGGGTGATGTCCTTGGCCGCTGCCTTCATGGTGATCGCCTCCGTGTGCGTGCGGGGCCGTGCGGCGCCCTGTCCCGCTCGAACCGTCGTGCGGGGCTGTGTCCGGCCTCGACCGGTCGTGCGGGGCCGGTGCCTTGCCGGGCGAGGGCGGCGGGGCGGTGGCCACGCCCCGGCGGCCGCTCGCACGGCACTCCTGGGCAGCTACCCCGCCCGGGCCAGGGGCACGCGCGGCGCGGGTCCGGGCCGGCACACGCGGGCCGGGATCCTTACGAAACGCGGACATCGCCCGCTTGGGCCCCCCTGGGGCGCGTCGTCTCCCCCGCCCGGTGCGACGCTGGCCTCATGGAGAAAGCGCAGCACATCCTCGTCGTGGACGACGACCCGACCGTCTCCGAGGTGGTCGCGGGTTACCTGGAGCGGGCGGGGTTCAGCGTGGACCGGGCGGCCGACGGGCCCGCCGCGCTCGCGGCGGCCGAGGCGCGGTGGCCCGGGCTGGTCGTCCTCGATCTGATGCTTCCCGGCGTGGACGGCTTCGAGGTGTGCCGCAGCCTGCGCGAACAGGGCCCAGTGCCGGTGATCATGCTGACCGCGCGCAGCGACGAGGAGGACCGCATCCTCGGGCTCGAGATCGGCGCGGACGACTATGTCACCAAGCCGTTCAGCCCACGTGAGCTGGTGCTGCGGGTCGAGTCCGTGCTGCGCCGCAGTACGCTCCCGGCGCCGCCGGGGCCCGTGCTGAGAGCGGCCGGTCTGGAGCTGGACGCGGCGGCCCGCCAGGCATCCAAGGACGGCCGGCCGCTGGCGCTGACGCTGCGGGAGTTCGACCTGCTCGCCTATCTGCTGCGCCACCCGGGCCAGGTCTGCGAGCGCGAGCGGTTGATGCGGGACGTGTGGGGGTGGGATTTCGGCGACCTGTCGACCGTCACGGTCCATGTGCGGCGGCTGCGCGGGAAGATCGAGGACGACCCGGCCAAGCCGCGGCTGATCCAGACGGTCTGGGGCGCGGGCTATCGCTTCGATCCGGACCCGAAGGAGATGTGACCGCCGTGCGCGACATTCTGCTGATCGCCCTCTACGCCTTCCTCGGCGCGGCCGCGGCGGGGGTCTTGGGCGCCGTCGTCCTGCGGCTGCTGCGACGTCGTTCGGTCGCCGTGTCCCTGGCGATCGTCGCGGGCGTCGCCGTCTCGGCGATGCTCGCCGGGACCCTGGCGGTCGCCTGGGCGATGTTCCTGTCCTCGCACGACCTCACCGTGGTCACCACGGTCGTCGCCATGGCGGCGGTGGTGTCCCTGGTCACGGCCCTGCTGCTGGGCCGCCGCGTCGTCGTCAACTGCCGGGAACTCGCCGTCGCGGCCCGGCATTTCGGCGACGGCGGGTCCTTCACCGCCCCCTCCACCCCGGCGCCCGCCGAACTCGAGGCGCTCAGCGGGGAGTTGACGGCCACGAGTCTGCGCCTGGCCGAGGCGCGCGAGCGGGAACGCGCGCTGGAGTCGTCCCGCCGTGAGCTCGTCGCCTGGATCTCCCACGATCTGCGGACGCCGCTGGCCGGTCTCCGCGCCATGTCCGAGGCGCTGGAGGACGGGGTCGCCGACGACCCCGCCCGCTACCACCGCCAGATCCGCACGGAGGTCGACCGGCTCAACGGCATGGTCGGCGACCTCTTCGAGCTGTCCCGCATCCATGCCGGGGCGCTCGCCCTGACACCGGCCCGGATCTCCGTCTACGACCTCGTCGGCGACGCCCTCGCGGGCGCGGGGCCCCTCGCCCGCGAGCACGGCGTACGTCTGGTCGGCGGTCGGCTGGACCGCGTCCCCGTCGAGGTGGACAGCAAGGAGATGACGCGGGTCCTCGCCAACCTGCTGGTCAACGCGATCCGCCACACGCCCGCGGACGGCACGGTCGCGGTCGCCGCGGAGCGCCGCGCGGACACGGTCCTGCTGTCCGTCACCGACGGGTGCGGGGGCATCCCCGAAGGGGATCTGCCGCGCGTGTTCGACACGGGCTGGCGGGGCACCGTGGCCCGGACACCCCCGGCGGGGGCCGGGCTCGGCCTCGCGATCGTCCGGGGCATCGTCGAGGCGCACGCCGGCCACGCCGGTGTGCGCAACGTCGACGGCGGTTGCCGCTTCGAGGTCACCCTGCCCGCCGCCCGTTCCCAGCGGGACGCGCCCTACGCTCCCGACACGAAGTGATTGTGCACGGGCAGGACCTTCGGCATGACGCCCTCCGGGAACCCCTCTTCGAGCGCCACCGGCATCATGGCGTCGCCGAACCTGCGCATGGCCTCCTCGGATTCCCACAGGTCGAAGATCTTCAGGCCCGAATCGGTCGGTACGGCGACATGCGACAGACACCCCTCGAAGATTCCGGGCATCGCCTGAAGCTTGGCGTTCAGCGCGTCGTACTGGTCGAGGGTCACGCCCTCCAGCTCGGCCTGGATGAAAACGGCCATGGATTCTCCTCCGTGTGACAGGTGTGGTGCCTCCCCGCCGTCGGGCCGACGGCCTCTCACCCTCGCCAGCACACCATGCCCGCCCGCCCCCGGCATTCCGTCCGTGCCGTACGAGGCAATGGCTCCTTCCCCCGGCCCGGTCGACCGCTCACCGCACCACTCGGCGCGCCAGGCGACCGCTCGCCGAGGGGCGCGGCCCGCCCGCTTTCGTCCCGTCCGCGGATACGTTCGGATACGCCAGGTGACCAGCCACCGAGCCGGGAAAGGGTGCTGACGATGGCGACGACCGACGAGCGGTCCCTGGCGGAGCTCCAGCTCGCACACGGATCCGCGCTGATGACGTATCTGCTGGGCCTGACGTACGGCGACCGGCAGAGCGCCGAGGACCTCCTCCAGGAGACGCTCCTGCGGGCATGGCAGCACCCAGAGGCCTTCGACTCGCCGTACGAGTCGATGCGGCCCTGGCTCTTCACCGTCGCCCGCCGGCTCGCCATTGACGCGTACCGCTCCCGCAAGGCCCGGCCGGCCGAGGTCGACGACGCCGTTCTGGCCGTCATCCCGCAACCGGGCGACGACACGGAACGGGCGATCGCCGCGCTCGATGTCCGGGCCGCCGTACGGTCGTTGACGCCCGAGCACCGTGACGTCCTGACCAGGATCCACTTCGGGGGGCAGAGCGTGAACGAGACCGCCCGCGCCCTCGGCATTCCGCCGGGCACGGTCAAGTCCCGTTCCCATTACGCGTTGCGCACGCTGGCCCGGTCCCTGCCCGGGTACGCGCGCACGGCCACCTCCGGCGTCGGCTGAGCGTCACCGCGAAGGGGCGCGTCGAAGGGCAGGGCGCCCGTGGGTCGGATCGTGCTCTCAGGTGGCCGCGGGGGGTACTTCCTCGCCTCCGTGCTCGCCCTTGCCCTTGCCGCGCCGCTCGCTGCCGCGCTCGCCCTCCGCCTGGGACGGGGTCGTCCGGGGCGGTGTGGGCTTCGCGCCGCGGCTCCGTTGCTGCTTCCTGTCGTCCCGTTCGCCCTCGGCCTGGGACGGTGTCTGCTCGCTCATGGCGCTCCTTGGGGACGGGAGGGGCGGGGCCGGCTCTCCCGGTCGGCTTCCCTGGCCCCCTCGCACCGCTTCCGGCGGTGCCTGTGGGCGCGAGTGCCCACGTGTCCGGCGATGTATGCGGTCCCGAGGGGACCGCCGGGGTGAAGATTCCTCGCCGGGTGTCAGGCGGCACCCACCTTCGGGAAGTCTCCCCGAGCACCCGTGGCTCTCTGGCCCGTGGAGTCGTCGGCGGCTCCGTGGTGCGTTCGGATCACCTGGAGAGCGCATGCGTATCGCCATCGTCGGGCAGGGCTACGTCGGGCTGACAGGCGCGGTCGCGCTGGTGCAGCAGGGGCATCACGTCACCGGTTTCGAGCGGGATTCGCGACGGCTCGGAATGCTCCAGGCCGGACAGGCGCCGGTCTTCGAACCGGGCCTTCCGCACGAGCTCGCCGGTGCGATGGCCACCGGGCGACTGCGCTTCGCGGCCGATCTGCCGACGCGGCACCACGAGGCGCCGTTCGACGTCGTCCTGGTCACGGTCGGCACCCCGCCGGCCGCCGACGGGACGGCCGATCTCTCCCAGGTGGAGACCGCCCTGGAGATGGTGGCGCGGCTGGAGCCGCTGCCCTGGACGATCCTGAAGTCGACGGTCCCGCCGGGCAGCAGCGAGGCGATCCTCTCCCGCTTCCCCGCGCTGCGGCCCGGCTTCGTCTACAACCCGGAGTTCCTCAATCAGGGCAGCGCGCTCCAGGACTGGCAGGCGCCGGCCCGGGTCGTGGCCGGGGTCCTGTCGCACTCCTGTCTGCCGGTGCTGCGCGAGCTGTACGCGGGGACGGCGTGCCAGTGGACGGTCACCACCCCGACGAGCGCCGAGATGATCAAGTACGCGAGCAACGCCTTCATCGCCACCAAGATCAGCTTCGCCAATGAGCTGGCCAGGCTCTGCGTGCTGCCCGATCTCGACGTCGACCAGGTGATCCAGGGGGTCGGCCTCGACCCGCGCATCGGTCACGCTTTCCTGCAGCCGGGGCTCGGCTTCGGTGATTCGTGTCTGCCCAAGGACACGGCCGCCCTGTCCCACTGGGCCCGGAGCCACGGAGTCGCCACCCCCCTCCTCGACGCGACGATCCGGGTCAATCTGGAGCAGCCTCCCCGCGTCGTCGAGCTGCTGCGCCAGGCCATGGGACGCGATCTCCGGGGCTGCGAGATCGCCGTTCTCGGTGTCCGCTACGAGCCGTGGAGCGACGATCTGCGGGCCGCGCCGAGCCGCGCGATCGTTCCCGCGCTTCTGGCCGGCGGGGCGAGCGTGCGGGTCTGGGACCCGGGTCTCACGCCGGCCGCGAAGACGGCGCTCTTCCCCGGCGCCGTGCCGGTCGAGGACCTCGGCGCCGCCGTCGACGGCGCCCACGCCGCGGTGGTGCTCACCGAGTGGCCGCATGTCACGGAAGCGGACTGGGCGCTCCTGGCCGACCGCATGCTGCCGCCGAGGGTGATCGTCGACGGCAAGAACTGCCTGCTCCCGAGACGGATGAGCGGTCTTCCCGTGGTGTATCGGAGCGTCGGCAACCGCATGGCCTCCGCCGTCCCGGCGGCCGGCGCCAACCCGAGCACGATGCCCCTCAACTGACCTGCCGGGCAACCGGAGCACCACGATCCGTCGCCCGGGCGGAGTTTCGCCCCGCCGAGGTCGGTAACCCGCCCATAAAGAGATCCCAGGATCGAGGACGGAGATCGTTGTGAGCACCGCGAAGACGGAACGGGACCAAGCGGCCCGGCTGCCCACCGGTGATGTGGTGGGGATCCTTCTGCAGCAGCACGCCCGCATCCGAGACCTGTTCGGCGAGGTCAAGGAGGCGACAGGCAGCCGCAAGGAGGAGAAGTTCCACGAACTGCGCGCCGTGCTGGCGGTGCACGAGACCGCTGAGGAGATGGTCGTGCGGCCCGCGGCCAGGAAGACGGCCGGAAAGGCGGAGGCCGAGGCCCGCAACGACGAGGAGGAGGAAGCCAACAAGGTCCTCGCCGAGCTGGAGCGGATGGACGTCGGCAGCCCCGAGTTCGACCGGCTGCTCGCGCGGTTCGAGAAGTCCGTGATCGACCACGCGGAACACGAGGAACACGAGGAGTTCCCGGCCCTGCGCTCGGGCTGCGACCAGGAGCAGCTCAACCGGATGGGCAAGCGTCTGGTGGCGGCCGAGAAGCTGGCCCCGACACGCCCGCACCCCACGGCGGCCGGCTCCCCCGCGGCCCAGTGGGCGACCGGTCCGTTCGTCTCGCTGCTGGACCGGGCGCGGGACGCGTTCAAGGGGGTCTCGTCACCATGAACGACACGCCTGTGAACGACACGCAGTCGCCCCCGGAAGACCGCTGGGAACTGCTGGGGGTCTACCTCAACGACCATCTGACGGGCGCCACGGCCGGTACGGAACTGGCGCGCCGGATGGCCGGGGCGGAGAACGCCCTCGGCCATGACTTCGGTCCCCTCGCGGCGGACATCGAGCACGACCGGGACGCGCTGCTGGACATCATGCGCGCGCTCGACGTACCCGTCCGCCGGCACCGCATCGTGCTGGGCCTGCTCGGCGAGAGGGTGGCCCGGCTGAAGCCGAACCGGCGCGTGGTGCGGCGTTCGCCGCTGAGCGCGCTGGTGGAGATGGAGACGCTGCGGCTGGGCGTCGAGGGCAAGGCCGCGCTGTGGCGTGCTCTGCGTGCGCTGGCCGACCGCGACGACCGACTTGAGGCGAGCCGCCTCGACGGTCTGCTGAAGCGGGCCGTCGAGCAGTCCAAGGCGCTCGAGAAGCTCCGCATGGCACAGGCCGAACGCACCTTCCCTCTCGGCCCGGCGTCCCAGGACGCGAAGGGCGGAGCGGCGGGGAGTCGGTCGGCCGCATAGGGGATGGCGGTCGGCCCGCAGGCCGGCCGCGGACCCGACGACCGAAGAGGTGGCCACGGCGCGCGGGGCGCACGGCCACCTCTTCTCCCGCTCTGCCACCCAAAGTGCCCTACGGACGGCGCGGGTTCAGCAACCACGCCAGGTCGACCGCCGCGATGGCCCCCCAGATCCAGCCGACCCCGGCCACGCCACCCGGCGCCAGCGCCGTGGCCAGCGCGCCGAGCGCCACCGTGCCCAGGACGAGAGCGGCGCCGCGCCGCCGGGCGAGAGCGGACCGCAGGGGCCCCGGCTCCTCCAGCCGGTCGGCGAGGTAGGCGTCGAACGCCTCCGCCACCTGGTCGTCGATCTCGTCCCGTGTCCGGGCGTCCAGGTGTCCAGCCGCTTGCGTCCCCATCTCGAACCCCCGTCTGTCGCACCTTCGGCCGCTCTCCCGGCCGCCGTCTCCACCACCGTAGCTATTGCAGAGATATTCTGCAAACAATCTCTGCAATGACTGCAGAGAGTCTCTGCAGTAGGCTGGCCCGCATGGTCGAGCGCCCCGAGAAGAGAGTTCTCACCGGTCCGGACCTCAAGGTCTTCTACAAGGCGCTGTCCAACCCGGTGCGCCGCGACATCCTGAGCTACCTCGGAGAGCACGGCGAGGCGAACTCCACCAGCGTCGCCAGGGCGCTCGGCGAGAGCACCGGCACCACCAGCTACCACCTGCGCAAGCTCGCCTCCCTCAACCTGATCGCCGAGATCGAGGAACGGTCCACCGGTCGGGAACGCTGGTGGAAGTCGCTGATGACGGACATCTTCACGCCGCCCGGGCTGCCGATGGCGGACGACGAACGCGAGGCGGCGATGAAGATCGGCGCACTCAAGATGTCCCACGACCTCAACCTGGTCGTCAGCGCGTACGCCGGGTACGACAGAGCGGCCGGCTGGAACCAGATCTACCGCGCGGGCACCTGGATGACGAAGGAACAGGTGGCCGCGTTCACCGAGGAATACCAGGCCCTGCTGAACAAGTACGTGTCCGCGCCCGGCGAACGCCCGCCCGGCGCACGCCACATGGCCCTGCGCCTGGTGGTCGTACCGGACGAGGGGCCGGGGCCGGCCCTGCCGTTCGAGGAGTCGGACGGCGACTAGGACTTGTCCGGTCGATCACGTTCGGAGCCAGATGGTGAGGGCTGCGGCAGTTGCGGTGCCGAGGTAGACGTAACGGCGCTTGTCGTAGCGA